>NZ_JBXAVX010000001.1:0-646161 GCF_057291295.1 Janthinobacterium sp. 1L-D-8-B-C4
GGTGAAGAGTAAGTTTTGCGGCTGTAGCTCAGCTGGATAGAGTACTTGGCTACGAACCAAGGGGTCGTGGGTTCAATTCCTGCCAGCCGCACCAGTATTACCCGGAGCCTGTTGTACAGGTTTTGGTTGAAGGTTGTGACTTCATGCAGTATGGTGAAGAGTAAGTTTTGCGGCTGTAGCTCAGCTGGATAGAGTACTTGGCTACGAACCAAGGGGTCGTGGGTTCAATTCCTGCCAGCCGCACCAGAATATCGGGGATCAGATTGTAAAATCTGATCCCCTTTTTCTATTCCGGCGCCGCTTTTCGTCCGTTGCCCATCCTTTAGCGGTATTGCTGGCGAAACGCGCGCGGCGTCATCTGCTTGTCGGCGCGGAATTGCCGGTTGAAATGGGCCAGGTTGCGGTAGCCGGCTTCCTGCGCGATGGCGGCGATGCCGTGCTGCGTCTGGATCAGCTGCTGGCAGGCGCGGCCGATGCGCAGCCGCGCCAGATAGGCGCTGGGCGTGCATAGCGCGTGGCGCTTGAAGAAGCGGTGAAACGCGCCCAGCGACAGCGCCGCCCGCTGTGCCAGGTCCTCCAGCGCAATCTCTTCCCTGAAATGCAGGTGCATATGGTCCAGCACGGCCGCCATGCGCTTTTGCTGGCCATCGGCCGCGATCAGCTTGCGCGCGCCGGATGCCAGCGGCCGCGCCTGCACGTCGCCGGCCAGGTCCAGCAGCACGTTGAGCAGCAGCGGCAAGCGCTGCGCCTGGGGCAGGGCTTGCAACTGCAACAGCGTGGCGGCGCTGCGCGCAGCTGCCTTGCTTGTGAATTGCAGCGCCGGCCCGGCCCGCTGCGCCAGTTGCCGCAGACTGTGCAGTTCCGGCAGCACGCTGGCCAGTTGCGCTATCCATTCCAGCGAAAACCACACCACCACTGCCAGCATCGGCTGCGTCTCGTCGATGCGCTCGCTGGCCGACCAGGTATGGGGCAAATTCGGTCCCACCAGCACCAGGTCGCCTGGTTCAAAGTTACCCAGATGGTCGCCGATATAGCGCTGGCCGCGCGCATTCACCGTCAAGGTCAGCTCGAACTGCGGGTGATAGTGCCAGATGAAAGGAATCGCTTCCAGCTCGCGCCACAGCAAGCCCCAGGACTGGCCGCTGGGGATCGTTACTTGTTCATATAAAGGTGTCATCGGGACGTTTTATCAGCCAGGATGATCACGATAGTATCAGTATCGGCTGTTGCCGGCATAGTTGGCCGCTGTGCCAGGGCGCACAATCGGTCCCACAACAATCATCACGGGAGACAGCGATGCAAGACCGGTACCAATATGGCGACGAGCGCCCGGGCAACCCTTCGGTAGCCTATATCGAGCAGGCCCAGCTGCGCGACATCAAGAAGCGGCTGCCGCTGCGCGTGTTGTCCGAGCAGGACTTTCTGCACTGGCAAACCTATGGCTATGTGATCGTCAAGGACGCCGTCAGCCCGGAGCAAGTGCAACGCACCGCGGATTTCCTGTGGCAGTTCCAGGGCCTGGACCAGCATGACCCCGCCACCTGGAACCATGCGCAATTGCGCGATCATGCAATGAAGGAGCTGAACGGTTCGGGCATGGTCGAGGCCTATCACAACCAGACCATGTGGGATAACCGCCAGACGCAGCGCGTATATGACGCCTTTGTCGATATCTGGGACCGCGAAGACCTGTGGGTGACAATCGACCGCGCCAACCTGAACACGCCCAACAATGGCAAGCGCAAGTTTGGCGGCTTTATCCACTGGGACGCCGACACCACGCTCGATCCTCTGCCGGTCAATGTGCAAGGCGTGCTGGCCCTGTCCGACACCTCGCCGGAAAGCGGAGGCTTCCAGTGCTATCCGGAACTGTTCAACAACCTGCTGGCCTGGCGCGAGCAGGCGCCCAAGGACCGCAATCCGTGGCAGCCGGACCTGGACACGGTGCCGTATCCGATGGAATTCATCCGCATGAAGAAGGGCGAATTGCTGATCTTTAACAGCCTGCTGGCGCATGGCATCCGCCCCAATACCTCGACCGACCAGGTCCGCCTGGCGCAATATATCGCGTTTACGCCAGCCCAGGAAAGCAATCAAGCCTTGCGCGACTGGCGCGTGCAAAGCTGGCGCGAGCGCAGTGCGCCACAGGGCTATGCCTTTCCCGGCGACCCGCTGGAGCAGGAAAAGCTGCTTTACCCGCAGGCGCAGCTGAGCGAATTGGGCGAAAAAATCCTCGGTGCGCGCAACTGGTAATCAGCTAGCTGATCGTTACTGGTCGGAGCTTGCCTGACAGATAGACAATCATCGTCAAATGCAGGATCAAGTTTCGCCAGCGCGTCGCCGTCAACCTGGAAAACCGCAGCCTGGCTTCGACCATGGTCGGCCAGCAGGTCAGCATGCCGGTGGCGAGATCCTCGCGGCGCAGGCGGCGGAACAGTTCGGCGTGCCGTTCACCCTGTCGACCATGAGCATCTGCTCGATCGAGGACGTGCTGAAAGCCGTGGCGCTGGGCGCGCGGCGTGTATATCGGCCGGCCCTTCCTGTACGGCCTGGACGCCAGGGGCCGCCCGGGCGTCACCAAATACCTCGATATCCTGCGCAACGAGCTGGACCTGACCATGGCTTTCTGCGGCCTGCGCGACCTGCAGCAGGTGGACAAAAAGATTTTGTTGCCGGGGACGTTTTAAGCCTGGCTTGCCCGCACGATATGGAAGCCTTCGCTGGCGTCGGGCGGCACGAAGTGCCGGGTGATGGCGTCGAATTGCGCCTCGCTCGTGTTAAACGGGTGTAGTCCGCTGGCATTGCGCTGGCGCAACCTGGCCTTGCACTCGGCGTCGCTGACGTCGAGAAAGTGCAGCACATGCGGCGCGCCTGACTGTTGCGCCAGCGCCAGCATCCAGCTGCGCGTGGCCGGCGTATTGGCAGGAAAGTCGAGCACCACCGACGTGCCAGCCTGCAGCATCTGCAGGCACAGTGGCGCAATGGCCGTGCGCAAACGCGCCGACAGGGCAGCATAGTCGGCCAGGCTGGCGATCTGGCCCGGATACAGCTGTGCCAGCAGGCTGTCTTCGCTGACCCTGACCGTACGCGGCAGCGCCGCCAGTTGCGCGCTCAAGGTGGATTTCCCCGAAGCGATTTTGCCGCAGACCAGGTGCAGGGTGGGCGTGGGGAAGGTAACAGGCTGGTTTGATGGTGTCGTCATGATTTGTTTGAAAAGTGGCATGTGCAGGGAAGGGTTCAGGCCCGCGCATCAGCTGCCTTGGCAAAGGTCCATTGTCCCTTGAATGTGTCGGCATCGAGCGCGCGTTCATGCGGATTTCCTGGCTTGAACAGGTCAGTCAACAGCAGGTCCTGGATGGCGCTGGAAAAGCCGCCCAGCATGGCCTTGCCCCATGGCCGCCTGGCGTGGGCAAACACGGGTGCCTGTTGCTTTGCGGCCAGTTGCACCAGCGCCACGCGCACGGTGGCGGCCGCTTCCTGCCCCAGGTCGGCGGCGACCGCGCACAGCAGGCGCTGGCCGAACAGCAGCGGCTTGCCGGCGCGGTTCAAATAGTCTTCATTGAACAGGCTGATGAACAGGTCCGGCGCCAGGTCATCTTTTTCACAGGTGGTCCAGGCGGGCGCCCACGCTTCCAGGCTCATGAAGCGCGCGTCCGTGTTGGCAGCGGCATGCGTCCATTTGGCATGTCCTTTGGCGTCCCAGCCCATGCGCCCGAAAGGGATCAATTTTCCTTGCGGATTGTACTGATGGCTGCGCACGGCACCCTTGCCGCGCGCTTGCGCCACGATGCTGTTGACGGCGTCGGCAAACGGCGTCCATTGTTCCTGCTGCCACAAGCCGGGCGAAGCGGGCGCGGCCAGCAGCAGGAAGACCTCATACTCACGTGAAAAAAACGCCATGGAACATCCTGTGACTGTTGGTAAAATAACTTGCCACACAATTATAGTTGCATGGAATAATAATTTCGTCCGATACACCAAAGCCGAACCGGAGCCCTTGATGCCAGACACCAGCTACGCCGCCCACGCCGCCTTTTTGATCGGATTGGCCGATCCGGCGCAGGCCTGCACCACCTTTTACGATGAAGACGACCAGACCGTGCACGAGTGGGAAGACGGCGTGCTGTCGATCTCGACCGACTTTACCGACTACACCACCTACAAGCTGACGCCGGTGGCGGCCAGTTCGCCGCTGCGCTTCGATGTGGTGGTGGAAAACGAGGACGGCGTGGCCGACTTCGACGACGATGCGCGCGAAGATCTCGCCGAGCGCTTGGAGCGGCTGGTGGCGCAGATACGCCAGTTCCAGGACAAGCGTGCGCTGTCCGATGAAGAGCTGGCAACCTTGCAAGCGATGCTGCTGCCGGCTGGCGAGTGGGAGTGGAAGGAGTGGCCGGAGATCGGCACGCAGGCGGTGCAGGACGCCAGCGCCGTGCATGAGCTTGGCCTGTCCATCACGGCACCCAATGCCAAGCAGCAGCGCGATGTGTTTGCCGGCGACGACTTCAGCACCAGCGTGCTGGCCTGGTTCCGGCAGCAATTGCAGCCGCAGGGCTGGACCCTGGTGGCGGTCACGCCATTTGACGAGCTGCAGAGTTTTTTCCTGGTCAGCAATGACAATGTCGAGACGGTGCGCGCGCTGCTGTATCAGCAGGGGCATCGCATGCTGTAATCGGTCACTCTGAACCCTGAACCCTGAACTTGAGACGGAACCGCATGGCCTATACCAAAACCATTACCACCGCGCGGCTGATCATGCGCCCGCCGCAACCCTCGGATGCGCCAGCGCTGCAGGCCATGCATTCCGATCCGGAGGTGATGCGCTACTTCAGCGAGTTGCCCTGGCAGGACCCGCAGCGCGCCACGCGGCAGATCGCCGACGACAGCGCCGCTTTTGAGAAAGAAGAATTCTTCCGCTTTGCCATTACTTTGACAGGCACCGGCGAGTATTTGGGCAGTTGCACGCTGTTCTCGCTGCATGCGCAAAACCGCCGCGCCGAGATCGGTTACGCGCTGGGCCGCCCGTACTGGGGCCAGGGCTACATGCACGAAGCGTTGACGGCGCTGCTGGAATACGCCTTTGTCGAGCGCGACCTGAACCGGCTGGAAGCCGATATCGACCCCTTGAACATCGGCTCGGCGAACGCTCTGCTGCGCCTGGGTTTCAAGCAGGAAGGCTACTTGCCCGAACGCTGGATCGTCGGCGGCGAGGTCAGCGACTCGGCGCTGTATGGCTTGCTGCGGCGCGATTGGCAGGCGCGGCGCGGTTCAGCGTGACACGGCTGGCCATCCTGCTGATCGAAGACCATGCCGGCATCGCGCGCCAGGTCGCCACTTTCCTCGACGGCCTGCACTGGCAATGTGACCATGCCGCCACCGGCGCGCTGGGCGTGCGGCTGGCCACCAGCAATATTTACGATGTGGTGCTGCTGGACCTGAACCTGCCCGATATCGACGGCTTGCAGGTATGCCGCGCCATCAAGGCGGGCGCACCCAGCAATGTGCCGGTCTTGATGCTGACGGCGCGCGACGCCTACGAAGACAAGGCGCGCGGTTTCAACGACGGCGCCGATGACTACCTGACCAAGCCGTTCGACTTGCGCGAGCTGGCCCTGCGCTGCGAGGCGCTGGCGCGGCGCAGCCAGTTGCATGTGCACCAGGAAATGCGCGTCGGTCCGCTGCTGTTGCTGGCGCGCGAAGGCCGTGCCCGGTATGGCGAGGCGCCACTGGCGCTGACGCAGACCGGCTTCAAGATCTTGCTGCTGCTGTGCCGCGAGCATCCGCACGCCGTCTCGCGCTCGGCCCTGATCGCCCATCTGTGGGGCAGCGAACCACCGGACAGCGACGCACTCAAATCGCATGTCTATGCGCTGCGCAAGCAATTGGACGCCGTCGGTGGCGCCGGCCTGCTGGTGACGATACCGCAGTTGGGCTACCGGCTGGCGATAGCCGCCGGCAGCCAGGCCGGGCAGTGATGGCCAGCACCATACGGCGTGGCCTGTTTGCGGCGCTGGCCAGTTTTGCCGTGCTGCTGTGCCTGTGCTATACCGGCCTGGCGGTGGTGATTTCCTATGTTACCGAAGACATGCTGGTGCAGCGCCTGCTGGAACGCGAGGCTGCGGCCATCGCCTTACGCTTGCGCCAGCAGCAGCCGATGGCGCCGGCCGGCAGCGATCTGATCACCGTCTACCGGCAGTACGGCGACTTGCCTGCACCGGTGCGGCGGCAATTTTTGCCATCGGCGCCGCGCGCCGAAGTATTTACCGATACCGGCCAGCATTACCACGTCATGGCGCTGGACCTGGCGCATGCAGGCAAGCCCATGCGCTGGTATCTGCTGGCCGACGTGGCCCAGTTGCTGGTGGTGTCGCGCCTGGTGCGCGAGGTGGGCGGCGTGCTGATCGGCTTCGCGCTGGCGCTGGTGGGCCTGGCGCTATTGCTGGCCTGGTTGCTGGCCCGCCGGCTGGTATTGCCTTTGCAAAAATTGGCGCAGGAAGCGCGTGCCTTGACGCCGCAGCATCCACCGCAGTTCAGCGCACGCGGCCGGCCGGACGAAATCGGCTTCCTGGCGCGCCGGCTGGAAAGCACCTTTACCGAATTGCAAACCGCCTTGCAGCGCGAACAGGCGTTTGCCCGCGATGTCAGCCACGAATTGCGCACGCCGCTGACCTTGATGCGCAATACGCTGGCACTGGCCAGCACGCGGCCGCTGGTTCCGGAAGAGCAGGCCCAGTTGCAAGAGGGCGTCGATGAGATGAGCAATACGGTCGAGCTGTTGTTCGCACTGGCACGCGCCGAACAGATCGCCAGCGAACCGGTGGAGCTGCGCGGCTGCATCGAACAATGCCTGCTGCGCCTGCTTGAAGAACATGGCTGGGACGCCAGCCTGCTGGCGCTGGACTTGCCCGAGCGCTTGCCCGTGCACGGCCATCGCCAATTGATCGTTTTGCTGCTGAATAATTGCTTGGCCAACGCCCTGTTCCACGGCGGCCCTGCCTGCCAGTTGACCATTTCCTTCAAGCAAGGCTGCCTGGTTGTCCACAATACCGTGCCGGCCGGGCAGGCCGTGCGCGTGCAGGGTTTTTCGCATGGCCAACTGCTGCTGGCACGCCTGGCGCAGGTGATGCAATGGGAGATACGTTTTTATCCGGGCGTGCTGGACTACCGCGTCGATATCGTTCCCGTTGTTGCCGCATAAAGCCGGCAGATTTCACCGATATTTCACCTTGCCCTCCGTATGCTGGCTGCATCTTACTTACGGAGAAGCCCATGAAAATCTTGCTCAGCCTGCTGTTACTGCTCGCCACGACCATTCCGGCCCTGGCCCAGGTGCAAACCCTGCAGCACAAGGAGGCCAAGCGCCGCTATATCGTCTACGCGCCGCCGGCCTACCATGGCCAGCCGCAGCAGGCGTTTCCAGTCGTGTTCAATTTCCATGGTGGCGGCATGACCATGGCCGAGCAGATGCTGTACACGCAGATGAACCGGGCCGCCGACCGCCATGGTTTTATCGTCGTCTACCCGCAAGGCATCAAGCAGGACTGGAACGTCGGTTTCGGCATGGACTATCTGGCCGGCAGCGACGACGTCGGCTTTGTGCAAGCCATGCTGGACAAGCTGAAACAGGATTACCGTGTCGATGCCGGGCGCGTCTATGCCACCGGGCTGTCGCGCGGCGGCTTTTTTGCCCTGCGCCTGGCCGCCGAACTGCCGCAGCACTTCGCCGCCGTGGCCTCGGTCGGCGCGCCGATGCCGGAGCCGGTAGTCGCGCATCACGGCAAACCGGAGAAGGTCGGCATGCTGCTGATCCACGGCACGGCGGACCAGGTGGTGCTGTATCAGGGCAAGGCCGGCGGCTATCTGTCCGCACAGGAAACCTTGCGCTACTGGGCCAAGGTCAACGGCATCGCAGCGAATCCGCCGCAGCCGACCTTGCTGCCAGCCGTGGCCGGCGACGAGTTGAAAGTGAGCCGGCAGGAACAGGGCAACGGCCAGCAAAGCGTGGCCCTGATCAGCATTGATGGCGGCGGCCATACTTGGCCCGGCACCGATGCCTTCAATGTCGGACTGCCAATCGGCAAGACCTCGCGCAGCATCGATGCCAATGAGGTGATGTGGGAGTTTTTCGGCAGGCATGGCGGGAACTAAATCAACCCTTCCTCCCGTAATGCCTGCAGCACGGCCGGCCGTACCTGCATGCGCAGGTATCAGTTGCGTAGATTATCCAGCTGGTCGAAATGGATATCGGCCTTGTAGTACGAGGTCAGCCACGGCGCCTGGCCCCATCCCGTCAGGGCGAACAGATAGGCGTCGGCCACGCTGAAATGTTCACCCATCAGATAGGGCTGCCTGGCCAGTTGCTGGTCGATCCACGCATAGCGCTGTTCCAGTTTCGGCCTGGCCGTCTCGACATATTTCCCGGCCTGCGCCGCATACAGCAGCGGGATGAAGCCCTTGTGTACTTCCGTCGACAAAAAATTCAGCCACTCCTGCAGCCGGTAGCGCTCGAAGCTGCCGTTGGGCGGCGCCAGCCGGGCTTGGGGGCGCAGGTCGGCCAGGTATTGCAGGATGGCCGGTCCCTCACGCAACATTCTGCCGTCGTCCAGCTCAAGCGCGGGGACATAGCCGTGGGCATTCACATCAAAAAAGTTCGCGCCATCGTCGGTCATATGCCGCTTGTAATCGACCTGCACGAGGGTGGCGTCGAGGCCCAGTTCCTTCAGGACGATATGCATGCCCAGCGAGCAGCTGGCGGGGATATGGTACAGCTTCATGATGGCTCCGGTAATCGCGAACTCCAGGTGAGCCCGCCTGGACAGCCATTATAGGCAGCAGGGATAAAAAAGGAAGAAGGCACTATAATGTTCTGTAGGTACATTTTTTATACTTGATGTGGATACTGCTGCCATGAAAGAAAGCGTGACCGGATGTTCGATCGAAGAAGCGATGCGGCTGCTGGGTGGGCGCTGGCGCTTGCTGCTGGTGTCGTACCTGGTCGATGGCCCCAAGCGATTCAACGCACTGCGGCGCGACGTGCCGCATATTTCGCAGCGCATGCTGACCCTCGATCTGCGGGCGCTGGAAGAGGCGGGGCTGGTCGCGCGCACGGTGTATCCGGAAGTGCCGGTGAAAGTTGAGTATGCTTTGACGGCAGACGGCCAGCGGCTGCTGCCGGTGGTGGCCGTGATGAAAGAGTTTGGCTTGTGGCTCAAGGCAAGACAGGTTTGAGGCGAGCCCCGGCGCTGGCGTGACTACAGCGGCTCCTCCATCAACTGGTATTTTTTCACGATACCGGCCCGGTTGAACAGAATCGACAACTCCTTTTTGTTGTCCGCGCTGTTGAGCACCAGATTCACATAAGGCAAGGAATCAACCAGCTTGGGCATGCCCAACTGATACAGCCACACTTCATGGCCATCGGCATAGGTGGTGATGGCGGCCTTGCCGAATGCGGCTTCGATATCTGCCCTGGTCGAGCTTCCTGGAATGATTTCCTGCGCTGCAAGCGCTGGCGTCAGGGTCGGCAGCTTGCCGTTGCCGGTTGATGCGCAGCCACTCAATGCCGTGGCCAGTGCCAGCAAGGCCACCAGGTGCGTGCCGCCGCTCATGGCTGCACCGCCTGCGCGGTAGTGGCCAGGTCATCGTCCATATAGTCGAAGCGCAGCAAGGTGTCGTCGCTCCAGCCTTTCTCGTACAACAGCTTGAACTTGACCGTGTAGACGCGGTCGCGCAGGTAAGGCCAGTCTTCATGACTGGCCATCAGGGCCGAATCGGTGCCGTGCAACATGGCCGCTGGCAACAAGCTGCGCCGTTGACCGTCGATCAGGGTGACGCTGAACAGGGGCCGGTCGGCAAAATAAAACAGATTGATCGGCAGGCTGCTGCAAGGATCGGCCAGCTTGGCCACCAGCATGTTGATGGGGTGATGGACGTAGGCGAACAGGTCGGCGGCCATGGCAACCTTGCATTCGAGCAGCAGGTCGCCCAGGCGGCGCGTGTCCTGCGGCAGGCCGGGGGTGCGGATATCGGCGCGCCAGGCCAGGCTTTTTTCCTTCCGGTTGGAGCGCACGGCAGCATTGTCCCCGGCCGCACCGGCGTCCATCGGCAGCACAAACGTGTGGTCCGCCGCCAGCGCGATCGGCAGCTGCGTGTGTGCTCCCGCAAGCTGAAGCGTCAGCCTGTCCATCGCCACGCCTGCCTGGCGTGGCAGCACCTTGAAGCGCAAGGCGGCGCCCGGCGCCAGGGCGTGCTGCTGTTCGAATACCTGCATGCCGGCCACCATGTCGCGATACGATTTTTGATCGCGTCCGGTTGCCGCGCCCTGAACCTCCACCACCGGCACGCCAGGGTCGGCCTGGCTTGCCGTTGCAAACGAGAAACACAGTAGCAGCGCCGGCATCGACCTGTATCTGATAGCTTTACGCATGTTTTCACCTTGTATGAAAAGGGCTGTCCTGGCCGGGGAAGTGGCAGGGAAACGGACTGGTGCCATTGTATTTGCCACAATCTTTGGCCAAGCTTAAGCTTGCCGCCTTATACTTCTTGCATGCATATCCTGATCATAGAAGACGACCTCGACCTTGGCACCGGCTTGCAGCAGGCGCTCAGGGTAGAAGGTGTCAGCAGCCAGTGGCTGCGCCGCATTGCCGACGTGCCGCTGCCGTCCTGCATCGAGGCCGACTGCGTGCTGCTCGACTTGTCGCTGCCCGATGGCACCGGTCTGGACTTGCTGGCACGCTGGCGTCGTGCCGGCGTCACCGTGCCCATCATTATCATGACGGCGCGCTCCGCGCTGGCGGACCGCCTGGCTGGCCTTGATGGCGGCGCCGACGATTTTGTCGTCAAGCCTTTCGAGACCGCCGAACTGCTGTCGCGCGTGCGCGCCGTGCTGCGCCGCTATGCGCGCCAGGCCAGCGAAGTGTGGACTTTCGGCACGCTGCAGATCGAGCCGCGCAGCTATGCGGCCAGGCTGGACGGGGTGGCGCTGGAATTGTCGCCGCGCGAGTTTCACCTGATGCTGGCGCTGGCGCGCGAGCCGGGCGTGGTGGTGCCCAAAGGGGTGCTGGCGCAACGGCTCGAACCGCTGGGCGACGCGCTCGACTTTGGCGCGGTGGAAGTGCACATGTCGAACCTGCGGCGCAAGATCGGTGCCGGGCGCATCCGCACCGTGCGCGGCATCGGCTACCTGTTCAACGCATGAAGCGCCTGCTGCGGCCAACTTTGGTTATGCGCGTGATGCTGGCCATGGTGCTTGCCTTCCTGCTGGTGTGGCTGGTGCTGATGGCGCGCCAGCTCTACAAGGCGACCGACACGCAGGCGTTGGACCAGAACCTGCACGGCCTGGGCAGCAGCTTGCTGGCGTCGATCACGCCCATCGCGACGCCGGCCGAGGCGCGCGCGGTGGTCGCCGCTACGGCCACCCTGGTCAATGATGGCTACCGCAAGCTGCAGGCGCCCGGCGCCGTGCTGATGGAACTTGGTGATGCGCAGGGCGGGCGTCTGTTCCTCTCGCCCGAAGCCGGGCCAGCCAAGCTGAATGGCGTGGACGGTAGCATCAGCGATGGCCTCGTCGATGGTCAGCGCCTGCGCCTGTATCGCGGCCACAGCGCGCGCTGGACGCTGACGGTGGCGGTGCCCGTGCTCGATCCGTGGTGGATCGCATCGACCATGAGCGGCGGCCTGACCATCGACATGCTGATTGCCTTGCCGTTCGTGCTGCTGCCGCTATGGTTTGCCGTGTCGCGTGGCTTGCGACCGCTGCACCGATTGTCGGCGCAGATCGCCGCCAGGGATGCGGACGACCTGACGCCGCTCGGCGTCATGCCCCGTTACGCCGAACTGAGGCCGCTGACGGACGCTCTGGAGCAGTTGCTGGCCCAGTTGCGCAACAAGGTCGAACGCGAGCATGGCTTCGTGCAGGATGCCGCGCATGAGCTGTGCACGCCCATGGCCGTGCTGTCGGCGCACGCCCATGTGCTGGCCATGGCAGTCGACGCGCCGCAGCGCGCGCAGGCCGGGCATAGCCTGATGCAGGCGATTGCCCGCGCCTCGCATTTGATCCGGCAATTGCTGGACCTGGCGCAAATGGACCGCCCGGCTGCGCTGGCGCCGGCGCAGCATGACGTGGCGCAGTTGCTGCGCCAGGAGTTGGCGTCGCTGGCGCCGCTGGCCTTTGCGCGCGAGATCGAGCTGTCGCTCGATGCGCCCGACACACTCTGCCATGCGCTCGACACGCATGCTTTCCAGACCATCATCCATAACCTGGTCAACAACGCGCTGGCCTATGTGCAGCGACAGGGGCAACTGCGGCTGGAATTGCTGGCGCTGGCCGGCGGCTTTCAGCTGTCGGTGGCCGACGATGGCCCCGGCATTGCAGCCGGCCAGCGCTCACTGGTGTTCGAACGGTTTTACCGCGGCAGCAGCCACGCGGCACCAGGCGCCGGCCTGGGCCTGGCCATCGTGCGCGAAGCCGCGAAGCGCCTGCAGGGCAGCGTGGAACTGGCGGACGGTATCGATGGCAAGGGCTGCTGTTTTATCGTGACCATCGGTGCGCCAGCGGCGCGGTTGCCGGCCACTTCATGAAAGGAACAAGACGATGACCATGCTGCCGATTGCCATTTTTTGCCCTGGCCTGCGCCAGCTGTCGGCCATGCTGGACAAGCTGGCCTCCCAGCCGCAGATATTGACTGCCCGCCTGCATCCGGACATGCTGCCGTTCGCTGCGCAAGTGAACGCCGCCATCAGCTTTTCGCTGCGCGGCTGCTGTCCGCTGGCGGGCCGGGAGGTGGTCAGTTTCAACGGTGGCGGCAGTTTGCAGCAGCAGATTGCGCGCACCATCGCGTATCTTGAAGCGATCCCCGAACAGGCGTTCGAAGGCGCGGCCGAACGCCTGTGCCACGACCGCGCCGGTTTTGCCGATATCGCGCTGTCTGGCGACGAGTTTTTACAGCTGTATATCCTGCCGAATTTCTATTTCCACTTCAGCATGGCGTATGCGATCGCGCGCAGCGGTGGCGCCGATCTTGGCAAGGGCGATTTCGATGGCTATCACGCCTATGCACCGGGCTTTTCGTTTGAAAGCCCGGCGGCGTCGTAATCGGCTAGCGTCGTCTTATGCCACCACGTTGACCGGCGCACCGCGCTCGAACGCTTCCACATTATCGATCAGCATGTCGGCCAGCAGCTGCATCGCTTCACCGCTGGCCCAGGCCGTATGCGGCGTCAGGATAAAGTTCGGCAGTCGTAGCTGCAGCAGCGGGTTGTCAGGTTCTGGCGGCTCTTTCGACAGCACGTCGAAACCGGCGCCGGCGATCACGCCTGTTTTCAGCGCTTCGGCCAGCGCCGCTTCGTCGACCAGGCCGCCGCGCGCGGTGTTGATCAACAGGGCAGTGGGCTTCATGCTGGCCAGCTCTTTGGCGCCGATGATATGGCGCGTCTTGTCGCTCAAGGGCAGGTGCAGGCTGACGATGTCGGAAGTGGCCAGCAGTTCGGCCAAAGACACTTCTGTCACGCCATCCTCGTTGACCGGCGAGCGGTTGTGCACGGCCACTTGCATGCCGAAGGCGCGCGCCAGGTGCGCCACGGATTTGCCCAGCGCGCCATAGCCCAGCAGGCCCAGGCGGCTGCCGGCCAGGTCGCGGATCGGGTGGCCGAACAGGCAGAAGCGGTCCGATGCCTGCCACAGCCCGGCCTCGACGTCAAGACGGTAGGCCACCAGCTGGCGGCGCAGCGCCAGCATCAAAGCCAGTGTATGTTCGGGCACGGTGGCGCGCGCATAATCGCGGATATTGGCGACGATAATGCCGCGCGCGCGGCAGGCCGGCAGGTCGATGATGTCGGTGCCGGTGGCGGCCACGGCGATCATTTTCAGGTCCGGCAATTGCGCCAGCTCGGCTTCCCGCAGCGGCACCTTGTTGGTGATGGCGATGCTGGCGCCACGCAGGCGTTCGACGGTTTGCACGCTGCCTTTGGTGTGCGCGTGCTCGCTCCATTCGTGCACAAAGGCAGGCAGGCGAAGCTTGGCGATCAGGCTGTCGCGGTCGAGAAAAACGATGCGCTGTGGTGATGAGTGTAGCGGGTGCTGTGGTGCTGTCATGGCTGGGCCTCGGTCTGGCCGGCGCGCGCATTTTTGGTCTTCATTTGCGTGGCCGGGTGGTTGGTAAACATGTCGGCGACCCATTCGACAAACACGCGCACCTTGGCCGACAGGTGGCGGTTAGGCGGATAGATCACGTGAATCGGCAGCGGATCGGATTCCCACTCCTTGAGCAACTCGACCATTTTGCCTTGTTCCATCAATGGCGCAAGCATGAAATGCGTCATTTGCACGATGCCCAGGCCCGCCACGCCGGCTGCCGTGTAGGCGTTCGAGTCGTTCAGGGCGATATGGCTGGGCATGGCGATCTGTATGCGTTCGCCGTCGCGCGTGAAATCCCATTCGAAGGTGCGGCCCGTCTTGGCCGAGAAAAAATTCACGCCGCGGTGGCGCGGCAAGTCGTTCGGGTGCTGCGGCGTGCCGTAATGGGCCAGGTAGCCGGGCGAGGCGCAGGTGGTGAAATGCAGCACGCCGACCCGGCGCGCGATCAGGTTAACATCGCCCAGTTCGCCGCCGCGCACGGCGCAGTCCACGCCTTCCTCGATCAGGTCGACCGGGCGGTCGCTGCAACCGAGTTCGAGTACGATATCCGGGTAGCGCGCGAAAAAGTCGGGCAGGGCGGGGATCAGCAGTTCGCTGGCCAGCGCGGTCGGTGCATCGACGCGCAAGCGGCCGCTGGGGTTCAGCCGCGTGCGCGACAGCGATTCTTCCGCTTCGCGCACGTCCGACAAAATGCGCACGCAATGCTCGTAATAGGCGGCGCCGTCGGAGGTGATGCTGACGTGGCGCGTGGTGCGGTTCAGCAGTTTGACCGACAGGCTGCTTTCCAGCGACGCAATCAGGGTCGACACGGTCGCTTTTGGCAACTGCATGTTTTCGGCCGCGCGCGTGAAGCCGCCCGCATCGACCACCTGGATAAACACTTCCATGGCTTGTAGCTTGTTCACTTGAATTCCTGACACTTTCCTTTGCATTGTTCAGAATATTGAACAATCAATTCATCATTGCCTACTTTATCAGATTGTAGAACAAGTTTATAGTTGTTGTACTGCAGCATAAAACCAGCTGGCAGAAACAGTGTTTAAAGCGTTACAGGAGAAAAATCATGGGTCATCGGAATGGAAACTTTGCAGTGTTCGCGCTCGTTGTGAGCTCGCTTGCTCTGTCTTCGATGGTATTTACGGACGCTTATTCGCAGGCGGCGCAAGCCGAAGCCAGCGGCTACAGCGCCCTGACCCATGAAGTCGGCGGCACCTTGCTGTGCGTCAATGACGCCGCCATCGACATGGCCGTGGCGCCGGTGGTGGCGCAATGAATGCGCCCGCCAGCGCAGCCGGCCTGGCGCCTGCCGAGTCGCTGAAGATACGCGATATCGAAGTGCAGGGCGAGGTGGGGCCGCTGGCGGCGCGCATCTATACGGCCGGCGTGCCGGGCGCGAAAAAATCCAGCCTGTTCGTGTTTTTCCACGGTGGCGGCTTCGATGACGGCGACCTGGAAGATGCCGATGATTTCCTGCGCTGCCTGGTGCTGGGCAATGCCGACCAGGTGGTGCTGGCGTCCAATTACACCCTGGCCAGTGTGCGGCCTTTCCCGGCCGCCGTCGAAGATGCGCATGCCGTGCTGCTGTGGGCCAAGAAGAACAAGGCCAAGCTGGGCTGGACCGGCAAGCAGATGCTGGTGTCCGGCATCGAAGCGGGCGCCAACCTGGCGGCCGTGTGCGCCATGATGTCGCGCGACCGCGGCGGCCCCGCGCTGGCCGGCCAGGTGCTGATCATGCCGATGCTCGACCCCGGTTTGTCGACCTGTTCGATGCGTTCGCTGCCGAGTTGCCCGGAACTGGTGGAAGTGGCTGACGCCTGCGCCGCCGCCTACCGCGGCTACCTGCCGAACGCTGCCGACCGCAGCCATCCGTATGCGTCGCCACTGCAGTCTAGCCGCCTGAAAAACCTGCCGCCGGCCCTGATCGTGTCGAGCGAGGATGACCCATTGCGCGACGAGGCTGAACAATACGGCAGCAAGCTGATCGCCTGCGGCATCAAGACGACCGTGCGGCGCATGCCCGCGGTGCCGCTGCAAGACGCCACCGCCCGCAATGAATGCGCGTGCAAAGTGCAAGTTCTCGGTGAAATCGCCAGTTTTGTCGCTGGTCTGAGCAAGGAGCCCGCCTCATGACACCGCCATCCTGCACCACCAAATAAATTACACTTAGCAGTTTACTTTTTGAGTTATGGTTGTTACACTCTGTAGTGTAGTTTCCTGAACACCCCATTCGTCTGCGCTGTGCGTTCGCATAGCCGGCTTTGTCGACCCCGCCTGCTTTTACGCCGCAGGCGGTCCCTTTATCTTTGACCGAGCGCCGTCGGGCGCCATTGCATCTTTATTCACTTTAATCGGCTGGGTGGCTTCCTGTCGCCCATACCATTAGAAATTTTCATAAAACAGGGAAATAAAATGAAAAACGTTCAACAAATTTCTATCCTGCTCAAGCCGCTGGCCGCTTCGCTGGCCGTCGCCGGCCTGGTGGCGTTCAGTCTGGCCGGCTGCGATTCGGCCAACAGCAAGGTGCCCGACGCGCCAGCAGCCGGTGGCCCGCCGATCTCGGCCGCCGCCGTGATTGAAAAACAGATTACCGAAACCCAGGAATTTTCGGGCCGCCTGGAAGCCATCGAGCGCGTTGAAATCCGCTCACGCGTTGGCGGCTTCATCACCTCGGTGAACTTCAAGCCGGGCAGCGAAGTGAAAAAGGGCGACGTATTGTTCGTCATCGATCCGCGTCCGTTCCAGGCCGAAGTGTCGCGTGCCGAAGGCGCCGCCGCCTCGGCCCGCGCCAAGGCCGAACTGGCCAAGCTCGAACTGTCGCGCGCCGAAAAGCTGCTGGCCGAAAAAGCCATCCCGCAACGCGAACTCGATGAAAAAGCCTCGGGCCTGAAAGAGCTCGACGCCAATGTGCGCGCCGCGCAAGCGTCGTATGAAGCGGCCAAGCTGAATCTGTCGTACACCCAGGTGCAGGCGCCCATCAGCGGCCGTGTATCGAAGGCTGAAATCACCGTCGGCAACCTGATCGACGCCACCGCCATCCTCACTTCGGTGGTGTCGACCGACCGCATCTACGCCAGTTTCGACGGCGACGAAGACACCTATCTGCGCGTGGCCGGCACGGCGCAAAAGGGCGCGCCCGTGATCGTGAAAGTGGGCCTGGCCAACGAGTCCGGCTTCCCGCATGAAGGCAAGCTTGAATTCGTCGACAACCAGCTCGATCCGGCCACCGGCAGCGTGCGCATGCGCGCCACCTTCGCCAATGCCGACCGCATGCTGGTGCCTGGCCTGTTTGCCCGCATCCAGCTCGATACCGGCAGCGGCGCGCAGGCGCAAGGCACGGCCTTGCTGATCAGCGACCGCGCGGTCGGCACCGACCAGAGCCGTAAATACGTCTACGTGGTGGGCGCCGACAACAAGGCCGAATACCGCGCCGTCAAGCTGGGCCCGAACGCCGACGGCCTGCGCGTGGTGCGCGACGGCCTGAAAGTGGGCGAGAAGATCGTCGTCAACGGCCTGCAGCGCGTGCGCCCCGGCGCTCCGGTGACGCCGCAAATCGTGGCGATGGACTTCGATCCGACGGCGCCAGTGGCCCCTGCAAAACCGGCAGAAAAAGACGCCAAGGTTGCAGCCAAGGCAGCAACGACCACCAAGGAATAAATCATGAACTTTTCACGCTTTTTCATCGACAAGCCGATCTTCGCGGCGGTGCTGTCGATTGTCATTTTCGTGGCCGGGATGCTGTCGATCTTCGGCCTGCCGATTTCGGAATATCCCGACGTCGTGCCGCCATCGGTGGTGGTGCGCGCCCAGTATCCGGGCGCTAACCCGAAAGTGATCGCCGAAACCGTCGCCGCGCCGTTGGAGGAACAGATCAACGGCGTCGAGAACATGCTCTACATGTCCTCGCAAAACACGTCCGATGGCGCGATGATGCTGACGATCACCTTCAAGATCGGCACCAACGTCGAGCAGGCCGAGACGCAGGTACAGAACCGCGTGCAGCGCGCCTTGCCGCGCCTGCCCGAGGAAGTACGCCAGATCGGCGTGACGACTGTCAAGTCTTCGCCCAACCTGACCATGGTGGTGCACCTGGTCTCGCCGAACAAGCGCTATGACGACATGTACCTGCGTAACTACGCAGTGCTGAACGTCAAGGACCAATTGGCTCGCTTGCCTGGCATGGGCGATATCCAGATCTTTGGCGCCGGCGACTACGCCATGCGCATCTGGCTCGACCCGCAAAAAGTGGCGGCGCGCGGCATGACCGCCAATGATGTGGTGGTAGCGATCCGCGAGCAGAACGTGCAGGTGGCCGCCGGTGTCATCGGTGCGTCGCCAGCGAAAAACTCGCCGTTCCAGCTGACCGTCAATACCCAGGGCCGCTTGCAGTCGCCCGAGGAATTCGGCGCCATCATCGTGCGCACCAATGCCGACGGCGCGGTGACGCAACTGAAAGACGTGGCGCGCGTGGAAATGGGCGCCAACAGCTACTCGCTGCGCTCCTTGCTGAACAATAATCCGGCCGTCGGCATGGGTATTTTCGAAGCACCGAACGCCAACGCGCTGCAACTGTCTTCCGACGTGCGCGCCAAGATGGACGAACTTAAAAAAGACTTCCCGCAAGGCGTGGAATACCGCATCGAGTACGACCCGACCCAGTTCGTGCGCTCGTCGATCGAAGCGGTGATCCACACGCTGCTCGAAGCGATTGCGCTGGTGGTGCTGGTGGTGATCATCTTCCTGCAAACCTGGCGCGCTTCCATCATTCCGCTGTTGGCCGTGCCGGTCTCCATCGTCGGTACCTTTGCGGTGATGCTGGGCTTTGGTTTCTCGATCAATACGCTGTCGCTGTTCGGTCTCGTGCTGGCGATCGGTATCGTCGTCGATGACGCCATCGTGGTGGTGGAAAACGTCGAGCGCAATATCGAAGAAGGCCTGTCGCCGCGCGACGCCACCATCCAGGCCATGAAAGAGGTCAGCGGTCCTATCGTCGCCATCGCCCTGGTGCTGTGCGCCGTGTTCGTGCCGATCGCTTTCGTACCGGGCCTGTCGGGCGAGTTCTACCGCCAGTTCGCGCTGACGATTGCGATTTCGACCGTGATCTCGGCATTCAGCTCGCTGACCTTGGCTCCGGCCCTGTCGGCCGCGCTGTTGAAACCGCACGATGCGCCGAAAGACGCGCTGACGCGTGGCATGGACAAAGTGTTTGGCCGCTTCTTTGCCTGGTTCAACCGCTTCTTCGGCCGCGCTTCGCACCGCTATGAAGCCGGTGTCAAAGGTGTGCTGGGCCGCAAGAGCGCCTCGCTGGGCGTGTACGTGCTGCTGGTGATCGCCGCCGTCTTCGTGTTCAAGGCAGTGCCGGCCGGTTTCGTGCCGGGGCAGGACAAGCAGTACCTGGTCGGTTTCGCGCAACTGCCTGACGCCGCCTCGCTGGATCGCACCGAAGACGTGGTACGCCGCATGTCCGACGTCATCAAGTCGGTGCCTGGCGTGGAGTCGACGATCGCCTTCCCGGGCCTGTCGATCAACGATTTTACCAATGCGCCGAACGCCGGCATCGTGTTCGCCACCCTGAAACCGTTCGACGAACGCACCACCAAGGAATTGTCGGGTGGCGCCATCGCGGCCGAGATCAACAAGCGCCTGGGCGGTATCCAGGATGCCTTCATCATGGTGTTCCCGCCACCGCCGGTCAACGGCCTGGGCACCATCGGCGGCTTCAAGATGATGATCGAAGACCGCGGCAATCTGGGCTACGACGCGCTGTACAACGCCACCCAGGCGCTGGCCGGCAAGGCTTACCAGACGCCGGAACTGGCGGGCGTGTTCTCGGGTTACCAGATCAACGTGCCGCAGCTGTTTGCCGATGTCGACCGGGTCAAGGCCAAGCAATTGGGCGTGCCGCTGGCAACCATCTACCAGACCTTGCAGATCAACCTGGGCTCCTTGTACGTGAATGACTTCAATCAGTTTGGCCGTACCTACCAGGTGCGCGTGCAGGCCGATGCCGAGTTCCGTTCGCATGCGCAGGATATCGCGCAGCTGAAGGTGCGTAGCGACAAGGGCGAGATGATCCCGCTGTCGTCCCTGATGCGCGTGAAAGACAGCTATGGTCCGGACCGCGTGCAGCGCTACAACGCCTACGCCGCAGCCGACTTCAATGGCGGCCCGGCACCGGGCGTGTCGAGTGGCCAGGCGCAAGCCGCGCTGGAACGCATCGCCAAGGAAGTGCTGCCGCAAGGAATTGCGTATGAATGGACCGAGCTGACCTACCAGGACATTTTGTCTGGTAACACCATGATCTATGTGTTCCCGCTGTGCGTGCTGCTGGTGTTCCTGGTGCTGGCGGCCCAGTACGAAAGCTGGACCCTGCCGTTGGCCGTGATTCTGATCGTGCCGATGTCGATCCTGTGTGCCCTCTTGGGCGTGAAGCTGACCGGTGGCGACAACAATGTGTTCACCCAGATCGCGCTGTTCGTGCTGGTGGGGCTGGCGTCGAAGAATGCGATTCTGATCGTCGAATTTGCCCGCGAACTGGAAGACCATGGCCGCACCGTGGTGCAGGCCGCGCTGGAGGCTTGCCGCCTGCGTCTGCGTCCGATCCTGATGACCTCGATCGCCTTCATCATGGGCGTGGTGCCGCTGGTGTTCTCGCACGGCGCCGGTTCGGAAATGCGCCATGCGATGGGTGTGGCGGTGTTTGCCGGCATGCTGGGCGTGACCTTCTTCGGCCTGTTCCTGACGCCTGTCTTTTATGTATTGCTGCGTACCCTGGCGCAGCGTTTCGAGAAAAAACCAGCTGCCGCCAAGCGCCCCGCCGCGCCGGTGCTGGACCTGGAAGGAGATGTATCGTGAAAAACAAACTGAAACCGCTGTTGAAGCCCGTGCTCAGTGCCATGGCCGCCGCCGTGCTGCTGGCAGCCTGCGCCGCGCCCGACTTCCAGCAGCCGCAGATCGCCACCCCGGCCGCTTTCAAGGAAGCGCAAGTGCCGGCAGTGCAGACGGCGCAGGACGGCACCCGCTGGAGCCAGGCGCAAGTCAATTACGCCGAGCGCCAGGCGCGTGGCGAATGGTGGCTGGCGTTTAACGACGCCACCCTGACCAGCCTGATCGGCGAGGCCACGCAGGCCAACGCCAACCTGGCCGTGGCAGCTGCCCGCGTCAAGCAGGCGAGGGCGATTGCCGGCATCGCCGAAGCGGACCGCATCCCGCAAGTGGGCGTGAACGTCGGCGGCCAGCGCAACCGCGCGTCCGCCGTGTCGCTCGGCCTGCCGAACGGCACGCCGGTGGCGGCCACCAATGTCTACCAGGCCAACCTGACGGCCAGCTACGAAGTCGACCTGTTCGGCCGCGTGGCGGCCAATGTCAGCGCCTCGCGCAGCGATGCGCTGGCGGTGGAAGCGACCTACCGCTCGGTGCTGCTGTCCTTGCAGGCCGACGTGGCGCAGACCTATTTCCAGCTGCGCGCCACCGACGCCGAACTGGCGACCCTGGCCGAGACGGTGCGCCTGCGCGAAGAAAGCGTGCATGTGAACCAGCGCCGCTATGACCTGGGCGACATCGGCGAATTCGATCTGTCGCGGGCCCGTACCGAGCTGTCGACGGCGCGCGCCGAAGCGATCGGCCTGCAGCGCCAGCGCGCCACTGGCGAACATGCGCTGGCGGTCTTGCTGGGCAAACCTGCGGCCAGCTTCACGGCGGTCGTCAACCCGCTGCAGGACAGCGCCTTTTTGCCGGTGATCCCTGCCGGCATGCCGTCGACCCTGCTGGAACGCCGGCCCGATATCGCTTCGGCCCAGCGCACCATGGAAGCGTCGAATGCGCGCATCGGCGTGGCGAAATCGGCGATGTTCCCGGCCCTGATGCTGAACGCCTCGGGCGGTGGCGCGGCCGATACCTTCTCGGACATCTTCAAGTGGAGCAGCCGCTCCTGGCTGCTGGGCGCGCTGATGTCGATGCCGATCATCGACGGTGGCCGCAACAAGGCGGCGGTGACGCGCAGCGAAGCGCAGCTGGAAGAGTCGGTCGGCACTTACCGCCAGAGCGTGCTGGTGGCGTTTGCCGAAGTCGAGGACAACCTGGCCGGCCTGCGCATTTTGTCGGGCCAGACGCAGCAGATCGACGAAGCGGTGGTCTCGGCACGCCGCTCGGCCGACCTGGCGCAAAAGTTGTATGACGCCGGCCGTTCCAGCTACCTGGACCTGCTCGACGCGCAGCGCAACCTGTCGGCCGTCGAACGCAGCGCGGTGCAACTGCGCGGCAACCGCGCCGTCACCACCGTGGCGCTGATCCGCTCCCTGGGCGGCGGCTGGGGCGAGCCGGAGCCGCAAGTGGCGGCCAACTGATCCCGGCACTGCGGGCCGGCACACGCCGGCCCGCAACAAGGGACTTTTTCCAGAAACGGCGCAGTGCGCCGTTTTTTTTGTTTTCAATGAGTTGAATCCGATCAGGGAAACCGCGCGTAAATACTCCTGCAATCATGCACAGGCAGTCATCCAGGAGATTCATCATGCGCACCTTTATTCCCGCAGTATTGTTCGCCACTTCCATGCTGGCCACCGGCGCCAGCTTCGCCGCCGACATGAGCACCATGGTCGGTGGCCAGAGCATGCTTCCCTCAAAAGATATCGTCGATAACGCCGTCAATTCGGCCGATCACACCACCCTGGTCGCCGCCGTCAAGGCTGCCGGCCTGGTCGACACGCTGAAAGGCAAGGGCCCTTTCACGGTCTTCGCGCCAACCAACGCGGCGTTTGCCAAGCTGCCCGCCGGCACCGTCGAGACCCTGGTCAAGCCGGAGAGCAAAGAAACCCTGACCAAGATCCTGACCTACCACGTGTTGCCCGGCAAATACGACTTCAAGGCTTTGGCCAAGGAAATCAAGATGCATAACGGCAAAGCCACCTTGCCGACCGCCAGCGGCGGCAAGCTGATGTTCGCCATGAACGGCATGCACAATATCGTCGTGATGGATGAAGCCGGCGGCACCGCCAATATCAGCACCTATGACGTCTACCAGTCGAATGGCGTGATCAATGTGATCGACACGGTGCTGATGCCGAAATAAACCGCCGCGTTCAATCCGCCGCCAGCAGCGCTTTCAGGATATCTTCCGAGCGCCGCTGGCCATACGGCTTGCCATAGGCGCTGGAGGCCACCGCCACCACCATGCGGCGCGCGGGGATCACATAGATCTTGTTGCCGCCATTGCCCGACGCAAAAGACACCTTGACGTTTTCACCGGCGACTTCATAGGTTTTTCCATACCAGAAATAGCCATAGTGATCGGCATAGCGGTCCACCTCGCCGATCGCCACGCGCGGCGCCAGTGCCGCCTTGAGCCAGCTGGCCGCGATCACGCGCCGGCCCTCGGGTCCATTGACCACGCCATCGTCCAGCACCAGTTGCCCTATGCGTGCCATGTCGCGCGGCGTCAACGACAAGTTGCCTTGTCCCTTGGCGTGGCCTGCCACGTCGCGACCCCACTGCCAGTGCGTGATGCCCAGCGGTGCGAACAGCACGCTGCCGGCAAACGTGTCCAGCCCCACGCCGCTGGCGCTTTCCACCACGCGCCCGGCGATATAGGAACCCAGAGAGTTGTAGCGGTACAGCGTGCCTGCCGCATCGGTTTTTGGCACGCCGCGCACAAAGGCGGCGGGGTCCGGCGCTTCGTCCAGCTTGTCTTCATTGCCCGGCGATGCCGCATCTTCGTCAAACGCACCCAGGCCCGAACGCATTGTCAGCAGGTCGTCCAGCACCACTTCGCCGGCCGGACTGCCGGCGACCTCTGGCCAGTATTGGCCGACGCTCCCCGTAATTGCCAACTGGCCGCGCGCAACGGCGGCACCGACCAGCAGTGCGGTGACGCTTTTGCCGGCCGAGCGCATGTCATGCAGGCCGTCTTGCGCCTGGCCGTTGTAATACCGCTCTGCCGCCAGCGCGCCATCGCGCAGTACCACCACCGCGCGCAGGTCGCCATGGCTGTCGGTATCCTGCTGCTGCAGCACCTGTTCCAGTGTGGCGGCAAGAGCGCAAGGACCATAAACGGCGGCAATCAATAACAGGCAGGCGGGCAGGCGGCGCATGGTGCTCTTTCGTATCAGGGTCAAGTCGCACAGTGTCGTGTATTTGCGTGTGCCTGCGCAGAAAGTTGGACTGAGCGGCGCAATCGTGTCCCTCAAACGCAGAAAAGACAGCCTGAGCTGTCTTTTCTGGACCTGCGCGTCAGCGATTATTTTGCTGGTGCTGGTGCTGGTGCGGCTTCGGCGACTTTTTCGTCAGCTTTGGCTTTTGCCTTGGCCGCCTTGTGGTGGGCTTTGGCTTTCTTCACCTTGGCATCAGCCTTGGCACCGGCAACATCGGCTTTGGCATCGGCGGCGACTGTCGCTTCTTTTGCATCGGCCTTGACGACAGCCTTGGTTTCCTTGGCTTCGGCCTTGGCCACTTCCTTGGTATGGGTGGCTTCCGCTTTGGCAGGTGCAGGAGCTGCTGGCGTCTGGGCAAAAGCAGCGGTGGCGAAGACGGTGGCGATCAGGGCGGCGATAGTGTTTTTCATGTCAGTTCCTCAGTATTTAAAATTCAGTGTGCGAGCGGTAATGTGCTTGTCGTGATTACTTGGCCGGTGCTGCTTCGGCAGTGGCCGAGGCCAGCTTTTCATCGGCCTTGGCCTTGGCTTTCTTGGCCTTGTGATGTGCCTTGGCTTTGGTGGCGGTTGCATCGGCCTTGGCGCTGGC
Organism: Janthinobacterium sp. 1L-D-8-B-C4; assembly: GCF_057291295.1. Lineage (NCBI taxonomy): Bacteria > Pseudomonadati > Pseudomonadota > Betaproteobacteria > Burkholderiales > Oxalobacteraceae > Janthinobacterium > Janthinobacterium sp. 1L-D-8-B-C4. Next base: position 24,868 of record NZ_JBXAVX010000001.1, read on the forward strand.
GACATCGGCGCCGGCAGCGGCTTCGGTCTTGGCGACTTTCGCATCGGCTTTCACGGCGGTGGTGGTTTCCTTGGCGTCCGCCTTGACGACGGCCTTGGTGTGGGCCGCTTCGGCCTTGGCCGGTACTGAGGCTGCAGGCGCCGCAGGAGTCTGGGCAAAAGCTGCGGTAGCGAACAGGCCGGCGATCAGGGTAGCGATTACTTTTTTCATGGTGCAGTCCTCAGTGGTGGTTTGTCTTTGGTGCCGGGATGATTCCCGTGTCACTGAGGAGAAAACGCGCCCCGAACCCGGGCCGTTGACGAGCATTACAATCACTTACAACTGGCTCGTTTTCAGTGTGTTTTCAAATGCTGCGCGCGGCGCTTGCGCAGCCAGATAATCAGCCCTGTCGCACTGAGCATGGCCACCACCAGCCCCATCGCTGAAATCAGGATGCGCCCCGGCAGGCCGAGGATGCGGCCCGAATGCAGTGGGAATTGCGCCTGCAAAAAGATGTCGCCGGCGCTACCCTTGCCGGGTATCACGCCACCGGCAGGGCTGCCGTCGCGGCCGTCGAAATACAGCCATGCGTTGCCCAGGCCACCGTCGCCGTGATCGTTGTCCGCCTCAAAAAAGCCGACGCCATACAGGCCGTAGCTGGACGAATAAAACACGCCGCCAGCCGGCAAGGGCCAGCCGCGCCGTGCCGCTTCGGTTTTCGCCAGCGCCACCGCCTGTTCGCGCGTCAGCAGCGGCTCGACCGGTTTGTCCGGCGGCTGCGGCGTGCGGCTGTCAAAAGCGTTCGGGCTCAAGGTCGAGAATTTGGCCACCAGCGGCCGCATCACCTGCGTCTGCAGATTCATCGAGACCGAGGTCACGGCCAGGAGCAGCAACAACAGCCAGAGCCACACGCCGCCCGATCGGTGCAAATCAAAATTGAACCGGTGGCCCCCTTGGCGCCAGCGAAAGGCCAGCGACTTGCGCCAGCTGCGCCAGTTGGGGAATGACAGATACAGCGCGATAAAGCAGTCGAAACACCAGACGATGCCGATAATGCCCATGAACCAGATGCCGAACTCGATACCCCAGCCATCGGGGATATGCATGGTGTAATGGAGCTTGTACAAAAACGGCAGCAGGTTTTCGCGCGCCAGCGAGACTTCTCCCCACTGGCGCGTCCCTTGCAGCTTGCCGCTGGCAGGGTCGACGGCCAGCTGGTTGAAACCCAGCGTATACGGCTTGCCGGTGGCCGGATCGATGCGTGCTTCGACCGACATCAGCGCCGTATGGCCAGGTTCGAGCGCGGTGAGCGTGTAGTTGACGCGCAGGCGCGGGTCGCTCGCCTCGACCTGGCGCGCCAGCTCCAGGCCTGACCTGGCACCCGCACGCTGCTCGCCGCTGGCCGCATGGAACAGCTGCGGATTCAGCCAGGCATCGAGCTCGTGATCCCACGAGATCACGGCGCCCGTCAGGCCGGAAATGAACAGGAACAGCGCCACCGCCAGCCCAAACCAGCGGTGCAGCATGACCAGCGGGGCACGCAGCTTCATCAGTACTTCCAGCTCAGGGTGGCGCTGCCATTGCGGCCGGCCGCATACAGCGACTGGTCCCAGTACAGGCTGGTCAGGTGTTTCTTGTCCGTCACATTGTTCAGGTTCAGCGACAGGCTGAGGCTTTTCGTCAGGTCATAGCTGGCCATCAGGCCCAGTTGCGCATAGGCGCCCTGGCGCAGGGTGACGGTCTCCGCCGTCAGCAGGTGGATCTGGTCCTGCCAGCTCAGGTTGGCGCCTACCTTCAGTTTCGGCACCGCCGGCACCAGATACGTGGTCGACAGGTGGAACTGCTTGCGTGGAATAAAGGTGCGCGCATCGCTGCCGTCGTCGCCGGTGATGCGCAGCTGCGCATAGCCGGCGCTGGCCTGCCAGCCTTTGCCCAGTTCGCCCGACGCTTCCAGCTCAAAGCCTTTCGATTCCGAATCCACGCCCTTGTAAATGGTCTTGAAGGTGGCGGTGGTGCCGGCCGCTTCGGCCAGGTTCTGCTGGCGTATCTTGAAAACGGCGCCGGACAGGTTCAGGCGGCCGTCGAACAGTTCACCCTTCACGCCCAGCTCCAGGCTCTTGCCGGTGGCTGCCGCCAGGGTCTGGCCGTTGGCGTCGGTATCGCTTTGCGGATTGAAGATTTCAGCATAGCTGGCATAGGCCGACACCTGGCGGTTGATGTCCTGCACCAGGCCGAGGTAGGGCGTGGTGTCGCTTTGCGAGGTCGATTTGCTGACGCCATAGGCCGCGCCCTTGCTGTCGACCTTGACGGTATTGACGCCGGCCAGCAGCTTCGTGTTGTCGGCCAGGTTGAAGCGTGCGGCAACAAAGGCGTTCTTGCGCGTATCGCTGTAGGCGCTGCCGTCGGTCGACGCATCGAATGTGGGCAGCGGATAGGAGCCGTCGAAGGCGCTGCCGTTCGGCAGCGCGGTGCCGATGCCCTGGCCATAGTACGACACGTCATGCAGGCGCGACTTGGACCAGCTGGCGCCGAAGGTCAGGTCATGCTGGCGGCCGGCCAGGTCGAATTTGCCGGTGGCGGAAATATCAAACAGGCTTTGTTCATTGGAGGAATTGTATTTGGACGGATAGCTGAACAGGCCATCACCGGTGTCGCGGTCCGGCGTGCCGTACACATAGAACAGCTGCGAATCGGAGTTCGCCTTGGTGTACGTCAGGGTCGACTTCACGCTCCAGTCGGGGTTGAAGCGGTGCGTCAGTTCGGCAACGGTGCTGTTGGTTTCCGTGTTCCAGCGCGACCAGTCGGCCGAAGTGGAGGTGGAAATCGGATAATTGGTCTGCGTGCCGTCAGTGTAGTACATCGGCAGCGCGCCCCACATGCCGCCTTTCGCCTTGGTTTTCTGGTAGGTGTGGCCGAGCGTGAGCGCGGTGTCGTTCGTCAGTTTCGCTTCCACCACAGCGTAGGCGATGTCCTTGCCGGGCGAGTAGCGGTCCAGCCAGGAATCGCCTTCCTGGTGCGCCACGACGAAGCGGGCCGACACCTTGCCGTCGGCGCTCAAGGGCGTCGACATATCGGCGTCCAGGCGGCGCGTGTTCCAGGAACCGAGCGTCAGCGCGGCCGAGGCGGCCAGCCCTTCGGTGGGGCGCTTGCGCACGAAATTGATGGTGGCCGACGGGTTGCCGGTCGAGGAGACCAGGCCATTGGCGCCGCGCACCACGTCGACCCTGTCATAGATGGCCGTATCGAGGCCGCCCATCACATTACCGAAGATAAACGGAATGCCCACGCCGTCATACTGGAAATTGGTGATGTCGTAGCCGCGCGCCGTATAGTAGCTGCGGTCCGTTTCCACTTCTTCCACCGTCACGCCGGTGGTTTGCGCCAAGACCTTGTTGACGCTGTCGAGCCTGAAGTCATCCATCTGCGCGCGCGTGACTACCGATACCGATTGCGGCGTTTCGCGCAGCGACAGATCGAGCTTGCTGGCCGACGCGCTCTTGCGTGCGGTGTAGGAATCCTGGTGGGCGCCGGTAACGGTAATGGTCGGCATGGTGCTGTCGTCAGGCGCTGCCGGCACGTCGTCGGCATGCGCCAGGCCGGCGCCCAGCGCCAGCGAAATGGCCAGGGCCAGCGGGCGCAGCGGCAGAGTACAAAGGTGATGCTGGAAGGGATGGGCTTGCATGGGAACGGCTCCTGGAGCTTGGATGAGAATGAGAATAATTCTCAATTATATTATGAGGTGCGCCGCCGGACAATTGTGCAGATCACGAAATCGCCTTTCTTTTCGCATCTTTACGCGCTTTTACATGGCTCGTTGATGCCCGTATCGCCGCATTCATGCCCGATTTTCGCCCGTTCGCCGCATAGTCGCCTGGCGCCAAGCGCGCCGCGCTAGAATCAGCATCCCAGCCATCACCGGCACCGCCATGCACGCCTCGTTCGCCCCCTTGCCAGCCCTGATCGTCCACGATCCGCGCCTGGTGCGCCGCTACCTGATGCAGACGCTATTGCGTTTTTGCTGCGGCATGATGCTGCTGCCGATACTGATCGTGGCTGGCGGCGTGACCGCCTTGCTGCTGCATCTGCCGCAAGGTGCTGGCAGACCGTGGTCACAGGCGCTGCCACCCCTGTTTGCGCTGCTGATGCCGCTGCTGGCGGTCAACGGCATGGTGCGCCAGCAGTTGCGCGTCTTCGAGGAGCAGGGCGTGGTGCTGACCGAGGAGCTGATCTCGGCGCGGGTTACGCGCGAGCTGTCGTCGCCATTCGATATCTTTACCAGCTTTGAGCTGTGCGCCGAAGCCTTGTCGGGGCTGGTCACCGGCCAGGCGCTCGGGCTGGCAGGGCCGGCCGCGTTTGCCCATGATCCGTTCGAGCGCATCATCGTGCTGGGGCGATCACGGCCGTTTCGCGTGTTTGGCGCGACCGAAGTGCGGTTGCGGGCCGAGCCTGGGCAGGGCGTAGAAATTCGCGTGCGCCGCATTCTCAGCGCCGATTTCCTGGTCATGCAAAAAGGCGGCGCCCTGCGCGCGGTGGAAGCGGTCACGGCGCAGTTGCAAGCTGGGCTGGCGCGGCGCAAGGCGGCGTTGGGTGCTGCGGCGCGCGGGCAGGCGGCCGAGCGCGCCGCGCTGCAAGCGAAACTGTCGGCGCTGCAGGCACAGGTCGAACCGCATTTCCTGTTCAATACCCTGGCCAACCTGAAGTATCTGATGCGCACCGAACCTGCGGCCGCGCTTGCGATGCTCGATCACCTGACCGACTATCTGCACAGCGCCTTGCCCGACCTGCGCGCCGTGTCGTCGACGGTGGGGCGCGAACTTGACCTGGCGCAGGCGTATTTGTCCATCATGCGCATCCGCATGGGCGAACGCCTGCGTTTCACCATCGAGGCCAGCGATGCGGTGCGCGCGCTGCCGATGCCGCCGGCGATGCTGATCTCGCTGGTGGAAAACGCGCTGAAACATGGCCTGGAAGGCTGGCCGCAGCCGGGCACGGTGCGTATCGAGGCGGAGCTGGACGATGGCATGCTGGACGATGGCATGCTGACGCTGCGCGTGCATGACGACGGCGCCGGTTTTGGCGGCAGTGCAGCGCAAGGCGCAGGCCTGGGGTTGTCGAATATCCACGCCAGACTGGCCTTGCTGTATGGCGATGCTGCCACGCTGGAGGTGGTGGCGGGTGTGGCGGGCGGCGTCAGCGCCGGCCTGCGCCTGCCGCTGCCAGCTTCGGCAACGCAGGCGGGCGCATGATGGCGCGCGCCGTGATCGTCGAAGACGAGCCGCTGCTGCGGGCCGAGCTGCGCGACCAGTTGCAGCTGCTGTGGCCGCAACTTGAGCTGGTGGGCGAAGCTGCCGATGGCGTGGCCGCGCTGGCGCTGATCGCCGCGCAGCAGCCCGACATCGTTTTTCTCGACATCCAGATGCCGGGCTTGAGCGGCCTGGAACTGGCGCCGCATTTGCCCGCAGATTGCCAGCTGGTGTACGTGACGGCCCATGCGCAGCATGCGCTGGCGGCGTTTGACGCGGGCGCCATCGATTACCTGCTCAAGCCGCTGACCGCCAGCCGGCTGCTGCACACCATCCGCCGCCTGCAGGCACGCGTGGCATCGGCCGCGCCGCCGCAGCAGCCGGCTGTACAGCAGCAGCTGCCGACGCCGATGCCGACGCCGCCAGCAAGCCTGAAATGGATCAAGGCGTCAACCGGCAATACCGTGCGCCTGATGCTGGTCGACGAGATCGATTATTTCCAGGCCGACGGAAAATACACTCGGGTAGTGGGCAGGAATGGCGAGGGCCTGATACGCCTGAGCCTGAAAGAACTTCTGGCGCAGCTCGATGCGGGGCAGTTCGCGCAGGTGCACCGCAGCAGCATCGTCAACCTGCACGCGGTTGAACGCATCGACCGGGATGGCACGGCGATGCTGCTGCACCTGAAGGACGGACGCGGCAGTCTGGCCGTCAGTGAAGCGTACAGCCGGCAGTTCCGGCAGATGTAGCGCGCATGTGCGAAAAGACAGCCGAAGCTGTCTTTTCGCGCACTGAAAAACCGTGTTTATTTGGCGGCTGGTGCTTCGGCCACTGCAGAGGCTTTGGCTTCGTCAGCCTTGGCCTTGGTTTTCTTGGCCTTGGTGTGGGCTTTTGCCTTGGCGGCGCCGGCATCTGCCTTGGCGCTGGCGACGTCGGCTTTGGCGTCGGCGACGGTTGCCGCTTCCTTGGCGTCGGCCTTGGCCACAGCCTTGGTTTCCTTGGCTTCCGCTTTCGTCACTTCCTTGGTGTGCTTGGCTTCGGCTTTTGCTGCTGCTGGCGCGGCCGGAGTCTGGGCAAAGGCTGCGGTAGCGAACAAGCCAGCGATGATGGTAGCAATAACTTTTTTCATGGTGCAGTTCCTCAAGAAGTGGAGTGGCAGTTCAGGAGATCAATTCCCCTGTCACTGAGGAAAAAACGCGCGTTGGAGCAACTTGGTTGACACGGCATTACAAACAGTTACAACTGGGTGGCGCTGTGTTTCCTGTCAGTAGTTTTTCCGCCAATATTGTTTATTTTGATTAATAGCAAACCCGCCATGCGCTGCCTCAATGTTCACGCTGGCGTAGCTGCCGATAATGGATCTTCCGCTGGCGTCGTTTGATATTGCTCAGTGCCGTATATAAGCCACGGCGTTACGACCAGTCCGACAGGGAGGCGCGTGAGCAAATACTACAAAATAGAATTGACTGCACTCGATGGCTTCGAGATGGCCGTGGTGCGTTTCAACCATGATGGCGTGATGACTTACGCTAACCAGGCAGCGAAAGACATGCTTGGGGTATCGAGCCTGGTCTACGTCGATATCGCCATGCTGTTTCCTGACGAACAGGCGCATCGCACCGTGATCGAACAGATGAATGTGCGCTTGCAGGGCCAGTCATCGGCCTATGTCACCACATTCAGGCGGCCAGCGGATGGGCCCGACGCCTTGCCCGTACCGATCAGCATCTACGCCTTCCCCGATTCTGACGGACACGGCAATGTGCTGGGATCGGTGGTGCTGGTGCGCGACCTGCGCCAGGAAAGAGCGCGCATTTCCCTGCATGACGAGATTGAATCGTCGATCGACAATGCACAGCTGTTTGCGGGCGTCACCCGGCAGTTGCGCACCTTGCTGGAGTTTGACGAGTTGCGCATCACCTTGATCAGCCGGGGCCGCAAACACTTGCGCCGCCTGTATTCCAGCGACCCGGCGGCGGCCGAAAAATACCGGCTGCGCTGGTGGCCGATTCCGGCATTTTTCGAACAGGCTCTCGACGACAGCGTGGCGCACCTGCTCGATGTCGCGCAGATGCGCGAAGATCCGCTGTATGCGAGGATGCTGCGCGAAGATGCTGTCACCAGGGCCTTCTTTGATAGCGGGGTAAGGCAAATAGTGAGCTTGCCGGTTTTCGATGACAACCGGGTGGTCGGCTTTATCGGCATCGACTCGCATGTTGCCGCCCGCTATGGACCCGAGACACTGGCCATGCTGGAACGCCTGCCGCTGGGCACGGCGGTGCTGGCCGCGATGCACCGCGAAGAGCGTATCGGCCAGCGCGCCGTGTTTGAATTGATGCGCGGACTGAGCGCCAACGCAACCGATGTGCGGCGCGTCGCGGACGAACTGGTCAATCGCCTGGTTGAAAACTTTGGCTGGGAACACGTGTCGATTTTCCAGAGCAGTGAAAACGGCGATCGCCTGCAACTGATCTGCCAGGCCAACAGCGCCGGCCAGCCGCTCGAGACCTGCCTTGTACTGCCGCGTTCGCCCGAGGCGCATGCGCTGGCCGGCAACGATCAGAATGCGCTGGCGCGCGCCATCAAGACGCAGTCGATCGTGAACGTTGCCGACACGCGCGCGCAGGGGCCGTTCGGTGGTGTTGCCGGTTTTGATGCGCATGGTTCGGGGCTGGCGGTACCGGTGATCGGTGAGCGCACGCAATGGGTACTGAACGTGGAGTCGCCGCTGTCGAACGCGTTTGCGGTCGAAGAAATCGAACTGCTGAGTTTTCTTGCCGTGGAAGCGGGCGCCATACTGTACCGCTCGGCACTGTTTGAATTGCAGCGCGCCGTGCTCTACGCGATCAATGACGCGGTGATCGAGACCGATAATGATGGCCGCATACGCTGGAGCAATCGCGCGGCGAAAAAAATGCTGGGCCTCGATGCCGTATCGTCGTCAGGCATGCAGATAAGAACATTGATCGATGAAGCATGCTTGCGTGACGATCTGGCGCACGCCAACGATTTTTACCATCGGGAACTGGTCTTGTGCGCGCTCAACGGTGACAAAATTCCGGTGCTGCTGTCGTCCTCGCTGTTGCCTGCCCATTTGAGCGGCAGGGTGTATGTCGCCAGTGATTTTACTTTCCAGAAAGAAGTACAGCGGCTGAGTGAGTTGAAGGAAGTGTTCCGTCACGCCGCACTGGAAGGGCGTGTGCCGCTGGCCTTGGCGGTGGCCTGGCTGCAGCAGTCGCGCGAATTGATCGGCGAGCAATCCGCCGATAAAATATTGCGCCAGCTGGGCCGTGCCGACCTGCCGCTCGAGCGCCTGCTGCGGCTGTTTTCGTCCGATGAGACGCACCTGCCCACGGTAGCCGTCGAGCTGGGACGAACCCTCGACCTGACCCTGGCCTCGTTGCCGCCAAGTCTGCAGGATGCCTTGCAGGTACAACAGGGTTTCGGGCCCATGCCGGTCCTGATGGAATTCAGCGATCTGCAGTTTTGCCTGGAATCGTTGATTGCGTTTGGCCTGCGTACGCGTCCCCAGGCCAGCAGGCTTGCCGTGTCTGCCACGCGCGGCGAGGGCAGCGTACAGTTCCGCGTTGCCGGTGACTGGCAGCCGGACTTTCAAAGCGAGCGTGAACCCGGGCCCAGCGAACTGTGGCGGCGTAAATCGTTGCGCGACCTCACCCTGGGCGACGCCGTGATCGAGCGGCTGGTGCGCCAGGCTGGCGGCGCATACCGGCGCCAGCTGAGCGCCGATTTCTTCCTTGAGATCGCATTGCCGCTGGCGCCACAATGGGAGCCGCCATGAAATGGATACTGGTCATTCATGAATATGCGGAAATGACCAAAATGATCGCCGATCTTCTGGCCGAGAAACTGGACGTGCAAACGGTGCCGGTATCGAACCTCGAGGCCGCGCGCGATCAACTGGCCCGCCGTGGCGCGGAAAATTGTCTCTTGCTGGTGGCCAGCCTGTCGCCTCCGGTCGATGCACTATCGCCGCCGCCGGTCGACCGCACCGTTCCGCTTGACGAAGAATTTCTTGCCATACGCGCGCACAATCCTCAACTGCCGATCATTTTTCTTGTCACCACCGACGATGGCAAGCGCAGTGCGGCGCTGAGCATGCTCGACAAGGTCGTCTTGCTGCGCGTCAGTGAAACGCACCAGCAATTGCCACCGCTGGCCGCGCGCTTGATCAGTGGCGACAGCGTGCCGAAGCCGGTACACGAGCTTGATCTCGATATCAAGCTGATCGACAGCCGTTGCCATTGGTCCTTGCGTGGCACCGGCAACAATCCCATCGAAGCGACCGGCATGATCCAGATCACGAAAGAAGAGCTCGACAGGTTGTTGCTGGACTCCAGCCTGGCCCAGTTTGTCGCGGACAACCATGCCGCAGACGCTCCGGGTCACCAACTGATCGACAGACTGGGCCATGACATCTACCAGCATTTCATTGCCAACAACATCAAGAATGAAGGCCTGGCCGAGGCGCTGTTCAGCAGGCTGTACGACAGAACGCTGCTGGCAACGGCCCGCATCCGCTTTCATGTCGACCAGCGCACCAGCCAGTTGCTGGTCGAAACCATGGCGCAGCCCCGCGCGGGCAACGTGACAGCGGCGCCCGACCGGTGGATGTTGCATGCGCCGATATTTCGTAAATTTGGCGGCATGGGCGCGCGCCATCCGCTGTTCAAGGACCGGGCCAGTCGCAGCAGTGCGCTGCGCTGCCTGGTGATTCAGGGCGAGGCGAAACAGTTCAGTGTCGCTGCGCCGCTGGCGCGCGGTTTTGGAAAAATCCCCATGGCGGTCGAGGAGGCAAAGTGGTTGTACGATTATCTTGATACCAATAAAACCGCGTTCAACCTGGCGCCGCCGACCCTGGTTTCTCCCGCCCAGTTTCCAGAAGGCGGCTACGGTGACGCCGTGCGCGACGTCCTGTCGCAGCAGCCATGGCAGCTGATTCATTACACCGGACATTCGGCGCTGGGCGCGAACGGACGGGCCTACCTGGCGCTTGGCGACGGTGTAGACGATCTGCTCGATATCGAAGAATTTTCCCAGCTTGCCCAGCAAGCACAATTTGTATTTTTAAACAGTTGCGGCAGCGCCGATGTCCGCTTCATCATGCGGCTGATTGAACGCAATATTCCTGCTGTGGCCGGTTATGCGTGGCCCGTACTCGACAGCATCGCCTACAAATTTTCCGTGGCCTTTTACAAGAATTTATTCAATGGCCCGGAGCCAAGACGTTTTCTCGAATATGCCTTCATGCGCGGCAAGGCCCATTTATACAATACCAACAGCACCAGCCTGGCATGGACCTCGGTATTGCTGTTCATGCAGACACTGGACCCACAAACCGACGGCTGATACGGTCAACAGGAGCATGCGATGCCTTTTGCTGCATTTTTCGACTATCTTTCGCGTGGCAAAGCCAGCTCGCACGTGACCCTGGCCTTTCCAAACGAGGAGGCGCTACCCGTAACGGACGGCCCTGGCTATTTCCAGGTGCGCCTGAAAGACATGTCGCTCGCGTTTGGCCGCGAGTGGCATCAGGACCTGGTGCCGGCCACTTTCTTGCTTGCCGATTATAACTACGGTGGCAAGCTCATTCGACATCCCTTTTTTGTCAGCAATGCCATGCTGAGCGGCTTGCCGGCGGGTGTCGACGCCGAAAAATTGCGCATCCGCTTTCGCGACACCATGGTCATCGGGCCGACGCCTTATATGGGCGGCGATGTGGCGCTGTTCGTCGGTTTGTTCAAATCCGTGATTGCCGACCGGCGCAAAGATACCTTTACCATTTTTGAGAAATTGTTTGGCAGTGTCGATATTGCCGGCTTTTCGCAATATCTCGCTGTCGCCAACAAGCTCAGCGAGACGATTTTCGATTGCCTGGCTTCCAAGGATATCCAGTGCGTGCTGGCCGAACGCCGCGTGGTTATCGCAGGTGATGCACCGTTGCGCAGCAGTTATCTGGTCATGCTCGGTGCAAGCAACGGTGGCGCCATCAATACGACGGGATTGGTCATGCACAAAGGGGAGTTGATGCGCCAGGATGGCGCCGCGTTCTCGGCGCCGGACGGCCTCGATTTTTGCGTGCTGTCGATCGAAAGAATGGCCCTGCGCGACGATTATGCCGCCTTGCCATTTCACGCCGTCTGGCAACAGGCGCGTGCGATGGCGGTGGTCGGCAAGGTTGCCGAGGCACAGGCCCTGATGCTGCAGTGCGCCGCGCAGATATTCGCTTCGGCCGACCTCAGCGAAGACCACAAGGTGGGCCTGATCGAGTTCTATCAGGCCCGGCTGTTGGCGGTGAAGAGCCTGCTGTCCACAAGCGCCGGGTTTGCCGAGGCGGGCGCAGCGGCCAGCATGGCCAGCCGGAATGACCAGATGGCGCCGGCGCGGCTGATGCAAACGCGCGCTCTTGCCGCCGAGCCCAGCCTCGACAGAAAGAAACTGGACCGGCATATCAAGCGTATCGACACCTTGAGCCATCTGTTTGCCGCCGATGCCGCGCAAGTCCTGGTCGAACAGCCGGACAAAGTATGGCTTGATCAGATCACAAAGTATCTGTCTTGTCGCTCGGACGCGTCCCCTCAGGACGGCGATGCGGCTTTCCTGAACAGCGCGCTGGCGGCGGGCTCCATCGAGGCTTGATCAAACCGCTCTGTTAGCTGGCGTACTGCGCGCGCACTACGTGCGGCCTAGACTTGGTCCATGATCATAGCCTGGGTACGCCATGAAAGACGCCTTGAAGACCTACCAAGCCAAGCGCAACTTCGCCATCACGCCCGAGCCGGCCGGTGGCGACGAGGCCGAGGGTGAACAGCTGAGCTTTGTGATCCAGAAGCACTGGGCCAGTCGGCTGCACTACGATTTCCGGCTGGAACTCGATGGCACCATGAAAAGCTGGGCCGTGCCGAAAGGCCCCAGCTACGACAGCCGCGACAAGCGCATGGCGGTGCAGGTCGAAGACCACCCGATCTCGTATTCCAGTTTCGAGGGCACCATCCCCGAAAAGCAATATGGCGCCGGCAAGGTGATTATCTGGGACAAGGGCACCTGGGAACCGCAAGCGGCCACGCCGGATGCGCGCAAGGCGCTGGCGGACGGCAACCTGAAATTCACCTTGCACGGCCACAAGATGCACGGCAACTGGGTACTGGTGCGCATGAAGGGCAAGGGCGAAAAGCAGCCGGCCTGGCTGTTGATCAAGGAAAAGGACGACTACACGCGGCCCGCGCTTGAATATTCGGTGGTCGACGAATTGCCCGACAGCGTGAAAAGCAAGCCCATGCCCAAGCGCAAAAAGACGCCGGTAAAGGCTCCGGTCCAGAAAGAGGCGCCGGCCAGCGCGCTGCCGGCAACGCTCACGCCGCAGCTGGCGACCCTGGTCGATGCGCCGCCAACGGACGCGCAAGACTGGATATTCGAGCTCAAATTCGACGGTTACCGCATCCTCGCCAGAAGCGACGGCAAGCAGATTGCCCTGATCACGCGCAACGGCAACGACTGGACACATAAACTGGGCAAGCTGCACCAGGCACTGGAAAAGATGGGCTTGCCGCCGGGCTGGTATGACGGTGAAATCGTCGTCAATGGCAAGGATGGCCAACCCGATTTCGGCGCCTTGCAACTGGCTTTCGACAAGGAGGCCACCAGCGACATCGTGTATTACCTGTTCGACGTGCCGTATTTCGATGGCCATGACCTGCGTGGTCAGCCGATCGAGGCGCGCCGCGCGCTGCTGGGGCAGTTGCTGAAGCAGCTGCCCACGTCACCACTGGTGCGTTTCAGCGATGAGCTCGACGCCACACCCGAAAAACTGCTGGCCACGGCCTGCAAGCTGGGCCTGGAAGGCGTGATCGGCAAGCGGCGCGGTTCGCGCTACACGGCGCGCCGCTCCACCGAGTGGATCAAGCTCAAGTGTGGCATGCGCCAGGAATTCGTGATCGGCGGTTATGCCGAGCCGCAGGGTGCGCGCAGCGGTATCGGCTCCTTGCTGCTGGGTACCTATGACGAGGACGGCAAGCTGCATTACGCTGGCAATGTGGGCACTGGCTTCGATCAGGATACCTTGCTTGACCTGCGCCGCCGCCTCGATGCCTTGATCGTCGATACCAGTCCATACGCAGGCAAGGCAGGCGGCGTGCGCCGGCCGGTCTGGGTCAAGCCGACGCTGGTGGCCGAAGTCAGTTTTGCCCAGTGGACCACCGGCGGCGCCATCCGCCATGCCGTGTTTCATGGCCTGCGCAGCGACAAGCCCGCGTCGGCCATCGTGCGTGAACGGCCGCAAGCGGTCACCGCAAAAAAGGAAAAATCCATGCCTGCCGAGAAATCACCTGCCAGCATGCTGCCGGCCGGCCTGAAAATTACCAATCCCGACCGCGTGATCGACAAGGAAAGCAGCGCCACCAAGATGGACCTGGTGCGCTACTACGCGCTGGTCGGCAAGCTGATGCTGGTGCATTTGCGGGGCCGGCCCGTGTCGCTGGTGCGTGCACCGGCCGGCGTGGGTGGCGAACTTTTTTTCCAGAAACATGCGGAAGTATCGAAAATGCCGGGGGTAAAACAGCTCGACGCCAGGCTGGACCCGGAGCACCCGCCGATGCTGGAAGTGGCCAGCGCGCAAGGCCTGCTGTCGGCTGCGCAGTGGAACGTGGTGGAGTTCCATACGCAAAATGCGCTGGCCAGCAACTACGAGCTGCCCAACCGCATGGTATTCGACCTGGACCCTGGCAAGGGCGTGGACTGGGCCGCGATCCAGGAGTCCGCCGTGCTGCTGCGGGCCTTTTTGAGCGAACTGGGCTTGCCGGCGTTTTTGAAGACCAGCGGCGGCAAGGGGCTGCACGTGGTGGTGCCGATTCGCCCCAAGCATGACTGGGACACGGTGAAAGCCTTCTCGCAAGCCATCGTCGCGCACATGGCAGAACAGATCCCGAAACGCTTTGTCGTCAAAAGCGGGCCGGCCAACCGCGTGGGCAAGATCTTTATCGACTACCTGCGCAATGGCCGCGGCGCCACCACGGTAGCGGCCTGGTCAGTACGCACGCGGCCTGGTCTCGGCATTTCCGTGCCGCTGGCGTGGGAAGAACTCGACAAGCTGAAGGCGGCGGATCAATGGAATGTCAGCAATGTCCACAGCCGGTTGGACGTGGGCAATACGCCATGGGACGGGTATGCGCGCAGTGCGAAGGGGATCGATGCGGCGATGAAGAGGCTGGGGTTTGAGGCGGACAGGTAACGCATTTAAACCCAACGGCAAATACTGGGATCGTACCCGACGGGGGAATACGTCCCAATGGGACGTATTCCGATCGCTTAGCGACCGACCCCGGCTGTTCGACGTTGGGGTTCAAGCCGCCTTGCGTTTGCTTGCCGCCGGCTTGCGCGCTGACGCTTTCTTGACCGGCGCCTTTTTACCCAAGCTCTGCTGCAACAGCGCCACCAGGTCGATCACATTGTCCGGTTTTTCCGCTTCCTCGGCCTCCGGTTCAGGCGCGGTAATGGTTTTGGTCTGCTTCGCCTTGATCTTTTTCTTGACCAGCGCCAGCACGTCGTCGCGGTAGGTGTCGCGGTATTGCTCGGGTTTCCACGCTTCGCTCATGCCTTCGACCAGCGACAATGCCATCTTCAGTTCCTTGTCGGAAATGCCGGCCTCTTTCAGGGTGCTGCCGGGCAGGTCGAGATCGTCCATCTCGCGGATCTCATCGGCAAAGCGCAAGGTGTTGAGCACAATGGCCTGGTCGATGCACACCAGCGCGCACAAATGCTGGCGCGTGCGGATAACCACGTTGGCGATGCCGATCTTGCCGGCCTTGCGCAAGGTCTCGCGCAGCAGTGCGTAGACTTTCTCGCCGCCCTTGCCGGGGATCAGGTAGTACGGGTGCTCGTAATAGGTCAGCGGCACATCGGCGGCGTCGACAAAGGTTAGTATGTCGATGGTTTGCGTGGCCTTGACGTTGGCGCGTTTCAGGTCTTCGTCCGACAGCACCACGTATTCGTCGGGCTTGTATTCATAGCCCTTGATGATGTCGTCCCACACCACTTCCTTGCCCGTCTTCTTGTTGTAGCGCTTGAAGCCGATGGGTGCAAAGTCGCGCCGGTCCAGCATCGACAGGTCCAGTTCATGATCGCGGCTGCCCGAGATCAGCTCGACCGGTATATGCACCAGGCCGAAGCTGATCGCGCCTTTCCATAACGCTCGCGGCATAGGGTCTCCTATTCGCCCACGCTGCCGGTGATGGGCAGCACGATGCCGGTGATATAGCTGGCGCACGATGGCGCTGCCAGGAACACATAGGCCGGCGACAATTCCTCGGGCTGGGCCGCGCGGTGCATGTCGGTATCCTGGCCAAAGGTAGTGATCTCGTCGGCCGGCTTGTCGGCCGGGTTCAATGGCGTCCACACGGGGCCGGGGGCAACTGCATTGACGCGGATGCCTTTTTCCAGCAGGTTGCCGGCCAGCGCCATCGTGAACGCGTGGATGGCGCCCTTGGTGGTGGAATAGTCGAGCAGCTTTTTCGAGCCTTTCAGGCCCGTCACCGAACCGGTGTTGATAATGGCGGCGCCGCGCTGCAGGTGCGGCAGCACCGCCTTGGCCATATGGAAGTAGCCGTAGACATTGGTCTTCATGGTCAGGTCGAAGCGCTCTTCGGACAGGTCGAGCAGCGAATCGGCGTGCTCCTGGAAGGCGGCGTTATTGACCAGCACATCGATATGGTTGAACTTGGCCATCACCTGGCTGACGGCTTCCTGGCAGAAACGCTGCTCGCGCACGTCGCCGGGAATCAACAGGCAGCTCTGGCCTTCCGCCTCCACGTAGCGCTTGGTTTCGTTGGCGTCTTCGTGCTCGTTCAAATAAATGATGGCCACATCGGCGCCTTCGCGCGCATACAGCACGGCCACGGCGCGGCCGATGCCCGAGTCGCCGCCAGTGATGATGGCAACCATGCCGGCCAGCTTGCCGCTGCCGCAATAGTCGGGCGCCAGGAAACGCGGTTTCTCCTGCATCTGCGCTTCGCTGCCCGGTTTGTCCAGGTGCTGGGCAGGCAGGGGAGCGCCTGGCTGCGTATGGTTGCCGGTCTGCACGGCTTCCTTTTTTTCCGGTGTGTCGGGTTTGGCGGCGTCGCGCGCATCCTGTTCCTGCTGGATGCTGCGCTGCAGATTGCCGGTCGACTGGTTCTGGTTATCGCTCATGCTGACCTCCATATTGGCTAACTTCCAGTATCAAGGCAGCAGCGACGCGATACGGTGCGCTTCTTAACAGAGTGGAAAAATCCGCTGCAAAGATATATGATGAGTGTAATTATTGTGGGAGGCAGCATGAAAGTAAGCAGAGAACAGGCGGCCCTGAACCGCGAGCGCATCGTCGAAGTGGCGGCGAAGTTATTCCGTGAAAAGGGCTACGATGGCATCGGCGTGGCCGACCTGATGAAAAACGCGGGCCTGACGCATGGCGGCTTCTATGGCCATTTTGCATCCAAGGAAGACTTGATGATCGAGGCCAGCGAGCTGGCCTTGAAGAAGTCGCTGGCCGGCTGGCAGGGAAAAAGCTTGCCGGACATTCTGGAGTCTTATCTGACAACCCGCCACCGCGACGCGCCAGGCGGCGGTTGCCCGGCGGCAGCGATGGGCCAGGACGTTGCGCGCATGCAACCCGGCGCGCAGCCGGCCTTTAGCCAGGCGACACGAAAACAGTTTGAACTGCTGGCCGGCTTGCTGCCGGATGGCACGCCGGAACAGCGGCGCCAGCAGGCGATCGCCACCTTTTCCGCGATGGTCGGCGCGATTGTGCTGGCACGCACCGTCGATGACGAAGCGCTGTCGGCCGAGATACTGGGCGCGGTCAAGGCGCAGCTGCTGGCTTGAGGATAGCGCCTGGATGAGCGCTTTGCCCCTGTCAGCCAGCCTCGGCGCATGATAGGCTTCGGGTTTCAGATTTTGGGATCGCATCATGCTGCTCTGGCTCAGGCAATACCGGCGTCCGCTGCTGGCGGGGGACCTTACCGCCGGTATCGTGGTAGCCATGATGATGGTGCCGCAAGGCATGGCTTATGCGCTGGTGGCCGGCTTGCCGCCCGTGGTCGGCATCTACGCCAGCATCTTGCCGCCGGTGCTGTATGCCCTGTTCGGCAGCAGCATGACGCAGTCGGTGGGGCCAATGGCCATCGTCTCGCTGATGACGGCGGCCGCGCTGGCGCCGCTGGCCGATCCCGGCTCTACCCTGTATATCGTGCTGGCCGCGCAACTGGCCTTTATCAGCGGCATCGTGCTGCTGCTGTGTGGCGTGCTGCGCCTGGGTTTCATGGCCAATTTTTTGTCGCGCCCGGTGATCAGCGGCTTCAGCAATGGCGCCTCCATCCTCATCATGTGGGGCCAGGTCACGCCCTTGCTGGGCGCCACCTGGCCGCACTGGCATGGCCCCAGCATGGCGCTGGGCCTGGCCAGCCTGGCCGGTTTGTGGCTGGCCAGACGCTATTTGTCGCGCCTGCTGCAGCGCTGTGGCCTGGGCAAGACAGCAGCCGATGTCGGCGCGCGCCTGGTGCCGATGCTGCTGGTAATCACCGGTATCTTGCTGGTGACCTATGGCGGCCTGGGCCGCATGGGCGTGCAGGTGACCGGCCATGTGCCGAACGGCTTGCCGGTGCTGAACCTGGCAACGTCAAGCGCGCACTGGCGCACCTTGCTGTCGCCGGCGCTGTTGATCGCTTTTATCATTTTCCTGATGAGCATGTCCGCCGCCCAGACCCTGGCGCAAAAGCGCGGCGAAAAATTGCATACCAACCGTGAACTGCTGGGCCTGGGCGCGGCCAATGTAGCCAGCGCCTTGTCGGGCGGCTTTCCCGTCACCGGTTCCATTTCCCGCTCGGCCGTCAACTCCCAGGCCGGCGCCAACACGCCCTTGGCCAGCATCATCACGGCGGGCCTGTTGGCGCTGGCGCTGGTGGCGCCCACCGGCTGGCTGGCGCTGCTGCCATTGCCGGTACTGGCCGCCACCATTATCTTTGCGGTGGCCAACCTGATCGACTGGGACACCTTGCGCATGGCCTGGCGCTACGACCGCAGCGATGCGCTGGCGCTGCTGGCGACCACCGCCGGCGTGCTGCTGCTGGGCGTGGAGGCGGGCGTGGTGATCGGCGTGCTGCTATCGATGGGCACCCTGATCTGGCGCGCCAGCCGGCCCCATATTGCCGTGCTGGGCCGCATCCCCAACAGTGAGCACTTCCGTAACGTCGAGCGCTACGAAGCTCAAACTGTGCCCGACCTGCTGTTGCTGCGCATCGACGCCGGCCTGTTCTTCGGCAACGTCGAAGCCGTGACCGAGCGCATCGAAGAAGAGCTGCGCGGCCACCCGACAGCGCGCCACCTGGTGCTGGTATTGTCGGCTGTCAACCAGATCGACAGCACGGCCCTGCTGGGCTTGATCGAACTGAACAGCACCCTGGCCAAGCGCAACATCAGCCTGAACCTGGCCGAAGTCAAAGGCCCGGTGATGGACCGCCTGCGCCAGAGCAGCCTGTTGAAGGAGCTGAGCGGCAAGCTCTACCTGAGCACGGCGCTGGCCACCGCCGACCTGAGCACAGGCCAAGCATGATGATGGAACTCAATCTGCATGGCGAAGCCGTCGCCATCGCCTCATTGGCCGATTTGCAGCAGGCGCTGGCCCGCGCGCAGTCGCTGGCGCAATGCGAATTATGGCTGACCCTGGCCGTCGATGCGGAGCAGGGGCCGGCTCTGTGCATGCTGAGGAATGGCGCCAGCGCCTGGCTGATGTATCTGTCCGGCCAGGATGACGCCAGCTATCACTCGCTGGGCGATGACGAGGAGAAGGGCGATTGCAGCTACTGGCTGGCCAACGGCCAGGTCGATGTGTATCCCGCTGAGCGGTGTGTCGAGATGGCGCTGTGCCATCGGGCGATGGCGGCATTTTTCAACAATGGTGGCGCCAGGCCGGCAATGGTCGAATGGCAGCGCGATTGAATACCGTCAGCCGGCAAGCAGCACTTTTTCCATCGCCACGCTGGCCAGCATGATGCCACTCGGATGCGCATACGCTTCCTCGCGCAGCGCAACAAACCCCGCCACGCGGTAAAACGGCACGGCATTCAGCGACGCCGACAAATGCAGGCGCGCAATCCCATGCTCGCTCGCCAACCCCTCCAGCGCCGCCAGCAGCCGCTTGCCGATGCCCAGCCCGCCCTGGGCAGGATCGACAAACACCGCATCGACCTCGCGCTTGCCCAGGTCCAGCATGGCATAGCCGACGATCGCGCCATCGCGCACGGCAACAATCCCGCCACCGGCAGCCAGCATGCCGGCATAGCCAGCCGGCACCGGTGAAGCAGCCCAGACGGCAACCTGTTCGGCGCAATAGTGCGTGGCGCAACTGATCCGCACAGCAATCGTGCGCAGCGCCCACAGGGCATCGATATCAGGGGGCAGGGCGGGGCGCAGATGAACCATCGTTGAGTCCTGAGCAAAAGGCCATGCTAGCGCAATGCCGGTGCGTGCGCCAGAGCGCCTTACTGCGCCGGCCTATCCGGATCGATATAGTAGGAGCCAGGCGGCGCACCGGGCACCTTGACGCGGAATTTCAGGCCGGACAGGAGCTTGTCCCAGAGGGCGATGGCTTCGTCATCGGTAAGCGAGGCAGCTTCAGCCGCGCCGACCATATTGTGGGCAACCTTGGTGTACATCTTGACTTCCAGCACCGACGGATTCGCGATGTCTCTTGGCTTGCCAACCAGTGCCCATTCGAAATCATGCACACCATCGGTTCGGCGTATCAGGGATTCTTCACCCTTCCAATGCTGAATCGCACGCTTGCCTTCACGTAGCAAGGTGCGTTTGGGAAAGCTGCTGCCTTGTATGTCTTTCGCGCCTTGTATCCGATTAAGCAAGGACAATTCTTTGCGCATTTCTGTTTCAAACACCGCAGGCGGGTAGTCACCATAGGCATCCTTGTTTGAACTGATGGAGAAAGTCACATCTGGAAAACTTGGAAGATATAGTCCCACATTGTCGATTTCCTGTTCTGCGTAGTTGTTTTCTGCCAGAAAGCCATGTTCCACGCAAAGTCCCGGATCCTGTGGAATTTCCTCCGGTTGACGTATCCGAATACCCTTGGCCTTGACAAATTGTCTCGCTACCGTAGCAGATTCACTTTCATTACTTCTGACTGAGTCGCCCATGATAAAGGTGTAGTCATCTTTTGTAACAAACGTTCTGAAGAAATGCAGTTTATATTTTTTTGCCAATTCATCCTCATAATAGCGAAATTGCCGAGTTCCTTCAATTGGGCCTTTTTCATTATAGGTAAAATCCGCTGTTTCATCTGTCCACTTGATTTTCTCTATTTCTTCTTTTATTTTTCTTGTTCTTGCATTCAATCCTCCTGTTATGAATTCCAGGGCTGAGCTTCCAATGATGATGCTTGCTTCGTTAGGTATTTTTATTGAATAACGTCCAAAGCATACAATTTTCGTTTGCTCAAAAATTATCTCCAGGCGTTTTCCGAGGGGTTTCGCGTCGTTAATGGACTCAACGTTGCTGGAGTCGCTCGGCGTGCATGCTAATATAAAACTCATCAGCATTGTCGCGACGTAACATAGCCAAAATTTTCGTACAAGAATAATCATCATGCATCCGATTTAATTTTCGCTACGGAACTCAGGCTGTAAGATTTTCAAATAAAGCAGCGCCTATACGTATCATTCCATATAGCAAAATTCAAATAGTCAAGGCGCTGACGACGGCTTTGGTTTGTCGGGATCGATATAGTAGGAACCGGGCGGCGCACCCGGCACCTTGACGCGGAATTTCAGGCCAGAGAGCAGCTTGTCCCACAGAGCGATGGCTTCGTCGTCAGTGAGCGAGGCAGCCTTCGCTGCTCCTACCAGATTATGCTGAACCTTGGTAAACATGCTGGCCTCGAGCACCGATGGGTTTGCGATATTCTTTGGCGTGCCTACCAGTGTCCATTCAAAATCATGGACACCGTCGGTGCGGCGTATCAACGATTCTTCACCGTGCCAGTGTTGGACATTGCGTTTTCCCTCGCGCAGCAAAGTCCGGGCGGGATAATTTTTCCCCTGCTGATCTTTGGCTTGTTGGATGCGGGCGAGTAACGATAGTTCTGGCCGCATCTTTTTTTCGAACTCTGCAGGCTGGAAGTCGCCGTAAGCGTTTTTATTCGAAGTGATTGAAAATGTCACATCGGGATAGCTGGGGAAATATAGGCCAGCGTTGACCATTTCCTGTCCGTCATAAGAATTATCACGCATGAATCCACCTACAAGACAATAGCCCGATTCATCAGGTATTTCATTTATGTCGCGCAAGCGCAAGCTTTTTGCTCTGGCCGCCTGCCTTGCCGCAGCACTTGCAACGGTTCCACCTTCTGGAATTGATCCTCCAAGTGTGAATATAAGATCTCCTTTTTCGATATAGGTTTTAAAATATAGATTTCCGTCTTCTTTGGAAAATTTACTATCATAATATTGTATTTGCCAACTATTTTCGATAGGGCCAATTCCGTTATAGACTATTTCAGATGTATTATTTTGAAATCTTATGTTTTCAATGTCTTCTTTGATTTTTTCATCTTTTGCTAGAATTCCTCCTTTAATTATTTCAATTTTTGAAGGAAAAGATGCGCCTCCGGATATCAATTCCGCTTCAATAGGAACTGTGATCGCATAGCGTCCAAAGCATAAAATTTTAGTTTTTGAGAATAAAATTTCAAGTAAATTTTTGTTTTTTTCAAATTTGCTCATGATTTTCAATGAATTTATATTTTTTTTGGGTTGGGCATTTGTTTGTGTAAAAAATATTGCAGCAATCAGAAAAATTGGAAGTATTTTAATTTTGTTTTTCATCAGTTATCCCCATTTTGCTTTTTTTGCAATTTGCACGATAGAATAAATCATGGATGCGAGTACATTTGGATTGGCATAGCTATTCTGGTGTTCATATCCATTCCCATCACCGTCGCCATGTCTAAATAGCATTCCTTTATCGATGCCGATGTTGATGTGGCGCGCAGAATGCTCTGATGGCACGGTTCCATCACCGAGCGCGTTGGCTGGCATTAGCTTCAACGTCAGTCTTCTGAAACCGGCTTGGACAACGAGTTGACCTTTGGTATCATCTTGTATAAGCACCCATTTTTCAGGCGACTTTTCAAATTTTTCCCAAGGCGCGCCGGGACCACCCTGCATTCCATCAATCAATTTAAAGACCACATCGCCATAACTAAAATAATTTTTGGATGCACAATAGCTTGCGTAGGTGTATGTATGGAAAGTTTTCTCTATCGAAGACATGAATTCTGATGCAAATTTTAGTCGCATGGTTACGTTTTTCATGCCACCGCCATTCTCTGATGAAATGTTCGCCGGGTTTACCCATTCTGGATTAATCAGGCGCCACCAAGCGTTAGGTGGTTTTAAATATATGCTATCGAGAGAGGTTTCATTTTCTTGGGGCCAACTCCAGAGAACCTGATCTTTAATATCAACAATTTTTAACCATTTTTTTCCATATGCTTCGCCCGGCATCATTTCCAGTGGAGCCGGTGCATTGGCCAGGATTGCTGTGGCATGCAACCCGTCGATACCGAGCACACTAGCTTCGATTTCCGCCAGCGACCCTTCTTTTTCCTGGAAACCGAAACGCATGCGCTTGTATGCTCCGGCTGCTCCTATGGTAGGCATGACGTTGTGATAAATGCCAAGAATTTTTACTTCCTCATCATTGACTAAGTTTCCGTAGGCAGGATGAATAAGCGCTCTCGCCAGTAAGCCACCCATGCTATGAGTAATAATTATTACCTCCTTGCATTTAAAGCCGCGATTCACATATCCTTTGACCAAGCCGCGTAGTCTTTTCGCAATGGTTACTGCAGAAACACCGTTGCTTTGAATGAAGTTGTAGCCCATTGCATGTACTGGGTACCAGCATGCTGATATTTTTTTAAGATCATCAATCGTAATGGCTTTTCCGGAAGTGCCACCAAAAACAGTCGGATCCTGCATAAGAAGTGAGGCTACACCAACCTTTTGACGCCATACTGGATGCAGTTTTTTGTCTGCTACCATATTATTTAAATGCAACTCAGCGGTTTTTAACATCTCACCGTAGGCACCTGTGAAAAAAACTTCGCTCCAGCCTCGCCAGCGCGCGATTTGTGCCGGACTTTCGTAGGAGCGAGCCTTTGCTCGTGCACTTGGTGCTGCAGCAGATAGTCGATTGGAACCCATCAGGGGTGGGATGGGCGTAAAGCTGTCTGGAACGTTTTGATGGCGGGCATCGGCAGCTAATGTTTCTTTCCCTTCGGGATCGAATCGGCCATTATTTTCGGTGTAATGGTAGTACTCGATCTCTGTCTCTGTTGGATCGAATACAAGTTGACGCTGTTGTGCCGAAGCATTTTTGAACCAGCCGCCGAGCCCATTTCCTGTGGCAACGGCTGTTTTGCCTCCTACCCCCATCATGTCATCTGGTCGCCAGGCGCGATTATCTTCTCGCTTTAAATCTTCTTGCCGCTTTTTACTCATGCGCAGGTTACTTCCCATTACTCCCGGTAAAAAAATGATGGGTATTACTTTCCGTGGCGGCAAAGTGACTTCATGACGCGCGACATCTTTTGTTTCGGTCATGTGAACAGCATACTCAGCCCATCCACCCACGCCCTGCGTAAATTCTCTCGGATGATTACCGCGTTTGTTCAGATCATCTTTGTCGCTCATGGCAGTTCTCCCTTGTATCGAATCACATAGCTATCCATGCCGGTGGATTTCTGTAACTTCGTCGAGCCGTCGGCACCGCTTTTGCCTGACTGGTTGCCGTCCTCGCGCAGGATTTCAAAATCGATGCCGACGGCTGGCGTATCGTCCACTTCCATCAGCAACACTTCCTGATCAAAGCTGCTGCTTGGCCTTTCATTGAACTCCTGCGACACACTCTTCGGTGCCAAGGTTTCCAGGTTGCCGTTGAACAATACCGGCGACGAGGTAAAAAACTGCACCTTGTCGCTGATTTCCAGCATGTGGCTGGCGCCGTGCAGGCGGATGCCTTTCTTGCCCTTGATATTGACCCAGTCCGCTTCGCTGATCAGCGACAGCACTTTGCGGGCGATGATGTCGACTTCGCCGTCGTGGGCCTCGATGGCGATCTTGCCGGAGGCGGCGATCAGTTTCATGCCGGCCTTGTGGACGAAGATGCGCAGGCTGTGGGCCACGCTGGCGAACAGACTGTGGCCGCTGGCCAGCGCGATGTCCTTGCCGCTGGTCAGTGCCACATGCTCGCTGGCGGCCAGGTGGCTGGACGCCGCGCTGGACAATTCGATGCCGGCCGGGCTGGCCATCACCAGGTGCGGTTCGGACAGTTCCGGGAAGTGTTCGCCGCTGCCTTTGATGGCGGTGTTTTGCCGCTTGATGGCGTCGGCCACTGCGCCTTGCTCGCCGGCGCTGTCCTGGGCGCCGGCATCGACCGCCATGCCGGCCAGGCCATGCTGCAGTTCCCTGGCCTGCGCCAGCCGGGCCAGGGTGTCGTCGAGCTGCTTGACCGATGCGGCGCCAGCCGGTGTTTCGGTGGTGATCAGCATGCCTTTGCCGGCGCGCAGCGCGCCCCAGGCGTTGGTCGCCAGCTCAAAGCCGCTGCCGCGCGCTTCCTTGCGGCCGGCATGGTCGTCGATGCGCGTGATATTGCCCAGCGACAGGCGGCTGTCCTGGTGGCTGCTGCGCAGCTGGGCCTGGATCGCCTGCTGCGTGTCGTCCAGCACCAGGTGATTGGCGCCGGTAGCCCCCAGTTCGCGGCTGCGCAGGCCGGACAGGGCGCGTTGCTGCGGCAGTTGCCAGGGTGGCGGATTGGTGCCGTTGTACACCACGCCGGTCACGATGGGATGGTCGATATTGCCGTCCTGGAATTGCACCACCACTTCCTGGCCCACGCGCGGCAGCGCGATCTGCCCCATCTGCGGCCCGGCCATTGGCATCATGACGCGTATCCACGGCGAACTGCGCTCGTCAAATTTGCCGAGCCGGTCCCAGTGAAACTGCAGGCGGATACGGCCCAGCGCGTCGGTGTGGATTTCCTCGCCGGCCGGTCCCACCACCAGCGCCGTTTGCACGCCGGCCACCACGCAAGGCACGCTGTTGTAGCCGCAGCCTGGCCGCCAGCGCCGGTCCTTGCGCACGCAGACAAAACGGTTTTCATAGTGGGAGGGGGTGTCGCTGCCGGCCTGATAATTGTTGCTGGCGACATGCTCGACCGACAGGATCAGGTATTCGCGCGCCTTGATGTCGTCGCCGCGTTCCTCGCCGCGCTGGTATTGCCTTTCCTGCGCGCTGAAATGGCCGGCCAGGGTAAAGCAGCGCCCTGCCTGCGCCTGACGCTGGTTGCCGGCCGCCTCGAAGTACTGGCGCAAGTGGTCGCTTTCCTCCATGCGGCGCTGCGCCAGCTGCGCGCCATGGTCGCTATCGCGGTAGCCATAAGAACCGGTGTTTTGATACAGTTCATGCGCGAACACATCGCCCTGGCGGTTCAGGCTATGGCCGGTGGCGTACTGCGGCCGCGCGTTTTTATAGTCGAAGCTGGCCAGCGTCAGCAGGCCGGAACCGAGCTGGCGCACGGCCTGCCATTGCTTGACGCCATCGTCTTCCATCGAGCCGGAATCGGCATGAAACCGCATGGCGCCTGCGTCATCTTCGCCATCGATCAGTTCGGCCAGGGTGCTGTCGTCGGCCAGCCAGAGTGTATGGCCGTCAAGGCGGTGTTCATACCAGTAGTGCCAGCCCAGCGCCTCCCAGCGCCGGTGCAGATGGTTGTAGTCGCTTTCGTTGTACTGGTTGGCGCAGGACAGTTGCGGATCGTCGCCTTGCAGGCAGGTCTTCCAGTCGCGTTGCAGGTAGTGTGCAAACGTGGTTTCGGTCAGCTGCATCACGCTCTGGCAATGGAACGAGACATTGTCCTGGCGCAGCCTGGCAAACGCCAGCCACGGCTGCAGCAGCATGCGGTACCAGGCAAAGCCGCCATCGGCGCGCAGCAGGCGGAACTCGCCCACATAGCCGTTGAAATAACGCACGCTGCCATCGTCACGCACCATGCTGATGGTCACCATGCGTCCCATCATGTCGGTCAGGGCGATATGGGCGTCGTCGGACAGCAGTTCCACCTCGAAGCGAAAGTCACGCGACACGGCTTCCGTCGCTTGCAGGGAATTGACCAGCAGCACGGTGTCGGCGGGGCCATCGCCTTGCGGAAAATCCAGGCGCAGCAAGCGCCGCTCCTGCGAAGCCAAACCAAACGCGGACAAGGCCGCCAGGATACTGGTGTTCATGCTTCGCTCCGTCATAAAGAAGTGATCAGCCTGGCGCCACAGGCCGTCTTGTCGCCGTCGTAGGCATAGGCGCGGCCCTGGTGTTTTGCTCCTGCGCCATCGGCTTGGACAGGAAAGCTGCCCTTGCATTTGGGGCAGACCGTCATGTCGCCGGCCAGCGCCGCCGTCTTGCCCATCACGGTAGTGCCGGACGATGCGCTGCTGACCTTGCCGCCATGGTCGGTCTTGTCGCCCAGGCGTATCACGCCGCGTCCCTGGTGTTTCATATGGCCCTCGCTTCCCTTAACAGATAGCGCACTTCGGCGCCGCGCACCTGCCCCTGCCTGGTTGGCAGGAAGGTGTTCCAGCCCAGCCGGCGCTGTGTTGCCGGATCGCTGTTCAGTACTAATGGTGTTGTGCAGACAGCGCTCAACACCAGCCGTATTTCGACCTGCAGGCTCGGTGCGCCAAACAGCGCCAGCATCTGCGCCAGGGCCTGTGCGCCGGGGCCGTGCGGCAGGAAGCGCTGCAAGGCCGCTTCGTCGACCGGCCCCACATGCAGGCGCACGCGCCGGTCGTGCCGCCATAGCCGCAAGCCGACGGTGGCGCCGCGTGCCAGCGTGAAATTGGCGCTGCCGAGCCGGCTCAATCGATCCTGCGGCAAATAATCCCAGGCGCCGGCAAATTGCTCCAGCACGATGGGAACGCGGCAGTGGTCGGCCAGCACCTTGGCAATCGCATGCGCCGAAACGGGGCGGTTGCGCAGCAGCCCTGCATACCAGGCCGCCGCATTGGCTGCCTGATTGCCGGCCGGCGGCGCTACGCCGGCCAGCGCCAGCAGCATCGGCAACTGCTCGTCCTTGGCCTCGGTCGCCAGCCGGTGTTCCAGCCGGTATTTGCCGCAAGCCCGGTAAAACAGCGTCACCATCCTGTGCGAAAAAATATCCAGGAAGGCCGCGGCGCCATCGTCGCCGGCGGCGAGCTGGCTGTTGGCGATGCCTTGCGTGTAGTGCAGGGGCAGGGCGCCGCTGTTGCCAAGCAAGCCGATAAAGGCCGGCGTGATGGCAATGCGGCCATCTTCCTGCTGCGACAGGCGTTCGAGCTGGCTGGCCGGAAAACCCAGCGACAGGCTGTTTCGAAAGCGCAGCACCTGGTCCAGCGCCTGTTCGGGCGGCACGCCCTGCTGGCGCAACCAGCGCAGCAGCAGGCCCACCGCCTGCATGAACTGGTAGCGCCACGGCTCGGCCATCAGGTGCGCGATCACACCAGAGATTGCATGCCGTTTCTTGGTTTGCATCGGATCAGCTCCTCTCCGCTTTGCAGCGACAGCACCACCAGTTCGACAAAGCTGTTGACTTGCACATACAGGCCCAGGAACTGCTCGATGACCTGCACGAACAGATGCATGCTGGTGCCGACAAATGCCTCTTCGTCGAGCGTGATGCGCACTTCGACGCCATGCACCAGCGACGCGCCGCGCGGGTGGCGCAGCCAGGCGGTGGCAGGGCGCTGTTCCAGCGCCATGATGCCGCCTATCTGGCGTTGCGAGGTGGGGCTCTGGGCCAGGTCGTACAGCACCAGCATTTCACGCAGCGCCGGCAGCCCTTCCTGCGTCAGCGCATGATGATTGAGCGCCAGGTGCGACACCAATCGCCAGTGCAAGCCATGCCCTGGCGCGTAGCGGCGCGGCGCACTGGGCCGGCGCAGCAGCCGCACTGGCGCGCCACCGCCGCAAGGCTGCAAGTCTCCCTGCGGCTGGCCGTGTTTGAGGACCAAAGGCAGGTCGCGATTGCTGCAGGTGAGCATCAACGACAGGGTGGTTTTTTCCTGGAGCAGGGGATTGAAGTCGCCATCGACCAGGCTGATGGTTTTTTCATGGCCGGCGCTCTTGAGCGCCACTGCCGGGTCGTCGCGCATGACCCAGTACGGTCCTGGCTGCGCCGCGCATTCGCCATGGCGCAGGCTGTACAGCGGGCGCACTTCGCTCACGCTGCTGTTTGTGCCGCGCTGGCGCAGCAAATGCACCGATTCGATGCCCATTACCTCATAGCCATGCGCATGGGTGGCGTGGGCCAGCACGGCATACTCGGTTTTCTGCTGCGTGACGGCAACCGGCACGGCGGGTTGCTGGAACAGGTTGATGACGGGGCTACAGCCGGGCAGCAGGTTGGCGCCGGACAGGCTGGCCAGCATGCGCGCGCTGTCGCCATCGGCCGGCATGCCTGTCAACACGAGGTGTAGCGTGTAGTCGCGAGAGTCGGCGGGCAGGCGAGCCTGCAGGCCTGCGGTGTCGATATCGACAAAATTGAATTTTTCGGGGCAGGCAAAATACTCGGCCAGGATGCGGTAGGCGCTGTGCGAGCGCGCGCCAAACGGCAGCAAGGCATCGGTTTCGGCAAAGCCCGCCGGCGCCAGCGGCGGCGCAGGCAGGGCCAGCCATCGCCCGTCGCTGCCTTCGACAAAGGCGCAGGCCGCATGCAGGAACAGCGCGTCGTGCAGTGCGGCGGCAAACGAGGGTTCGCCATCGATAAAGAGGCGCAGCGTTGGCGGCGGCGCGCCGTGATGCGCGATGGCGATGCTGATTGCCGCGCTGGCGCCCGCAGGCAGCCGCACGCCCGGTGGTGCCTTGATGCGGGTATCGAAGGTGGCGCCCGTCAATCTCACGTCGCCGGCCGCGATATCGTAGATGGAGCTGAAACGGCAATGCACGCCGCGCACCGGGGCGGAATCCATCAGGGTGCCGGCCGGCAGGCGCAATACCGTGCCATCGAGCGCGGGCGGCGGCAGGCGCACGATCGCGCATGAGGGGAACGGCCGCAGATAATGCGGAAACAGGGTCTCGAACAGGGCGTGCGTGAATTGTGGATAGTCGTCGTCGAGACGCTTCGAGATGCGCGCCGCCAGCAAGGCCACCGACTCGATCAGATGTTCGACGTGGGGGTCTTCGCAGGCCTCGCCCGACATATGCAGTTTGCCGGCGATGCGCGGATAGCGCTCGGCAAATTCCCGGCTATGGCGCCGCAGCAGCACCAGTTCGCGTTCGAAATACGGCAGCAAGGTTTCCATGCCTGGGATGCGCCTGGGCGGCGCCGGTGTCATGTGGAATCGCCAGTATCGAAGTGTTTTCCCACAGGCAATTTGCGATTGCGCAAAATTTAGCGGCAGTTGCTGCGCAACCTCAATGACTTTCGTGCTGGCAACTTCAGACTGGTAACGCGAGATTCCGCCATCACCAGGGAGAGCACTGTGACATTGCCGTCAAAACTATTATGGTCCGAAGGGCTGGCCATCGGCCCGCAGCAGTTCCAGCAGCTGGACCGCTATCATGAAGCGCGTTTGCAGCGGCTGGTATCCTTGATCAGCCCGCACCTGTGGGGTGTGCACGCGCTCGGCTGGAATGCCGATGCGCTGGCCAACAACAGCTTGCGCGCCGACACCATGTCGCTGGTGTTCCAGGATGGCGAGATCTACGAAGCGCCGCTCGGCGACGCCTTGCCCGCCGCGGTCGACCTGTCGCGGCTGCCGTCCGACGAGCACAGCTTTACGTTCTACGCGGCGCTGCCGGCCATGAAGGCGCATGGCGGCAACCTGGCATCCGGTGCGCGTTATCAGCAGGCGGACGTTGAAACTCCCGACCTGTACAGCGAAGCCGTCAGCATGCCGGTGGCCTACCTGAAAAAAACGGTCCGCCTGCTGTGGCACGGCGAACCGTTGCACGACTACCTGGCCATACCACTGGTGCGCCTGCGCCGCGGCGGCCGTGGCGGCTTCGAGATCGATGCGTCCTGGTTGCCGCCATGCCTGGCCGTCAATGCGAACGCGGCCTTGCAACAGATGCTCGACTCGCTGATCGAGCGCCTGGGCGCAAAAATAGCGTCACTATACAGCCGCCACCGGCAGCCGGGCCACCATGCGGTCGAGTTCCACGGCGGCGACATGTCCTCGTTCTGGATGCTCAACACCCTCAGCACGGCAATCGCCACCCTCAGCCATTGCGCCTGCCACGGCCGCCACCATCCCGAGCAGCTGTTCGGCCACCTGACGGCGCTGGCCGGCGGTCTGATGACGTTTTCCAGGAAATACGCGCTGGCCGACCTGCCGCGCTACCGGCATGACGACCCCGCACCCGGCTTCGGCAAGCTGGACTTCATCATCCGCGACCTGGTCGATACGGTGTTGCAGTCGCGCTATTTTCCGATCGCGCTGGAAATCGACCCGCAAAGAAGCACCCACCATCACGCTACCCTCGATGCGGAAAAAGTCAATCTGCAGACCACGCTGTGCCTGGCCGTGAATGCGGACCTGCCGGCGCTTGAACTGGTGGCCCTGGTGCCGCTGCAACTGAAGATTTCGTCGCCCGCACAGATCGACGTGCTGTTGGCGCGCGCCTTGCCCGGCGCCACGCTGCGCCACATGGCGCAGGTGCCGGCCGAAGTGCCGGTGCGGCCGCACACCTGTTATTTCGCGATCGAAAACAAGGGGGTCATCCACGAAGCGATGATCAAGGCGCAGGCGATCACCATCTATGCGCCGTCGGGCATACCGGGACTGGAACTGGAATTGTTTGGCATCAGTGCTGCCGGGAATACATAAATGTTTCTTCAAGCAATAGACTTGCCTGCATTGTTGACGTTATCATGTTTTTGCAAGTGTCAGTACACAGATGATGACGGACGGGATAGGCATGGACATGGGCGTTGCGGGAAATGCGCCGCGTGGGCTGATGCCTGGCGGTGGAGAACGGTGGACGGCGCTACGGCGCTGCTGCCGTGCATTGTTGCTTTTGCTTGCATGCGCCAGTTCCGCCCACGCCCCTGCCGCCGTATCTTCCACCCCCCACGCCAGCCTGCACGGCAAGCGCGTGCTGTTTCTCAGCTCGTATGACTATGGCCGTGCCGGGGTGGAGTCGTACACGCGCACCTATATGCAGGCCATGCTGGCCGGCGGCCTGGCCGGTGAAGACGTGGTGGTGGAGTTTCTCAACCTGAACACCTTGAGCGAGCCGGTGCTGCGCGCCAAGATGCGCGAATTGTTGCTATTGCGATACAGCGAAGGCTCGGGCCATCCGGCCGACCTGATCGTGGCCATGCAGCAGCCGGCGCTCGACTATCTGCTGGGCGAACTGGCGCCGCTGGCGCGAACCACACCGGTGCTGGCCATCAATACCTCGGGCAAGGCGCTGCCGGCCGGCACGCCGCCCACCATCTGGCAGCAGCAGGCCAATGTCGACTTTGCCGGCACCCTGGCGCAGGCGATGGCGCTGTTCCCGCATACCCGCCAGATCGTGATGGCGGTCGGCGCCAGCGAGGCCGACCAGACACTCAAGCGCCGTATGCAGCAGGCGGCCGAGGCCTGGCAGGGCAAGGTGGCGCTACGCTATCTCGATGATCTGACCCTGGCGCAGATGCGCGACACGGTGACGCACCTGCCGCCCGACGCGCTGCTGGTGACGGGCAATGTCAACCGTGACGTGGCCGGCAACATCGCCACGCCGGTGCAGTTTGCCGCGTTGCTGGCCAGGCTGGCCAATGTGCCGGCCTTTGGCCTGTACAACGTCAATCTGGGGCAGGGTATCCTGGGCGGCTTGATACTCGATATCGAGGATGCGGCGCGGCAGGTGGCCGGCATCTCGCTCGATGTGCTGGCCGGCCAGATGCCGGGTGCGCCGGGCACCTTGCTGCCGGCGGCGCGCCCGGTGCCGATGTACGACTGGCAGCAGCTGCAGCGCTGGGAAGCCGATATCGGCCTTTTGCCTGCGCAGGCCGTGTTCCTGAACCGGCCGCCCAACGTGTGGCAGGAGCATCGTTCGGCCGTGATGGTGGTCGGTGGCATATTCCTGATGATGGCCTGCTTGCTGAGCGCCTTGCTGCTGCAGCAGCGCCGCTTGCGGCACGCGGAAAGCGAGGCGCGCGAGAGCGAGCAGCGTTTTCGCATCCTGGTCGAGCATGCGCCCGAGGCGATTCTCGTCTATGACCTGGACACGGACCGCTTTGTCGATTCGAACGGCAGCGCGCAGCAGATGCTGGGCATGTCGCGCGAGGCCTTGCTGGCCTGCGGTCCGTTTGACTTGTACAGCACCGAACAGCCCGATGGCCTGCCGCTGGCGCTGATGGTGGAAGAACATTTGCGCCTGGTGATGCTGGGCGAGACGATCCATGTGGAGCGCAATATCCGGCATGCCGACGGCAGCGTGTTTCCCGCCGAAGTACGGCTGGTGCGCCTGCCGATGGACGGGCGGCGCCTGGTGCGCGGCGGCATCGTCGACATCAGTGCGCGCAAGCGCAGCGAACAGGAACTGCTGGGCTACCGCGACCAGCTCGAAGAGCTGGTGCAGCAGCGCACGGCCGCGCTGTCGGTGGCCGTCACCGAGGCGCAATCGGCCAACCGCGCGAAAAGCGTTTTCCTGGCCAACATGAGCCATGAGTTGCGCACGCCCTTGAATTCGGTGATCGGCTTTTCGCAGATGATGGCCGACTCGAGCAGCATGTTCGAGGAAGAAAAACAGAACCTGGCCATCATCAACCGCGCCGGCCACCATTTGCTCACCCTGATCAACGATATCCTGGAATTGTCGAAGATCGAAGCTGGCCGCATGCAGCTGCAGACCGGGCCGGTGGATTTGAACGGCCTGCTGGGCGAGGTGCTGGAAATGGTGCGCATGCGCGCGCGCGAACAGGGTATCGCGCTGTGCGTGGAGCGCGCCAACGTGCCGCCGCTGGTCCGGCTCGACGACGCCAAGCTGCGCCAGGTGCTGCTCAACCTGTTGTCGAACGCCCTCAAATTCATCGAGCGCGGCAGCGTCACCCTGTCGCTCGATTGCCAGCCCGCCGGCGACGGCCAGGGCCAGGTACTGCTGGCGTTTGCCGTGCGCGATACCGGTAGCGGCATCGCCGAAGCCGACCTGGAACGTATTTTCGAGCCCTTCGTGCAGGCCGACAGCGCCGTGGCGCAGGCCGGCACCGGCCTGGGCCTGAGTATTTCACGCCAATTCGTGCGCCTGATGCAGGGACAGTTGCAGGTCGAGTCGCGCCTGGGCGAGGGTTCGGTGTTCCATTTTTCGCTGAGCGTGCCGCTGGTGGCGGCGCCGGCCGCCTTGCCCGGACTGCCGGGTCGCGTGTGCTGTTTGCCGCCGGCCCAGCGCGGGCGCGCGGTGCTGGTGGTCGATGACGATGGCAATTGCCGCAAGCTGCTGGCCGGCCTCCTGGCGCCGCTCGGCTTCGTGCTGCAGGAAGCGTGTGGCGGCGCGCAGGCGCAAGCGATGCTCGCCACGCAGCGCTTTGACCTGGTGCTCAGCGACTGGCGCATGCCGGACATGGATGGTCTGGCGCTGACGCGCTGGCTGCGCGCGCGGGTGGACCTGGCGCAGCCACGGCTGGCGATCATGACGGCGTCGGCCTTTGAAGAGGAAAAGCAGGAAGCGCTGGCGGCCGGCGCCGACGCTTTCTTGCGTAAACCGATCGAGCAGGAGCCCCTGTTTGCCATGCTCGAACAGCAACTGGGGCTGCGCTTCCTGCGCGAGGAGGCATGCGCCCCACCTGTGGTGGCGCAGCGCGCCGGCGCACCGGCGTTGAATCCTGGCGAACTGCCGGCGTTGACGCCAGGCGAGCTGGCGCTGCTGGCCCGGGCCGAACGCCAGGCGCTGTTCGAGGCGGTCAGCGCGCTCGACCTGCGGCGCAGCGCCATCGTGCTGGCCAGCCTGGCCACGCGGCTGCCGCAACTGGCCACGCGCATGGCCACCATGCTGGAGCACCACCAGTACCGGCAATTGTGCCAGTGGCTGGCGCAGGATGTCGATCAAGGGCAGGCATGAACGAAGAAACGATCAAGAGCAAAGGCAAGCCGGGGCGTCTCGGTGGCGTCTCCATCGTGCTGGCTGTCAGCGTGGCGCTGACCTTTGTCGTCACCTTGCTGCTGCTGGTGTTTGCGGTGCTGTTCTACCAGTCCGAGCGCGCGCAGCGCTGGCAGCAGTTGCATCGCACCGTGTCGGTCAGCGCCGACCAGCTGGCCGTGGCGGTCGAACTGCCGCTGTGGAATCTCGATGAAAAGCAGATGCAGGCGATCATGCGCAGCATCCTCGGCAACCGCGAACTGCACGCCATCTCGCTCACGCCGGCAATCGGCAAGGACACCATCATTTTGCGCCGCAGCGTTGATGGCGCCATCGACAGCCTGGAATTCGAGCCCGAAGACACCTCCTTGCTGGCAGAGCGACGCATGGTGACCCTGGGCGGTCAGATTATCGGCGCCGTCGCCGTGTATGCCGAGCCGTCGGTGCTGCATGCGCAATTGCGCCAGCGCGCACTGGCCATCGGCGCCATCATCGTCGCGCTCGACGTGATCCTGGTGGCCAGCATCTGGCTGCTGATGTGGTGGCTGATGCTGCGGCCCTTGAAAGCCATCGGCCAGTATGCGGCTGCCGTGCGCGCCGGCCAGCCGGTGGCGGCCGGCATGCCGCGCAAGACCTGGTTCCTGGGCGAGCTGCGCACCCTGTACCGCTCGATCCGCGACATGGTGGCGCTGCTCGACAGCCGCTACCGCGCGCTGCAGCGCAGTGAAGAAAGAGTGCAGATGGCCACCGGTGCAGCCAGCATCGGCATCTGGGACTGGAACGTGGCCGGCGGCGAACTGGAATGGGACGACCAGATGTATGCGCAGTTCAAGGCCGATCCCGCCGCCGGCTTGCCGCCAACCATGATCTGGCGCGCCTCGCTGCTGGCGCAGGATATCGATTTGACCAAGCAGGCGCTGCGCGCGGCGCTCAAGGAAGGCCACGTCTTCACGCATGAATACCGCATCGTCTGGCCAGACCAGTCGATCCGCTATATCAAGGTCGATGCGGTGCTGTTTCGCGACGGCGGCGGCAAGCCGCTGCGCATGGTCGGCTCGAACTACGACATCACGGCGCACCGCGTGGCCGAACTGGAGTTGCTGCGCCACCGCCATCACTTGGAAGAACTGGTGGCCGAGCGCACCGGCGCGCTGTCGGTGGCCGTCAGCCAGGCGCAGGCGGCCAACCGGGCCAAGAGCGTGTTCCTGGCCAACATGAGCCATGAGCTGCGCACGCCCTTGAATTCGGTGATCGGTTTTTCTCGCCTGATGGCCGATTCGGCCCACATGCATGCCGATGAAAAGCGCAACCTGGCCATCATCCACCGCTCGGGCACGCATTTGCTCAACCTGATCAACGAGATCCTCGAATTGTCGAAAGGCGAGGCGGGCAAGCTGTCGGCGCAGTGCGAGGTGGTGGCGCTGGCGCCGCTGCTGCAGGAAGTGATGGACATGCTGGAAATGCGCGCCGAGCAGCATGGCCTGCTGCTGCGCCTCGACTGTGCCGGCCTGCCGCAGGCGGCGCACCTCGATGGCACGCGCTTGCGCCAGGTGCTGCTGAACCTGATGAGCAACGCCGTCAAGTTTGCCGGGCGCGGCACCGTAACCCTGCGCGCGCGTGGCGAATGCCTGGGCGGAGAGGACTGGCGGCTCGACTTTGCCGTCAGCGATACCGGCGCCGGCATTGCCCTGGCGGACCAGCAGCGCATTTTCGAACCCTTCGTGCAGGCCGACAGCGACGGTCCCAAGGATGGCACGGGGCTGGGCCTGGCCATTTCGCGCGAATTCGTATGCCTGATGAAAGGTACGCTGACAGTGGAATCGACGCCGGGGCAGGGCGCGACCTTCCGGTTTGCGATTCCGGCGCGCGGTGCGCGCTTGCCACTGCCGGGGGCAGCTGTGCCGGCAGCGCCGGTGGCTTTGCCACCCGCCCCGCCGCCGGTGCGCATCTTGTGCGCGCAGGATTTGGCGGCATTGAGTTCAGACGAGCGCGCGGCGCTGCTGGCGGCGCTGCGCGAACTGAACCTGACCCGCGTGGGCCTGTTGCTGCAAGCCTTGCCACCGGCCGCGCAAACGCTGGTCACGCCCTTGCAAGCGATGCTGGACCAGCACCAGTACCGCCAGCTGTGCGCGCTATTGGAACAGGGCAGCGAGCGCCTGCCGGTGTGATTGTGGACTGACAACATCGGTCCGGATAAAAATTTTGTAAAAAATCGGCTGTGGAGTGGTGCTAATTTGCAATGAAGATTATGATGATGGAACGTAGTTCACTGCAAAACGAGTCTTGTCCAGCGCGCAAAGCACCGCCGCGCCTCATTCAGAGCTGAGAGAACTGCTACATGTACCGCGATTTTCCGGAAGTCAATACGAAGGGCGAAGTACTGATCGTCGAGGATACCCCGGCGTCGCTCAAGCTGTTGAGCGATCTGCTCGGCGGCGCCGGCTATGCCGTGCGCCAGGCACCGAATGGCGAACTGGCCCTGTGGACGGCGCAATCGCGCCCGCCCGACCTGATCCTGCTCGATGTGCGCATGCCTGGCCTGGACGGCTTCGAGGTATGCCGCCGCCTGAAAGCCTCGCCCGAACTGTGCCAGGTGCCGGTTATTTTCCTCTCCGCCCAGCACGACACCGACGACAAGGTGCGCGGCTTTGCGCTTGGCGCTGTCGATTTCATCGCCAAGCCGTTCCAGGCCGAAGAGATACTGGCCCGCACCGACGCCCATGTGCGCCTGCGCCGCGCCCAGCTGCAACTGGCGCAGGAGAGGGTCACGCTGGAGCGCCGCGTCACCGAACGCACGGCCGAACTGGAGCAGGTGGCCAGCACGCTGGCGCGCGAAGTGCAGATACGGCGCGCCAACGAAGACCTGCTGCGCCTGTCCGGCCAGGTGTTCGAGGCGACCCAGGACGCCATCCTGATCACCGACCCGCAAGGCATCATCGTCACCTCCAATCCCGCTTTCACGCGCATTACCGGCTACACGGCGCAGGACGTGCGCGGCATGGACATCATGCGCCTGCACGCCGGCGGCGCCGACGAGGCCGCCTGCGCGGCGCTGCGCCAGGGCCTGCGCGGCAGCGGCTGCTGGTCGGGCGAGGTACAGACGCGGCGCAAGAGCGGCGCCACCTATCCCAGCCACCTGAGCGCGACCACCGTGCATGGCCCGGACGGCGCCGTCATCAATTACATCGGCGTGTTCCTCGATATCAGCGAGCGCAAGGCCGAGCAGCACCTGATCGATTTCCTGTCCTGGCACGACGCGCTGACGGGACTGCCCAACCGCGCGCTGCTGCGCGAGCGCTTCGAGCAGCAGCGCCCGGGCGCCATCCGCGATGGCCAGCAGATGGTGCTGATGTGCCTCGACCTGGACCGCTTCAAGAATATCAACGACTCGCACGGCCAGGCCGTGGGCGACAAGGCGCTGCAGGTGGTGGCGCGCTTCTTGACGGGCTGCCTGCGCGAAGGCGACACGGTGGCGCGCCAGGGTGGCGACGAATTCCAGATCCTGCTGCAGGACGACCCGCTGCTGGGCCGCACCATGGCGCTGGTGCAAACCATCCTGGCCGGCCTGCGCGAAGAACTGAGCGTGGGCGGCGAGCGCCTGGCGCTGACCACCAGCATCGGCATCGCCATGTGCCCGGCCGATGGCGAGACGCTCGACGATTTGCTGCGCCACGCCGATACGGCGCTGGTGCGCGCCAAGGAGATGGGGCGCGACCACTATGCGTTTTTTACCGAGCGCATGGGCAACGATATCCGCGCCCGCCTGGCGATGCAGCAGCAGCTGCGCGGCGCCGTCGCGCGCAATGAATTCGAGGTCCATTACCAGCCGCAGATGTGCTTGCGCACCGGCGCCATGCTGGGCGCGGAAGCGCTGCTGCGCTGGGAAAATCCGGTGCTGGGCAAGGTGCCACCGAACTTGTTCATCGCGCTGGCCGAGGAATACGGCCTGATCACGGCGATCGGCGAGTGGGTGCTCGACAGCGTCTGCGCGCAGATCCGCGCCTGGCAGAAAGCGGGCCTGGGCAGCATCAAGGTGGCCGTCAACCTGTCGGGCAAGCAGTTCGCGCAGGACCGCACCGTGCCGTTCGTCGAAGCGACCTTGCGCAAATACGGCCTGGAGCCTGGCTGCCTGGGTATTGAAATCACCGAAAGCACGGTGATGGGCGATCCGGACAAGGCGGTGGCCGCCTTGAGCTGCCTGAAGGACATCGGCGTGAGCATCTCGCTCGACGACTTTGGCACCGGTTATTCCAGCCTGGGCTACCTGAAGCGTTTTCCCATCGACGTGCTGAAAATCGACAAATCGTTTGTCGACGACGTCACCACCAGCAGCAGCGATGCGGCCATCGCCCTGTCGGTGATCTCGCTGGCGCACAACCTGCACATGCGGGTGATCGCCGAAGGCGTGGAAACGCGTGAGCAGGTCGATTTCCTGACCCGCCACGGCTGCGATGAAATGCAGGGTTATTACTTCAGCCGGCCGCTGGCGGTCGAGGCGTTTACGGCGCTGCTGCGCGAGCAGCGCCCGCTTTGCACCACCTGAACCTGGCCAACACGGCCACGCTCTTCAGGCGCCGGCCGTCCCGTTGAAACCCATCGCGGCGCTGATCTGGTTCGCTTCCTTGATGACCGCGAGACGGGCTGTCCCGCCTGGACTGATATCGAACATGGTGGCAGGATTGAGCGCGGTCAGTACCGCGCCCACGCGCCCCGTGTGCTCGAAGATGGGGGCCGATACGGCACTGATTCCCCGCAACAGGGTATCGGTGATGCCAGCGCTGCCTTCGGCCCGTACTTTTTCCTGCAGTTTGCCAATGGGATCGCTGCCGTTCAGCGAAGCACGCTGCTCTGGTGTTGCCCGGGCCAGTTCGGCTTCGGCCTGCTGGCGCATGGGTACATCGTCCAGGTAGGCGAGCAATACCTGGCCGGTGGCCGACCACAGCACCGGCAGCACCGAACCCTCCCTGACGTTGACCGTGACCGGCAAGCCCGGTTCCTCGAAGCGCAGGATGGTTGGCCCCTTGTTGCCCATCACCGCCAGGAAACACGTCACTTGCAGGGTTTCCCTGAGCCGCATCAGCGAGCCTTCGCCCAGCCTGATGGGATGGCATTGGCGCAGTGCCGCCAGTCCGATCTGGATCGCCTCCCTGGCCAGGTAATAACGCTGCGTGGCAGGATCCTGCGCCACCAGGCCTTCCTGGCCCAGGCTGGCCATGTAGCGATGCACCTTGGCCGTGCTTTCGCCGACTTCGGCCGCAATCGCCGTCAAACTGGCCATGCCATCGAGGCGCGCCAGCGCCTTCAGCACGCTCATGCCCATCTCGGCCGATTGCACCCGCTGCCGTCGCTCCGGCGTCTCGGACAAGGGATTCTCGTTCTTCATGTGTGTGTCGTGGAGCGAAGTCATAAAAGCACATTATGCCCGATCCGCAGCGCCAGCCGGGCCATGCCTGCTGCTGCGGCGCAGCAAAAAAAGCCATGTCAATATTACGAATAGCGTAGTACGATTACGCATTAAGGAGCAATTCATACGGCTAGGAGATACATCTTAAACCACGCTACCCCCACCATCAATGCAGCGGGCTGCCCTTTTGGCCACGGCCGCGGCGCCGCCGCGCAAGCCCCCAGCGGCTGCCCGGTCAGCCCCCGGGCGGCCAGTTTCGACCCTTTCTCGGACGGTTACCAGCAGGATCCGCCCGAGTACGTGCGCTGGGCACGCGAACAGGAGCCGGTGTTTTACAATCCGGCCATGGGCTACTGGGTGGTCACCCGCTACGACAGCATCAAGGCCATCTTTCGCGACAACATCGCCTTCAGTCCGTCGATCGCGCTGGAAAAAATCACGCCGACCGGCGATGAAGCGAATGCCGTGCTTGCCTCCTACAACTATGGCATGGGCCGCACCCTCGTCAACGAGGACGAACCGACGCACATGGCGCGCCGCCGCGTGCTGATGGATCCGTTCACGCCCGGGGAACTGAGGCAGCACGAACCGGTAGTGCGCAAGCTGGCGCGCGAGTATGTCGACCGCTTCATCGACGACGGCAAGGCCGACCTGGTCGACCAGATGCTGTGGGAAGTGCCGCTCACCGTCGCATTGCATTTCCTCGGCGTGCCCGAAGAAGACATGGATACCCTGCGCGAGTATTCGATTGCCCATACCGTCAATACCTGGGGCCGCCCCAGGCCGGACGAGCAGGTGGCGGTGGCGCACGCGGTCGGCAAGTTCTGGCAGTTTGCCGGCAAGGTGCTGGACAAGATGCGCCTCGACCCTTCCGGTCCCGGCTGGATGAAATATGGCATCCGCAAGCAGGCCGAGCATCCGGACGTGGTGACCGACTCCTACCTGCACTCGATGATGATGGCCGGCATCGTGGCGGCGCACGAGACGACCGCCAATGCGACCGCCAATGCCATGAAGCTGCTGCTGCAGCATCCACGTACATGGCGCGAAATTTGCGACGACCCCGGCCTGATTCCCAACGCAGTCGACGAGTGCTTGCGGCACAACGGTTCGGTGGCCGCCTGGCGGCGCCTGGCAACCAAGGACGTGACGATTGACGGCGTCGACATTCCGGCCGGCGCCAAACTGCTGATCGTCACCTCGTCGGCCAATCACGACGAGCGCCACTTCCCGGACGCCGACCTGTTCGATATCCGGCGCGACAACGCCGGCGAACACCTGACGTTCGGCTACGGATCGCATCAATGCATGGGCAAGAACCTGGCGCGCATGGAGATGCAAATCTTCCTGGAGGAGTTCACCCGTCGCCTGCCGCACATGACGCTGAGCGAGCAGGCATTTTCCTACGTGCCCAATACTTCGTTTCGCGGGCCGGAGCACCTGCACGTGGAGTGGGACCCGGCGCGCAATCCGGAACGCGCAAACCGCGCGCTGCTCGAGGTGCGCGTGCCGGTACGCATCGGCGAGCCATCGCGCCAGACGATCACGCGCCCGGTGCGGGTGGACAGCGTGACCCGGCTTGCCGAAGGCGTCGTCAAGCTGCGTTTCACCGCGCTCGATGGCGCCGCGCTGCCGCGCTGGACGCCGGGCGCGCATATCGATATCGAGTGCGGCGCGCCGGAATTGACACGGCAATATTCCCTGTGTGGCGACCCGGCCGATGCCTCGGCCTTCGAGATCGCGGTCCTGTGCGAGCCTGGCGGGCGCG
This sequence comes from Janthinobacterium sp. 1L-D-8-B-C4, assembly GCF_057291295.1. NCBI lineage: Bacteria > Pseudomonadati > Pseudomonadota > Betaproteobacteria > Burkholderiales > Oxalobacteraceae > Janthinobacterium > Janthinobacterium sp. 1L-D-8-B-C4. The sequence continues at coordinate 66,412 of NZ_JBXAVX010000001.1, forward strand.
GTGGCTCGGCCTGGGTCCACGCTCATCTGCGCGCCGGCGACACGGTCAATATCCGCGGTCCGCGCAATCACTTTCGCATGGACGAGTCGGCGTCCAGGGCGATCTTCATTGCCGGCGGCATCGGCATCACGCCGATCAGTGCAATGGCGCGCAGGGCCAGAGAGCTCGGCATGGCGTACGAGGTGCATTACAGCGGCCGCAGCCGCAAGTCCATGGCCCTCCTGGCCGAGCTGGCGCAGCTGCATGGCGACCGGCTGCAGGTGCATGCCGGCGATGAAGGGCGGCGCAACGACCTGCCGGCATTGCTGGCCAACCCCGAGCCGGGTACGCAGATCTATGCCTGTGGTCCGGTGGCCATGCTGCAGGCGCTGCAGGATTGCTGCGCGGCGTGGCCCGGCGACGCCTTGAGAACCGAACATTTCGTCGCCACCGCGACGGTGCTCGATCCGTCGAAAGAGCATGGATTCGAGCTTGAACTGCGCGACTCGGGCAGGATCGTCAGCGTCAGACCCGACCAGACCGTGCTGGCGGCGCTGCGGGCGGCCGGCGTCGAGGTGCGCAGCGACTGCGAAGAGGGGCTGTGTGGCTCGTGCGAAGTGCAGGTGCTGGCAGGGCAGGTCGACCACCGCGATGTGGTGCTGACGCGTTCCGAGCGGGAAGCCAGCGTGAAGATGATGACTTGCTGTTCGCGCGCGGCGGGAAAAAAGCTGGTGCTGGCGCTTTGAACCGCATGCCGTGAACGGCGCTGACAATAAATATAAGGTAGACGACCATGAGGAGACGGCAATGAGCAGCAGGATGAATATCGAGCAGGTCATCGATGGCAGCCGGTTTGGCAGGAACCAGGTCCTGATTGTTGCCTTGTGCGGCATGTGTCTGGTGATGGATGGCTTTGATGTGCAGTCGATGGGCTATGTCGCGCCCGCACTGATCCAGGAGTGGGGGCTGAGCAAGGAAGTGCTGTCGCCGGTATTTGGCGCCGGCTTGTTCGGCATGCTGGTCGGCTCGCTGGCCTTCAGTACCCTGGCCGACAAGATCGGCCGGCGGCCGGTGCTGATCGGCGCGACGATGTTCTTTTCGATGTGCATGCTGCTGACCGCCTTCGCCAATTCGATTCCGCAACTGGTCGGTTTCAGGTTTGCCGCCGGCCTTGGCTTGGGCTGCATCATGCCCAATGCGATGGCGCTGGCGGGGGAGTACAGTCCGCGCCGTACCCGGGTCAGCGTCATGATGCTGGTCTCGTGTGGCTTTACCCTGGGCGGGGTGATCGGCGGCTTGATCAGCGCCGTGCTGATCCCTGCATGGGGCTGGCGCTCGGTGTTCGTGGTTGGCGGCGTCCTGCCGCTGTTGCTCGGGGTGATCATGTGGTGGCGCCTGCCGGAGTCGATCCAGTTCCTGGCGTTGAACCAGGGCAGCCAGCAGAAAATGCGCAGCAATCTGCTGCTGCTTGCGCCTGGTCTGCATCTGCCGGACGATGCGCAACTGGTGCTCGATGATGCAGCGAAAACCAGGGGTGGGGCGGTAGCGTCGCTGTTCAAAGATGGGCGTGCAAGAGTCACCACGCTGCTGTGGATCGTGAATTTTGCCAATTTGCTGGCCATGTATTTCTTGTCGAACTGGCTGCCGACCGTCATGCGCGAAACCGGTTATTCGACCCAGAACGCGGTGCTTGCCGGCACCACCTTGTGGATCGGCGGGGTGGTCGGCACGCTGGCGCTGGGACGTATCATCGACCGCGTGGGGTTCACGCCGGTGCTGACGGCCACCTTCCTGATGGCCATCGTTTCGACCGCCCTGATCGGCAATCCACTGGTCGCCGCGTCGCTGGGTGCCATCTTCCTGATGATTTTCATCAGCGGCTTCACCATCATTGGCGGCCAGCCGGCGCTGAACGCGCTGGCCGCGACTTATTACCCGACCGAGCTGCGCTCCACCGGCATCGGCTGGAGCCTGGGCATCGGGCGCATCGGTTCGGTGCTCGGGCCCGTGCTCGGCGGCTACCTGATGCATCTGCAATGGACGCAAAGCCAGCTCTTTATCGCTGCGGCCGTGCCGGCCCTCGTCTCGCTGCTGGGCATTATCGCGATCCGATGCTCGGCCGGCTTTCTGGTGCGCGCGCGTCAGGCTGCGGGCGCCGAACTGTCGCATTAGCCGCCAGTAGGCGCCTGTTGCCTTACAGCTTGCCTTCGGCGAGCAAGGCCCGCGTGCGGTTCAGGGTCGACAGCAGCGCGGTTTTGTAGCCCTGTTCGCTGTCCATCCAGGCCTGTTCCGCCTGCTCTTCCGGGCCGTTCGGCTGCTTGCCGCGCAAGCCCGTATAGCAGTAGAACTTCAGCTGCAGCGCGCCTGAGGCGTCCTCGAACAACTCGTTGACGATCACCCCTTCGCGCGGTCCCGCCGCCTGGAAGAACGACACCTTGCTGCCAGTGTCGAAACTGATGATTTCGCGCAGGTCCGCATCGCCGATGGTGGCTTCGCGCACGATATGGCTTGCGCTTTCCTCGACAACCTCGCAGCGTGTGCATAGCCCGGGCGGCAGGAACAGGCGTGCATCGCGCGCTTTCCATACCAGCCCGGCCCATGCCTGGGCGCGTGTCAAAGGAACTTCGCCCGCCGGATTGACCGGCACCGTGGCAGTCGAACAGATCATGATGGCACTCCTTGTCGTTGATTAAATGGATGGCGTTGCGTGTGTGGCGATCGAGGCGACGTAATCGCGGTAGTTGCGCAGCGGCCGTCCCAGCATGGCCGTCAGGCGAGCTACGTCGCCCGCTTCCGGCAGCATGCCGTCGCTCTGGAAGCGCTCGGCCATCAGGCGCATGTCGTAGGCCATCCAGCCTGGCATGAAGTTGCGCAGGTTTTGCTCGAAGCGGGCCGTGTCGTCGCCGGCATACACAATCTGGCGCCCCAGTACCTCGGACCAGATGGCGGCCGCATCCGTGCCTGCCAGCGTGTCCGGGCCGACCAGGTTGATGCGTTCGACCGCCAGGTGGCCGCTGGCGTTTGCGCGACGTAGCAGTTCGATGGCGGCAATCTCGCCGATGTCGCGCGGATCGACCATGGCCAGCCCTTTGGCGCCGATCGGCATCGGGTAGACGCCGTGGGCCAGTACGGCGTCCAGTATCGTCAGCTCGTTGTTCATGAAATAGGCCGGGCGCAGGATGGTGGCGGAAAAGCCCATCTGTTCGAGCATGCGTTCGACGCCGAACTTGCCGGCGAAGTGGGGCACGTTCACGAAACGGTCGCTGTGAATGACGGACAGGTAGACGACGTGTTTGACGCCCGCTTCCCTGGCAAGGTTCAGCGCAATCAGCGCCTGGGTGAATTCGTCCGGTGTCACGGCATTGAGCAGAAACAGGGCGGAGACGCCGGCGTATGCGCCGCGCAGGGAATCCGGATCCATCAGGTCGCCTTTGACGACGTTGACGCCAGCCGGGAGATCCGCCCTGGCCGGATCGCGCACGAGGGCACGCACGCTGGCGCCGCGCTGGGCGAGCTGGTCGATCACGTGGCGGCCGATGGTGCCGGTGGCACCGGTAACAAGTATGGTCATGATGTTGCTCCTTTGGTTTGTTGAAAAGACAGGATCATCATAATCATTCCAATGGCGAGCCGAAAGCCGGTATATTTAGACATACTGTCTCAGGAGTGGAACATATGGATTTGCTGGCATTGGTCGATTTCAATCTGGTGGCCCGCTACGGCGGCGTGGGGCGCGCCGCGCGCGCCACCGGGCGTCCCAAGGCAACGCTGTCGCGCCGCGTGGTCGAACTTGAAAGCAGCCTGGGCCTGCGCCTGTTCGAGCGCGGTGCGCGTGTGCTGAAACTTACCGAGGAGGGCAAGGCCCTGCATGAACGGACAAGTGTCTTGCTCAACGAGATCGACGAAACGGCCGGCGCGATTGCCCAGGGCGGCACCCGTCCGCGCGGCCGGCTGCGGATCAGCGCGCCAATGCTGTTTTCGCAGGCGGCAATGGGCAAACTGGCGGCCGGCTTCGCGCTGCAATATCCCGAGGTCAGGCTGGAGGTGACGACCGAAGACCGGCCGGTCGACATGGTCGAGGAGGCTTACGACCTGGTGATACGAGTCAATCCCGCTGTCGATGAAAACCTGGTCGGCCGCGTCTTCCTGCGCGACAGGCTGCTGGTGGTGGCGCCGCCCGGCCTGGCGGCGCCCGACGGTAAAAGTGCCGCGCCGGCCGTCATACGCGGCACGCGCCGCGAGCGCGCCGCCTGGAATGTGCTGACGCCGGCCGGCAAGGCGACCATCGAAATCGAACCGGTGCTGTGCCTGGCGTCGCTGTTCATGGTGCGCGATGCAGTGAGGCTGGGCGTCGGTGCGGCGCAGCTGCCCTTGTCGCTGGTCAGCGGCGACCTTGCCGCCGGAACCCTGGTCAGCTGGGGCGACATTGACGGCCCCGAGACCGCGCTGTGGGCGCTGTACCCGTCGCGCCGCCTGCTCAGCGCGCGCGTCTCGGCCTTCCTGGACTATCTGCGGCAGGCGTTTCCGACCGGCACGCCCGATGAGCTGGCCGCCTATATCGCCGGGTGATGGGCAGGCGGGACCGGCATCGCGTGCCTGACTGTGCTGCAGTGTGCAGCAGGCGCACCGTGATGGTGCGTATGCTGCACGGTGGTGCAGCATACTCACCGCTGCACTCCTGCTGGCGCTCCCGGCATTGGCATGCATTGTGCTTTGACAAGGCTTATTGACCAGCTTAGCCAAGCGCCTGCCATGCCCGACTGCACCACCGCCATCTCTTCGACCGTTGCCGAGCCCTCCCACGGGCCGTGGCAGGCGCAGCTGACCCTGGGTTTTGCCTTGCACGGTCAGGTCAGCCGCCTGGTCGAGCGCCGCCACAACGGGCCGCTGCGGGTACAAAAGCCGCTGTATCCGGAAGGTGATGCGGTCTGCCACGCGATCATCGTGCATCCGCCGGGCGGCGTGGTCGGTGGCGACCAGTTGGCAGTGGACGCCACGGTGGGCGATGGGGCGCACGCCTTGCTCACTTCGCCCGGAGCGGCCAAGTGGTACCGCGCCAATGGCCATGTCTCGGGCCAGCATATCGTGCTGCGCGCCGGCGCAGGCGCTTCCATCGAATGGCTGCCGCAAGAAAGCATTTTCTTCGACCAGGCTTGCGTACGCCTGCGCCATGAGGTGGAGCTGGCACAAGACGCCAGTTACCTCGGTCTCGATATCGTTTGCCTGGGCCGCAGCGCCTCGGGCGAATCATTCAATACGGGCAGCATCAGCCAGCACACGCAGATCCGCCGCGGCGGCAAGCTGCTGTGGTGGGAGCAGGGCGTGCTGGCTGCCGGCGGACCCTTGATGCAGGGCGCGCTGGGCATGGCCGGCCATACCGTGTGCGCGACCTTGCTGGCGGTTGGCGCGCCGTTGCCGGCAGCGGTGCTGGCGGCGCTGCGCGAACTGGCCGTGCCCGAGGGTGCGCAGTTTGGCGCGACGCAAATGAAATCGGTGCTGGTGGTGCGCCTGCTGTGCGGCGACAGCGAGGCGGCGCGGCGCGTGATGCTGCTGGCGTGGCAGCTGCTGCGCCCGGCCCTGCTGGGGCGCGCGGCGGCAGTGCCCCGCATCTGGAATACCTGAATCTACAAAGGACAACCATGGATCTGACACCACGTGAAAAAGACAAGCTGCTCATTTTTACCGCCTCGCTGCTGGCCGAGCGGCGCCTGGCGCGCGGCCTGAAACTCAATTATCCGGAAGCGGTGGCGCTGATCAGCGCGGCCATCATGGAAGGCGCGCGCGACGGCAAGTCGGTGGCGCAGCTGATGTCGGACGGCGCGCAGATCCTCACGCGCGACGACGTGATGGACGGCATCGCTGAAATGATCCCCGACATCCAGGTCGAGGCAACATTCCCCGATGGCAGCAAGCTCGTTACCGTGCACAACCCGATACCGTAGTTACCTCAGCATTTTTACAGGAGCCGGACATGATCCCAGGCGAATACAGATTGGAAGAAGGCGAAATCAGCATTAACGCGGGCCGTACCACGGCAACCGTGGTGGTGGCCAATCGCGGCGACCGGCCGATACAGGTCGGCTCGCATTTTCATTTTTTCGAAGTCAACCCGGCGCTGTCGTTCGAGCGCTGGCGCGCCTATGGCATGCGCCTCAATATCGCCGCCGGCACCGCCGTGCGCTTCGAACCGGGCCAGCAGCGCACGGTGGAATTGGTGGCGCTGGCGGGCGAGCGCAAGGTATTCGGCTTCAATGGCGAAGTCATGGGCGAATTGAAAGATACTCCACCCGGAAAGGATTGAGATGGCCAGTATTCCCCGCAGCGCCTATGCCGAAATGTTCGGCCCGACCAAGGGCGACCGCATCCGCCTGGCCGACACGGAATTGTTCATCGAAGTCGAACACGATTACGCGATTTATGGCGAAGAAGTGAAATTCGGCGGCGGCAAGGTGATCCGCGATGGCATGGGCCAGTCGCAGCGCAATGCGGCCGAGGTGATGGATACCGTTATCACCAACGCCGTCATTGTCGATCACTGGGGTATCGTGAAAGCCGATATCGGCCTGAAGAACGGTTTGATTTTTGGCATCGGCAAGGCGGGCAACCCCGACATCCAGCCTGGAGTGACCCTGGCGATTGGCGGCGCCACCGAGATCATCGCCGGCGAAGGCATGATTGTCACGGCCGGCGGGGTCGACACCCACATTCACTTCATCTGCCCGCAGCAGATCGAGGAAGCGCTGATGAGCGGCGTGACCACCATGCTGGGCGGCGGCACCGGGCCGGCCGTCGGCACGGCGGCCACCACCTGCACGCCGGGACCGTGGCACTTGCACTCGATGCTGGCGGCGGCCGATGCGTTCCCGATGAACCTGGGCTTCATGGGCAAGGGTAACGTGAGCCTGCCGACGCCACTCGAAGAGCAGGTGCGCGCCGGCGCCATCGGCCTGAAACTGCATGAAGACTGGGGCAGCACGCCGGCCGCCATCGACAACTGCCTGTCGGTGGCCGACCGCATGGATATCCAGGTGGCGCTGCACAGCGATACGCTCAACGAAGGCGGCTTCCTGGAGCACACCCTGGCCGCCTTCAAGGACCGCACCATCCACACTTTTCACACGGAAGGGGCGGGCGGCGGCCATGCGCCGGACATCATTGCCGCCGTCGGGCAAGCCAACGTGCTGCCGTCGTCGACCAATCCGACCCGCCCGTTTACCGTCAACACGCTTGACGAACACCTGGACATGCTGATGGTGTGCCATCACCTGGATCCGGCGATTGCCGAAGACGTGGCCTTTGCCGAGTCGCGCATCCGCCGCGAGACGATTGCCGCCGAAGACATTTTGCATGACCTGGGGGCGATTTCGATGATGTCGTCCGACTCGCAGGCGATGGGCCGGGTCGGCGAAGTGATCATGCGCACCTGGCAGACGGCGCACAAGATGAAGGTGCAGCGCGGCTCGCTGTCACCGGACAGCAGCCGCAACGACAATTTCCGCGTCAAGCGCTATATCGCCAAGTACACCATCAATCCGGCCATCACGCATGGCATCTCGCATGTGGTCGGTTCGCTTGAACCGGGCAAGATCGCCGATATCGTGCTGTGGAAGCCGGCCTTTTTCGGCGTCAAGCCATCGATGATTTTAAAAGGCGGCATGATCGCGGCGGCGCAGATGGGCGACCCGAATGCGTCGATCCCGACGCCGCAGCCGGTGCACTACCGGATGATGTTCGGCGCCTTTGGCGGCGGCCTGAAAAAGTCGTTTACGTTCGTCTCGCAGGCCGCCTACGACCTCGATATCGGCCATCAGCTGAAACTCAATAAATCGTTGATCGCGGTGAAAAACATGCGCGGCCTGCGCAAGCGCGACATGATCCATAACAGCGCCACGCCGCACATGGAGGTGGACCCGGAAACCTACGCCGTGCGCGCCGACGGCCAGCTGCTGGTGTGCGAAGCGGCGGTCAGCTTGCCGATGGCGCAGCGCTATTTTCTATTTTAAGCAGGAGACACATGCTTACCTTGCATACCAAACTGGCTGAGAACGATAGCCACACCATCATCGGGCAACTCGTCCTGCCGTACGACCAGCGCGAAAAATGCAGGCTGCGCGCCACCTTGTCCACCGGCGAGGAAGCGGCCGTATTCACGGTGCGCGGCACGGTGCTGCGCGACGGCGAACTGATGACGGGGCCGGACGGCCGCGTGGTGCGGATCGTCGCCGCGCGCGAGCCGACCTATCTGGTGCGCTGCGCGGATGCGCATACCCTGCTGCGCTGCGCTTTCCACCTCGGCAACCGCCACACGCAGGCGCAGGTGGGCGATGGCTTCCTGCGCATCCGCAAGGATGCGGTCTTGAAGGAGATGCTGGAAGGCCTGCAGGCGACCGTGACGGAAGAAAGCGCGCCGTTCGAGCCGGAGGCGGGCGCCTACGGCGGCGGCCATGGCCATCACGAGCACGGCCAGCATCTGCTCGCGCCGGTGCCGCTGCGCCAGAAGATCCACCGTCCCGGCGACGCCGCCTGATGCAGGCCTCCGCGCTGCTGCACGTGCTGCAGTTCGCCAGCCCGGCCCTGCCGATCGGCGCCTACAGCTATTCGCAGGGGCTGGAAGCGGCGCTCGAAAGCGGTACCGTGCGCGACGCGGCCACGGCCCGCCACTGGATCGCCGAGCACCTGGCTGGTGTGGTGGCGCGCTGGGAAGCGCCCTTGTGCTGGCGTTTGATGCAGGCCTTCGAACAGCAGGACTTCGACAGCGTGCGGCGCTGGAGCGAGCGCTTTATCGCTTCGCGCGATACGGCGGAGTTTCGCGCCGAGACCATCCAGATGGGCTATTCGCTGACCAAGCTCCTGGGCGAACTGGGCGTGGCCGACGGCCCGCTGATGACCATGTTGCAAAGCGAGCCGGAAGTGGCGCTGCCGACGGCGTATGCCTGCGCGGTGGCGGCGCTGGGAATTCCGCGCGAGGAAGCCTTGCTGGCGATGCTGTTTGCCTGGGCCGAAAACCAGGTGCTGGTGTGCGTCAAATCGGTGCCGCTGGGGCAGGTCGCCGGGCAGCGCCTGCTGCTGTCGCTGCGCGCCGAACTGGAGGCGGCGGCCTTGACGGCGCAGAGCTTGCAGGACGACGAAATGGGTAACTGGACGCCTGGCCTGTCGCTGCTGTCAATGCGGCACGAAGTGCAGTACAGCCGGCTGTACCGCTCCTGAATACTACAATGAGAGACTGAAAACATGACATCGATAACTTCCAATCCGCTGCGCGTGGGCATCGGCGGGCCGGTCGGCTCCGGCAAGACGGCCCTGTGCGAAATGCTGTGCAAGGGCATGCGCGAACGCTATGACATGGCCGTCATCACGAATGACATCTATACCAAGGAGGACATGGAGATCCTGCTGCGCGCCGGCGCCTTGCCGGCCGAGCGCCTGATGGGCGTGGAGACGGGCGGCTGCCCGCACACGGCGATCCGCGAAGACGCCTCGATCAACCTCGAAGCGATCGCGCGCATGCAGGCTGATTTCCCGAACCTGGACCTGATCCTGGTCGAATCGGGCGGCGATAACCTGGCGGCCACCTTCAGCCCGGAATTGTCGGACCTGACGATTTACGTGATCGACGTGGCGGGCGGCGAAAAGATTCCGCGCAAGGGCGGCCCCGGCATCACGCGCTCGGACTTGCTCATCATCAACAAGACCGACCTGGCGCCGCACGTGGGCGCGGACCTGGATGTGATGGCGCGCGACGCCAAACAGCAGCGCGGCAGCCGGCCGTTTGTATTTACCAACCTGCGCAGCGGCGACGGCGTGCAGGCCGTGATCGATTTCATACGCGAGCAAGGTTTGCTCGATCAACAAGGCAAGGAGATGCAATGACTGTCCGTTCCCTGAAACACACCTTTGTACTGGCCACGCTTTCCCTGCTGGCGCTGCCGGCCATGGCCCATCCTGGCCATGCTGAAACGGCCGGTTTCCTGGCCGGCCTGGCCCATCCGTTCACGGGCATCGACCATCTGCTGGCGATGCTGGGCGTGGGCATCTGGGGCGGCCAGCAGCGGCGCGGCCTGGCGCAGCCGGTCACTTTCCTGGGCATGATGCTGCTCGGCGCCCTGGCCGGCATGGCCGGGCTGGGTACCTCCGGCCTGGAGATGGGCATTGCCGCCACCGTCGCGCTGACCGGCCTGGCGATTGCCCTGGCGCTGGCGCTGCCGAACTGGCTGGGCATGAGCCTGGTGGGGATTTTTGCTGTCGCGCATGGCAATGCGCATGGCCATGAGTTGCCGGCGGCCTCGGCCGCCTTTGGCTTCATGCTGGCATCCGGCATGCTGCTGATGGCAGGCCGGTTTGCCGGCCAGGTGATGGCCGAGCGGGTATTGCGGGTCGCCGGCGCGGCCATCACGGCGGCCGGCCTTGTCATGATGGGAATGAATTAGAGGTTAACCGGGGCGTTTTTCCGATAGCACAATCGGCGCCGCATTTTCAGGATGCAAGCCCTGATGCCCCGCATACACGGCGGCAATTGCCGCCATGTCGGCCTCCTTGTCGCCCGTCAGATATAGATGGTCGACCACCCCCAGCACCTTGCTGGGGTAGTCGATATACACCAGCACCAGCGGCACCTTGGCCGCCAGCGCCAGGTGATAAAAGCCGCTGCGCCAGTTCGGCCGGTAGCTGCGTGTCGCTTCCGGCGTAATTGCCAGCCAGTACCAGTCGGCCGCCAGCATGCGCTCGGCCTGGCGAAGGGTGGTGCCGCTGGTGGTGCTGCGGTCGACCGGCTCGCCGCCCAGGTAGCGCATGAATTTTCCCAGCGGGCCACGGAACAGCGAGTCTTTTGCCAGCCAGCGAAACGGCAGGTCCAGCGCCCACTTGCCGAACAGGCCGATCGGAAAATCCCAGTTCGAGGTATGCGGGTAGACCACCACGATGCCGCGCGGGCCGGGCAGGGGACGAAAGCGCAGGCGCCAGCCGAACAGGTGCAGCACGCGCAAGGCGCTGCGGCGGCGCCAGGTGGGCAAATCGTCCGGCGCGATATAGTGGTCTTCCATTGCTGTCCTTGTCTGGTGTGGCTGTGTGATTGCGTGGGCCTGCGCACGGACAGTTTCTACACAGCAAAAAACCGCGCAGGCATTCTAGCCGCATGCGCCGGCCCCGACAAGCAATGCGAGCCTGGCCTTTGATCAGGATAGCGCTGTTGCCGTCGCTTGCCCCTGTGGTGTTGTTTTTTTGTGCATCGGTGCAGTTGCATCGCACCAAATGCGCTGGCCGTGGTCTTACCAGATTGTCAGGTAAAAAGGCGACCGGAGGTTGACCCGGTGGCCCGCTGGCAGTCCGGCTGCCGATGACATTTTGAACATGGGAGGCATGATGCAGAGCACATCAAGCAGGGATGATACCGGCGATGGCAACAGCCGCAGCGATACCGCGACCGCAGAACTGGTGGAGCAGGGCGTGGAATTTCACAAGGTGCTGGGCAGGACGGTCGCCACCGCCTACCTGAAAGAGCACCATGTGCCAGTGGAAATTATTTACCGCATCCTCGGCAGTGCAGCGGCGCGGCGGCAAGCACCGCCGCCGCGCACGCCATCACGCTACTGATCAGGCCAGCGCCGGGTAGTCGGTGTAGCCGGCGGCGGCCGGGGCGTAGAGGGTGGCGGCGTCCAGCGGGTTCAGCGGTGCATCGCTGCGCAGGCGCACCGGCAGGTCCGGGTTGGCGATGAACCACAGGCCGAAGGCCACGGCATCGGCCTCGCCCTTGTCCAGCAGCGCCTGGGCGGCGGCCTTGTCCATTTTTTCATTGGCGATATACACGCCGCCGAATTGTTCCTTCAGGTAAGGACCGAGACGGTCGTCGCCCAGCGCTTCGCGCGCACAGATAAAGGCGATGCCGCGCTTGCCCAGTTCGCGCGCTACATAGCCGAAGGTCTCGCGTGGCGTGGAGTCGCCCACGTCGTGCGAATCGCGGCGCGGCGCCAGGTGCATGCCGACCTTGTCGGCGCCCCACACGGCGATACAGGCATCGGTCACTTCCAGCATCAGGCGCGCGCGGTTCTCGATCGAGCCACCGTAGTTGTCGCTGCGCTGGTTGGTGCTGTCTTGCAGGAACTGGTCCAGCAGGTAACCATTCGCGCCGTGCACTTCCACGCCGTCAAAGCCGGCTTTTTTCGCGTTTTCCGCACCCTTGCGGTAGGCCGCCACGATGCCGGGGATTTCTTCGGTATCGAGCGCGCGTGGCGTCACGTATTCCTGCATCGGGCGCACCAGGCTGACATGGCCGGCCGGCTTGATGGCGCTCGGCGCCACGGGCAGGTCGCCGTCGAGGAAAAGGGGCGCCGAAATGCGCCCCACATGCCACAGTTGCAGCACGATCTTGCCGCCGGCCGCATGCACGGCGTCGGTGACCACTTTCCAGCCTTCCACCTGCTCATCGGACCAGATGCCCGGCGTATCGGCATAGCCCACGCCTTGTGGCGTGACGGCCGTCGCTTCCGAAATGATCAGGCCGGCAGAGGCGCGCTGCACATAATATTCGGCCATCAGCGCGTTCGGCACGCGGCCAGGATTGTTGGCGCGCGAGCGCGTCAGCGGCGCCATGATGATGCGGTTTTTCAGTTGCAGGCTGCCGATGGTAATCGGGTCGAAAAGAGTGGTCATGGTGTTTTCCTTGTGGGTTGCCAGAATGGTCGTATTGTCGCTGCCGTGTATCACAAACTTTGCTGCAGTTGTTCCAGAAACGCCTGGATGGCCGCCTCGTCACGCTTGAAAAAACTCCATTGCCCGACCTTTTTGGTCGACACCAGCCCGGCCTTTTGCAAGGTGGCAAGATGAGCCGAGACGGTCGATTGCGACAGTCCCAGCCGGCGGTCGATCAGGCCGGCGCACACGCCCATGTCGAGCGGCAGCGATTGCTCGATGAAATGCTGCTGCGGCTCTTTCAGCCATTGCAGGATCTGCCGCCGCACGGGATTGGCCAGCGCCTTGTGGATGGCGTCGATGTCCATGATGTATCGGGCCTTTCGGATTTCAATATCGTCATATTACGATATAAATAAAAAGGCTGCTGGCCGCGCGCGCGGCCAAACGAAGGATCAGGCGAAGTGATGCAGCAGCAGGGCGATCACGGCCGGCACGGTTTGCAGGTACAAGATGCTTTTCTTGACGGTAGCCGCGCCCCACACGCCGGCCACGGCGATGCAGGCCAGGCCGTAGATGGTGAAGGCGTGGGCGATGGCGGCGTCCGGGTGCAAAAAGCCCACTGCCAGCGCGGCCACCAGGAAGCCGTTGTAGCAGCCCTGGTTGGACATGGCGGGCCGCACGATCTCGGCTTTTTCCTTGCTGAGCGCAAACGCCTTGCGCCCGCGCGAATCGAACAGCACGGTTTCAAGCAGCACGATATACACGTGCAGCAGCAGGATCAGGGCGGTAAGGATCTGGGCCAGCATCAACATGATTATTCCCGAGGCAATATTAAGGATGTTGATTATCGTGCAAGCGGCGGGAAAGAGGGGTTTTTTGCATAGAGCAACAATACTAGCCAATGCTATACTGCCATTTTGCTCCTGTGGGGACGACCCTGCTCGATGATGGGGCTGCATGGCGGGGACGACCCTGCCACCCTCAGGAGAACTATATGGCTTGGATTATTCTTGTATTGGCTGGTTTGCTGGAAGTGGCATGGGCCATCGGCCTGAAATACAGCGCCGGCTTTACCCGCTGGTTACCGTCCGCCCTGACCCTGGCGGCCATGCTGGGCAGCATCGTGATGCTGGGCCTGGCCTTGCGCACTTTGCCGCTGGGCACCGCGTACGCGATCTGGACCGGCATCGGCACCGTCGGCACCGCCATCTTTGGCATGATGGTGCTGGGCGAGCCGGCCGGCGCGGCGCGCATCGCCTGCATCGCACTGATCGTCTGCGGCATCCTGGGCCTGAAACTGCTCAGCCCGCAATAAACACCCCTCAAGGACGCCTGCATGAGCCTGGCCATGACGTATTTTTTGCTGGCGATCGCCATCGTTGCCGAAGTGATCGCCACCAGTGCCCTCAAGGCGTCCGAGGGTTTCAGCCGCCTGTGGCCCAGCGTGATCACGGTGATCGGTTACGGCATTGCTTTCTGGTGCCTGTCGCTGACCTTGAAAGTGATACCGACCGGCATCGTCTATGCGATCTGGTCGGGCGTGGGCATCGTGCTCATTTCCGCCGTGGGCTGGTTCTGGTTCAAGCAAAGCCTGGACGCGCCGGCACTGATCGGCCTGGGCCTGATCATTGCCGGCGTGCTGGTGATTAACCTGTTTTCAAAGTCGGTCGGGCATTAAGCTTGCCTTGTACCGACTGCCTACTGTATGGAGATCGATGCCGTGATGCCTGATTTTATCGGTGTGGCGGGCTTGCCGCGCGCCGGCTCGACCCTGGTTTGTCAATTGCTGGCGCAGCATCCCGATGTCTATTGTGAAGGCAACAGCTCGCCTCTATGCAATACCTTGCTGGGCATGCGGCGCATGGTCAGCGACGACCAGTTTTTCCTGTCCCAGCTCGATCAATCGTTTGCGTCGAGTTATGGCCACCTGGAATCGGCGATGCGTGGCTATTTGCGCGGCTGGTATCAGGATAGCGGCAAGCAGGCCGTGGTCGACAAGAACCGCGGCTGGCTGCATGCGGTCGAAATGCTGCTCAAGCTGGCGCCGGAAGCCAAACTGGTGGTGTGCGTACGTGAACTGGGGCAGATCTATGGCTCGATCGAGGCGCAGCACCAGCGTACCATCTTGCTCGATTTTATCGATCACCTGGCCGACTATGACCGCCTGGGCCGTGCCGACCTGCTGTTTTCCAAGGACCGCACCATCGGCGCGCCTTTGATGTCGATCCATGCCGTGACCGACTTGCCTTTTGCAGTGCAACAACGGCTGTATTTCGTGCGTTTCGAAGACCTGGTCGAGCAGCCGGTGGCCTGCATGTCGCACTTGTATGCGTGGCTGGGCCTGGCGCCGTTCGAGATCGATCCACTCAATTTGAAGACCGGCGTGCGTGAAAGCGACAGCCACTACCGCATGAAATACACCCACACCCAGGCCACAAGCATGAGCAAGCCGAAACCGCATGCCATCCCGCCACGCATCCAGCAACAGATCGAGCGGTCCTATCCCTGGTACTACGAATTGTATTATCCGCAGCATGTCCTGAAATAAGGATGGCTGCTGCGGACGGCGCTTGTCGTATCAGAAACTGGGGCTGACGCGCGCCAGGTAGTACCACTCGGCATTGGCCGCCGCGTTGACATCCGGGAACAGGATATACGCGTCGAACTCGGCCGTCACGGGCGTGCCGTCGGCACGCACGCCGATCTGCTCACCTTCCTTGACGGTGTCAAAGCTGGACCAGGTCTTGATGAAGCGGTCGTTGGCGTCGAGCTTGTCGTGCACCACCACCATGTTCAGCGCTTCCATGTCGGCGTCGGCAATTGGCACCGGCTGCGGCGCATCGATCAAACCCAGGAATGCCAGGGTATTCATGATGGCGCGGTAGGCAACATCGGGCGCGGCCGGGTCGGCATGCTGGCCGCATTCCAGGGTCAGCGCATAGCCGCCTGTCGAGCGCATGTATTCGGTGGTGCCGACGCCGTAGCGCAGGACCAGGCCGACCTGGTCGCTGCCGGCCAGGCGGCGCTGCACGCCCGCGCCATAGGTTTGCAGCCAGCCATCGACAAAGCGGCGCACGCCCAGGCGGCGCGCCAGTGCGCGTTCCTTCTCTTCATGCTGGAATGGTTGCAGCGGACCGTCGTTGTTGCGCGGGCCGACCATCACGAAAGGCTGGCTGTCGGCATTGAATGAGTGCAAGTCGAGCAGCACGTCATGCTGGCCCAGCAGCGGGCACAGCCAGTTGGCGATGCGGTCTTCGAAATCTTGAGGGTTGTCGTTGGGGAACAGGTTGCGGTTCAGGTTGCGGTCGCCGCTGCGCACGCCCTTGGCGTAGGCCAGCGGATTGGTGATCGGCACAAAAGTCACGCTGCCGGCCAGGATGGGCAGGGCGCCGCTGTCGATTTCCGCCATCACGCGCCGTATGCCCTTGGTGCCGCAGGTTTCATTGCCGTGCACGGCGCCGGTCACGATCAGGCGCGGGCCGCTGCCCTGGCCCGTGTAGTTGATGGAGTTGAAGTGGAGTGCGCTGCTCATGCTGGTTTCCTCTGTGAAAAACGGGTCGCCATATTTTAGCGGCATTCGCGGCCGCCGCCGTTGAAAAATGTGGGCAGGCGGCGCTTCCGCGTGGCATGATCGGCGCCATTGTCCGCTTTTGTTGCGATGCCCATGACTGGTTCTCCCCTGACTCCCCGTTTGTACGGCCTCGACACCTTGCGTGCGCTGGCCATCGTGCTGGTCTTTACCAATCATTACGAGTTGTTCGTCAGCGCCGGGGTGTTCGGTTTCTGGGGGCAGATAGGCTGGACCGGCGTCGACCTGTTCTTTGCGCTCAGCGGCTATCTGATCGGTAACCAGATCCTTGCGGCGCTGCGCAGCAAGCAGGGTTTTTCTCTGCCACATTTCTATGCGCGCCGTTTCCTGCGCACCTTGCCCAGTTTCTATTTTGTGCTGGCGCTGTATTACCTGTGGCCGGCCTTTCGTGGCGATTATGCGTTGCTGCCGCTGTGGAAATTCCTTACCTTTACGCAAAATATCAACCTGACGCCGGGCACGGCCTTTTCGCATGCCTGGTCGCTGTGCGTGGAAGAGCAGTTCTATGTATTGCTGCCAGCGGTGGCGCTGCTGATCGCCGCCTGCCGCAAGTCCTTGCTGTGGGCCTGGGTGGCCGTGGCCGCCAGTTTCGCGGCCGGCATGCTGGTGCGTGCTTATCTGTGGGACGAATATGTGCAAGTGCCGCGCGGCGGCATGGGCTACTACAAGTACATCTACTATGCCTCGTGGTGCCGCTTCGATGAACTGGTGGCGGGCGTGGCACTGGCGCTGCTGAAGAATTATCATCCGGCCGCCTGGTCGCGCATCACCTCGCATGGCAACCGCACCTTGCTGGCCGGCCTGGCCGGTGCGGCGTCGATGCTGACGCTGTTCTTCCATCATCACTTCGATTACTGGGTCACCGTGCTGGGCTATCCGGCGCTGGCCATCAGCTTCAGCTTGCTGCTGGTGGCGGCCCTGAGTCCGGGCAGTGCCTTGTACAAGGTGCGTGTGCCGGGCGCGGCCAGCCTGGCCCTGTGGTCGTATGCGATTTACCTGCTGCACAAGCAGCTGTGCGTCTTGCTCAGTCCCGTTTTGCAAGGTTACGGTTATGCACCGGACGGCCTGCCGGCGGTGCTGGTAATGATTGCCGTCAGCATCGTCACTGGCTGGCTGCTGTATGCACTGGTGGAAACACCGTTCATGCGCTTGCGCGCGCGCTACTTTCCGACAAATTTCCGTTAGCCAGGCATATCGATCACATCGATGCCACGCGGCGTGCCGATCAGTAACTCCAGTATCGCGTGCACCCTTGGATTGGTCGCTTCCTGTTCGGTGTCGCGTATCAGTGCACGCAGGCCCGGCACGGCTTCCATGATGTGCGGGCTGTCGTAGGCCTGGATCAGCAGCAGCACCAGGTCGGTGGCGCCCGCGCCGGGCTGGCGCCGCAGCCGGTCATGAATCATGTTCAGCAGGGCGCGCTGCATGCGCGGCGTGGGATTGGTGATATAGGCAAACACGCTGGGCGTGTTGCTGATGGCCGCGCACAGGCGCCGTTCGATCTCGTCCGGCTTCACGTCGGAGGCGATATCGAAATAGGCGGCATCCCAGTGCGTGCGCGCATACGGATGGCCGGGCGGGAAGGAATCGGCCGTTTCAAAACCGCAGATGCGGCTCAGGGTTTTGAGCCAGGTTAACAAGGTCGATGATAAGGTGGAGTTCATGCGACGATTTTAACGGCATTCGCTGTTCATCGGCATGCCGCCGGCCAAAACGGCTGACGCCCGGGAAATGTTAAAGTTTCCTGTAAAACAGCCCTTGTCATTCCGGAAAAGCCTCTCTATAATGCTGGTCTTCGGGGCGGTTAGTTCAGCTGGTTAGAATACTTGGTCGACATCCAAGGGGTCGGGGATTCGAATTCCTCACCGCCCACCAGAATTTTGCAGCAAGCAGTTTTCAGCAGGTGATCACGCAGTTGGTGATCGATAAAAAAGTTTTACGGGCGGTTAGTTCAGCTGGTTAGAATACTTGGTCGACATCCAAGGGGTCGGGGATTCGAATTCCTCACCGCCCACCAGAATGCAGTAATCAAGAAAGGGTCACCGGTTATGACACCGCGAACTACTACCAAGCTTTGGGAGTGACGCTAGTCGATCGGGTTTGCTTTGTCTTGAAAAAGTGAAAAACGCGGCTAGTCCGCGTTTTTTTGCGTCTGCGTTTTCCTCTCGGTATTTTATTCACACACATTGCAGTTTTACCTGGCGCCAGCGCCGACATGGAGATCAATATGCTTACAATCCGACTTCCCGATGGTTCCGCCCGTCAATTTGACGGCCCGGTCACCGTGGCCCAGGTTGCGGCCAATATTGGTACCGGCCTGGCCAAGGCCGCGCTGGCCGGCAAGGTCGACGGCAAGCTGGTCGATACCTCCTACCTGATCGAGCAGGACGCCGAACTGGCCATCATCACCGACAAGGACGCCGACGGCCTCGACGTGATCCGCCATTCGACCGCGCACCTGCTGGCGCACGCTGTCAAGGAATTGTTTCCGGATGCACAAGTGACGATCGGCCCGGTGATCGACAACGGCTTCTACTATGACTTCGCCTACAAGCGTCCGTTCACGCCGGAAGACTTGGTGGCGATCGAAAAGAAAATGGCCGAGCTGGCCAAGAAGGACGAGCGCGTCACGCGCAAGGTCGTCACGCGCGATGAAGCCATCGCGTACTTTGCCGGCATCGGCGAAGCCTACAAGGCCGAGCTGATTGCCGCAATTCCAGCCGACCAGGAAGTGTCGCTGTATTCGGAAGGCGCGTTCACCGACCTGTGCCGTGGCCCGCACGTACCGTCGACCGGCAAGCTGAAAGTATTCAAGCTGATGAAGCTGGCTGGCGCCTACTGGCGCGGCGACTCGAAAAACGAGATGCTGCAGCGTGTGTATGGCACCGCCTGGGCGAAAAAGGAAGACCAGGAACTGTACCTGCACAACCTGGAAGAGGCGGAAAAGCGCGACCACCGCAAGCTGGGCAAGCAGCTCGATTTCTTCCACTTCCAGGAAGAAGCGCCGGGCCTGATCTTCTGGCACCCGAAGGGCTGGTCGATCTGGCAGCAGGTCGAGCAATACATGCGCAATGTGTACCAGGTCAACGGCTACCAGGAAGTGAAGGCGCCGCAGATTCTTGACCGTGGCCTGTGGGAAAAAACCGGCCACTGGGACAATTACCGTGAAAACATGTTCATCACGGAATCGGAAAACCGCTCGTACGCCCTGAAGCCGATGAACTGCCCCGGTCACGTGCAGATCTACAACAACAGCATGCGCAGCTACCGCGACTTGCCGCTGCGCTACGGCGAGTTCGGCCAGTGCCACCGCAACGAGCCGTCCGGCGCCTTGCACGGCATGATGCGCGTGCGCGGCTTTACGCAGGATGACGGTCATATCTTCTGTACCGAAGAGCAGATCGCCGGCGAAGTGACGGCCTTCCACCAGCAGGCGATGGATGTCTACACGGCGTTCGGCTTTACCAATATCGACGTCAAGCTGGCCCTGCGTCCGGACAGCCGCATCGGCACCGAAGAGTCGTGGGACAAGGCGGAAGAATCGCTGCGTTCGGCGCTGCGCGCCTGTGGCGTGGAATGGACCGAGTTGCCGGGCGAGGGCGCCTTCTATGGTCCGAAGATCGAATACCATCTGAAAGACAGCCTGGGCCGCGCATGGCAAGTGGGTACCGTGCAGATCGATCCGTCAATGCCGGGCCGCCTCGGCGCCGAATATGTGGCGATCGACAATACGCGTCAAGTGCCCATCATGCTGCACCGCGCGATCGTCGGTTCGCTGGAACGTTTTATCGGCATCCTGATCGAACACTATGCGGGCGCGATGCCGTTGTGGCTGGCGCCGATGCAGGTGTCGGTGTTGAATATCTCCGACGCGCAAGCCGATTACGTGCAAGAAGTGGTCACAAAACTACGCAAAGCGGGCATCCGCGTACAGGCTGATTTGCGTAACGAGAAGATTACCTATAAAATACGTGAACATTCCGTACAAAAATTGCCTTACATCTTAGTAATTGGCGACAAAGAGCGGGATGCCAATACAGTGGCCGTGCGGGCGCGGGGCAATGTCGATCTGGGCGTAATGTCCGTCGATGCCCTGATAGAGCGACTCAAACATGAAGTCGACACCAAGGCCTGACGAGGAAACTCGCTGCACGACCGTCTTATCAGATTTTTAAAGGAAATTACAATAGCTACTGACAAGTCACATCGCATCAATGGCGAAATCACTGCCCCTGAAATGCGTTTAAGCGGGGTCGATAACGAGCCACTCGGTATCGTAAGTTTGGCTGAAGCCTTCCGCCTGGCGGAAGAGGCAAACGTCGACCTGGTGGAAATTGCGCCTACCGCGCAGCCACCGGTTTGCCGTTTGATGGACTACGGCAAATTTAAGTATTCGGAGCAGAAGAAGGCTCACGAAGCGAAATTGAAGCAAAAGATCATCCTCGTGAAGGAAGTCAAATTCCGTCCGGGGACTGATGATGGTGACTACAATATCAAGTTGCGTAATCTCATCAAGTTCCTCGAAGACGGCGACAAGACCAAGATCACCTTGCGCTTCCGCGGTCGCGAGATGGCGCACCAGGATATTGGCTTCCGCATGCTTGAGCGTCTGAAGGCCGATCTGGAGCCATTTGGCCAGGTCGAGCAGTTTCCGAAGATGGAAGGTCGCCAGATGATCATGGTCCTTTCGCCGAAGAAGAAAAAGTAAGATACAATAGCGTTTTTCTGTGGTTCGATGTCGATGCGCCAGACTTGGCGCAAGGCCCGAACCCAGGCAGTATTTTGAGCGGCCCGGCCAGCAATGTCCGGGCCGTTCAGACTGTAGCGGACTCGCATCCGCTGCACAACATGTGAAAGCAGGCATCTAAGCGCAGCGTCGTGTTGCCACCTGCAATCCTGTTATAAATGGAGCTGTCCGTAAGAGGACAGATTGCTATGCCTAAAATGAAGACCAAAAGCTCCGCGAAAAAACGTTTTCGCGTGCGTCCAGGTGGAACAGTCAAGTCGGGTCACGCGTTCAAACGCCACATCCTGACCAAGAAAACCACCAAAAACAAACGTCAGTTGCGCGGTACCCGTAACATCAACGCATCGGATGTCACGTCCGTCATGCGCATGATGCCGACTGCTTAATCTCACACTCAATTTAAGGAGTTACTATGCCTAGAGTAAAACGTGGGGTTACAGCTCGTGCCCGTCATAAGAAGATTCTTGTTCAAGCTAAAGGCTACCGTGGTCGCCGCAGCCGTGTATACCGTGTTGCCAAGCAAGCAGTCATGCGCGCTGGCCAATACGCTTACCGCGATCGCCGCAACAAGAAACGCGTTTTCCGCCGCCTGTGGATCGCCCGTATCAACGCCGCTTCCCGTGAGCATGGCGTGACGTACAGCGTATTCATGAACGGTCTGAAAAAAGCAAATATCGAACTGGACCGTAAAGTCCTGGCCGATATGGCTGTGATGGACAAGCCAGCATTCGCTGCGATTGTCAACGCGGTCAAAGCAAAAATCGCTGCGTAAGCATCGACATTGCACAGCGTCATCCGCAGGGTGACGCCATAAAGAGCGGGGCAGGGGTGTACAACCACCTTGTGCCCCGTTTCCGTTTTTGATTGTTGGGTTCTGAACTACCAATCCAGGATTGATTTCCAAAACAGGAAAAGCCGCATGAACTCCCTAGAAGAACTCGTCGTCTCGGCCCAGGCTGACTTTATCGCCGCCGCAGACGCTGCCGCACTTGAAAACGCCAAGGCCCGCTACCTGGGCAAGACCGGCCAGATTACCGAAATGATGAAGGGCCTGGGCAAACTGGACCCGGAAGCGCGCAAGGCGCAAGGCGCCCTGATCAATGCCGTCAAGGTGCAGATCGAAGACGCGCTGACGGCGCGCCGTGATGCACTGGCCGATGCACAGATGCAAGGCCGGCTGAACGCCGAAGCGATCGACGTCACCATGCCAGGCCGTGGCCGCATGCCGGGCGGCATCCATCCGGTGATGCGCAGCTGGGAGCGGGTCGAGGAAATCTTCCGTTCCATCGGTTTCGATGTGGCCGACGGCCCCGAAATCGAAAATGACTGGACCAATTTCACGGCATTGAACAGCCCGGAAAACCATCCGGCGCGTTCCATGCAAGACACGTTTTATATCGACGGCAACGACACCGACGGCAAGCCGCTGCTGCTGCGCACGCACACCAGCCCGATGCAGGTGCGCTATGCGCGCACGCACACGCCGCCGATCAAGGTGATCGCGCCGGGCCGCACCTACCGCGTCGACAGCGATGCCACCCATTCGCCGATGTTCCACCAGGTCGAAGGCCTGTGGATCGCCGAAGACATCAGTTTTGCCGACCTCAAGGGCGTGTACCTGAACTTCGTCAAGGCCTTCTTCGAGACCGACGACCTGCAAGTGCGCTTCCGCCCGTCGTATTTCCCGTTTACGGAACCGTCGGCCGAGATCGACATCGCTTTCGGTTCGGGCCCCTTGAAAGGCCGCTGGCTGGAAGTGTCGGGCGCCGGCCAGGTGCATCCGACCGTGGTGAAGAACTTCGGCCTGGATCCTGAAAAATTCATCGGCTTTGCTTTCGGCTCCGGCCTGGAACGCCTGACGATGCTGCGTTACGGCATCAACGACCTGCGCCTGTTCTACGAAGGCGACCTGCGTTTCTTAAAACAGTTCAACTAAAGCGTAGTAGTTCCCTACGATTTGCCGCGCTTGAGCGCCACCCATGCTCGCGCGGCGAGCTTTGACCCTTTGAAGGCTTGATTATGCAATTTTCCGAAAACTGGCTCCGTACCATGGTCGATCCGAAGATGACTTCGGACGAACTGGCCCATCTGTTGACCATGTCCGGTCTGGAAGTCGAGGACGTCGACCCGGTCGCGCCTCCGTTCTCGAACGTGGTGGTGGGCCTGGTCCTGGAGATGGAGAAACATCCGAACGCCGACCGCCTGAACGTGTGCAAGGTCGATGTCGGCACCGGCACCATGCTGACCATCGTCTGTGGCGCGCCGAACGTGCGCCCGGGCCTGCGCGTGGTGTGCGCCAAGGCCGGCGCCGTGCTGCCGCCAGGCAGCGACGGCAAGCCGTTCGAGATCAAGGTGGGCCAGCTGCGCGGCGTCGAGTCGCAAGGCATGCTGTGCTCGGCACGCGAACTGAAACTGTCGGAAGAAAACGCCGGCCTGATGGAACTGCCGGACGATGCGCCGATCGGCCAGAACTTCCGCGACTACTATGCGCTCAACGACCTGAAATTCACCATCAAGCTGACGCCGAACAAGGCCGATTGCCTGTCGGTGCTGGGCGTGGCGCGCGAAGTGTCGGCATTGACCGGCGTGCCTTTGAATGCACCGCAATTTACTGCCGTACCCGTGACCAGCGACGAAGTGCTGCCGGTCAAGGTCAGCGCGCCGGACCTGTGCGGCCGTTTCACCGGCCGCGTGATTCGCGGCCTGAACCCGAAAGCGGCCACGCCGGACTGGATCAAGCAGCGCCTCGAGCGCAGCGGCCAGCGCCCGCTGTCGGCCCTGGTCGATATCTCGAACTATGTCATGCTGGAACTGGGCCGCCCGAGTCATGTGTTTGACCTGGCGAAGATCCACGGCAGCCTCGATATTCGCTGGGGCAAGGCCGGTGAAACCGTCAAGCTGTTGAACGGCAACACGGTGCCGGTCGACGAGTGGATCGGCGTAATTGCCGACGAGCAGGAAATCGAATCGCTGGCCGGCATCATGGGCGGCGACGCCAGCTCGGTGTCGGACGATACCGACAGCATTTACCTGGAAGCGGCTTTCTGGTGGCCGAACGCGATCCAGGGCCGCGCGCGCCGGTTGAATTTTTCGACCGATGCGGCGCACCGCTTCGAGCGCGGCGTCGATTTCGCCACCACGGTCGAGCATATCGAACGCATCACTTCCCTGATCGTGGAAATTTGCGGCACGCCCGCCACCACCGTCGGCCCGGTCGACGACCACGTGGTCAACCTGCCGCAGCGCAGCCCGGTGTCGATGCGCACGGCGCGCGCGCAAAAAGTCATCGGCGTGCCGCTCAATGACGAGCTGATTGCCGATATCTTCACGCGCCTGGCGCTGCCGTTCACCTTGGCCGACGGTGTTTTCTCCGTGACGTCGCCAAGCTACCGTTTCGATATCGAGATCGAGGAAGACCTGATCGAGGAAGTGGCGCGCGTGTACGGCTTCGAGAACATCCCGGCTTTGCCGCCGGTGGCCGCCAACGTGATGCAGATCGCGCCGGAAAACACGCGTTCGCTGTTTGCCGTGCGCCATGAGCTGGCCGACCTGGGTTTCCAGGAAGTGGTCAACATGAGCTTTGTCGACAGCGCCTGGGAGCGCGATTTTTCGGGCAATACCAATCCGATCAAATTGCAGAACCCGATCGCCAGCCAGATGAGCGTGATGCGCTCGTCCCTGATCGGCAGCCTGATCGCCAACGTGCGCTACAACCTGAACCGCAAGACCGGCCGCGTGCGCATCTTTGAAGTGGGCGCCATCTACCAGCGCGACGACGCAGTGGCCAATGGCGCGCTGTCGGTGGTTGGCTACGCCCAGCCGAAGCGCGTTGCCGCCATGGCCTACGGCCCGGTGGCCGACGAGCAGTGGGGCCAGCCGGCACGCACGGTCGACTTCTTCGACGTGAAAGCGGACCTGGAAGCGCTGTTCGCGCCCCAGGTGCTGCGTTTCACCAAGGCGGAACACCCGGCGCTGCATCCGGGCCGTTCGGCCAATGTCGAGCTCGATGGCAAGGTGATCGGCTTTATCGGCGAAATTCATCCGCGCTGGATGCAGAAATACGATCTGCCACAAGCGCCGGTGCTGTTCGAAGTCGATGCCGACGCATTGACGCAGCGCGTGGTGCCGGTGTACACGGAAATTTCCAAGTTCCCTGGCGCCAGCCGCGACCTGGCGGTGCTGGTCAAGCAGACGGTGGCGGCGCAGGATCTGCTCGATACCTTCCACGCGGCGGCGCAGGCCAGTCCAGCAGCGCGTATCGTGCAAGCCATTGTTTTATTTGATGAATATCGTGGAAAAGGGCTGGAAGCGGATGAAAAAAGCCTTGCTTTCCGGATTAGCTTGCAAGATACTCAAAACACCCTGCAAGACGATGTGGTCGATGCTCTGATGAGCGTGCTGATCGAAGCGGCAAAACAGGGCCACGACGCGAAACTGCGTTCGTAAAATATCGGCAAGTCCGGGCCGGCGCCATGCGCTGGCCTGCTTGTCGTTGATCGTTACAGTCCTATGCGCGCCGTGCGGCGCGCGGGCGCACAGAAAAGGCAGGGCAGGAAAATTAATAACAGCGACGTTGATTCCGCCGTACTGCAGTCCGCATTGGCCGCCGATTTGCACCGGGCCATGCTGGTTGCCAAGGTGCGCCAGGAAGCGGAAAAAGATCTACCCACCTTGACCAAGGCGGAACTGGCCGAACTGCTGTTCGAACAGGTCGGCCTGAACAAGCGTGAAGCGAAAGACATGGTCGAGACCTTCTTTGACGAGATTCGCAATGCGCTCGAGCGCGGCGAAGCCGTCAAATTGTCCGGTTTCGGCAATTTCCAGCTGCGCGACAAGCCGCAGCGTCCGGGCCGCAATCCCAAGACCGGCGAAGAAATTCCCATCACGGCGCGCCGCGTCGTGACCTTCCATGCCAGCCAGAAGCTGAAAAGCATGGTCGAAGAGACCAGTCCGCTGGCCCGTGCTGCCTGAGTGAATGGCGATGAACGAGCGCATCAGTAAGACCGAGTTGATCGCCTTGCCGCCGATACCGGCCAAGCGCTATTTCACGATCGGCGAGGTGAGCGAGCTGTGCGGCGTCAAGCCCCACGTGCTGCGTTACTGGGAGCAGGAGTTCTCCCAGCTCAAGCCCGTGAAACGGCGAGGCAACCGCCGCTATTACCAGCACCACGAGGTGCTGCTGATACGGCGCATCCGCGAACTGCTGTACGAGCAGGGCTTTACCATCAGTGGCGCCCGCAACAAGCTCGACAGCCGTGGCGGTCTGCATGCGGCACCCGCCATCGATATCGAGACCGGCACCGGCCCCGCGCTGGAGGCAGCGCCAGCGGCGCCCCAGCAAGCACCGCTGGACCGCGACTGGGTACGCGGCGAATTATTTGCCATACTCGCCTTGCTAAAACAGGAATAGCACCAATATGGTTCGGGTTGTTTGATAACGCTGTTTTTTTGACTAAAATGGTGTTGCGCACGCCTTGTAAGGTGCGCCGTGCGCATTTTACATATAATGCTCTAGTTGCGTTTTTGTTAGTGACGCTGAACCGGTGCTAATGTAAGCACCGGTAGTCTTTCCCAAGCCAGGAAAATTTAAGGGGAAACAATGATACGCGTTGCCATTTGTGATGATCACCAAATAGTACGAGCCGGATTCAAGCAGATTTTTTCATCGTCTGACGATTTTAATGTGGTGGCGGAAGCCGGTACCGGGCGTGAAGCGCTCGATATCGCCCGCCGCGAAATATGTGATGTGCTGCTGCTCGATATCGCCATGCCCGACCAGAGCGGCATCGATACCTTGCGCACGATTCGCCAGGGCCAGCCGGATTTGCCGGTGCTGATACTGAGCGGCTATCCGGCCCAGCAGTATGCGCTGAACCTGTTCAAGATGGGCGCCAATGGCTACCTGAACAAGGAATGCGAAGCCGACGAACTGATGACGGCCGTGCGCACTGTCTACCAGGGGCGGCGCTATGTCAGCTCGACCGTGGGAGAATTGCTGGCGCAGTCGTTTGACCGCGACACCAATGCAGCCCTGCACACGGAGCTGTCGGACCGCGAGTTCCAGGTCTTCCTGCGCCTGGCGCGCGGCGCCACCGTCTCCGATATCGGCGTGGCGCTGTCGCTGAGCATCAAGACGGTCAGTACCTACCGTACCCGCATCATGGAAAAGATGGGCTTGCAATCGAATAGCGACCTCACGTATTACGCCATGAAAAACAATTTATTGGATTAAGCAGAAGGTGCGGCCATCGCAGCATGGCCGTCCAGTTCGCCTGCCGACCAGATAACGTGCGGGGCGGCACTTTGTAGCGGGGTTATAATTGGCCGGCGCTGGCGTTCTCTGCCGCGCTGAACCTTGCCAAGGATGCACACCAGGATGTATTTCACCGTCGAACCGGCGCCGTATCATCGCCTGCCTCTGTACAAGACCATCCTGTGTGTCACCTGCGCCTTGTTGCTGGTGCTCAATGGCTTCAGCCTGTCCCACAATCTCGACACGCTCAAGAGCACCAACACCTTGCTGACCCAAAGCGCCAGGGTGGCCGACCGCCTGCAATACCTGAATGTGCTGGTGCTCGATGCGGAAAGCAGCTTGCGCGGCTATTTCATTTCCGACGCCGATACCTATCTGGGGCCGTCGCGCACCGCTACTGCCGAAATCGACAATGAATTGAAGGGCCTGGAAATGCTGCTGCAGGGCAGTCCCAGCCAGCTGAAAAACCTGGCCCAGCTCAAGACCTTGATACGCCGCAAGATGGCTACCCTCAACGAGACCATCAACGTCTACAAGCAGGGCGGCCTGGCCGATATCGTCAATATCGCCAGGGTCAGCGACGAGCGCGCCACCATGGATGAAATCCGGCTGCAGGTGGTGATCATGGTGCGCGAACAGAATGAAGCGCTGGCGGCAGGCAGCGCCGCCTTCTACCGTGAATACCAGAAAGCCGTGTTGCTGGGCATCGGCATCAACGGCCTGGCGATCCTGGTGCTGATCATGTTTTACCAGCTGGTGCGGCGCAGCTTCCAGAACCGCGCGGCGGTCGAGTTCGCACTGAAAAACGCCAATGACACGCTGGAGTCGACGGTTGCCAAGCGCACCGAACAGCTATCGGTGCTGTCGCGTCATTTGATCAGCGTCAATGAAGTGGAAAAAGCGCGCCTGGCGCGCGAATTGCACGATGAGCTGGGCGCCAACCTGACTTCGATCAGCATGGACTTGGGCGCGGTTACCCAGCAACTGGCGCATAGCCACCCCGAACTGGCGGCGCAACTGCGCCACGCCAAGTCTACCTTGCTTGAAACGGTGGAGCTCAAGCGCCGTATCGTCGAAGACTTGCGCCCCAGCCTGCTGGACAACCTGGGCCTGTGCGCCGCCATCGAAAGCTATTGCGAGGATTTTGCGCGCATGAGTTCGGTGCGCTGCGATACCGACGTCGCCATCCATATCGACAACCGCGAAGCGACCCTGACGATTGCGCTGTTTCGCATCGTGCAGGAGTCGCTGACCAATATCCTGAAGTACGCCAAAGCCGCCACGGTCAGCGTCAGCCTGAAGCGCAATGAGACGGGACTGGTGCTGCGCGTGCTTGATGATGGTATCGGCATTACCGAAGATGCGCTGCAAAAGCCGATGTCGCACGGCTTGCTGGGGATGCGCGAACGGGCCCTGCTGCTCGGTGGCAGCCTGACCGTCAAGCCGGGCCCGCAGGGCAAGGGCACCTGCGTCGAGGCGCTGATACCGCTGCCCTTGACGCCGGAACCGGACGAGATCGAAGCGTGATTTTCAAAGCTGATTCTGCAAAAGAAAATGGCCGGGCATGCAAGCATGTCCGGCCATTTTTGTAACGGGTGGCGACTTGGATCAGCAGCGCGCGACGTCGCGCAGCAGGCGGTCGTATTCGGTCTTGGCAACCTTGTAGCATTCGCCGGCGTAGTCTTCCAGGCCAGCGCGGTCCAGCACCGTGATATTGCCGCGGCGATAGTGGATCAGGCCTTCATCCTGCAGCTTGCCGGCGGCGGCCGTGATGCTTTCGCGGCGCACGCCCAGCATGATGGAGATCAGTTCCTGGGTCACTTTCAATTCGTTCGATGGCGAGCGGTCCAGGCGGTCCAGCAGCCAGCGGCACAGCTTCTGTTCGATCGAGCTGTGACGGCCGCCAACCGCGTTCTGCGCCATCTGGGCGAACAGGGCATTGGTGTAGCGCATCAGCAGCTGGGGCAGGGCACCGCCCTGGTTGAAGGCTTCACGCAGGCTTTGCGTTTTCAGGCGGTAGCCGTAGCCGGCGCTTTGCACGACTGCGGTGCACATGGCGCGTTCGCCGGCCACCAGCGACACGCCGACCACGCCTTCATGACCTACCACGGCGATCTCGGTGG
Organism: Janthinobacterium sp. 1L-D-8-B-C4; assembly: GCF_057291295.1. NCBI lineage: Bacteria > Pseudomonadati > Pseudomonadota > Betaproteobacteria > Burkholderiales > Oxalobacteraceae > Janthinobacterium > Janthinobacterium sp. 1L-D-8-B-C4. The sequence continues at coordinate 95,730 of NZ_JBXAVX010000001.1, forward strand.
TGGCGCCGTCTTCCATTACGTACAGCAGGGAAACGATGGCAGTGGTCGGGAAGTAGGTGTATTCGAGGCAGTTGCCGTAGGCGTACAGCTCTTTGCCGAAAGGCAGTTCCACCAGTTCCAGGTGTTCGAACAGCGATTCTAGCGCGGCGCGTGGCAGGGCGCCCAGCAGCTCATTTTGTTGCGCGCTGCTCAGGCTGATCCGCGACCCAAGCTTGATCTCGCGTCCGGCCGCAGGCATGGCGTGTGGCAGCATCTGGTTTTTCTGGACCGGGGCGTTCAGTTGAGTGTGGTTCATATTCTTCCTCGCAGGCTTTTTACATCGGAATGCGTCTGGCAAGACCGGGTGGTTATTTTTTCCACCGTGCAGTGCAGATCGCGATGTAGCTACTTTAAGGGCGTATGTAATTGGCGAACATAAGATTAGCAGTCGCCACTTTGTAGTCTCAATTGAGGTGGCTTTGTAGTCCCAGTCCTACGGCCGTTCTGTTGACATTCATTCTTGCGACATCGCGCACGATTTTGTGCTACCTCTGGCAGTTAATTAACCCTGTGCAATATCTACCGCAGCTGACCCGGCTGGCCGTTCACTTGGTTGCTGATGATGCCCCCGAGTGGAACAGTTCACACGGAAGGGCGTTCCTTCTGTAAAATCGAGGGTTTTTTGCGAGGGCCATATCATGGTCACCAATATGGCCAACGAGAACGACATCAACACCCCCGATTCCAGCGACATTCAGGACGGCGCAGAGCCATCCGCAGCAGCGGCAACCGGCAGCAAGGCGCCGGCCGTGATCGCGCGTGAAGTGCAGCGCCGCCGCACTTTCGGCATTATTTCCCACCCCGATGCCGGTAAAACCACGCTGACCGAAAAACTGCTGCTGTTCTCGGGCGCGATCCAGATGGCCGGTACCGTGAAAGCGCGCAAATCGGGCCGCCATGCAACGTCCGACTGGATGGAAATCGAAAAGCAGCGCGGCATTTCCGTCGCATCGTCGGTGATGCAGTTCGAGTTCCGCGACCACGTGGTCAACCTGCTCGACACGCCGGGCCACCAGGACTTTTCGGAAGACACTTACCGCGTGCTGACGGCGGTCGATTCGGCGCTGATGGTGATCGATGCGGCCAAGGGCGTGGAAGCGCAGACGATCAAGCTGCTGGCCGTGTGCCGCATGCGCAATACGCCGATCGTCACCTTCATGAACAAGATGGACCGCGAGACGCGCGATCCGCTCGACCTGCTCGACGAACTCGAATCAGTGCTGAAGATCCAGTGCGCGCCCGTCACCTGGCCGATCGGCATGGGCAAGAACTTCCGCGGCGTGTACCACCTGCTGAACGACGAGATCATGCTGTTCAAGGCCGGCGAAGAAAAGGCCGACGGCGCCTTCGAGATCATCAAGGGCATCGACAATCCGCGCCTGCAGGAGATGTTCCCGCTCGAAATGGACCAGCTGCGCATGGAAGTCGAATTGGTGCATGGCGCCTCGAATCCGTTCAACCTGGAAGAGTTCCTGTCCGGCGTGCAGACGCCGGTGTTCTTTGGTTCGGCCATCAACAACTTCGGCGTGCGCGAAATTCTCTCGGCGCTGGTCGACTGGGCGCCGGCGCCGCGCGAGCGCGATGCCACCGTGCGTTCGGTGGCCCCGGCCGAGCAGCCATTTACCGGCTTCGTGTTCAAGATCCAGGCCAATATGGACCCGGCCCACCGCGACCGCATCGCCTTTTTGCGTGTGTGTTCGGGACGCTTCGAGCGCGGCATGAAGGTCAAGCACTTGCGCCTGGGCCGCGAGATCAAGGTGTCGAACGTGGTGACCTTCATGGCCTCCTCGCGCGAGCAGGTGGAAGAAGCGTACGCCGGCGACATCATCGGCCTGCCGAACCACGGCAACATGCAGATCGGCGACAGTTTTTCGGAAGGCGAGCTGCTGACCTTTACCGGCATTCCCTATTTTGCACCGGACTTCTTCCGCTCGGTGCGGATCCGCAATCCGCTGAAGATCAAGCAGTTGCACAAGGGCCTGCAACAGCTGGGCGAAGAGGGCGCGGTACAGGTCTTCAAGCCGGTGCAGGGTGGCGAGCTGGTACTGGGCGCGGTCGGCGTGCTGCAGTTCGAAGTGGTAGCCAGCCGTTTGCTCAACGAATATGGCGTCGACGCCGTGTTCGAAGGCACCAGCATCAGCAGCGCGCGCTGGGTCAGCTGCGACGACAAGCGCATCTTGCAGGATTTCGAGAATGCGCTCGGTCACAACGTGGCCTACGACGCGGCCGGCAACATGGCTTACCTGGCCACCTCGGGCGTCAATTTGCGCCTGACGGAAGAGCGCTGGCCCAAGCTGAAATTCCACGCCACGCGCGAGCATTCGGCCAAGCTGGCCTGATGCCCGGTGCTGCGGGCCTTCAGGCCTGCAGTACCAGCGCCCGGCTGGTCCAGTCGCGCCGCTCGAGCAGCACGGCCGTCAGCTGCGCCGCCGTCATCGGACGGGCAAAGTAAAAGCCCTGCACGTTGTCGCAGCCGGCGCGGCGCAGGAACTCCACCTGCTGCGGCGTTTCCACGCCTTCGGCCACCACTTTCAACTTCAGGCTGTGCGCCATTGCGATGATGGCCGTGACGATCGCTTCGCCTTCGCCGGGCAGGTCGTGCACGAAGCTGCGGTCGATCTTCAGCTGGTCGATCGGCAAGCGCTTCAGATACGACATCGACGAGTAGCCGGTGCCGAAATCGTCGATCGACAGGTGGATGCCGGCCTCCTGCAGGCGCCGCATCAGCTCCAGGTTGGCCGGCACGTCGTCCATCATCACGCCTTCCGTGATTTCCAGTTCCAGCAAGCCGCGCGGCAGCTGCGTTTCGTGCAGGATGGCGCGGATGTCGTCCATCAGGCCCGGCTCGCGCACCTGGCTGGCCGACAGGTTGACGGCCACGTGTTCCAGGGAATCGAGCAGGCCCGCCTTGCACCAGGTGGCAGCCTGGCGGCAGGCAGTGTGCAGCACCCAGCGCCCCAGTTCGACGATCACGCCGCTTTCCTCGGCCACGGGAATGAATTCGGCCGGGCTCATCGGCCCCATCTCGCGGCAGTCCCAGCGCAGCAGTGCTTCAACGCCGACGATGCGCCCGCTGCGCAAATCGATCTGCGGCTGGTAGTGCAGATACAGTTCCTGCTCCTGCAGCGCGCGGCGCAGGTTGGCTTCCATGCGCAGGCGGCGCTGGGCGCGCAGTTCCATTTCCGCCTTGAACACGGCGTAGCGGTTCTTGCCCTGGTGCTTGGCGTGATACATGGCCGTGTCGGCATTGCGCGTGAGGGTCGCCACGTCGCGCGCATCGAACGGGTACAGGCTGACGCCGATACTGGCGCTGACATGCAGTTGGTGGCCTTCGAGCGCGAATGGTGCGGCCAGCACGGCCAGGATCTTGCGCGCCACGCAGGCCATTTCGGAAGCTTCATCGGCCGGCTCGACGATGACCACGAATTCGTCGCCGCCAATGCGGCAGATGACATCGGTAATGCGCAGCACCGCCGCCAGGCGCTGGGCGACCAGCTTGAGCAGATGATCGCCGCAATGGTGGCCCAGGGTGTCGTTGACGATCTTGAAATTGTCCAAGTCCAGCAGCAGCAGGCCCACGCTGCTGTCCTGGCGGTCGGCGCGCGCCAGCGCATAGGCCATCGCCTCGTTGAATTCATGCCGGTTCGGCAGTTCGGTGACGGAATCGACGTGCGCCAGGTAATGCAGATGATTTTCCGCCTGCTGCGCGGCGCGGCGCGTGCGGCGCACCATCAGCACGGTGACGCAAAAGGCAAACAGGCTGACCAGCGCCGTCCAGGCTGCGGACTGTATCAGGCTGCCGTACAGCGGCGCCAGGCTCGAACGCAGCAGCAGCGCGCCGCCGCCAGGCAGCCGCGCCAGCAGCGTGGCCTTGCCTTCATGCCATGCGAAGTGCATGCCTTGCGGTGGAGCGTCGGGCGCGCTGTCGCGGGCGCTCCTGGCAAAACGGGCAAAGGGCAGTCCTTGTGGGCCGTAGGCCAGCGCCTGCTCGATGGCCGGTGCGGCTGCCAGTGGCGCGAGCAACTGTTCGGCCGCCAGGCGGTCGCCGCGGCGCATGGCCTCGGCCACAGGCGTGGCCAGCATCGCCGCATGGACCTCCAGAGTGCGTGCGAGCGCGGCGCGCAGCGCATAAAACTGGAACAGCACCAGCATCACGCTGGTACACAGCAGCAGGGCCGTGGCGGCCAGCAGGTTGAACCTGGCCACGCGGTCGCCACGCATTTTTGCCGATGGCAGCACCGGGCTTGCCATCATATTGGCATTCATCCCTGGCGGCCTCATGCGTCGCTCCATGTCATTCTGCCTTGCCCCGCCATGCTTCATGATCCATTAATAAAGAATGGCAAATTTTAATCCTTTATGCCCGTCTATGTGTATTTTGTTCTGGAGGCTGATTTTCACGACGCTATTTTAAAATCTGGAGCAACACAAAATTCCTGTTGGTAACGGTATATTCTCTCTGGACGGGTGATTTTTTATTGTTATTTCGTGGTAACTCTTTGATTTGAATAAATTTTAACGGGAATCGACGAACGCTCTGGCCTGCACTGGAAAGTTCGTCCATAATCGCGCTGATAATGGAGGCCTTTGTTGCCGCTTCAAGCCGGCTGCCACCTTTATATTCATCAGCGAGGATATCTTGGAAAAAAAACCGAAAATCATTTTGTCGTCACAGGACTTGGAGCGACTGGAAACATTGTTGTATGCATTGGGAAATAACTTGTCGCCCGACAAGGCCGCCTTGCTGGAGGAGCTCGGCCGTGCCGACGTGCTCGAACCGCAGGAAATTCCAGCCACCGTGGTGACCATGAATTCGACCGTGCGCTTCACCGTCGAGAGCAAGGAAGAGTTTCGCCTGACCCTGGTCTACCCGAAAGACGTCGATGGCCAGCCTGACCGCATCTCGGTGCTGGCGCCGGTCGGCAGCGCGCTGCTGGGATTGTCGGTCGGCGACAGCATGGCCTGGCCGATGCCGGGCGGCGTGGTGCATGTGAAAATCGAGGAATTGCTGTACCAGCCCGAGCGGGCCGGCGAGTATCACCGCTGAACGGCGTCAACTGTTCTTCTGCATCCGCATCACCAGCCATCCCGCCACCACCGTAAACGTGAGGATAATGGCAACGATGATGGCAAAGCCGTGCGGGTGCTGGGCCAGCGGAATGCCGCCCACATTCATGCCCAGCATGCCGGCGATGATATTGATCGGCAGGGCCAGCACCGTGACGATGGTCAGCACATACAGGCTGCGGCCATTTTCTTCATTCACGCGCGCCGCGATTTCCTCCTGCAGCAGCTTGATGCGCTCCTGCAGCGAGGACATGTCGCTCAGCACCACCGAAAACTCCTCGGTCGACTGGCGCAGTTCCAGGCTGTCGAGTTCCTGCACCCACGAAGGCGGGCGCTGCAGCAGGCGGAACAGCGCCGCCGGCTCCGGCGCCAGCAGGCGCTGCAGCCGTACCAGCACGCGCCGCATGGCGCCCAGGTCTTCGCGCTTGGGCACCAGGCGCCCGGCCAGCAGATGGTCTTCGATATCGTCGACCCTGGCCACCGCGCCGCGCACGATATTGACCAGCACGTCTGCCTGGTCGCGCAGCAGATGCACCAGCAATTCCACCGACGAACGTATCGGCTCATGGTTCTTGATGACGGCCTGGCGCAGCCGCTCGATCGATTGCAGCGGCGCGCGGCGCGCCGTGATCACCAGGTCCTGCGCCACGCTGGCCCACATGGTCGAAATGTCGGACGCCTCGAAGCTGAAATTGTGCACCACGTCGTTGACCACTGCGATCAGGGTATTTTCCGCCTGTTCGATGCGCGTCGAGCGCGAACCCTGGTGCAGCGTTTCATAGAATTCGTCGGCCAGGCGGGTGTGCGCATGCAGCCATTTTTCGCTGGCCGCGTGCGACAGGTTGAAATGCAGCCAGACGAATTCGTTCGGCTGGCGTGCCGCGCCCGGCGCCAGCCAGGCCAGCGCCGCATCCGAATCCAGCGCCAGCGGCTGTGAGTGGCGGCCAAACAGGAAGCCCCAGACCAGGCCCGAGGTGTCCGAGCCATAGGTAAAACCTGCAGTTTCCATCGTCATCGTGATTGTGTCCCGCGCAGATAAAATGATCGTCGCGCGAGTATGCGCCACTAACATGACCGGCATATGACAAGGCCACCGCATGCGGTGGCCTTGTCGGTTGCTAATCAAGAATCAATAGCGGCGCGGATCGTTGGGGCGGTGATCATCGCGGTTCGGCACGCCGTCCCTGTCGTTGTCCCGGCCATGATCCCGGCCCCGGCCATCGTTGTTGTCGTGGCGGTTCGGGATGCCGTCGTGGTCACGGTCGCCGTTCGGGCCACGCTGTGCCCAGCGGGCCTCTTCCATGCGCCAGCGGCCATCGCGCTGGTTCCAGGCCGGCGCCGTGTAGACGTAGCCGGGACGTTCGGCGATCCACACGCCAGGGGTCCAGTCGTAGCGCTGGGCGCGCCATTCCCAGTGGCCGGGCGCCCACACATAGCCGCGGCGTTCGCGCGGTATCGCTTCGCGCCGTGGTGGCGGCGGCGCGATGCGGATTTCGTCATAGCGCACCGGCTGCGCCACGGTGACCCAGCCGCCACGGTTCAGGCGCCAGCGGTTGTTTTCCTGTATCCATTCGGCGCGGCGGTACTGGTTGCCGCTGCGTTCGCGCAGCCATTCGCCGTTGTTCCAGACGTGGCGCTGGCCGTCCCAGTTCCAGTATCCTGGCGCCCAGACATAGCCGCGTCGTGCTTGCGGCACGCTTTCGAACCGGGGTGGGGGCGGGGCGTTGCCGACGACAATGCTGACGCCGACCTGGTTTTGCGCCATCGCTTGCGCTGGCAAGAAGGCTGCGGTGCTGATGGCCAGCATGGCTGCTGCGTAGAGTGTGATGGGTTTCATGTCCGTCTCCATTTCGGTGATTGCGTGAAATGGACTATAGCGATTTGCCGGCGGTGTTTGCGGCTTTGAATTAACTTATTACAACTGACACAATGCTGTGAGGCAGTGTATCTGGCGCCGATACAAGCGCATGGCCTGGCGCGTGCGGGAAGGCGCCAGGCTCGGTACTCGTCATGCGCCGCTCACAGGATGCTGGCGGTGGTGTTGCCGAGTTGGGTATCTGCCCGACCTTGGCGCTCTTCCAGCAGCGACAACTGCTTTTCCTGCGCAGTCATGCGCTTGGCGGTGACGGTCACCACATGCATGGTGGTGGCTGTTTGTGCAGTTTTTTCCACTGCGGCGGAGGGCGACTGCAGGAAGCTGGCATAGCTGGCCGAGCAGGCGATGGCGACGGCGACGGTAAAGATGGCTTCGAAGTTTTTCAGGGTTTTCATGATGCGTCCTTTCAGGTGGCGGGTAGGTATGGATGTACTTTAGCCAACTGGCCCGCATGCCGCCATGCACTTGCGACCAGCCGCGATTTTTGCGGCATCAACGGCAAAAAAAGCACGCTGAAATGCGTCACCGGGGCCACCGCTCGAATTGAGGGGGAAACAGGCCTGTATCCTGCCCTATGATCCTAATTGCCATGTGGCATCATTTACAACTGGGCAGAAGTGCGCGCGCGTTTGACGCGCCGCGCTGCGCTGGCGCCGCTGCTGCTAGAATCGACGTCGCAGCCTGCGCGGATCACACTATCATCAGGAGTCACACATGTTCCAATTGTTTGGTTTTGGCGGCGCCCGGTGCCCCCGTTGCGAACACAAGAATGCCGCAGCCGCAGGCTATTGCGCGCAATGCGGCCTGTCGCTCGGCACGCCTGGCAACGACGCCGTGCTGCATGCCAACCAGTGGCGCCTGGGCGACGATCAGCTGGCGCTGTTCTTTGGCGTGCGCGAGCTGTCGTCGCTGTTTGGCGGCGCCGGCAAGCGGCTGCAGGTGCCGGAACAGGCGCGCGCCTGGATCGTGCAATCGGACGCTTTCACCTTGATACCAGCTGGCGAGTATGACAGCGCCGCCTTTTTTGCGCGCCTGCCGCAGCTGCTGCCGGCGCGTCCGGCCGAAGTGCTGATCGCGCGCGCCGCGCCGCTTTCGCTGACCTTCGAGCTGCCGGCACTGGCCAGCACCGAGCAGCTGCAGATCGCCGCCACCTTCCAGGTCGATATCGCGCTGGGCCAGCCCGACGCTTTCGCGCGCCAGTTCATGCGCGCGCCGGGCGCTGTCACCCTGGCCCATCTGCATGCTTTGCTGCTGCCCTCGGTGCGCCAGATCGCGCTGGAATTTACCGGCAGCCGCGCGCTGCGCGAGATGGACGCCAACGCCGACCTGCGGCCGCAGTTCAACGAGCGCCTGCAGTCCTCGCTGACGCAGCGCCTGGCGCCATCTGGCCTGGCGGTGGCGCGCGTGGAAACGCTGGCCCTGCGCCACGACAAGCTGGCCGTCGACGACACCTGCATCGGCACCTTGTGGCTGGGCGGCCAGCAGGCGCCTGCTGGCGAGGACGCGCTTGAACGCAGCCGCCGGCTCGACCAGCTGTACGATGAAGAGGAACTGCAGCGCATCGCCCGCGAAGCGCTGACACTGCGCCATGCGCAGAAGCGCCTGGAGTTGCAGCAGGACGCCAAGCTAGGACAGGCCGAGCTGGCGCACCAGGAAGCGGAGCGCCTGCAAGCGCTGCGCGGGCGCCAGATCGACCTGTATGGACGCATCCTGGAAGCGAAATCGCAGCGCCAGGCGCTCGACCATGGCGCCGCCGTCGCGCTGCAGGAATTGAAGCAGGAGCTGGCGAAAAAGGGCGCCAGCCATGCCGATGAAGCGGCCGAATGGCAGCATCTGCGCGCGCTGGCGGCCATCAAGATGCGCAGCGAGCTGGAACTGTCGCAACTGGATGGGCGCGAACAGCTGCAGCTGGCGCAGCAGCGTTTCACGCACCAGGTGCACTTGCAGGCGATTGCGCAGCAGGTGGAAAGCGCACTGCTGATCGACGACGAGGCGGGCCGCCGCGCACAGCTGGCGCGCCTGCACAAGACCGAACAGGATGCGGCCCAGCGCGAAGCGCAGCTGGAAGCGGAGCAGCACAAGGCGGCCTGGCAGGGCGCCGTGCTGGCCACCGCCGCGCGCAAGCGCGAAGCCGAACGGGTGCAGGAATGGGAAGACCAGATGCAGCTGGCGCGCCAGCGCGAACTGCTGCGCGCCGAAGCGCACAAGGACGAGGCGGCGCAGGTACAGGCTGCTGAAATCGCCGAAAAAGTGGCCGTGCTGCGCCGTGGCGGCGCGCGCGAAGACGCTATTGCGCAGCAGGAAAAACTGCTGCGCACCATCGAGGCCGACGGCGTGCACGCGCGCCAGTTGCAGCAGCAATCGCACCAGGCGCAGCTCGACGCGCTGGCGATCGAAGAGCAGCGCCAGCAGCTGCGCCAGCTGGAACAGGAAGCGCAGTGGCAGCGCGATTTGCTGGCCATGGCGCAGCAGCGCGAACACGATTATGCACGCTGGAAGAACGACTACGAAGCGCTGGTGACGCAGCAGGCGCATGCGGCCGAACTGGCGCGCATCGATATCGACCGTATCGAAAAGATCGGCACCCTGAGCGACACCGGCAAGGTGGCGATGGCGGCCGGGCCGAACGCTGCCGTGCTGGCGCAGGTGCTCAAAACCCAGCTGCAGGCCGGCATGAGCGCTGAACAACTGCACGCGCTGGCGGCCCTGGCGGCGGCCGAGAACAGCATCGCGCCAGCGGACGCGATGCGCATGGCGCAAGACGGCGTGGCGCAGGAGCGCGCCTACCTGGAAGCGCAGGCCGAGCGCGAACGGCGCCAGCAGCTCGACCTGATCGCCTTGCAGAACGCGGCGCACGGCCATGGCCTGTCGGCGCAGGCCCAGCTGGGCGTGGCGGTGGCGCAGGCGGTTGCCGGCACGGCGCCGGCGCGCTGCTGCAGCAATGGCCATATGCAGCGGGCGGGCCACCCGGAAGACAAATTCTGCGCCACCTGCGGCGTGGCACTGCAGCCTTGACGGAAGCCTTGTACGCCAGATGATGCAAAAAGCACGAGACAAACTGCGAGAGCTGCGCGCCCTGCACGACGACGGGCTGCTCAGCGAGCAGGAATTCGAGCGTCGCAAGAACGCCATTCTCGACGCCGAATACGCGCCGCCGGGCGCCACGCCGGCGCCCGTCACGCTGCCGGTGCGCCAGGGCACGGAGCTGGGCTTCATGACGGGCCAGGAAATCGGCCCGCAAAACCGCCGTTACCGCCTTGAGCGACTGATCGGCACCGGTGGCATGGGCCAAGTATGGCAGGCAACCGACCTGGCCACGCATGCCGAACTGGGCAGCAGCGAAATGGTGGCGCTGAAAATCCTGCCGCCGCAGCTGACGCAAAGCGCCACCCACGCCCGGCTGCTGATCGAAGAAGCAACGCAGGCGCGCAAACTGGCGCATGAAAACATCGTGCGCGTGTATGAATGGGCGCAGGACCCGGCCACGGCGAGCTACTTCATCATCATGGAATGCCTCGATGGCGAAGACCTGGAACACTATCTTGGCCGCCAGGGGCCGCTGCCGCTGGCGGCGGTGCAGGAACTGCTGCAGCCGGTGGCCGACGCGCTGTCGTATGCGTGGGAAAAGCACAAGCTGGTGCACCGCGATATCAAGCCGGGCAATGTCTTTTTGACCAGCAAGGGCGACATCAAGCTGCTTGACTATGGCATCGCTTCGCGCGTGCGCAATGCCGGCAGCAGCCTGGGGCTGGAGACGCCGAATGCGGGCACGGAAGGCTATCGCGCGCCCGAGGCGGGCGCCCATCAGCGCCAGCCCAGTCCGCGCCTGGACGTGTATGCGGTGGCGGTAATGATCTACCAGATGCTCGAAGGACGCATGCCGTTCGACGGCGTGCGCACGGCCGAGCAACTGCCCTCGGCCCCGCCAGCGCTGAAGGCGGCGCAATGGCAGGTGCTGCAGAACGGTTTTTCGATGACGCCGGAACTGCGCCCGCAATCGGTGCTGGCCTTGCTGGAGATGCTGGAACGGGCGGCCGGGCCGTCGCCCGAAGAACTGGCCGAACAGGCGCGCCAGGAACGCGCGCGCGCGGTCGCGCGGCAAAAGCAGGCGGCGCTGGACGCCGAACAGGCGAAGGAAGAAGCGCGCCGGCGCGAGGAGGAACAGGAACAGCGGCGCCGCGCCGAAGCGCAGGCGGCGGCGCTGGAAAAGCAGCGCCAGGACAAGTTGCGCCGCGAGCAGGAGGCGCAGCGCCAGTTCGAGGCCGAGGAGGCGCGCAAGCTGCGCAAGGAAGCGCTGCGCGGCCAGTTGCGCGCACGGCGCGAAGCCGATGCCGCCACTGCCTTGCAGGAGCACCAGCAACTGCAGCGCAAGGCGATCCAGGCGAAAGCCGAAGCAGCTTACCGCGCCGAGCAGGAACGGGCGCGCAAGGAGGAAGCCAGCCGCGCGGCTGCCCCGGCGCCGGTGACCGCTCCAAAAGCCGAGCCACAAACTGAGCCACAAACCGGGCCACAAGCCGAGGCGCAGACGCCGGCCCCGGTGGCTGTGCCAACCGGCCTGCTGCGCGACGATTTTCTTGACGGCTCGGGCCAGGGGCCGGAGCTGGTGTGCCTGCCCAGCGGCCGTTTCCAGATGGGCGCCAGCGAAGAGGAACACAAGGCGGCCTTGCAGGCCGGCTCGCAACAGGGCTGGCTGGAGCGCGAAAAGCCGCAGCACTGGGTCGGCATCGAGCGCAGTTTTGCGCTGGCGCTGCACCCGGTCAGCGTGGGCGAGTGGCGCGCCTTTGTAAAGGCGACCGGCTGGGAACGGGCCGGCGCCGAAACCGACTGGGACAATCCCGGCTTCGTGCAGAACGAGCAGCATCCGGTGGTCGGCGTGAGCTGGAAAGACGCGCAGCTGTACCTGGCCTGGCTCAGCGAAAAAACCGGCCAGGTGTATCGCCTGCCGAGCGAAGCGGAATGGGAGTACGCCTGCCGCGCCGGCACCCGCACCGCCTTCAACGTCGGCGACACCATCACCACCGAGCAGGCCAATTACGACGGCTTATATGTGTACAACGGCGGCGCGCGCGGCCAGTACCGGGGCGGCACCAGCGCCAGGAATACCTTCGCGCCGAATGCCTGGGGCCTGTTCGACATGCACGGCAATGTGTGGGAGTGGGTGCAGGACATCGTGCACGACAACTACGACGGCGCGCCATGCGACGGCAGCGCCTGGGAAGACGGCGGCGACACCAGCCGGCGCATCCTGCGCGGCGGCTCCTGGCTGTATCACCCGCGCTATCTGCGCTCGGCCATTCGCAACGGCTTTTCGATCGTGCTGTCGAACGATATCGTTGGCTTCCGGGTGGCGCGCCAGCTCGCGTGAAACCATGCCATCAGGCAAGCTGCGCTACGGACGTAAACGGTGTAAATTGTGGCTTTCCCAAACGCTGCAAGGAACGCCATGACCATCAAAGCCATCCGTGACCAGTCGCAACCCATGCGCCATATCGTGCATGTGCGCGACCACATCATTTCCGCCGACGGTTCGGTGGCCGAAGGCGGCGGCGATTCCGGGCCATCGCCGCACGACCTGTACGACGCTGCGCTGTCGGCCTGCAAGGCGCTGACGGTGGTCTGGTACGCAAAACACAAAGGTATTCCGCTGGAAAACGTCGAAGTGTCGACCGAGCGCGACGCCAGCGAAGAGCGCAAGGGCGTGTATCGCCTGGCGGTCAGCCTGCACCTGACGGGCGACTTGAGTGAAGCCCAGCGCGAGGAACTGCTGGGCGCGGCCGCCAAGTGCCCGATCCACAAGCTGATGACTGCCGTCACCACCGAAATCACCACGGTGCTGGCATGAGCGCGGCGATCCTGAAAAGCCACGAAAAAGACCTGGGCGGCGGCTTCGTGGTGCGCCGTTTGCTGCCTTCCAGCGTCAAGCAGACGGTCGGTCCGTTTATCTTTTTCGATCATTTCGGCCCGATCGACGTCGCGCCCGAGGCCAACCACGACGTGCGCCCGCATCCGCATATCGGCCTGGCCACCGTCACCTATCTGTTCGAAGGCGCGATGGACCACCGCGACAGCATCGGCTCATGCCAGCGCATCGAGCCGGGCGCCATCAACTGGATGACGGCCGGGCGCGGCATCGTCCATTCCGAGCGTACGCCATCGGACCTGTCTGGCCAGCCGCACCGCACCCACGGCCTGCAGTTGTGGGCCGCGCTGCCGAAGGCCAACGAGGAAGACGAGCCGAGTTTCACGCATACGCCGCAAGCCGATATCCCGGTGGTAACGCTCGACGGCGCGGTGGTGAAAGTGTTGATCGGCACCGCCTTTGGCCAGACGTCGCCGGTGCGCACCTACATGCAAACGCTGTACCTCGATGTCGCGCTGCAGGCTGGTCATGAACTGCGGTTTGAAGACTTGCCGGCCGAAGCGGCGATCTATCCGATCAGTGGCACGCTGCTGGTCGATGGCGTGGCCATGGCGCCGCACACCATGGCGCTGCTGGCGGAAGGCGCGCCGCCGGTGGTGAAGGCGGATGGCGGCGCGGTGCAGTTCGTGGTGATCGGCGGCGAGCCGCTCGACGGTCCGCGTTTCATTTTCTGGAACTTCGTTTCGTCGAGCAAGGAGCGCCTGGCGCAGGCGGGCGAGGACTGGAGCGCGCAGCGCATGGGCCAGGTGCCAGGCGAGACGGAATTCATCCCGCTGCCCAAGCCGCCGGTACGCCCGGCGCCGCAATTCCTGTAGTTTCAATGCGTTAAAAGCGTGCGCGTCTTGCAAGGGCCTAATGTGCCATGCCGATGCCGCTCATGATGAGACGCAAGGCGCCGGCTGCCAGCCCCAGGGCCAGCACGCTGGCGGCCCAGATCAGCAGCAGCCAGCCGATACGGCGCATCCACGACAACGGCTTGGCGTTATTTTCGGATTCTTTCATCAGTGATAGGCCTCGCCTTCAAGGACCTTGCCGCGGAAGACATAGTACGACCAGGCCGTATAGCCAAGAATGCACGGAATGATCAGCAGCGCGCCGACCAGCGCAAAACCCTGGCTTTGCGGTGGTGCGGAAGCGTCCCAGATGGTGATGCCAGGCATGATGATGTTGGGCCACAAGCTTATGCCAAGGCCGCTGAACCCCAGGAATACCAGGCACAGTGTCAGCACGAAGGGTGCGGCATGCGCACCGCCGCCCAGTGAGCGCAGCAGCGCACGTGTCACCAGCACGACCAGCACTGGCACCGGGGCCAGCCAGAACAGGTTTGGCAGGCTGAACCAGCGCTCGGCAATCGATTGATGGGTCAATGGCGTCCACACACTGAGCACCGCCAAGATCAGCAGCACCAGCCAGGTAAGCGGCCGCGCCAGCTTGAGCATGCCTTGCTGCAACGGGCCATCGGTTTTCAGGATCAGCCAGGTGCAGCCCAGCAGCGCATAGGCCAGGACCAGACTGACGCCACAAAACACTGAAAATGGCGTCAGCCAGTCGACTGGCCCGCCGCTGAAGGCGCGTCCCGTGACTTTGATGCCCTCAAGAAAGGCGCCCAGCGTGATGCCCTGGAAGAACGCTGCGCTGGTCGAGCCAAGAATGAACGCATGGTCCCAGAACGGACGGTGGCGCTCGTCGGCCTTGAATCGGAACTCGAACGCGACGCCGCGAAATATCAGGCCCAGCAGCATGAAGATGAGCGGCAGGCACAGCGCGCTGAGAATGACCGCGTAGGCCATCGGGAACGCAGCCAACAAGCCGGCGCCGCCCAGCACCAGCCAGGTTTCATTGCCATCCCAGACCGGCGCAACCGTATTCATCATAACGTCGCGCTCGCTTTTGGCCGGGTGGAAGGGGAACAGGATGCCGATGCCAAGATCGAACCCATCCATGATCACATACATCATGATGCCGAAAAGAATGATGATGGCCCAGATGACCGCCAGATCGATGCCCATGTCTATGCTCCTTTTTCAGGTTGGCGGGCCGCTGTTTCCGCAGTCGTGGCGGCCGACATCGGGCGCATTTGCTGGCGTGCGCTACCGGGCCCGCCACTGGCCGGGTGGTGTGCGGCGGCGGGCGCCGGATCGTCGCGCATCAGGCGCAGCATGTACAGGATGCCGGCGGAAAAGACCAGCGCATACACCAGCACGAACAGCAGCAAAGTGATCGATAACTCCAGCACGCCATGTGGCGTGGCCGCATCGGCAGTACGCATCAGACCGTACACCACCCACGGCTGGCGACCGATTTCCGTGGTGTACCAGCCGGCCAGGATGGCGATTACGCCGGTCGGACCCATGAGCAAGGCGAAGCGATGCAACCAGCGTGCGCTATACAGGCGGCCGCGCCAGTGCGTCACGGCCGCCAGCACGGCGAGCGTGATCATCAACAGTCCCAGGCCGACCATGATGCGGAAGGTCCAGAAGACGATCAGCGAATTGGGCCGGTCTTCGCGCGGAAATGATTTAAGGCCTGCAAATTGGCCGTTCCAGCTATGGGTCAGGATCAGGCTGCCCAGATGCGGGATGTTGACGGCATAGTCGGTGCGCTCGGTTTCCATGTTGGGCAGGCCGAACAGGGTCAGCGGCACGCCGCTGTCCGCGCTGTCATTTTCCCAGTGTCCTTCGATGGCGGCGATCTTGGCTGGCTGGTGCTTGAGCGTGTTGACGCCATGCATGTCGCCGAGAAATGCCTGCAGAGGCGCGATGACCAGCAGCATGCCGAGCGCCATGCCGAACATCTTGCGGACATGGCTGCTGTCGCGGCCGCGCAACAGATGCCAGGCGCCGGTGGCCGCCACCATCAGCGCGGTGGCGACAAAGGCCGCCACGCCCATGTGTGCCAGGCGGAATGGAAACGAGGGATTGAAGATCACCGCCAGCCAATCGGTGGGCACTACGCGGCCATCGACGATGGCGTAACCGGCCGGTGTATGCATCCAGCTGTTCGATGCGAGTATCCAGGTGGCCGACATCAGTGTGCCGAGGGCAACCATGATGCTGGCAAACATGTGCAGGCCGGGTCCGACGCGATTCCAGCCGAACAGCATCACGCCCAGAAAACCCGCTTCCAGGAAAAACGCAGTCAGCACTTCGTAGGCCAGCAGCGGACCGGTGATGCTGCCGGCGAAATCGGAGAAGAAACTCCAGTTGGTGCCAAACTGGTAGGCCATGACCAGGCCGGAGACCACTCCCATGCCGAAATTGACTGAAAATATCCTGATCCAGTAGTGATAGAGATCGCGGTAAACGGCGTTTCCGGTACGCAGCCAGCATCCTTCCAGGACCACCAGAAAGCTCGCCAGGCCGATGGTAATGGCAGGAAAAATGATATGGAACGAAATGGTGAAACCAAATTGTATGCGGGCCAGTAGCAGGGCGGTGCTGTCCATGAATTCATGCTCCGGATGAAGGCGCTGCCGGTCCTTGCTTGTTGTCGTTGTGCCAAAGAAGGCGGCTTGTCGCCAGGCAGTAGAAAACACTTCCAATGTTGACTGAGTGATCGCGCCGGTAATCTCTTCATATGGCTTCATGAAGCAACGTATATGACGTTGAGAGAAAGGCAATCAGCAGTATAGTCAGTGCGACCTTGTGGCACCGTAGCGGCGCGCCTGCTTATTGTTCCAGCACAAACGAGGTATCGATTTTTTGACACGCAGGTTGTCGCCTGGCTGCGCGGCAATGCCGCGCGCCTGATATCACGGCTGGCTGTGTCCAAACCGCCAGTCGTGCAGCCACTGCAGCATGCCGTCCCAGGCGGCAACCAACCAGTCAGTCGACCACAGCGGCCAGCCTTGTATAAACGCTGCGGCGCGCCGCAAATGAAGCCCGTCGAAAAACACATGGTCGGCCACGATGGTGGCGGCCAGCCAGGCGGCGCCGATGACGATCAGGTCGTGGCGGCCGCTCTTCCACCAGCGCAGCGAGTGGCGGCGGATAATCCACGGCATGCCCAGCCGTGGCGCTGCAGGCTGGCCAGGCGTTGCGCCTGGACGGTTTGCCGGCCGAGGCGGCGATCTACCCGATCAGTGGCACGCTGCTGGTTGACGGCGTGGCGATGGCGCCGCATACCATGGCCTTGCTCGATTCGGGCGCCGCGCCACTGGTGACGGCAGGCGAGGGCGGCGGCGCGGTGCAGTTCGTGGTGATCGGCGGCGAGCGGCTCGACGGTCCGCGTTTCATTTTCTGGAACTTCGTTTCGTCGAGCAAGGAGCGCCTGGCGCAGGCGGGCGAGGACTGGAGCGCGCAGCGCATGGGCCAGGTGCCGGGCGAGACGGAATTCATCCCGCTGCCCAAGCCGCCGGCCAGGCCGGCGCCGCAGTTTCTGCAGGTCTTAAAAGCGGGCGCGCAAGGTCAGGCTGGCCTTGCGCGGCTCGCCATAGAAATTGCCCCAGGCGGGCGCACCGACCGTCTGGTAGTAGCGCTTGTCGAGCGCATTTGTCACGCTCAGGGAAGCGGTCCAGTTGCGGTCGATCTGATAGGCGGCGCGCGCGCTCCACAGCGCATATGCGCCTTGCGCCACCGTGATGCCCTGCGTGACGCGCGAGCTTTCGGTCTGGAAGTTCACGCCGCCGCCCACGCTCCACGCCGCCAATGTCCCCGGCAAACGATAGTCGCTCCACGCGCGCAGCATATGGCGCGGCGAGTAGGTGCTGGCAAACATCACGCCGGCGCTGGATGTCTGCTCCAGGTACTTGAAATTGTTCAGCGTGTAGCCGGCGAACAGCTGCCAGCCGCGCGCCACTTCACCGCTGATCTCCGCGTCCACGCCTTCGCTGCGCACCTTGCCGGTGGAGAAATAGCATTCCGTGCCGCTGGAGCAGGTATTGACCAGGTCCAGTTCTGCGCGGTTGCGCTGCTCGATGCGGAACACGGCCAGCGACGCATTGACCTTGCCGTCGAACAGTTCACCCTTGACGCCCGCTTCCAGGTTGCGGCCCTTGAGCGGGTCGAGCAGTGCGCCATCGGCCGTGCGCTGGTTCTGCGGCTGGAAGATGTCGGACACGCTGGCGTAGCCGGACCAGCGAGCGTCGAATGCGTAGATCAAGCCGCCATACGGCGTGAGCACGCCGTTTTCCTTGTACGGATCGATATATACTTCGCCCGTGTCGCGATACACGCTGCTCGATTTGTAGTTCGACACGCGCGCGCCCAGCACCACCGTCAGCGGATCAGTCACGCTCAATCGCGCCACGCCATACGCGCCCGACTGGCGCATGGTGGTGATGCTGGGGTCGCCCCGGTAGCTGTTGGCGCGGAACCAGGCGTCGCTGGGCTCGGCCACGCCGTGCTCGGGTTGCAGGGCGCTGTTGGGCCGCTGCAGCAGGGCCAGGCTGAAGTCGCTGTCGCTTTCCAGGCGGTTGGTACTGGCGCCCACGCTGAAACCATGGCGGCGGCCGAAGGCATTGAATTTGCCGTCGAGCGAAATATCGACGCCCTTGTTGGTGGTGCCGTAGTCGAACACGCCGCCATACATCATCATGCCGGCCAGGGTGGCGCGGTCGAGTGCGCCCTGGCTGAACATGTATTTCACGTCGTGCCGCTCGCGCGTGCCGTTGGCCGTAATTTTCATTACCCAGTCGGCGTCGAAGCGGTGCTCGAATTCAGCGAAGACGGCGCTCTGGCGGCTGTCCCAATGGTTCCAGTCGGCACCGAGGTAGGTGTTGCGCGGCAGGTGAGGGTCGCCGCCGTCGCGGTAGCGCGGCATGCCCGAAAAGAAAGGCGTCGAGCGCAGTTTCTCGACGCTGGCGCCGGTGGTCAGCTTGCTGCCGGGCGCCAGGTCGAATTCCAGCACGCCGTACAGCACGTCGGTGCGGCTGTCGGCGACGTCATAAAAATAGTCGCGCTGGTCGTGCGCGGCCACCACGCGGCCGCGGATGCTGCCCGACTCGTTCAGGGGGCCGGTGGCGTCGACTTCGCCGCGCAGCGCGTTCCAGCGCCCACCCGTCAGCGCCAGTTGTACCTGCTTTTCCGCCAGCGGGCGCTTGCGCACCATATTGATGGCGGCGCCGGGCGAACCCGTGCCCTGCAGCAGGCCGGTGGCGCCACGCACCACTTCCACCCGGTCCAGCACCGCCGTATTGCTGGTAAAGCTGTTCGCCTGCGGGTAGTACATGGCGCGGTTGACGCCGTCGAACTGGTAGGTTTCGACCATGAAGCCGCGCGAATACACATAGCGTCCGCCCATCGGGCTGTCATACATGGTAATGCCGGTGGTATTGGCCAGCACGGCGTCGATGGTGGTCAGGTTCTGGTCGTCCATCTTCTGGCGCGTGATGACGCTGACCGACTGCGGAATTTCGCGCAGGGTCTGCACACCCTTGCCGACGGTGACGGCGCGCGCCGCATAAGAATTGCCGTGTTCGCTGACGGGATCGCGTTCCTGGCTGGCGCTGATGGTCACCGGCGCCATGGTTTTCTCGGCGCCCGCCTGCGGCGCGATGGCCGCCTGGCGCAGCACATAGCCGCCATTGGCCAGTTGTACCGCTTCCAGGCCGCTGCCGGCCAGCAGCAGGGCAAAGCCTTGCGCCACGCTGTAGGCGCCGTGCACGCCGGGCGAGCGCAGGCCGCGCGTTTGCGCCGGGGCGGTCGACAGGCTGACATTGGCGGCCACGGCAAAGTCGTTCAGGGCGCTCGACAGCGGGCCGGCGGCAATCGCGTAGCTGGCGCTGGCCGGCTGGCTTTGCGCCAGCGCCGGCAGGGCGGTCAGGGCGGCGGAGACAGCGCAACTGATGGCGAGCAGGGTGGGAGTGTTCAGTTTCATGCTTGAGCTTTCTGTCTTTACGTTCAAGGGGATGGTGGTGGCGTACATCGGCTGCTTGCCTGGTAAGCCGAAGCAGCGGCCCGAAACACCAACCCCAAAACAGAAAAAAAGTAAAAATCAGCTGGCAAGCGGGCCGACCGTACCCCAGAAGCGCGTCACATAAGTAACTTGCAAGCCGTGCGACACGCACAGGCTTTCCAGCGCGGCGTCGATATCGTCGAGGCGATAAGTGCCCGTGACGCTCTGCTGCGCTACCCTGGCGTCACAGGCGAGGTGGCCGCGCCGGTAGCGCGCCAGTTCGGCCACCAGGCGCTGTAAAGGCCAATCGAAGGCCACCAGCATTGCGCGCGTCCAGCTGTCCTGGTGGCGCGGCGCCGGCATCACGCCACCGTCGCCCAATCGGGTAAACCGCAGCTGCTGGCCCGCTTCGACGCGGCGGGTTTTGCCGGACGCGGCATGGCCATGGCTGCGCACTTCCACCGCGTGCTCGAACACGGTCACGCTGCTTGCCTCTGCGTCGCAGCGCACGGCAAAGCGCGTGCCCAGTGCGCGGATCACGCCGTGCACGGTGTCGACCAGGAAAGGGCGCGCGTCGGGCGCGGTGGCGACCATGATTTCGCCGCGATGCAGGCGCAGCAAACGGCGCGTGGCACTGTACTCGAGGTCGGCCGCGCTGTCGGTGTTCAACTCCAGGGTGCCGCCATCGGCCAGTATCACGCGCCGGCGCTGGCCTGGCGCCGTGCGCAGCGCCGCCCTCCAGGACTGCCAGGCGCTGGACTCCATGCCGATCTGCCCCAGCCGGATGCCGCCGGCGGTGGCCGCCAGCATCGCCAGCAGCTTGGCGGCCGCGCGGCGTTTTACATGCGAGGCCTGCAGCGCCGGCAGCGCCAGGGTGGCGGGAATCGATTTCATCTGGCCGTTCATCTGCCGCAGCAGGTCCCAGGCGCGCACATGTTCGCCGCTTTCGGCCAGCCATGCCGCCAGCGCCATCGGGTCTGCGCTGCCGCAGCACAGCTCCACATGCCAGTGGGCGGCCTGGGCCAGCACTGAGCGGCTGATGGGTGCTATCGGCGCTGCGGGCGTCATGCGGCCGCCAGCACCAGGCATTCGGTATAGGCACGCACCAGGTGCTTTTTTACCGTGGGCAGGGACACGCCCAGGCGCTTGCCGATCTCCACATAGCTCAGCTCTTCGATCTGCGCCAGCAGGAAGATGGTGCGCGTGCGCGTGCCAAGGCGGTCGAGCAGGCGGTCGACCGCCAGCAGGGTTTCGATAATGATGGCCTGGGTTTCGGCCGAGATGGTTTGCGGTTCCGGCTGCTGCGCCAGCGCGTCGAGATAGGCTTGCTCCAGGGCCTGGCGGCGGTAGCGGTCGACCAGCAGCCCGCGCGCGATCGTCGCCAGGTAGCCACGCGGCTCGCGCAGCGGCGCCGCTTCGCGCTTGCCCAGCAGGCGCACAAAGGTATCCTGCGCCAGGTCGGCCGCATCGCCGGCATTGCCCAGCTTGCCGCGCAGCCAGCCATGCAGCCAGCCGTGGTGTTCGCGGTACAGGGTGTTCAGTTGCGGCAGGTGGGTGGTGCTGACGGTACTCACTGCGGACTCCATGATATTGAGAATGATACTCATTCATTATCACATTGCCGTGGCTGGTTCGTCAATTCCCGGGGCCCAGCCGCCACTCCCGCAGCCACTGCCAGCAGGCGTCCAGGGCCGCGCTCATCCATTCGGTCGACCACAGCGGCCAGCCCTGTATAAACCCCGCGGCGCGCCGCAAATGAAGCCCGTCGAAAAACACATGGTCGGCCACGATGGTGGCGGCCAGCCAGGCAGCGCCGATGACGATCAGGTCGTGGCGGCCGCTCTTCCACCAGCGCAGCGAGTGGCGGCGGATAATCCACGGCACGCCCAGCGGATTGGGCCAGTCGGCCAGCAAATGCATGATGCCGCCAGCGGCAAAGCCGAACAGCGGCGGCGCCCATGCATGGTGGGGCAGTTGCAGGTAGGTATAGACCAGTAGCGCGATCCAGGCCAGGCCCCAGTGGGTCCAGGTGCGGTGCGTGATCCACAGCCGGCGCTTGGGCGCCCACCAGGCCACTTCCAGCCAGTCCGGCGCGGTGCCGCCCAGCGCGCCCATTACAAAGGCAAGCATGCTCAGCACTTGGTACGGGCCGCCAGCGCCGGCGTGGGCGACCAGCGCCGCGGCGATCACGCCGGCGGCCCAGCCAGTCGCATGGTGCGCTTTATTTGAAGCCATAGGAAATGTAAAACACGCAGCGCGCGCTGTGTAAAACGTCAGGGAGATTTGCTGGATGAATATACAGTACGCAAGGGCGTAGTGCGAGGCAATTTGTACAATAAGACTAAATTATTTGTTAAATAGCAGTCGCTTCAGCTTGCCTTAAGCTGGCGTAGCAGCCGTACTGGACAGGAAACAGAGTTATGCGGCTGATAATGCATTTTCCGCGATGCGCGCTATGCTGGAATCCTGAGTGAACGTTGGGAGGACTGCCATGAAAATTCCGCGTGAAATACAGATCCCGGCCATCGTGCTGAGCCTTCAGGCGATCTTTATCGTCGGTGTGTCGCTGATCTTTTTGGTACTGGTGCCGAACTAGGCGGTGAGTACCGCGCTGTCGCACAGGCTGACGCCTTCGGTGCGGATGATCCAGCATTCGGGATAGGCTTCGCTGGCGAAACGGTTATGCCGGGCAAAGCCGGCGAGTTTGTCGAGCGCGGTGGCGGGCGCCAGCGCGGTTTCCTTGCCGCTGGCACAATCGAGGTGCCAGAAACCGCCGTTGCGATGAAACAGCACCGGTAGCGCGGCCGCCTGCGGTGCAAGGCTGTGCGGCGAAGGCACGACCACCGGCCGCGCTTCGGGCAGCAGCAAATAAAAACACTCGGCATGCGCGCCCTGGTCGAGGCGGTGCAAGATCACGCCATGCTGCAGAATGGCCGACACGCCCAGCACCACGATGCCCTTGATACTGGCCGTCAGCTCGATGCGCATGCCCGGGCGCAAGGCTACCGGCTTGTGCTTGCCTGGCCATACGCCGTCGAGCAGCATGCCGTAGCGCGACACGTCTTCGATGTCAAAACCCTGCGCGCTGCGGCGGATCACGGCATGGCGGCCGGAAAGCCGGCGCGTCAGGCCATTATTGTCCTGGCCGTCGGCGCTGAAATGGCTGAGCAGTACATCGGCTTCAGGATCGACCAGTTCGAACCGGCCCAGCATGCATTCTTCCAGCGCAAACAAACGGATCTGGCGCTGTTCGCCCGCTTCCGGCGCCGCATTGACGATGCAGGCTGCCGTGCTGGGATGCGGGTGGCAGTCGCTGGCGGCTGGCACGTCGACTTCGATCAGTTCCTCGTCCCAGGCGATGGTGGTAAAGCCCATGTCGATCTTGCCTTGCGGCGCCGACAGGTCGACATGGGCGATGCCGGCATTGCGCGCTGTCACGTCCAGGTTGCAGCCGTCGCCGCCGGTCACGCGCGCGATCGAGGCGTCATCGGCCATCACGCGCACGTTTTTGTGGGTGCTGAGGAAGATCTGGTGGATTTCGGTCAGGGTGGCGTCGCGGCGCGGCACCAGGATGACAAACGTGCACACCCATTTCTGCGCCACTGCGCCATCAACGTGGCTCAGTACGTCCACCTCGATCTGGTATTGCCCGTGTTCCTTGTTGCGCGATGAAAACTCGACAAACACGGGCCGCCAGTCGCCGCGCGTGGTGCGCACCACATCATGCTGTACCTGGCCGCGCGCGATCAGATCGGAGCGCAGGCGCAAGCTCAGTTGCGGCGCGCAATGGGTGTCCAGGCCGCGCAATTCCATTTTCAGTGTTTGCCGGCCACCTGCGGCACGCGGATCGAAACCGCTGATATGCAGATGCGTCTGCACCGCCGCGCTTGCAGGCTGGGCAGGCGTCACTGGCGGACGCATGATCGGCATGCTGACCGAATTGACGGGCGGCGAAACCGCCATTGGCAGTGATACCACGGACGCAGGCACACCCGCCGTTGCCGATTGCTCGGAACGGGCGCTGCGCATGGCGCTCAGCAGGTCATAGCTGGTAAGAGCCTGGACTGGCTGCGGGTGGTTGCCCGCGCAGACCTGCTCACCAGGCAAGACCCAGAACGTACAGTGCGGGTGCTCCGGGTTGCTGCATTTTTTCATGTGGTGGAAACTCGACCGGGTGGGAGCGTGGCGCTCTCTGTTATAGACAAGAGCTTACGCCCTTTTGACCTTGCTTGGCAACAAGCATGATTGCGCCACCGCCTGTTTTTTCAGCAGTTGTGCAGTATCGCCAACGCAGCGTCCAAAATCGCCGGAAACCATTGCCTAAAATCACATTTTATGGATTTTAAGATAGTTATTTATTGCAATTTTTTCGTTCCGCTCCTGCCCGGTCTGGTGCTCTGCGGCAGGTCAGGCCATGACGCGCAGCGCCAGCAAGGTGAGATTGTCGCTGTGTAAGCCTTGCGGTGGGTGGGACAGGAAATCGTCGAACAGCGCCTCGCTGGCCTGCGCCGCCGTGCGGCCTGCGCACAAGGCTGGCCAGCGGGCAAGGACGCTGGCGGGATCGGGGCAGGACCAGAAGCCGTCGCTGGCCAGCAGATACAGGGCGTCGCGGCGCAGCCGCACCACACGGCGGTCTCCCAGGTGCGCCAGGAAGGGCGGCAGGTTGCCTTCGTCCAGCGCATGCAGCGATGGGGCCAGTACTTGCGGATCGACGATGACGTTGCCTAATATAAAAGCTTGCGAGATCTGCGGCTGGTGTTCGCCATACACCTGACTATGCCATTGCTGCTCGCTGATCACGCCATGCATGGCGTACACGGTGGCCGGCACATGATCGACCGTCAGGGGAGTGACAGCACCATCGGCCACTTCATACAGGCGCGAATCGCCCACGTGATACAACAGCGGCTCTTGCTGCGGCGCAATTTCCAGCAGGGTCAGGGTGGTGCCGGGCGGGCGCGACCGGGTTTCGGGGCCGGTATCGAAAGCCGCTTGCAGGCGCGCGTGCAACTGGTCCAGCTGGCTTGCCAGGCTGGCAGCATCAACGCAGGCCGGCATCACCAGCAGCCCCTGCACGGTGGCCTCGGCCGCCTCCCGGCCATGGCCATGGCCGCCCATGCCATCGAGCACGGCCAGGCGCACATGGCCGGCCGGCCAGTCTGCAACCTGGCCACGCCAGGGCGTTTGCCCCACCAGGCAGGCGGCATGGCCGGTGGCGTCGATCAGCAGGAAATTGTCCTGGTTCTCGCGCCGCGCCATGGGGCCAGCACCCACGCTGCTGCCAGCGGCGGCGTCCAGTCGCGGGCCGAAATCGAGTTGGTCTTTGATGAAATGCATCGGAGATGGCAGCCCTGGCGGATATGAATGTTGATAATAAATATAGCTTGCCTGACACAGCTTAGCCGATCCTGCCGAAGGGCGATACCTTGCGCTGACGTAAAAGAATGCAAAAAACCTGCGGCAGCGAAGCTGGCGCAGGTTTCTGTCAGAAGCGCAGACGCTTAGCGGCGATGTCCCCAGCCACGGTCGTCGCGGTAGCCACGGCGGTCATCCCAGCGATCGTGGTCGCGGTAGTAGCCACGGCCAGGCTGCACATACACCACCGGCGGCGGGCCGTAGTAGCGTGGTGGCGGCGCGTAGTACACGGGGCGCGGCGCAGGCTGGTAGTACACCGGTGGCGCGCTCTGGTAGTAGCTGCCGCGGTAGCCGCGGTCATAGCCCCGGTTGTAGCCGCGATCATAGCCGCGGTCGCCCGTGCGCAGGCTGTTGCCGACGGCGGCACCGATCACGCCGCCAACGATCGCGCCGTTGGTGCCGCCAGTGTTGTTGCCGATCGCCGCTCCGACGACGGCGCCGGCAACGGTATTGAAGTCGCGGTCACCGGCGGCCGTTGCTGCCGATGAGACAGCTACAGCCGCTACCATTACCGCACCCAGGAGTTTCTTGTTCAACATGGCATTTCCTTCCAATCCGGCGAGATCACAGTGATCTGCATGAATGAACTATAGCGGCTGCATAAAACTTGATCCATGTCTAATACAACTTATTACAATCCGTCCATGTCGGTAACAAGTCAGCCTGGCGGCCAGCTTGCCACTCCGGCCGCAACAATCCATACATCTTGACGTCGCGCATCACGCCGTTGATGAAGAACGCCTGGCGCAGCACGCCTTCCTGCGTAAAACCGCATTTTTGTGCAATCCGCTCGGAAGCGGTATTGAGCGGATCCATCAGCAGCTCCAGCCGGTGATAAGGATAGGCGCGGAACAGGTAGTCGACCAGCAACTGCGTCGCCTCGCTGGTGTAGCCGCGTCCGTTGCGCTGCGGGTCGAACAGGCGGTAGCCGATCTCGCGGCTGCTGGGCGTGCGGCTCTTGAAATGGGTAATCGTGCCGATCATCTCCTGGTGCTGGTCTTCAATGATGAACAGCTCGCTGTCTTCGGTGACGAAGCCCGTTTGCATGAAGTCGCGCCGCAGCGCTTCGGGCGACTTCAGCTGCGGCGAAAAGAACGCGCCGCGCGAGGGCAGGTCGTTGACCAGCGCGATATACGTGGCCAGGTCGGCGGCCTGCAGGTGGCGCAAGCTGCACAGTGTTCCTTTGATCATGGCAATTCCCGAAGCAAGAGAGCCTGCATGGTACGCCATCGCGGTAATGGCCTGCAATCGGCCGGCTGCAAAATTGCTGCAAGCACAGAATAAATACGCTATCGTGCCGGGCTGCGCCCTGCGTTGCGATGCAAGGCGCACCAGCCCCATCCACCATCACAGGACTCGCATGCCTTCCGTACAACTACACCGTTCCCTTGTTTTCGTGCTGCTCGGCAGCGCCATCAGCGCCGGCGCACTGGCCGCCGCACCGGGCAATGACCCGGCCGCGCTGGCGCAAGTGCGCGATACCGCGCTGCAAAGCGACTGGGCGTATGCGCGCCTGGCCGACATGACCGATCTGATCGGCCCGCGCCTGTCCGGCTCCGCCGGCGCCGCGGCCGCCGTCGAACAGGTGGCCGCCACCATGCGCGCTCTGGGCGCCAAAGTGACCTTGCAACCGGTCAAAGTGCCGCACTGGGTGCGCGGCGTGGAAACGGCGCAAATCGTCGACTACGCCGGCCGTCCCCAGGGTGTCTCGCAGCGCGTGGTGCTGACCGCGCTGGGCGGCTCGGGCGCGACGCCCGCCGCCGGCTTGACGGCGCCCGTCATCATCGTCAAGAGCTTCGAGGAAATGACAGCGCGCGCTGCAGAAGTCAAAGGCGCCATCGTGCTGATCGACACGCCGTTCGACCAGGAAATGGCCGAACGCGGCCTGGCCGGCACCACCTACGGCCAGGGTTCGCGTTTTCGTTTCGCTGGCCCGAAAGCGGCGGCCGAGCTGGGCGCCGCCGCCGCGCTGGTGCGCTCGATCGGCGGCGCCGATTTCCGCATTCCGCACGCCGGCGCCACCGGCCTGGAAGACGGCAAGCGCATTCCGGCCGCCGCCGTCACGGTGGAAGACGCGCTGCTGATCGGCCGCCTGGCCGCGCGCGGCCCGATGAAGATGCACCTGACCCTGACGCCGCAAAACCTGCCCGACGCCGACAGCTACAACGTGATCGCCGACTGGCCGGGCACCGACAAGGCCGGCGAAGTGGTGATCGTTTCAGGCCACCTCGATTCCTGGGACCTGGCCACCGGCGCGCATGATGACGGTGCCGGCGTGGTGGCGGCGATGGGCGTGATCGAGACCCTGAAAAAGCTCGACTACCGCCCGCGCCGCACCATCCGCGTGATCGCCTGGATGAACGAGGAAAATGGCGGCCGCGGCGGCCAGGCCTATTTCGAGGCGAACCAGCAGGCGCTGGGCAAGCAATACGCCGCGATTGAAATGGACATGGGCGCTGGTCGCCCGTTCGGCATCCTGGCCAGCGTCGGTCCGAAATCGGAAAAACTGTTCGCACCGCTGCGCACCGCCCTCCAGCCGATCGGCGCGCACGCATTTACCCGCCGCGACGCACTGGGTTCGGGCGACCTGCACCGCCTGGAAAAAGGCGGCGTCCCCAGCTTCGAGCCGCTGGTCGACAGCCATAGTTACTTCCACTACCACCACACGCCGGCCGATACCCTGGACAAGGTCGATCCCGACAACCTGAAACGCAACGTGGCACTGATGTCGTCGCTGGCGTGGTACCTGGCCAATCTGGATGGCGAGATCGGCAGGGCGCCCGAGCAGGAGTAAGCGGTAGCTGCTTACTGCGAGTAACCTTGGAGGGTATCGGCCGTGTCATGGCGGATGCCCCACCAGGGCAGGTAGGCATGGTTTTCGCCACGTGCGCGAAACCATGGTTTGCCGTGATCGATGGGCCGCACTTTGGCCGGCGGTAATACCATCACGCCGGTCAGGCTGGCGCTGTCGCTGGTGCCGGCCACCAGCACCGGCTTGCCCATGTGATTGGCGTAGGCAATCGCCAGCGCCACGTTCGTCAAGGCCGTACCGGCGCCCATCTCGCCCAGCAGCGCAGGCGTATTGAAGGTCTGCGGCAAAAAGTCGAACTCCGGCACTTCCAGGGTCAGCGCGTGCGCCAACTGGCGCAAGCGGTCGGATGAGGAAGGCAGGATATTGTTGGCGTCGTGGATCACATAGCCGATATTGTCTTCCGTCCTGCCGCCATTGCGCGCCGCTTGCGCAAACACCGATTGCCACGCTTGCACGGCGCGTGGAGGACTGTCCTTGGCCAGCTCGAAATCCGCCGCATTGTTAACCGACGGATAGCCAATCCACGCCAGCGCCGCGCGCTCTGTATTGTAGTTGGGGCCGGCGAGTACCAGCAGCACCAGGTTTTCGTTGATCTGCGTATGTTTCGGGCGGCTGGGCGCATCCCAGTTCATCACCCAGACCGTTTCCTCCGGATTTGCCTCGAGATAGGCGAGTGCGGTTGTCAAGGAAGAAAAGCCGGCGTTGTTGGCGCCCATGGTGATACGTACGTCGGGCGGGGTGGCGCGTGACCAGACGGTGGGGAAACTTCGGTTGCCGATGTCGAAGCTGTCAATGATGCGGTCGCGGATCATGTTTCGCGCTGCCTCCGCATCCAGCTTGCCCGCAGGTAGCGCAGATTCAACGCGTATGCCGGCCAATTCGCGCCAGTTTTTCGGTTTTCCTCGAGGATAGACCCGGTAAAAATAAGTGGGACTGGAAAAATAAATATCCCTGAACAAACCGGTTAATTTTCGTACATACTTGTAGTGATAGCCTTCGAATGTCTCCGTGCCATTGAGATCGTAAGCAATCGGCGCCACTGCCTGTAGCGTACCAAAACCCCGAGGATCGGTCCTGATCATATCGTCGTTCTTGTTGGGCCTGGCCAGGCCCAGAGTCCACAGCAATTGCCATTCAGACGGATAGTCGAGACGCTGCAAGGGATTGAGCCATTGCAGCCCGACTACCTGTGCCCGAAATGGCGGCTTTGGCGTTGCTACTTCCATCGAAGAAATTGCGTTTTGAGCAGGCTTTCCCGTGCTTGCGCACGCCGTCAGCAAACAGAAAAGCGCCAGCCCAGCGAGCATGGGGATGGCAACAAAACGTTTCATGATTTCTCCATTTGATGAGATGCCGGAATCTCCTGCTCTACCTTGCCATGTCAGCCAAAGCGCGGCGGCAACCAGCATGACAACAATCAAACTGAACAAGAACCGTTTGCGTGATGAGTTTTTCAGACTAGACATCATCAGTCCCAAGTGCGGATATGCCAGTCGGCGCCGCCCGGGCAGTACTGTTCTGGCGCTCATCCATTATCTTTGGCGGTTTTCTGGCAGGACTTTTTTCATCGTTGGCCCATTCAAATAGCGGTACGTTCTTGAATCTGCCGCTATCGTAATATTCAAAAAACTCCGCGTTGTTCGCTGTATCATTCAGACGTTCCAGCAATGTCCAGTCCGCCGCTATCCTCAGTGAACGAAGCTCATCCTGCCTGATCGTGCACACCCCCACCGCCACGTCATACGCCAGTGCCTTTTCCGCATGTTCCGCATTGGTCATGATGGTCGAATGATCGGTGGCGTGGGTGTCGATATTGGCTGCAAGATAGCTCCGGATTTCTTTCGTGCGCCAGGCCTGGAATTCGCTTGATGCTTGCTCCGGCTGGTCCACCGCTGTCACGGGCTGGCCTTTTTTCGCCATGCCGTCGCGCCTGGCCTGCATGCGCAGCATGCCGTTCTGTTCATAGCGCAGTGCCGCTTCGGTTTCCGCGTCGCCCTGACCCTGCGCGCGATGCGCGGCATACGCATCATCGGGTTCGGCGGGGCGCTGCCGGTTCAAGGCGTCAGAGGGTGCATCGTTACCCTCGTCAAACTGCTCGCTCGGCTTGCCATCACGCCTGGCATGGGGCAGGAAGGCTTCAGGCAGCTTAGGTGCTTTTATCGGCAGCAGCCAGGACTCGGGCGGCAAGGCATTGATGCGCGTACGTACCAGTTTCATCAGCACGATCATGACCGGCGCGAGCACAAAAGTCAGTATCTTGCGTCCGATGTATTGACTGGAGCGCATGCCTTTCTCGATGGAATATTCGGCAATCAGCGAGCTTGGATGCCAGAAATCCTGGTTGCCTGGCGCCAGTGGCACGCCGTCGCGCTGCCAGATATCGTAATCCCTTTCATTCTCCTGGCCGACCATATGGTTCTGTGCAAACACGCGCTGGGTGAAGACGCCTTCGCCGCCCGTATCGGCAATCTCCCGGGCCGACATGCCGCGCCAGCCGATGCCTTGCACGGGCGTGGCGGAAATCACCTGGTCGTGGGGATTGAAATACAGGGTGACCCGGCCACAGGTGGCGCCATGCAAGCCGTAGGCGGCCCGGTCAAGCGCCGCTTCATAGCCATCCTCGGGCCTGGCTTTTTTGTTGGCCGTGTATTTGTCGACAAACGCTGCATCCTGTTGCATCGCCTGCCGCGTGCGCAGGATATCGAAAAATGCCTTCAAGGTTGCCGTGCGCGCCGCGTATTTTTGCCGGCCCGTATTGCCGTGCTCATCCTTCAAATTGCCGCTGACCCAGTTCTCCGTAAAATTCTTGTCCAGCAGGCTGTATGGCGGATTGCACAGCACATAGCTGTCGGCCACCGCGTCAGCGCCCAAGGTGTCGCCCAGGAAGGCGGCCGCCATCGCCACCATATTGCCCTGGCTATGGCAGACGATGGTAACGGGTACATCTTTCTGGCAGGCGCGGATCGATTGCACCAGCCGCGCCAGGCGCCAGGCGGCGAACACGAAATAGGGACGTGGCGGACAGGCATACACTTGCCGGTCATTGGTCGGGTTCAAATGCTGGATATGCATCCACAAGAACAGTTCTTCCGACAGGCCCTGGCTCCACAGGTCGGGCAGGGCGCTGCAGCCGTTGGCGAACGGCCCGCCGCCCCAGTAGTTCTTTTCGTTCAGGTAGATGCCGTCGCCAAACTCCTGCAGTTCCGCGCTGCTGGCCTTATAGCCCCAGCGGAAACGGATCACGGGCGAATTGGCATCATCTGCGTGCAAGAAGGTGCTGGCGCTGCGCTTTGGATTGAGAAAGCCATCGTCGCTCAATTCGCGCTGGTAGCGCGCCGGTTTCATTTGCCCGCCGGCCGGGCCCGGTATCGCCAT
The DNA here is from genome assembly GCF_057291295.1 of Janthinobacterium sp. 1L-D-8-B-C4. NCBI lineage: Bacteria > Pseudomonadati > Pseudomonadota > Betaproteobacteria > Burkholderiales > Oxalobacteraceae > Janthinobacterium > Janthinobacterium sp. 1L-D-8-B-C4. Next base: position 127,068 of record NZ_JBXAVX010000001.1, read on the forward strand.
GTCTTCGTCGCGGCGTTTCAGGCGCTGGTTCAAGCCTTCGCACAAGCCCGCTTCAGCCTGCTCATACCATTCGCCATCGGAGTTGACGCCGTGCACGAAGATGATAATGCCGGGCCGCTGCAAACGCTGGACTATCCTGAGATCGCTATGGCTGAACAGCGCATGGCCTTCACCTTCACCGAGCAGTATGCAATCGGCATCAAGCTTGTACTCATTCCACATGCGGGCGCTCCGTCGGTGATCAGCGATCAGGAAAATTGCGCCAAGGCAAGCCCGGGCAATCTGCACTCTAGGTGGATATGCCGGGACAGGATTTGCGGGGGATCAAGGAAGGATAGTTACAGCGCGTCCAGCGGTATTTTCAGATAACGCACGCCATTCTCTTCCGGCTCGGGCAGCTTGCCCGCGTTGATATTGACTTGGATCGCAGGCAGTATCAGGGTCGGCATCTCCAGAGTGGCGTCGCGGCCGGTGCGCAGGGCCACGAATTGCGCTTCCGTGACGCCGTCGTGCAGGTGGATATTGCAGGCGCGCTGGGCGGCCACCGTGGTTTCCCAGCGCGCCTCGCGCCCGGCGGGCGGGTAGTCGTGGCACATGAAGAGGCGGGTTGCCGGCGGCAGCGACAGCAGGCGCTGGGCCGAGCGGTACAGCAGGGCGGCCGAACCGCCGGGAAAGTCGCAGCGCGCCGAGCCCACGTCGGGCATGAACAGGGTGTCGCCGACAAACACCGCGTCGCCGATCTGGTAGGCCAGGTCGGCCGGCGTGTGGCCCGGCACGTGCAGCGCGCGCACTTCGAGCGCGCCGATATGAAATACCTGGTCCGGCGCGAACAGCTGGTCGAATTGCGAACCGTCGGCCGTTGCACCGTGCTGGTGATAGATATCGGCAAACGCCTGCTGCACCGCCTGGATGGCGGCGCCGATGGCCACTTCGCCGCCCAGTTGCCGCTGCAAATAAGGCGCGGCCGACAGGTGGTCGGCGTGGGCGTGGGTTTCCAGCAGCCAGCGGCACGTCAACTTGTGTTCGCGCACAAAGGCGATCACCTTGTCGGCCGAGGTAGTCGCCGTGCGGCCCGCTTTCGGATCGTAGTCGAGCACGGAATCGATGATGGCGCAGGCGCCGCCTTCGCCTTCGTACACCACATAGGTGACGGTGGCGGTGGCGGTATCGAAGAAGGCTTGTATATGGGGCATCATCATGTTGGCGTAGAGCGGGCAGGGAAGGCCATTATATCGCCGCACTGGTTCAAAAAATATCTCGGATCATGATTTGATATGTAAAAAACGCATATCGACAGCGGCCAGCCGGTGCAAGGTGTGTGCCTCGCCACACGCTTCGTGCTAATCTCGTTGCCACAAGGAGGAAGTCCATGAACGATACCACTGCACGTAGCGAACAGTACCGCGGTTTCACGATCTCCGTGACGCCGCAAAAGGACAATGACGACCTGTGGGACTTCACCTACCACCTGCAGCGCGAAGCCGGCGCCGAAGGCGAAGCCAAGGACATCGAACGCAGCCGCACCCTGGGTGGCTACGCCACGCCCGAGACTGCCCGCGTGGCCGGCCTGGAAGTGGCCAAGACCGAAGTGGACAATCTGCTGCGTCCCTGACCGCCCGATTTGATCCACCGTAAATCGTTTGCCTTGAATGCACGGCGCTTCATGCTACGATTTCTTTTATTGCGCAAGGAGGCACCCCCATGAACAGCAGTTCCAAGATTCACTACAAAGGCTGGGAAATCGTTCCCCTGGCCGTGCCGACCAGCGATGGCAAATGGTCGGCCAGTTGCGATATCGAACGCGCCACGCCGGAAGGCCTGGAAGTGTTCGAAGGCTCGACCATGCAATTCGTGCGTGACGATGAAGACGGCGCGATTGCCGCCGCCTGCGAAGAAGCGGTGCGCCAGATCGACAATATTATCGCCAATCCGCTGGTGCGCCTCGCCTGAGGCCAGCCACGCATCGCTTTGCCGCGCAGCTGGCGTCCACCAGCTGCCTTTCACCATGTTGCATCCGTGTTTCATAAAATGTTTCATTTTGAGAATTTGAAACAAATATGAAACAGGTCGTCGTTCCTCAGTAGCACTTCCTGTTTCATTCATCCGCTCGCCATACCCCACAAGACGCCGCGATACGGTCGTTTCCCCTCTGGTGTGGGCCATCTGCAACGCTAAAACGGTCGCCTGGCACGGCATTTGCAATACCCATGTTCATAGCAGGTCCATGAAACATTCGAACCCATAAGGTGAACACATGAGTCTTTACTCCGCAGGTGCCGCATTCCGCAAGGCCGTCCAGGAAGAATCCCCGTTGCAAGTGGTCGGCGCCATCAATGCCAACCACGCCTTGCTGGCCAAACGCGCCGGCTTCAAGGCCATCTACCTGTCCGGTGGCGGCGTCGCGGCCGGCTCGCTGGGCCTGCCCGACCTGGGCATTTCCAACCTCGACGACGTACTGACCGATATCCGCCGCATTACCGACGTGTGCGACCTGCCGCTGCTGGTTGACGCCGATACCGGCTTCGGTTCGTCCGCCTTCAATGTGGCGCGCACGGTCAAGTCGATGATCAAGGCCGGCGCTGGCGCGCTGCATATTGAAGACCAGGTCGGCGCCAAGCGTTGTGGCCATCGTCCGGGCAAGGAAATCGTCAGCAAGGAAGAAATGGTCGACCGCATCAAGGCCGCCGTCGATGCGCGCACCGATCCGAACTTTGTCATCATGGCGCGCACCGATGCGCTGGCCGTCGATGGCCTGGAAGCGGCGCTGGAACGCGCGGTCGCCTGCGTCGAAGCGGGCGCCGACATGATCTTCCCGGAAGCGATCACGGACCTGGCGATGTACACCACGTTTGCCAGGGCCGTAAAGGTTCCGGTGCTGGCCAATATCACCGAGTTCGGCGCCACGCCCTTGTTCACGGTCGACGAATTGCGCAGCGCCGAAGTGGGCCTGGTGCTGTACCCGCTGTCCGCTTTCCGCGCCATGAACAAGGCGGCCGAAAACGTCTACACGGCGCTGCGCCGCGACGGCACGCAACAGAACGTATTGGACACCATGCAGACGCGCATGGAACTGTATGAATCGATCAATTACCACGACTTCGAACAAAAGCTGGACGCACTCTTTGCTGCGCAAAAAACCAAATAAATATCATTCCGGAGAAGACAATGACCGCACCACAAGCCACCACCTTCAAGCCTAAAAAATCCGTTGCCCTGTCCGGCGTCACCGCCGGCAATACCGCCCTGTGCTCGGTCGGAAAGACCGGCAACGATCTGCACTACCGCGGCTATGACATCCTGGACGTGGCCGACAGCTGCGAGTTCGAAGAAATCGCCTTCCTGCTGGTGCACGGCAAGCTGCCCACCACGGCCGAACTGAAAGGCTACAAGGCCAAGCTGAAGTCCCTGCGCGGCTTGCCGTCGGCCGTGAAAGCGGCACTGGAAGCGCTGCCGGCCGCCGCCCATCCGATGGACGTGATGCGCACCGGCGTGTCGGTACTGGGCTGCACCCTGCCTGAAAAAGACGACCATAACGCACCGGGCGCGCGCGATATCGCCGACCGCCTGATGGCCTCGTTCGGCTCGATGCTGCTGTACTGGTACCACTACAGCCATAACGGCAAGCGCATCGAAGTGGAAACCGACGACGATTCGATCGGCGGCCATTTCCTGCACCTGCTGCACGGCGAAAAACCGTCGGCGTCGTGGGAAAAAGCCATGCACACCTCCTTGATCCTGTACGCGGAACACGAGTTCAACGCCTCGACCTTCACCAGCCGCGTGATCGCCGGCACGGGCTCGGACATTCACTCGGCCATCACCGGCGCCATCGGCGCGCTGCGCGGCCCGAAACACGGCGGCGCCAATGAAGTGGCGCTCGATATTCAAAAGCGCTACGACACGCCTGACGAAGCCGAAGCGGATATCCGCGAGCGCGTCGCCAACAAGGAAGTGGTGATCGGCTTCGGCCACCCGGTCTACACGATCTCCGACCCGCGCAACGTGGTCATCAAGGAAGTGGCGCGCACCCTGTCGCAGGAAGCCGGTTCGACCAAGATGTTCGATATCGCCGAGCGCCTTGAATCGGTGATGTGGGAGATCAAGAACATGTTCCCTAACCTGGACTGGTTCTCGGCCGTGTCGTACCACATGATGGGCGTGCCGACGGCGATGTTTACGCCGCTGTTCGTTATTTCGCGCACCTCGGGCTGGGCGGCCCATATCATCGAACAGCGCATCGACAACAAGATCATCCGCCCGAGCGCCAATTACGTGGGCCCGGAAGACCTTGAATTCGTGCCGCTCAAGGACCGTACATAATGAGCACCCCCATGAATCACTTGTTCCGCAAACCGTTGCCGGGAACAGTGCTGGACTTTTTCGACACGCGCGCCGCCGTCGACGCGATTCAATCCGGCGCCTACGCCACCTTGCCGTACACCTCGCGCGTGCTGGCCGAAAACCTGGTGCGCCGCTGCGACCCGGAGACGTTGAACGCTTCGCTGCGCCAGTTTATCGAACGCCGCCGCGACCTGGACTTTCCGTGGTTCCCGGCGCGCGTGGTCTGCCACGACATCCTGGGCCAGACCGCGCTGGTCGACCTGGCCGGCCTGCGCGACGCCATCGCCGCCCAGGGCGGCGACCCGGCGCTGGTCAATCCTGTCGTACCCACCCAGCTGGTGGTCGACCATTCGCTGGCGGTCGAATGCGGCGGTTTCGATCCGGACGCCTTTGCCAAGAACCGCGCGATCGAAGACCGCCGCAACGAAGACCGTTTCGACTTCATCGACTGGACCAAGAAAGCGTTTAAAAACGTCGACGTGATCCCGCCCGGTAACGGCATCCTGCACCAGATCAACCTGGAACGCATGTCGCCGGTGATCCAGGTGCAGGACGGCGTAGCTTACCCGGACACCCTGGTCGGCACCGATTCGCATACGCCGATGGTCGATGCCCTGGGCGTGATCGCCATCGGCGTGGGCGGCCTGGAAGCGGAAAGCGTGATGCTGGGCCGCGCCTCGTGGATGCGCTTGCCCGACATTATCGGCGTCAATCTGACCGGCAAACCGCAGCCGGGCATCACCGCCACCGACACCGTGCTGGCGCTGACGGAGTTCCTGCGCAAGCAGAAGGTGGTGTCGTCGTATCTGGAATTCTACGGCGAAGGCGCTGCCCACCTGACCCTGGGCGACCGCGCGACCATTTCGAACATGGCGCCGGAATTTGGCGCCACCGCCGCCATGTTCTATATCGACCAGCAGACCATCAAATACCTGAAGCTGACCGGCCGCGAAGACGCGCAGGTGGCGCTGGTGGAAACCTATGCGAAAGAAACCGGCCTGTGGGCCGACAGCCTGGTCGATGCGCAATACGAGCGCGTGTTGAGTTTCGACCTGTCGTCGGTGGTGCGCAATATCGCCGGCCCGTCGAATCCGCACAGCCGCGTGCCGACCTCGGAGCTGGCCGCGCGCGGCATCTCGGGCGTGGTGGAAAACGAGCCGGGCAAGATGCCGGACGGCGCCGTGATCATCGCGGCCATTACCAGCTGCACCAACACCAATAACCCGCGCAACATGATCGCCGCCGGCCTGATTGCCCGCAACGCCAACCGCCTCGGCTTGCTGCGCAAACCGTGGGTCAAGTCGTCGCTGGCGCCGGGCTCGAAAACGGTGGAGCTGTACCTGCAGGAAGCGGGCCTGATGGACGAACTCGAAAAGCTGGGTTTTGGCGTGGTGGCGTTTGCCTGCACCTCGTGCAACGGCATGTCGGGCGCGCTCGACCCGGTGATCCAGGACGAAGTGGTGGCGCGCGACCTGTACGCCACGGCTGTGTTGTCGGGCAACCGCAATTTCGACGGCCGCATCCATCCGTATGCGAAACAGGCTTTCCTGGCTTCGCCGCCACTGGTGGTGGCCTATGCGATCGCCGGCACCATCCGCTTCGATATTGAAAAAGACGTGCTGGGGATTGGTCCCGATGGCCAGCCAATCTTGCTGAAGGATATCTGGCCGCTGGATGAAGAGATCGACGCCATCGTCGCTGCCAGCGTCAAGCCCGAACAGTTCCGCAAGGTGTATATCCCGATGTTCGCCAAGCAGGCGGATGATGGCATCAAGGTCAGCCCGCTGTACGACTGGCGCCCGCAGACCACCTATATTCGCCGCCCGCCATACTGGGAAGGCGCGCTGGCCGGCGCGCGCCCCCTGAAAGGCATGCGTCCGCTGGCTGTGTTGGGCGACAATATCACCACCGACCACCTGTCGCCATCGAACGCCATCATGCTCGATAGCGCCGCCGGCGCCTACCTGGCGAAAATGGGCTTGCCCGAGGAAGACTTCAACTCCTACGCCACCCACCGCGGCGACCACCTGACAGCGCAGCGCGCCACGTTTGCCAATCCGACGCTGCAAAACGAGATGGTGATCGAAGACGGCAAGGTGAAAGCGGGATCGCTGACGCGCATCGAACCGGACGGCACGATTTCGCGCATGTGGGAAGCGATCGAGATCTACATGGAGCGCAAGCAGCCATTGATCATTATTGCCGGCGCCGACTATGGCCAGGGTTCCTCGCGCGACTGGGCGGCAAAAGGCGTGCGCCTGGCAGGCGTGGAAGCGATCGTCGCCGAAGGTTTCGAGCGCATCCACCGCACCAACCTGGTCGGCATGGGCGTGCTGCCGCTGGAGTTTTTGACCGGCGTCACGCGCAAGACCCTGGGCCTGGACGGCAGCGAAACCTACGACGTGGTCGGCGAACGCACGCCGCGCTCGATTTTGACGCTGGTGATCCACCGCGCCAATGGCGACAGCGAAGAAGTGCCGGTCACCTGCCGCCTCGATACGGCCGAAGAAGTGTCGATCTACGAGGCCGGTGGCGTCTTGCAGCGCTTTGCGCAGGACTTCCTGGAATCGTCGAAAGCAGTGGCGTAGCTTCAATTCACCCCAGAGGCAAGTTCTGGGGTCGGACCCTCAGGGACTCGGCGTCCCCGTCCGACCCCGGTACTTCTGCCGTTGGGTTTAATCAGCCATTCAAGCAGGAACTTCAATGACCCATCCCCCCCAAATCAGAATCCCCGCCACCTATATGCGTGGCGGCACCAGCAAAGGCGTGTTCTTCCGCCTGCAGGACCTGCCAGCGGCAGCGCAAGTACCCGGCGCGGCGCGCGATGCCTTGCTGCTGCGCGTGATCGGCAGCCCGGACCCGTATGGCAAGCAGATCGACGGCATGGGCGGCGCCACGTCGAGCACCAGCAAGACGGTGATCCTGTCGAAAAGCGAACGGCCAGGCCATGATGTCGACTATCTGTTCGGGCAAGTGTCGATCGACACGCCGTTTGTCGACTGGAGCGGCAACTGCGGCAACCTGTCGGCGGCGGTGGGCTCGTTTGCGATCGCCAATGGCCTGGTCGACGCGGCGCGCATACCGCACGACGGCGTGGCTGTGGTACGCGTCTGGCAAGCCAATATCGGCAAGACGATTATCGCCCACGTGCCCGTGACGAACGGCGCAGTGCAGGAAACGGGCGACTTCGAACTCGATGGCGTGACGTTTCCGGCTGCCGAAGTAAAACTCGAATTCCTCGATCCGGCGGCCGAAGAAGAGGGCGCAGGAGGCGCCATGTTCCCCACCGGCCAGCTGGTCGACGAGCTGGAAGTGCCCGGCATCGGCGTATTGAAAGTCACCATGATCAACGCCGGCATCCCGACCATCTTTGTCGACGCCGAGGCCATCGGCTACACCGGCACCGAGCTGCAGGATGCGATCAACGGCGATCCGCTTGCGCTGGCCCGCTTTGAAACCATCCGCGCCCATGGCGCCCTGCGCATGGGATTGATCAGCCACCTCGATGAAGCGGCCAGGCGCCAGCATACGCCGAAGGTGGCGTTTGTCGCCAGGCCGGCCAGCTATGTGTCGTCAAGCGGCAAGCAAGTCAATGCGGAAGATATCGACCTGCTGGTGCGCGCCATGTCGATGGGCAAGCTGCATCACGCCATGATGGGCACGGCGGCGGTGGCCATCGGCACGGCGGCGGCGATTCCGGGCACCCTGGTCAACCTGGCGGCCGGCGGCGGCGAAAAAACCAGCGTGCGTTTCGGCCACCCGTCCGGCACCCTGATGGTGGGCGCGCAAGCGACGCAGGCCAATGGCGAATGGAGCGTCACCAAAGCCATCATGAGCCGCAGCGCGCGCGTGCTGATGGAAGGTTTTGTGCGCGTGCCAGGGTAAAAGTGGAGGGTAGCCAGCCAGCTTGATTTTTTGCAGGATAGGAAGAAAAAATCTCACGGAGGAGACATGAGTTTTGCACAGTTCTACCAGCACTCGATCGACCAGCCCGAAGCTTTCTGGCGCGAGGAAGCGCAAAAGATCGACTGGCATACGCCGTTCGGGCAGGTGCTTGACGACAGCCGCCCGCCGTTCGCGAAATGGTTTGTCGGCGGCACCACCAATCTGTGCCATAACGCCGTCGACCGCTGGGTCGGCAGCCGTGGCGATGCGCCAGCGCTGATCGCCATTTCCACCGAAACCAATACCGAGCGCACTTACAGCTACCGCGAACTGCAGCGCGAAGTGGAACGCTGCGCGTCCATGCTGCTGTCGCTCGGTGTCGGCCAGGGCGACCGGGTGCTGATCTATATGCCGATGATCGCCGAAGCGGCGTTTGCCATGCTGGCCTGCGCGCGCATCGGCGCCATCCATTCGGTGGTGTTCGGCGGTTTTGCCTCGAACAGCCTGGCCAGCCGCATCGACGATGCGCAGCCCAAACTGGTGTTTTCCAGCGACGCCGGCTCGCGCAACGGCAAGGCGATCCCCTACAAGCCGCTGCTGGACGAAGCGATCCGCATCGCCGCGCACCAGCCCGAACACGTGCTGCTGGTCGACCGTCATCTGGTGCCGATGGCGCTGGTGGCCGGGCGCGATGTCGATTACGCGGCCCTGCGCGAACAGCATCTCGATGCGCAAGTCCCGGTTACCTGGCTCGAATCGAACGAAGTATCTTATGTGCTGTACACCTCGGGCACCACCGGCAAGCCGAAGGGCGTGCAGCGCGATGTCGGCGGCTATGCGGTGGCGCTGGCGTCGTCGATGCAGTACACCTTCTGCGGCAAGCCCGGCGAAACCTTTTTTGCCACCTCCGATATCGGCTGGGTGGTCGGCCACTCGTATATCGTGTATGGCCCGCTGATCGCCGGCATGGCCACCATTTTGTACGAAGGCTTGCCGGTCTGTCCCGACGCGGGCATCTGGTGGAGCATCGTTGAAAAATACCGGGTCACGCGCATGTTCTCGGCGCCGACGGCGATTCGCGTGCTGCGCAAGCACCCGGTGGAACTGATGCGCAAACATGATCTGTCGTCATTGAAGGCGCTGTACCTGGCGGGCGAGCCGCTCGACGAAACCACCTCGCAATGGATCGCCGGTGAACTGCAGGTCGACATCATCGACAACTACTGGCAGACCGAGACCGGCTGGCCGATTCTGTCGGTCGCCAGGGGCGTCGACAACACGCCGACGCGCCTGGGCAGCCCGGGCCTGGCCATGTACGGCTACAAGGTGAAATTGCTCGATGAATCAACCGGCGAGGAGTGCGGCGCGAATCAGAAGGGCGTGCTGGTGCTGGAAGGTCCGCTGCCGCCGGGCTGTTTGCAAACCGTGTATGGCGATGACCAGCGCTTTGTCGACACCTACTGGTCCACCTTCAGCGACAAACAGGTGTATTCGACCTTCGACTGGGGCCTGCGCGACGCCGACGGATATTACTTCATCCTGGGCCGCACCGACGACGTGATCAACGTGGCCGGCCATCGCCTGGGCACGCGCGAGATCGAGGAAAGCATTTCCAGCCACCCGAATGTGTCGGAGGTGGCGGTGGTCGGCATGGAGGACAAGCTCAAGGGCCAGGTGGCGATGGCTTTCGTGATCCTGAAAGACCCGCGCGCAGCGGAAAGCGAGCAGGGCCGCGCGCTGCTCGAGCGCGAAATGATGGCGGTGGTCGACCGCCAGCTGGGCGCCGTGGCGCGGCCGGCGCGCGTGCTGTTCGTGCCGCAGTTGCCGAAGACGCGCTCGGGCAAGTTGCTGCGGCGCGCCATCCAGGCCGTGTGCGAAGGGCGCAATCCTGGCGACCTGAGCTCGATGGACGATCCGCTGGCCCTGCGGCAGATCGAGAGCGTGATGGCGGCTTGACCGCTCTTGCGGGCCGGTATGCGCGGGATCAAACCATGCATAGGCAAGGATTGAACTTGTCCCTGCGTTCATTCGTCTTAATGGAAGGAGCGGTGGCGGCACGGCGGTCTGCGCAAGCAGCCGGTGCTTGCCGGCCGCATCCATCGGCCACCCTTCCACCATGACTGGAGACAACCATGTCGGCGAATGAACAGCACTATTGCAGTTGTTTGACCATCGAAGATATTGACCCTGCGGCACGCAAGGTGCTGGACAGCCAGGTGCGCGGCGTGCTGCTGAAAAGCGCGAAGTGGCCCGACCGCAGCGTCATCCGCATACGCTTTCTGGAAGGCGACCCTGCGCTGCAACAGCGCGTGCGCAAGGCCGCCGCCGAATGGGACAAGCTGGTCAATCTGACGTTCTCGTTCGACCAGCGCAAGCCCAGCGATGTGCGCATCGCGTTCCAGCAGGGCAAGGGCTCCTGGTCTTATCTGGGCACCATGTGCAAGACCATTCCCGACCCCCAGCCGACCATGAATTTCGGCTGGCTGACGAATGAATCGAGCGACGAGGAAGTGTGCAGCGTGGTGCTGCACGAGTTCGGCCATTTGCTGGGCCTGACACATGAACATTTCAATGTCAAGGGCGGCGGCATCGAATGGAACCGCGACGCGGTGATCCGCGACCTCAGCGGCCCGCCGAACAACTGGAATATCGACACGATCGAACACAATATGTTCCAGAAGTTCAAAAATGCCGAGATCGTTGCCACGCCGATGGACCGCGAATCGATCATGATGTATCCGATTCCGGCCGCCTGGACGCTCAACGGCATGTCGATCGGCTTCAATGCGGCCCTGTCCGAGCAGGACCGCAAGTTTGTTCAGGGCATGTACCATGACTGAGCGGAGGCGCCATGGCAGACCATGCGATATTGATCGGCATCCGCGATTACCCGACGCTGCTTGGTGACGAGCAAGCCAGTGTGCTGGAAGGCCCCATCAACGATGTCGAAGCCGTCAAGGCATGGCTGCTCGCGCCACATGGTGGCGGTTTCGCCGATGACAGCACCATCCATGTCATTATTTCGGCCGACGTCATGCCCGCTGGCGGCGCCAGCCCGACCGAGGTGGAGCTGGAAAAAGTGCTCTCGCATTTTGAGGATCTGGCGCAGCAAAGCAATGACATGCAAAATGGCCTGCGGGTGGGCGAACGGCTGTACCTGTTCATGGCCGGCCACGGCTTTTCGCCGGAACGCAATAACGCCTGCCTGTTGACCGCCAACGCGCGGCCCGATTTCAACGCCCACATCCATGCCACCGGATGGCTCAACTGCCTGCAGGACAACGCTTATTTCGATGAGTTCGTGCTGTGGATGGATTGCTGCATGGATGGCATGGTACAAAAGCCGCTGCGTGAGCCAATTCTGACGGTGCTCACCAGCGGCATCCCGCCACAGGCCAGCTTCGTTGCCTTCGCCGCGCAGCGCCCCTTGAAAGCGGTTGAAAATCCGATACCTGCCGATGGCAACAAGGTGCACGGCGTGTTTACCTGGGCCCTGCTGGAAGGCTTGCGCGGCGCTGCGGCCGACCAGAACGGGCGTGTCACCGGACGCAGCCTGGCCGACTGGGTACGCAATGCCCAGTCTGCCTTGATGAGCGATGCGCAGCGCGAAAACAGCTTCATCGCGCTCGATCCCGAAATCATCCAGGAAGATCGCGGCCTGATCTTCGTGCGCGGCATCGAGCAGTTGCGCTATCGCGTCACGCTGGCCTTTCCGCCCGAGGCGCACGGCCATGCGGCTTTCCTGTGGAGCGGCGTGCCGCCGGCCGCGCGGCAGATCGCGGCCGATGGCGCGGAGCACCTGCTTGTGCCCGGCCTGTATCTGGTGCAGGTGCCAGACTTGAACCTGTCGCAGGGTTTCGAGGTGCTGACCGACATGCGCGTGGTAGTGCGTGAAAACGGACCGCCAGTCGACCTGGCTGCGGCAGGGAAAATCTTCATGCTCGAAGTCGTCCCCACCGAGCTCAGTACCGAGATCTTCGTGATCGACCAGCGCCTGTCGCTGGTCGACCGGGACGCCGGGCGCCTGTCGACGTCTTTGCCATTCGGGCTGTTCAAGGTCAAGACGCGTCTGGGCCGCGGCATCAGCCAGCGCATCATGCTGCTGGACCGCGATGCGATGTCGCTCAATCCGGGCGACATCACGCGCCTGCCGTCGTCGGTCGTTCCGCTGTCAGGCACCACGTCTGCTCTGGCCGCGCATACCCTGGCCCGCGCGCAGGAATTGAACGCCAGCAGCAGGCAGGCCGCAGCCGGCGACGGCGATGAGGCGGCGCTGATGCTGATGGTGCGCGCCTGCAGTGCGCCTGACACCTCCTTGCTGCACAGTGAACCGTGGAAAGGCGTGTCCATCGTTGACGCCAGTGGCGCCACGGTATTCGATGGCGAATGCGATACGCGCCTGCATCGCGGCGATGCCAATCCGTATGCCGTGGGCAGCAGGAAACTGGCGCCCGGCAGCTATTTCCTGCGCCAGAAACTGGACGATGGCAGCGCCCTCGAACAAAGCCTGCTGATGTGCAAGGGGTGGCGCCTGGAAGTGTATCTGCTGCGCCGCGGTGCGCCCGGCAAGGATCTGCTGAGCGTGCGCCCGCGCGTGTCGCTGGTGATGCGCGAGATGTCGCTGGGCGCTGCCACCGACGAGGCCGAAGACCGCATGGCCGAGAGCCTGCGTCTGGCGCTGGCCGATGAACGCTGCATACTGAATGCCGGCCTGGAACAGATGCTGGTCACTGAGCATCTGGCCAACCCCATCTTCGGCCTGGCCGGCGCGCATTTGCTGCTGCTCGAACACGAGCGCAACAGGTACCGCGATATGCGCAACCTGGACCTGATCGTCCGGCATTTGCAGCCGCAGCTGGGCGCCACGCACCCGGACTGGGTGGCGCTGGCCTTGCAGTGCAACAAGGTCACCGTGCCGCAGGCAGCGGTGCTGGACGGCCCGCCGATGTTTTCCCGCAGCTGGCCCCTGCTGGTGCGGGCCGCGCACGAGGGGCGTATTGCGATACCGTCCGCCATGTGGAGCAGGATGCAGGCGCCGGCCTCGCTGCCGCCCTTCATGGCATGGAGCATCGATGAGACAGTCAAGCTGGCGGCATGGGAAACCTTGCGCAAGGCGCTGCTGGAGCCAGCACTGCCGGACATGGCGATGGCGACGGCGATGACAATCAGCAGGGCGCCGGCAAATTCGCTGGCGCAGCACTCCAGTGCGCGCCTGGCGCGGGCGCAGAAATGGCAACTGCCACCCTCGGCGCTGGACCTGCTTCCCGCCGCACCGCCATGACGCTGGCAACGGCCGGCCGGCTGGCACTCGGGCGCGCAGTGATACTGACGTTTCAGCGCTTTCGCCAGCCGCCCGGGACCACGCTGGAGCAGCCGCCTGCCAGCCTCGGTGCGCTGCCGGTCGGGCGCAATGCGCTGGGCGCGTGGCTGTTGCCATTGGCCGACGACGAATGTTTCTGGATCGGCATGAGCGAAAACAGGGCGCTGGCGCCGGCCATGCTGGCGGTCCGGGCCGAGCTGGGCGACGCGGCGCTGGTCGACGCCGTCACGGGGCAGCCGTGGCACGCGCAGCACGCCGGCGAGCTGGCGCTGCCGGGCACATTGTGGCTGGCCGGCCTGCGCCAGGCGGGCGACCCGCCACGCTGGTCGGTGTTTTCCAATCATCACCTCGCGCCAGCGGCGCAGCGCTGTATCTCGCTCACCTTCCGCCTGCGCGCGCGCGGCGATCACGGCGCGGGCCTCGCCACGCGGCTGGAACTGGTCAACTACGCGCGTTTTTTCAGCGAAACCGGCATCCGGCCACCGCCACCCCTGGATGCTGAAGCGGCCTACAAAGGGTGGCGCTTGCCATGAGGTAGCATCTGAAAAAATGGAGAAATAGCGAACATTACAGGTTGTTTACTACAACATTCGACAGGTCTCATCAGATACGTTCGCTTTCCTTGCGCACCACGCGGCCGACGATAATGCACTCCTTGCCGCGGCACATCTTGCGGTGGTATTTGCGCTGGTCGGGGTTGTCCGAGGTCAGCCACCATTCGCCGACATCGCGCGCCAGGCGCTTGACCACCGGTTCGCCCTCGTAGTTGATGGCGTACACCACGCCGTCGACGGGGCGGATATCAGCCGTATTGATGATCACCACGTCGTCTTCATACAGGGCCGGCTCCATGCTTTCGCCCTTGACCTTGATCGCCACCAGTTTTTCAGGGTGGTAGCCGTTGCGGTCGACCCAGCCGCGCTGCACGCTGATGGTGCTGCCGTCATGCGTTTCGGGCTCGATCGCAAAGCCGGTGATGCCGGCCGACAGGCGCAATTTCACCTTGCGGATATTGTAGAAGTGCTCGTCTTCGCCATCGTTGACGACCACCGGCCGCACGCCGGCCAGCGCGCGCGCTGCCAGGGCTGCCTGGTCGGGCGCCGCACCCTGGTCGAAATACATACTGTCCAACTGCAGGTCCGTCTCCAGCTTGCGCGCGATCTTTTCGCTGAAGGCGCGCCCTTCGCGGTAGGTGGGCGACAGGATTTGTGAAATGCGCGCTTCGCTCCAGCCGCTGGCGTCGGAGATTTTCTTGCGCGTGTGTTCATAGCGCTCGCTGATCAGTGCCAGCAATCGGTCGCGTCTGTATTGATACATGTTCATCTCCACATTAAACCCGAAATTAACCGTTTGATAAATTACCAAATGCTTGACTTTAACATTAGCGATTGATAAAGTCCACTCGTTGCCTGTCGCAAATTCGCACACAGCGCTGCCCGGCAGGCCAGTACAGGGAGGATGGAGATGTTGAACAGCAGTCAGGTGGCCCTTCGCGGAGCGCCGCCGCAAACAGGTCGCAGGGTACTGGGGCGCAGCAAGAAATCGCAGCTGCATATCGCCCATATCGCGCAGCATATCGCCGAGCACGGCCAGGCCAGCGCCGCGCAACTGTCGGCCCGGCTGGGCCTGGACGCCGGCACCATGAGCCGCTATTTGCGCCATATGTGCGGTGCCGGACTGATCCATCTGGCGCAGCGCCATTGCACCGAGCCGGGGCGCCAGCGGCCCGCCCTGTACGCGCCGGGCGAGGCGGATGACGAAGGCGAAGCCTGGGCCGAATTGCCGCCGCAGGTGCGGCGCATGGCCAGCTGGCCACGCGGCACAGCCAGCCGCGATCCGCTGGTGGCGGCCCTGTTCGGGCCGGCCAGGTCATCAACACAGTAACAACGAGGAGAACATCATGGGGTTTGCAGAACAATTCATCGCCGCGCTGTCGTCGCATAATTTGCGCGACGACGCGCTCCACCACGACCTGGACGTGATCGCCGCAGCGGCGCTGGCCGGCGACATGGGCGCCTTGCTGTGCCGGGTCAAGTATGCGGACGGCACCGTCAGCCGCCAGTTCGAAGGCAATGCGGGCAACCTGGCGCAGTTGCTGCGCGCCTGGACCGCGGCCGTGACAAAAAAAGGCCAGGCGCGGCGCTGGGTCAAGGCGGCCACCGCCTGGGACGCGCAGGCGGCCAGCATCCTGTACCGGCGCGTGGCCGAAGCGTCGCTGGCGCACTGGCTCGACAGCAAATGCAAGGTTTGCCACGGTACCGGCGTAGTCAGTGCCGGCGCGGCTGGCGCACCGCTGGTCTGCAAGGCCTGCCATGGCGCCGGCGAAGCGGCAATCACCTGTTCCGGCGGCTTTGAACTGGAGCGCATCAAGGACATGGTCAGCGAACTGGAAGCGATTTTCCAGTCGCACGGCCGGCGCGCCATGCGCCGCCTGGGCAGATAAAATAATTGTGCAATATGCTTTGAGCTGAAAAAAACGTCCCTACAATAGAGTCTCGCTCAAGCAGCAAACAAAGCGAATGCAGCACAGCACCACCACATGCTTATCCACTCGTAATAGACGCGCTTCCTGTGCGACACCGATAGGATAATCTCCAGCGACTCCGCCTTCCCGGCGACTTCTCCTGCAGCCCACAGCCTTGCCGCGTGTGGGCTGTTTCATTTGTTCTTCCATTTTTTCAACGACTTCACCCAGACCGCCCCGGCGGTCTTTTTTTTCATCTCATGAAAGGCACTCCCCATGGCATCGACAGCAAACGGCATCGACAGCGTCATCGTCATCAGCAAACAAGGCGCGGAAGGCGTCAAGGCGGCGGCCGGTGGCGGCCAGGTCTACCCGCGTGTCACGGCTACCTTCGACACCGAAGCGGACAAATACGCCAGCAGCGAAATCGACGCCAGCCAGCAGCAGGGCGATACCCGCCTGGGTAACTTCCGCACGACCGGCGCCATCAAGGCCGAAGCGGCCTGCGGCACCTACGCGCCACTGATGGCCGCGCTACTGCGCCGCGATTTCACGGCCGGTGGCGTGGCCGCCGCCCAGACCACCATCGCCGCCGCCGCCAACGGCCTGGTTCGCAGTGCCGGTTCCTGGCTGGCCGACGGTTTCCATGCCGGCAGCGTGGTGCGCATCAGCGGCATGACGGCGCCGGCCAGCGCCAACAACGCGAAGAATTTTTTCGTGACCACTGTCACCGCCACCAACCTGAACGGCCAGTTCATGGACGGCTCGGCGATGGTCACCAAGGCGGCCGGCGACCTGGTCGGCGTGGTGGCCGTCGGCAAGCGCAGCTTCACGCCATTGACCGGCCACACCACCGACTGGTTCACGGCCGAAGTGCAGGACCCGCAGATCGGCGTGCACCGCAGCTTTGTCGATCAGCTGGTCAGCAAGATGGATATCGCGGTGCAGCCGAACGGCATCACCAGCCTGGACTTCACGCTGATGGGCAAGGCTGAGGGCCCGACCACGGCGGTGCCGCATTTCGCCACTCCGGCAGCCCCAGCCGGCAGCGGCAAGTTCTCGGGCGCCACGGCGATGCTGTCGGTAAACGGCATTCCTTCGCAGATATGCACCGGCATGTCGTTATCGCTCGACGGCCAGGTCAAGGTCGATCCGGTGATCGGCTCGAAGTTCGCCACTGCCGCCTCGCGCGGCAAGGTACTGGGCTCGGGCCAGTTCACGGTACTGCTGCAGGACGCCGTCTACCTCGATTACTTCAAGGACGAGACGGAAATCGCGCTGGCCTACGCAATGGCGTCCGGCACGGCGCCGAACGCCGACGTGCTGGCGCTGGCCATGGGCCGCATCAAGATCACCTCGGCCAAGATCGACGACGGCGAGAAAAACAAGATCGTCACCTGCGCCTTCGACATCCTGCGCTACAAGGGCGCCGACGCGCAGCATGAAGCGACCACCTTGACCATCCAGGACAGCGCGCTGTAACAAACCGGCAAATTGCCATGGCCGCCTGCGTGGCGGCCTTTTTTATCCTTACTTCACTCGGAAAGCAGCACATATGAACAACGCACAAAAAATCCAGGCAGGCTTCGACATCGGCAACCTCAATGCGGTAGCCGCCCCCGTCACTTTCGACGTGCCCGTCATCTTCGACGCCGACGGCGAAGCGGTAGCCGGTCTGACCATCGTCGGCAAGAACAGCGAGCAATACCGCTTGGCCAATAACGCCGTACGCGCCGAAGGCTACAAGAAATCGGCGCGCCGCAAGACCGCCATCGACGCTTCCACCGACGAAGGCGCCGAACTGCTGGTGCAGGCGATCGACGGCAACCAGAAGCGCCTGGCGCTGGCCGTGGTCACCGGCTGGTATGGATTCACCAGCAACGGCGCAGAAGCACCGCTCGATGCGGCCTTGCTGGAAGCGGCGTTTGAAAAATACCCGACCTGGCAGGAAAAAGTCACCACCGCGCTGGAAAACGAGTCGAATTTTTTGAAACTCTGACGGCCAGCCTGCTGCGCTACGCAGCGCACCAGTTCGAGCGCGGCGCGCGCGCTGCCGACGGTCACGCCAAGGGCGAGCATCTCGATGCCGCCCGGCGCCATCCCCTGTACCGCGCGCCGCCCGAAGCGGCAGCACCGCCACTGCCGTTCGAGCTGGCCCACGTGTGGGAGTGGTTCGTGCAGCTGAACCGCAAGCGCCAGAACGGCATGGCCGTCAACCCCATCGCCAGCACCGAGATCCTGGCATGGCAGGCACGCCACCGGCTCGCCATGGAACCGTTCGAGCACCAGTTGCTCGACAGTCTCGATGCGCTGTTCCTGTCGCACCAGCATGCGCCTGACTGACTGTTTTTCCAACCCGGCCGCCATGTGCGGCCCTTTTTTAGAGGCCAACCATGCCAGAGATCACGGAGTTAAAAATCACCTTGTACACATCGAAGGCGGGTGTCGAGGCTCTCAAGGCACTCGACGAGGCAAGTAGCGCCGCTGCCGCCAGTCTCAAGGAAGTCAATACACAAACCGAATTGTCGGTGCTGCTGCTGCGGGCACAGGCGGACCAGGCACGGGACAGTGCTGCTGCAGCCAAGGCACTGGGTGCCATCAACGTCGCTGAAACCAAGGCACTCGCTGACGCCTACAAGGTGGCAAACCTGGGGAATGCCTATACCCGGCTGGCTGCGATGCGGGCCGGCGCCACTGATGGAGTCGGTGCCGGGCCTGGTGTCGCGACCAAGGCCGGCGACAAATACATCGCCTATGCATCTGATGAGCAGCGCCAGAATAATCTGGATAGCGCCGGCAAGGGAGCCGCAGATGCCAAGGCCAAGGCAACTGCGGCACCTGCTGCGCCGAAGCGTAAATACAGCGAGGCGGAATGGAAGGAAGCAGGAGACTTCGCTACCGAACTGGGAAAAAAACTGGAACACGCTTTCGGCGGAGTCGGCACCACTATCGGCAAGATGACCACGGCCTTGCTCAATTTCAGGAAGACGCAGGACGATATCGATTTCAACCTGGCAAAGGATCTGGCGGCAGCTACATCTGAACCGGAACAGACAAAGGCGCGCGACAAGGCCCACCTGGCTGGCGTCAAGCAGTACAAAGAATTGGCAGGTGCCGCCAAGGGCTTCTTCAAGGAGCACACGACTGGCTACGAGGTAATGGAAAAGGTGGAGAAGGGGTTTCGCGCCTACGAATTCGCCATGAATGCCAAGGCATTGTTTGAAAAGCTGACCAACATTACGCTGGTCAGCACCGCAAAAGCTGCCGCCACCACTGCCGAAGTTGCCGGTGCCGCAATCGCAGTTGCGCCAGTGGCGGCTGCCGAAGCGGCCAAGTCCAGCGCTTACGGAACGACTGCGCTGGCGTCGGCGCTGGCGACGCCATTTCCCGCCAGTATCGGCGCGTATGCGATGGTAGCCGGCATGCTGATGGCAATCGGTGTCGCTGTGTCCGGCGGCGGTGGCGCCGATACCACCGCCAAGGATCGCCAGGCCGCCAACGGCACCGGCACGGTGCTGGGCGACTCATCGGCCAAGTCGGAATCGATCGCCAACAGCTTGACCATCATGGAAAAAAATTCCGGGCTTGGCCTGGTGTACTCGTCGTCCATGGTGGTGTCGCTCAAGCAGATCGTGTCCGGTATCGGCGGGCTGGGCAGCTTGCTGGTGCGTTCCGATACGCTGACCGCCACTTTGGCGACCAAGGGTAGCGCCAGCGGCGGCATGCTGGGCAATATCGGCAACAGCATTTTCGGCGGCAAGACCTCGGTGATCGATACGGGGATCGTGACCAGCCAGACGGCCTTGGGCGACCTGGACAAGTCGGGCATCGAGGTCAATGCCTACGTCGACAGCAAGAAGTCCGGCGGCTGGTTCTCCAGTGACAAATACCGCACTGCGCTGTCTGGCCTGGGCAGTGAAACCGGCGATCAGTTCACCAAGATCATTCTCGGCCTGCGCGCCACCATCGTCGCGGCCTCCGATACGCTGGGACTGGGCGGCGACGCTTTCGCCGCCAAACTGAATACCTTTGTCGTCAATCTGGGGAAAATCAGCCTGAAGGATTTGAAGGGCGAAGAACTGCAGAAAGCGCTGGAGGCCGCGTTTTCGAAGCTGGGCGACGACATGGCCAAGTTCGGCGTGGGCGGCCTGGAAAAATACCAGCAGGTCGGCGAAGGTTACCTGGAAACGCTGGCCCGCGTCGCCAACAATTACATGCAAGTGTCGGACGTGCTGGCCGTGCTGGGCAAGTCTTTCCAGGTGACCGGCCTGGGGGCGGTGGCGCTCAGCGAAAACCTGATCGACGCCGCCGGCGACCTCGATGCGCTGACCAGCGGCACCAGCTTTTTTGTCGACAACTTCCTGACCGAAGCCGAACGCATGGCGCCGATCACGAAATCGGTCAACGACGCCATGGGCAAGCTGGGGCTGGCCGGCGTGACCACGATGGACGGCTTCAAGGCGGCGGTATTGAACGCGGCCGATGGCGTGGCGCTTGGCAAGGATGGCGCGGCGCAGTTGTATGCGTCGTTGCTGTCGCTGGCCGAGCCGTTCAAGACGGCCGCTGAATATGCGGCCGACCTGGCGGCGGCCACCGGTGACTATGCCGCCGTGACCAAAACGGCGGCCGAGATCGCCAGCGAGCGCAAGGACTTGCAGTCGCAGCTCGAACAACTGACCCTGAGTGCCATGCAGCTGCGCGCAAAAGAGCGCGAGGCGCTCGACGCCGGCAATCGCGCGCTGTTCGACCAGGTGGCCGCGCGCCAGGATCTGGCGAGCGCCTACGAGACCGAATCGACGGCGATCAGCGGCACCATCGACAAGTTGAAGACGTTTGCCGGCGAACTCACCACTTTCCACAATGGCTTGGCGCTGGGGGCCTTGTCCCCGCTGTCGCCAACCGCGAAGGCAGCCGAGGCGCAGCGCCAGTATCGCGAGATGCTGGGCAAGGCCAACGCCGGCGATGCGGCGGCGCAGTCCGGCCTGACCGGCGCCGCCAGCGCCTACCTGACGGCCAGCCAGGCGGCCAGCGGTACCGCCGGCCAGTACGCACGGGACTATGCGCGGGTGCAGGCGGACATGGCGATCATGGCCGCCTCCGTTGGCAGCCAGGTCACTGCGGCAGAAGCGCAGCAACTGGCGCTCGACAAGCAAGTGGCAGGCCTGGTCAAGCTGAACGACAGCGTCAACGCCGGCGCGGCCACGGTAGCGCAGGCCATCGCCACGCTGGGCATGCTGGGGGTGACGCAAATCGCCGGCGCGGCTGCCGGCGGCCCGGCCTCGGCATCCCAGGCCGGCGTCGGCACCGCAATCAGCGCCGGGGAGGGCGCGCCCACGGCGCTCGAGCCGCGCAACTTTGCGGCACAGGCCAGCCTGGGGAACGAGGCGCTGGTAAATGAAATCAAGGGGTTGCGCGAGGATAACCGCGCGCTCAAAGAAGAGTTGACGTCGTTCAAGGTGCAAAGCCAGACCGAGAACGTGGCGATCGTGCAGAGCGTGGGGAAATTGTCACGCCTTGCCGACCGCTGGGACGCCGATGGAATGCCAACACGGGAGCTTGCATGAAGATTATCAGGCCGCTGGCCATCACGGACGCAGTATTGATCAGCAGTAATGTGCCGGAGGACGATTATCCGGCCTATGCGCCAGGCAGCACTTATGCGCAGGGCGCCAGGGTGGTGGTGCTGGGCCCGGAGGTACATCTGGTGTACGAGTCCTTGCAGGCTGCCAATATCGGTCACCCCCCGGCCCTCAGCATGGAGTACTGGGCAAAGGTGGGGCCGACCAACCTCTGGCGCATGTTCGACGCGTCGATCACCACCCAGGCCGAACAGCCCGATTCGATCAGCGTGTCGCTGGCCACCGCCGGCATTACCAACGGCGTGGCCTTGCTCAATATCGACTGCACCGGCATACACGTGCAGGCGGTCGACGCGATTCTCGGCGTGGTTTATGACAAAAACATCAATCCCGCGCTGACGTCCGGCATCAACAATCTCTACAGTTATTTCACGGAGCCGATCACGCGCATCACGGAACTGGCGCTGACGGACCTGCCGGCCTATTCGAACATGCGCATCAATATCACGCTGTCGAATATCGGCCGCACCGTGCGCTGTGGTGGCATCGTGGTCGGCCAGGTCCGGAAAATGGGCCAGTTGCAGTATGGCGCCAAGATCGGCATTGCCGATTACAGCGTCAAGACGCGTGACGTGTTTGGCAATTTCGATGTGGTCCAGCGCGCGTTCAGCAACAAGGCGACCTGGTCGCTGTGGATCGCCTCGGGCGAGGTCGACTTGTTCAAGCGGCTGCTCGCGCAATACCGCTCCACGCCCATCGTCTATATCGGTGCCGAAATGTACGGCGCCACCATCATCTACGGGTTTTACAAGGATTTTTCAATCGACATTTCCTACCCGGCGATCTCTATTTGCTCACTTGAACTGGAAGGATTGACATGATTAACCATTTGCCGCCAGCACCGTCGCGTGGCGATGACCCTGACGTCTTTGTTGGAAAAGCCGATGCCTGGATGGCCGCGCTGCCAGGCTTTGGCATGGAAGCGAATGCACTGGCAGACAAGTTCAACACCATGGCCGGAATCGGCGCGCTCGGGTATCAGCCGCCGGTTCCCTATGGCGCGGGAATTAACCTCGCTGTCGGAACACAGACCGTGCAATATGGCGCCAATACCTATGCCGCCATCCTGGCAGAGCTGCCCTTCACGACGTCGGGGGTCTTTGAAACAGCCAAATTTCGCTTGATTCAAGGGGTGACCGCGACTGAACTCGCAGCGCCTGGCGGAGCTGATGGGGTAGGGGTGCAACAGCAAGGCATCGGTGCTGTACTTCGTACGCTGGCAACGAAATCAGCTGACCTGATGACACCGCGTGATTATGGCGGCGCGGTGAACGGGATGGCGGACGATAGCGCCGCCGTCGAGCGCGTGGCGGCTGCCGGCGCCGATCTGTCGATGCCGGTCGTGGTACCGAAGCGCGCTCGTCATGGGCTGGCCCTGGCTGGCGTGGAGCGGTACAAAACTGTCTGGTCCGAACCATGGGAAACTGACTATATTGCAGCATGCATGAACGATGCCTATGCAGGCCTGCGGCTCGATATCGACTGCTTCGGCGACTCGACCATGTACGGCAGCGATACCGCCAATCTCGCCGCGCAAGCACCGGAGCCGGCACCGGCCCGCCTGGAAATTGTGCTGCGGCGATTCTTTGCCAATAACAACATTCATGTCAGGAACATGGCCGTGCCAGGCACGACGGTGCGCCAGATGCTGGCGGGCGATGATCACTCCGGGGCGACATTCGAGGCGCGCATGGCAGCGAGCCCGGCGAAAATTGTCTATGTGAATCACTGCATCAATAGCTGCCAGTTGCTCGAACCTGCGGATGGCTACAAGCGGGACCTGCACCAGGTCGTCGAGATTATCCGCAAATACGGCAAAAGCCCGATCTTTTGCACGCCCAACCCGATGTTGCCGACCATCATAGGCGATCGGCGCAAGGCGCTACAACTGAAGGCCTATGCGGAGGCGATGCGCCAGGTATGCCGCGAAGCTGGCGTGCCGCTGGTCGACAACTTTGCATGGGTAACGTCGATGATCGCCACCGGTGAATACTCGATGCTTGAATTGTTGCCGGATGGTTGCCATCCATCGAATTTCCTGTACGGCGTAATGGGGCAGAACATGGCGATTCCGCTGCTCTGCCCGGATAGCGGATTCACCGATGCGCATCAGTTCCTGGGCGCGATGTCGTCACAGGTTCTGGGTACCGCGCCGGTTCCCGTCCTGTCGAAAAATTCGCGCCTGGGCGGCGCCATCGTCACTGACGCCGTCGGCTCTCAAAATATCCGGATGGCGTTTGTGGTCGGGGCGGCCGGCCTGGATATTTACATGGCAATCCCGCTCTGGGCTCTCGGTGCGGAAATGGCATCGATTTCGGTGGACCGTCATCCGTCCAGTGGCAATTTCTCGTTTCATGACAGTCATCGCGCTGGCGACCGCTTCATTCAGGATTACGAAGTGCGCCTGCTTCGCGACGCACAGCCGGGCCTGCACTTTGTCGAGTTTGAAGCAACGTCCGGTGCGGTTGGCTTGTACTACATCCGCACCAGGAAGACACGCCACGAGAAAGTGTTCGGCATCGTCGGGCGGTTCAACTACCGGCAACGTCTGATCGGCAATTTCGAGTTCTACCCAAGCCGGCCCAACGATATTTTCCTGTTCGACGACATCCCGACGCCGCGCCTGGACCAGGCCTTGCGCATCGAGGCGTCGGCCACCTGGCGTATCGGCGCAGGCATCGTGTTGTCCGGGCTCTACACCACGGCCAACGTCGATGAACCGGCACAGCTCGAGGCCGGAGTCATCGTGGGCCTCGATGCCAATGGCTATGCCTGCATCTGGGAAAACCAGGGCGGCGTGTACGCCAAACTGGTGTCCGGAACTGTCAATTATGCCGCTACCGAGCAGACGTTCTATATCAAGGCCACCGGCGGCCGGTTTGGCTCCATCGAACTGTACGTCAACAGCGCACTGGTTGGTATCGCCACGCTGACGCGCCCCTATTGGGGAGGGCTGCTGGGACTGTGGACGGAATCGGCTACCGGCGTGTTCAAGGTCGACCGGATTGATTATCTGAACGACGGACAGTAGCACCTGTTTGACAAGCACAACAACCCGCCTCGGCGGGTTTTTTCATTTCAACCACAAGAGAGGCAATCATGGCCATCGAAACCACCGCCGCTGGCGGCGCACTGATCAAACTGTTTGGCGTGCCGGTGCTGGCAGGCGCCGCCGCCACGTCGCTGGGCTTCATGTTCATGTGGCCGCAGTCGACCCGGGAGGCATTCATCCGCTTTTTTTCCAGCATTATCATTTCCACCTTTATCGGCCCGGCGCTGGTAGCGGCCGTGCTGTCGTGGTGGCCCAGCCTGTTCGACAGCGCGAAAACCGTGGCCGGCCTGTATGGCGGCGACCCGGCCACGGGATTTTTGTTTATCGCCGCGCCGCTTATGGTGGCGGCCGGCCTGCCCGCATGGTGGGTGCTGGGCGCCTGCGTGCGCTGGTTCGACAAGCGGCGCGGCAAGGATATCGGCGAGCTGGCGGCTGATGCCGCCGCCGTGGTCAAATACGTGCGCGGTGTGCTGTGACGGGCGCGCAATTGTTGGCCATCATGCCGTTTGCCGGCCAGCGCGCCACGCTGTACCTGGCGCCGTTAAATAACGCGATGCAGGAATTCGGCATCGACACGCCGGCGCGCCAGGCGTCGTTCCTGGCGCAGGTCGGCCACGAATCGGCGCAATTGCGTTATGTGCGCGAGCTGGCCAGCGGCGCGGTCTATGAAGGACGCAGCGACCTTGGCAATGTGATCGCCGGTGACGGCGTGCGCTACAAGGGGCGCGGCCTGTTGCAGGTGACTGGGCGCGCCAATTACGCGGCGTGCGGCGTGGCGCTGGACATCGACTTGCTGGCTGCGCCGCAATTGCTTGAGCAGCCGGGCGCCGCCTGCCGTTCGGCGGCCTGGTTCTGGCAATCGCGCGGACTGAACCGCTTGGCCGACGCGGGCGACCAGGAGCGGGTCACGCGCCGCATCAATGGCGGCCTGAACGGACTGGCGGACCGGCTCGCCCTGTTCCAGGTGGCGCGCAAGGTGCTGTCATGAAGCCGCCAATGCTGGTGCTGGCGGCGCTGGCGCTGCTGGGCGCCCTCGTGCTGTGCGCCCAGCAATGGGGCTACCTGGCAGGGCGGCTGGACTGCGGCGTGCAACTGGCCACTGGCGCCTGCACCGCAGTTGGCAACACCGTCCGATGTTTGCCATCGAGCACCGCCGCGTTTTGGTGAGCGGCGCAAGAAAACAGTGCAGGCCGGCGCTGCCGGCATGGTGGCATGGACGATTTTGCACCGTGGCGTGCATGGCAGGCTGGCACGATGCATGCATGGAGGCTAGCGATGTTCTTCTCGTCTCATGCTTGCCGACCTGGTGCGGCAGGCCAACTGGAAATGGAGCGTACCGTGGCAAAACCTCACCTGACAGCCATCCCCCGCATCATGGTACCGCCTGCCGGCGACAGTCCGTCGCCGGTCGATGAAATGCTGCCGCCTGCCAAACTGTTCACCCTTGGCCTGCAGCACGTGCTGGTGATGTACGCGGGCGCCATCGCGGTGCCCCTGATCGTCGGCCGCGCTTTGAAACTGCCGCCCGAGCAGGTGGCCGCCCTGATCAGCGCCGACCTGTTCTGCTGCGGCCTGGTCACCCTGATCCAGTCGCTGGGCCTCGGCAAATATTTCGGCATCCGCCTGCCCGTGATGATGGGTGTTACCTTTGCCGCCGTCAGCCCGATGCTGGCGATGGCAAACAATCCCGAACTGGGCATCACCGGCATCTTTGGCGCGGTAATCGGCGCCGGCGTTGTTTCCATGTTGATCGCACCGTTTATCGGCCGCATGCTGGGTCTGTTTCCGCCGGTGGTGACGGGCAGCATCATTGCCGTGATCGGCGTGTCGCTGATGCGCGTGGGCGTGAACTGGGTCATGGGCGGGCCGCCATCGATGGCGAAAATTGCCGATCCTGCCTTCGTCGCCACCGCGGGCGGTGGCATGGCGCCGATGATTGCCAACCCCGCCTATGGCGCGCTGGACAATATGGGCATCGCGCTGTTCGTGCTGGTGGTCATCTTGCTGGTAGCGAAGTATGGCCGCGGTTTTCTTGCCAATATCGCCGTGCTGACCGGCATTGTCGCCGGCACGGCGCTGGCCTTTGCGCTGGGCAAGACAGACTTCGCCAAGGTGGCCAGCGCCAAGGCGTTTGCCATCGTCACGCCGTTCCAGTTCGGCATGCCGACCTTTGACGCGGTGGCGATTCTCACCATGAGCCTGGTGATGATCGTGGTCATGATCGAATCCCTGGGCATGTTCCTGGCGCTGGGCGAGATGACCGGCAAGCGAATCGACCAGGCCGACATCAGCCGCGGCCTGCGCGTGGACGGCCTGGGCACCCTGATCGGCGGCATCTTCAATACCTTTCCCTACACCTCGTTCTCGCAAAACGTCGGCCTGGTCGGCGTCACGGGCGTGCGCAGCCGCTGGGTCTGCGTGGCTGCCGGCCTCATCCTGCTGATAATGGGCGTGCTGCCGAAAATCGCCCAGGCGGCCGAAGCCGTGCCGGCCTTCGTGCTGGGCGGGGCAGGGTTGGTAATGTTCGGCATGGTGGCCGCCACCGGCATCCGCATCCTGGCCGGCGTCGACTACAAGAGCAACCGCAACAACCTGTTCATCGTCGCGCTGTCCATCGGCTTCGGCATGCTGCCATTGGTGGCCGAGCAGTACGCCCAGCATATGCCCAAGGCCCTGTCGCCGCTGCTGCACAGCGGCATCTTGCTGGCGGCGATCGCGGCGGTGTTGCTGAACCTGTTCTTTAATGGGTTGGGGTCGCCGGAAGAAGCCAAGGCCAGGGCGCGCGACAGCAGCCATGGCAGTGAATAGCTAGAAAGGCGGGTCAGGCGTCGCGCCAGGCCGCTTCGAGTTCGTCGCGGCGCGGCGCCTCGGCGATATGCAGGATCAGCGTTTCGCGCAGTTCGGCGGGGTGCACGGCGCGATGCTTGGCGAACCAGAACACCTCGCTCAATTCCTCATCTTCATGCCAGGTCGTCGCCAGCGCTTTTTCCGGCGCAACGTCTTCGTAATTCGTCGCTTCCAGATAAGCATCGTCGATGGCGTCATGCCAGGCCTCGCACTGCTTGCCCCATGTCGATGCGTACAGGCAGCCGGCCGCGATCAGTCCACGGCAAGTTTCCCACATCGTCATCTCCGCCACATCGGCTTCGATGATCACGATGGCTTTGAATGAGGATACTCCTTCCAGCGCGGGGAAATCGCTGTCGGGCATGAGGTGCAGGTACCGCAGGATTTGTTTTTGCATGGCGGGGAGAGCGGGGCAGAAGTGAGTGTGCGCCACCGTTGCAGCCAGCATAAGCGCTGGTGCCCGGAGCCGGAATCGAACCGGCACGCCCTTACAGGCGGGAGATTTTAAGTCTCCAGTGTCTACCAGTTTCACCATCCGGGCAGCGCGGCAAGATTCTAGCACATGGGATAGCCTTTATGCCATAAGTAGCCAATTGCAGCAAAGATGCCGCCCGGTTTGTACCGAACGGCATTTTTTGATCCTGGCCTTTGCCAGCGGTAACCAATTAGAACGTCGCCTTGAACTGCACCCCATACGTGCGTGGCTCGTTGATGATGCCCGTTAAATTGTCAAAATCGATCGCGCCCAGCGACTGGATCTGGTTGGTGATGTTGCGGCCGTACGCGGAGAGTTCGTAGCGGTCCCATTTGTAGCCCATGCGCAGGCCGCCTTCGAGCAGTTCCTTGGCCTTGTATTCCTTGGCTTCGTACAGGAAGAAGTTGTAGCTGGTGCGGTAGGCCCAGTCGGTGTAGGCGTAGAACTCGCCGTTGGCGACCGGGATGCTGTATTTCAGGGTGAAGTTGCCCTGCCATTCGGGTGCGCGCGGCAGCGGGTTGCCGTCGATGTAGGCGGTGCCGGCGAACGGGCCGCGCGGGTCGGTGACGGTGCAGCCGCTGGCGGCGTTGTTGCTGGCGTTGCCGCAGCTTTGCACGAACAGACTCTTGTCCTGGATCTCGGTGTGGTTGTAGCTGCCGCCCAGGGTCATGCTCCAGGCATCGCTGAGGTTGGCCTGGAAGTCCAGTTCCACGCCGCGACCGATGGCCTTGTCGGCGTTGATCAGCTGGTTCATGTTGACGGCGCCGCTGCCGGCGGTCAGCTGCTTGTCTTTTACACGGTACTGGAACACTGCCAGGCTGAGGCGCGCGCGCTTGTCGAACAGGTCCTGCTTGATACCGGCCTCGACCGAAAGCGCTTTCTCTGCGCCGGCAAACGAGGGGCGGTCGGCCAGGCCGTTCAGGCGGCCCTGCATCGATGGCGCGCGGTAGCCGGTGGCGACGCGGGCGTAGGCGTTGGTCGACGGCGTCAGCACATAGGTGCCGCTCAGGTCCCAGCTGAAATTGTGCGAGGTGTCGTTCAGGTAGAACGGGCCGGCCGTGGTCGCTTCCACGCGCTTGGCGGAGAAGTCTTTTTCGTCGCGCGTGTAGCGCACGCCGGCGCGCAGTTTCAGCGCGTCCGAGACGGTGTAGTTGAGCGAGCCGAACGCCGCGTATGATTTCGAGCTCTGGTTTTGGGTGGCGTAGTTCGGGCTTTGCGGGTTGCCTGGCGCCAGGCTGTCAAATGCGATGCTGTCGATCTGGATATCTTCCTTGAAGTAGAACAGGCCGCCTATCCATTGCAGCGGACCCTTCGCACTCGATTCGGCGCGGAACTCCTGGGAAATTTGCTTGTGATTCGGGATCACGTCGGCCGTTTCCACCACGAACGGAATGAATCCCGGGCCCATCGGTGGCGCGTAGACTGCGCCGTAGCCGCCGTCGACGTCGGCGCGGCTGAAGAAATCGAGTTTTTCGTAGCCGGTGATCGAGTGCAGGGTGACGCCTGGCAAATCCCATTTCAGGCGCATGCTGCCGCCCTTGGTCTTCAGGTGCTGGCGGTTGATGCCGTCGGTCGGGTAGTTGTCGTAATCAAAACCGTCAACCAGGTCGTTGGTGCCTTGCTTCAGGATATTCGCGCGGAACAGGGTGGCGGTGCCGTCGAGGTTGCGCGCGTGCACATTGAACAGGGCGCTGAAGTCGCGCGTTGGCTTGACCAATACCTGCAGGCGGCCGGCACTGTCTTCATAGCCTTCGAAGTCGCGCGTGCCGGTCGGGCGCGGATTGTGCACGCGGTCGTCGCGACGCTGGGTCTGGCCCGAAAAGCGCAGCGCCACGGTGTCGCTGACGGGCACGTTGAAGGCGCCTTCCACGTTTTTCATGCCATCCTTGCCGAAACCGCCGCTCAGGTAGCCTTCCGTCTTGAAGACGGGCTTGGCCGAATCGAACTTGATCACGCCGGCCGGCGAATTGCGGCCGAACAAGGTGCCTTGCGGGCCGCGCAGCACTTCCACCTGGTCGACGTCGAAGACGGGAAAGCCTTTCAGCATGGCGTTTTCCATCACCACGTCATCCATCACCAGGCCAACCGGCTGCGAGGCGTTCAGGTCGAAGTCGGTATTGCCCAGGCCGCGGATATAGAAGCGCGGAAAGGTGCGGCCGTAGTCGGACTCGACCGATACGCTGGGCGAACGGCTGTTCAGGAAGCGGATATCGGCGCCGCCGGCGGTCAGCACGTCAAGCTTGTCGCC
Source organism: Janthinobacterium sp. 1L-D-8-B-C4 (assembly GCF_057291295.1). Lineage (NCBI taxonomy): Bacteria > Pseudomonadati > Pseudomonadota > Betaproteobacteria > Burkholderiales > Oxalobacteraceae > Janthinobacterium > Janthinobacterium sp. 1L-D-8-B-C4. The sequence goes on from NZ_JBXAVX010000001.1 coordinate 157,339, forward strand.
TTTCAGGGTGGCGATCGACATCGGCACGTCCTTGATGTTTTCTGCGCGGCGCTGGGCGGTGACGATCACCGTTTCCAACTGGCCCGCACTGGAGGTGGTCGTGGCTACGGGCGTCTCGGTGGCCGCTGCTGCGGCTTCCTGTGCCATGGCCTGCAGCGGGAAAGCGGCGGTAATTGCCAGGGCAATCAAGGTGCGGCGCACCATGCCTGCATGCTGTGTCATCATGAAACGACTCCTATCGGTCTGATTGTCGGGAAGGGAAAGGCCGGCTTTCGCCGTCAGTGAAAGTCATGCTAGCACGGAAAGTTTTGCCATTCGGACCAGTTTCCACGGCGACCAATTCATATCAATTTCCTCTGAATCCACCAATAAAATCGTATTTGTCGTCACCGGGACGGTGATGCATAGTGGGGAGCCGGGGCGTTCGCGCCGGCGGCCAAAAACGCCATGCCAGCCCCTGCGGCGAGGTATTCCCAAGCCCAGTCGAGCAAGCCGGCAGCAAAAAACAACAGTTTCCGCACCTGAGCGTGGCGCGGCCCATGTTGTTGCAGTGCCACATGCTCCACTCATGCAAGTCGCCTGCCAGAGCACGCTCACTCTGACTTGTCGGCTTCCCGGCCAAATATTTTCCGCTCATGCAGGGTGGCAACACATCGCGTAGAATATAAAATAATTTCATCAAAGAAATTTTTATTTCCATCATGCTAATCTCCAATATGACCCCACTTCCCGCCAGCAGCATCAAGCTGTCCGAACTGATTGCCGCGCTGAGCCAGGCGCTGGACATTACCGAAGGCCAGCCGGAAGGCCATTGCATCCGCTGCTGCTGGATCGGCATGCATATGGGGCGCGAGATCGGCATGAACGACGATGACTTGTGGGACCTGTATTACACCTTGCTGCTGAAAGACCTGGGTTGCAGCAGCAATGCCGCGCGCATCTGCGAGCTGTACCTGACCGATGACCTTGCCTTCAAGCAGGATTACAAGACGGTGGGCGACAGCCTGCCGCAGGTGCTGAAATTCGTGCTCAAGCACACCGGCCTGAAAGCCGGCCTGGCCGAGCGTTTTCGCGCCGTCATGACGATCTTGCGCGACGGTCCACGCATCGCCCAGGAGCTGGTCGCCACGCGCTGCCAGCGCGGCGCCGATATCGCGCGCCTGCTGCGCTTCCCGGAAAGCGTGGCGGCTGGCATCTACAGCCTCGACGAGCACTACAATGGCCAGGGCAAGCCGGACAAAGTGGCTGGTGTAGCGATTCCCCTGTTTTCGCGCATCGCGCTGATGGCGCAGGTGATTGATGTGTTTCATACGGCCGACGGCGCCAGGGCGGCGCGCGCCGAAGTGCGCCACCGTGCCGGCAGCTGGTTCGATCCGCAACTTGTAGACGCCTTCGAACGGATAGCCGAGTCTGGCGCCTTCTGGTCCATGCTGCGCTCGGAATCGATCGGTGCGGCGGTGGCTGCGCTGGAGCCGGCCGCGCGCATGGTGCCGGTCGATGAAGATTACCTCGACGATATCGCCGCAGCCTTTGGGCAGGTGGTCGATTCAAAAAGCCCGTACACCAGCGGTCACAGCGAACGGGTGGCGCTGTACACCGACATGATCGGCGAGGCGATGGGGATGACGCTGGAACGGCGGCGCTGGCTCAAGCGCGGCGCGCTGTTGCATGACGTGGGCAAGCTGGGCGTGAGCAATAGCGTGCTCGACAAGGCCGGCAAGCTCGATAGCGACGAGTGGCTGGCGGTGCAATTGCATGCCGGCTATACGCAGAAAATCCTGTCGCGCATCGACGCCTTTACCGAACTGGCCAGCGTGGCGGCGGCCCACCATGAGCGGCTCGACGGCAAGGGTTATCCGAACGGCCTGTTTGCGGACGAGATTTCGCTTGAAACGCGCATCATCACCACCGCCGATATTTTTGACGCCATCACGGCCGACCGGCCGTATCGCGGTCCGATCCCGATCCCGAAAGCGCTCGACATCATGGCCGAGACAGTCGGCACCGCGATCGACGCACAGTGCTTCGAAGCGCTCAAGGCGGCGCTGGCGCGCTTGCCGGAACTGGCCGAGGCAACCACGCCCGCCGCGGTTGGCGCAACCGTCCCGCTGGCTGCCTGAACGCGCTTAAATCGGGAATGCGCCGGCGCCCGACACATTCAGGCAAGCCACTTTGTCGCTGGAAAAATACTTGATCTGTCCCAGGCCAATGGCGTAGCAGCCCTCGGCCAGCGTCGAAATCGGCCCCGTGAGTTTTTCGCCACTGACCAGCGTCACTACCCACGGCGTGCTCGCCGACTTGCCCGCGTGGGCCAATGCTTGTTGTACCAGATCCGACATGCTGCCTCCGATGGAAGGTTGAAAATCAGATCATAGCAGTGCGTGCGAATTTCCCGTGTCTCCCAGCCAAGGTCACAAGTCGGCTGGCAAGGCCAGGTCCGCCAGTTGCCAGTCCCACATGCCGCGCCGGCGCAACACGAAGGCGCTGGCCGCGTCGCCGGCGCCCACGCGGCGCAGCACCACTTCGTTCCAGGAGCGGTAGGACATGCGGAAATCGTGGCGCCGGCCATCGGCTGCCTGCTTGCCGTGCAGGATCAGCACCGTCAGGCCGGGCGGCGAGACGATCCTGTCGAGCAGCTGCTGCAGTTGCTCCTCGCTGCCCGCCTCGCCGGCCGCGCGCAACTGCCTGGCCACGCTGGCGCGCAGGGCCGGCAGGTCGGCGTATTGGGCCAGGCTGGCCGTGCGCACCGACCTGGCCGCCATGCTGATGCGGTACATGGCGATATACGGGCTGACATACGTGAAGCCGACGGCGGCAACCGTAAAAATTGCCGCGACGGCGTGCTTTCTTTTCATGTCTCAATGCCGGGATGATGATGTCGGCCATGATTTTACCCGGTGAGGCAAAGCAGATGGTGTAGCATGCGTGCCGGCGCGCACCATCGCGCCGTACTACAGAGGACAACCATGAATATCATTATCAACCAGGTGCTGCAGTCGTATGTCGACCCGCTGACCGAGAGCGAATACGCCGCGCTCGAGCGCAGTCTGCTGGCCGAAGGCTGCCGCGACGCGCTGGTGCTGTGGAACGATGTGCTGATCGACGGCCACAACCGCTACGCCATCTGCCGCAAGCACCATATCGACTTCAGGACGATCCAGAACAGCAGTTTCGAGTCGCTCGACGACGTGATGCTGTGGATGATCGACAATCACCTGGCGCGGCGCAGCGTGTCGGACTTCCAGCGCGGCGTGCTGGCGCTGAGGAAAAAGGAAATCGTTGCCGCGCGCAGCCCGGCGCCGGCCGCCGCCGACGATGCCGCGCAGGGCGAGCCCGCGCCGAAGCCGGCCATGAGCACACGCGAAGACGTGGCCAAGGCGGCGCGCCTGTCCAGCAACCAGATCAGCCAGATCGAAAAAATCCAGAAGGCGGCCACGCCGGAGCTGGTCGAAGCGGTGCGTTCTGGCACGATTTCCATCAATGCGGCCGCCACCGTGGCTTCCTTGCCGCAGGACGAGCAGGTGGCGGCGGTGGCCGGCGGCAAGAAGCTGCTGCGCCAGGCGGCCAAGGAAATCCGCGAACAGCGCGCCGCCACGCGCACGCCGCGCGAACCCAAGGTTCCCCAAGTGTCGCAAGATACGCCCGAGACCGGCAACGAGCCGTGGGCCGAGAACGCCGCGCAGGCGCCGAGCGAAGTGGAACGCTTGCGCAGTGAATTGGCCAGCCTGAAGCAGCGCGTGGCGCAGCTGCAGGCGGAAAACACGGAACTGAACCAGCGCATCGCGGCGCTGATCGACGCATCCTGAACCACGGAGACACCATGTCCACCCGCCGCTGGCTGTACGCCGCCGTCCTGTATGGCGCTTGCGCCGCACCGCTTGCTGCCGCCACCGAGATGGCGCGCTGGCAGGCGCAGGCCGCCAATGTGTCGATCGCGCGCGACACCTGGGGCATCCCCCATGTGACGGGCAAGAGCGATGCGGACGCCGTCTTCGGCCTGATGTACGCGCAGGCCGAAGACGATTTTGCCCGCGTCGAACTCAATTACATCAACGCCATGGGGCGCCTGGCGGAAGTGGAGGGCGAGCGCGCACTGTACCGCGACCTGCGCATGAAGCTGTTCATCAATCCGGCCGAGCTGCAGGCGCAGTACCGCGCCAGTCCACCCTGGCTGCAGCGGCTGATGGACGCATTTGCCGATGGCCTCAACTTTTACCTGGCCACCCATCCCGCAGTCAAGCCGCGCCTGATCACGCATTTCGAGCCGTGGATGGCCTTGAGCTTCAGCGAAGGCAGCATCGGCGGCGATATCGAATCGGTCAGCCTGGCGCAACTCGAAGCCTTTTATGGCCAGCCAACCGAGGTGGCGCTGGCGGCCTCGGCCAGCGGCCTGGAGCCGGAGCCGAGCGGCTCGAACGGCTTTGCCATCGCGCCGGCCATTACCAAAAACGGCCACGCGCTGTTGATGATCAATCCGCACACCTCGTTCTATTTTCGTCCCGAAGTGCAGGTCACCAGTGGCGAAGGCCTGAACGCCTATGGCGCGGTGACCTGGGGCCAGTTCTTTGTCTACCAGGGCTTCAACGAGCGCATCGGCTGGATGCATACCTCGGGCGGCGGCGACGTGATCGACGAATACCTGGAAACCATCGTCGCACACAAGGGCGCCTGGCACTACCGCTATGGCGCCGAGCTGCGGCCCTTGAAAGCCGTGCCGATCAGCTTGCCCTACAAATTGGCCGATGGCGCCATGGCCAGCCGCACCATCACCGCGTATTACAGCCACCACGGCCCGATCGTGCGCGCCCAGGACGGGCGCTGGGTGGCGGTGCGCCTGATGAATGAACCGTTAAAGGCCCTGACGCAGTCCTACACGCGCACCAAGGCGCGCGATTACGCGTCCTTTTACCGCACCATGGAGCTGCGCACCAATTCCTCGAACAATACCGTGTATGCCGATGCCGATGGCAATATCGCCTACTTTCACGGCAACTTCATCCCGCTGCGCGACCCGCGCTTCAACTGGACGCAGCCGGTCGACGGCAGCGATGCGGCCACCGAATGGCGCGGCTTGCACCCGGTCGGCGAGACCATCACGCTGCTCAATCCGAAAAACGGCTGGATCCAGAATACCAATAACTGGCCGTATTCGGCCGCCGGGGCGGACAGGCCGCGCCAGCAGGACTACCCGGCCTATATGTCGGTGTATGGCGAAAACGCGCGCGGCCTTCATGCAGTGAAGGTGCTGCGCAAGCAGACGGCTTTCACCCTCGACAGCCTGATCGCCGCGTCCTATGACAGTGAGCTGACGGCCTTCGAGACCTTGCTGCCGCCGCTGTTTTCGGCATATGACGCGCTGCCGGCGGGCAGCGCCGACAAGCTCGCGCTGGCCAAAAAGATTACCTTGCTGCGCGGCTGGGACTGGCGCTACAGCCTTGAATCCACTGCCACTTCGCTGGCCGTGTTCTGGGGGCAGGAGCTGGCCGAGACGGTGGGCAAGGATGCGCGTGCCGTCGGCGTGCCGGTGGTCGACTTCATGGCCACCGCGCAAGTGAGTGACGCGCAGCGGCTGGCGGCGCTGTCGGCCGCGGTGGCCAAACTGGAACGCGATTTTGGTTCATGGCAAACGCCGTGGGGCGAGATCAACCGCTACCAGCGTCTGACGGGCGAGGTGGTGCAGCCATTTGACGATGCCAAGCCCAGCTTGCCGGTACCGTATGCCTCGGGTAACTGGGGCGCGCTGGCCGCCTATGGCCAGGCCAGCAAAAGCACTACCCGGCGGATTTATGGCGAACGCGGCAACAGCTTCGTGGCGGCGGTGGAGTTCGGCCCCAGGATCAGGGCAAAAAGCCTGTTGGCCGGTGGTCAGAGCGGTGACCCGGCTTCGCCGCATTTCCAGGACCAGGCGGCGATGTATGCGCATGGCCAATTCAAGGACGTGCTGTTTTACCCGGAACAGGTGGAACGGCACCTGGAGCGCCGCTACCACCCGGGGCAATAGGGCCGCTCAGATCGCGTCAAGCGCGGTGCGCAAATCGTGGCGCAGGTCTTCCAGGTCTTCGATGCCCACCGACAAACGCACCAGCCCGTCGCCGATGCCCAGCTTGGCCCGCTGTTCGGCTGGTATGCTGGCATGCGTCATCAGGGCAGGGTGCTCGATCAGGCTTTCCACGCCGCCCAGGCTTTCGGCCAGGGCAAACACCTCGCAGGTTTCCAGGAAGCGGCGCGCGCCAGCCAGGTCGGTGTCCAGATCGATCGAGATGATGCCGCCGAAACCGTCCATCTGGCGCTGCGCCAGCGCGTGCTGCGGGTGCGACGCCAGCCCCGGATAAAACACTTTACGTACTTCTTTCTGCTGCTCCAGCCACTGCGCCAGCGCCAGTGCGCTCTGGCAATGGCGCTGCATGCGGATCGCCAGCGTTTTCACGCCGCGCAGGGCCAGGAAACTGTCGAACGGACCGGCGATCGCGCCCACTGAATTTTGCAAAAAGCCCAGCTGCTCGCGCCATTCGGCCTGGCGTTCTTCCGCGCCGACGATGGCGATGCCGCCGATAATGTCCGAGTGGCCGTTCAGGTATTTGGTGGTCGAGTGCACCACGATATCGAAGCCGTGTTCCAGGGGGCGCTGCACCAGCGGGCTGGCGAAGGTATTGTCGGCCACCGCGATAATGCCCCGATCGCGGCAGATGTCGGCGATTGCGCGCAGGTCGGCCAGTTTCAGCATCGGGTTGGTGGGGGTTTCCACCCACACCATCTTCGTTTCCGGGCGCAATGCGGCCAGCAGGTTTTCCGGATTGGTCAAATCGACATACGTGAAGTCATGGCCGGCCGAGCGGCGCCGCACGCGCTCGAACAAACGATAGGTGCCGCCGTACATGTCGTCGCCGGCAACGATATGGCTGCCGGCATCGAGCAGTTCCAGCACGGACGAGATCGCGGCCAGGCCGGAAGCGAACGCAAACGCGGCGCTGCCGCCTTCGAGGTCGGCCACGCAGCGTTCCAGCGCCCAGCGCGTGGGATTGTGCGAACGGCCGTAGTCCAGGCCCTGGTGCACGCCGGGGCTTTCCTGCACGAAAGTGGAAGTGGCGTAAATCGGCGGCATGATGGCGCCCGTCGACGGGTCGGGCGACTGGCCGGCGTGGATCACGCGCGTGGCGAGATGGCTTTTGCGGATGGTTTTATCGTTCAAGATAGTGTCCTGCGTAAGTGGTTAAGAAGGTCGAAGCGCGTGATCAGGCCGTAGAACAGGGCGTCGTCGGCCACCACCGCCGTCAGGCCCCGGTCCAGGGTGGCGCGCAGGGCGGCGATGCCGCTGGCCGGCGCCAGGGTTTCAAGCTGGGTGGTCATGGTGTCGCCCACCAGGCCGGCAAAGTGCGCCGCATCGCCAGACACATGCAGCAGCAGGTCCGATTCGTCGATAATGCCCACCAGCTTGCCGTCGGCCAGTACCGGCAGCTGCGCCAGGTCGCTGGCGCGCATGCGGTTGAAGGCCGTCAGCAAGGTGTCGCCCGGCGCCACGCTGACCACGTCGCCTTCGTCGTAGCGGCGCCCGATCAGGTCGCGCAGGTCGCCCGACAGCGCCCGCTGCAACAAACCCTGGTCGCGCATCCAGCCGTCGTTATAGACCTTGGACAGATAGCGCGTGCCGGTGTCGCATACAAACGTGACGACCCGTTTCGGCGTGGTCTGTTCGCGGCAGTACTTGAGGGCGGCGGCCAGCAGGGTGCCGGTCGACGAGCCGCCGAGGATGCCCTCGGCCAGCAGCAGGGCGCGTGCGCTGTCGAAACTTTCCTGGTCGGTAATCGTATAGGCTTTTTTCACGCTGTCCATGTCGGCAATCGATGGAATGAAGTCTTCGCCGATGCCTTCCACCGCCCATGAACCGCTCGTGTCGCTGACCTTGCCCGACTCGATGTATTCGGTGAGGATCGAGCCCTGCGGGTCGGCCAGCACGAATTCAAGCCTGGGCTGCGCCTGGCGGAAGTAGCGGGTGAGGCCCGTCAGGGTGCCGGACGAACCGACGCCGACCACGATCGTATCGAGCTCATGGCCGCTTTGCTCCCAGATTTCCGGGCCGGTGGTGGTTTCATGCGCCAGCGGATTGGCGGGATTGTTGAACTGGTCGGCAAAGAAGGCGCCCGGCAGTTCGCGCGCCAGGCGCGCCGCATAATCCTGGTAATACTCGGGGTGGCCCTTGCCGACGTCCGAGCGGGTGGTGTGCACTTCGGCGCCCAGGGCTTTGAGGTGCAGCACTTTTTCGGTCGACATTTTATCGGGCACCACCAGGATCACCCGGTAGCCCTTGATGCGCCCGACCAGCGCCAGGCCGATGCCGGTATTGCCCGCCGTCGCCTCGATGATGGCGCCACCGGGCTGCAGGCGGCCGTCGGCCTCGGCCGCCTCGATGATGGACAGGCCGATGCGGTCCTTGATGGAGCCGCCCGGGTTTTGCGATTCGAGTTTCAAAAACAGCTGGCATGGGCCCGTATCGAGCCTGGTCACTTCGACCAGCGGGGTATTGCCGATCAGCTTGAACAGCGCCGGCGGATGCGATGGTAATGGATTGATGCGGTCATTCATGATGGCTCCTGTCAGCGAAACAGCCGCACCGGATTATGTCCGGGGCCGCCTTCCGTGCCGCGCAGTGTAGGCGCGGGTCCGGGTGCTGCGAACGAATGTTTTAATGCTAGCTTATGCGTATTTCATCTATTCGGTAAGTTTGTGGCAACGCCAGTATGCGCCGCGCAAAGACAGTCTGTCGCAACGCTGGCAAGGCGCTTTATAATCACGCCTCACAACGTTATAAATCATTGGCAGACAGGACAGGCGGCAGTGGCAAAACTTTATTTCCGGTATTCCGCAATGAACGCGGGCAAGTCGACGGCCTTGTTGCAGGTCGCGCACAACTATGAAGAGCAGGGCCAGCAGGTGCGCCTGTACACGGCCGCCATCGACAGTCGCTACGGCGTGGGCCGCGTCACTTCACGGCTGGGGCCGCAGCGCGTGGTCGATATTTTCGACGCCGACACCAACTTCCTGGTCGATATCCCGCAAGTGGCTTGCCTGCTGGTCGATGAAGCCCAGTTCCTCAGCACGCAGCAAGTGCAGCAGCTGCACCAGCTGGCGCAAGTGAAGGGCGTGCCGGTCATCTGCTATGGCCTGCGCACCGATTTCAAGGGCGAACCGTTTCCCGGCTCGGCCTACCTGCTGGCGCTGGCCGACGATATCGAAGAATTGAAGAACATCTGCACCTGCGGCAAAAAAGCCACCATGAATATCCGCGTCGACGAGCAGGGCCGCCGCATCAAGGAAGGCGAGCAGATCAGTATTGGCGGCAATGAGTCGTACCGCCAGGCCTGCGGGCGCTGCTTTTATTCCTAGGCAGCGGCCGCCTGGGTTTCTTCCACCATCTGCTTCCACGCGATCACGCTGGGCCGCTGCTGCATGCGGGCATGCCAGGCGTGCAGCGCCTTGAACTCCATTGGCACCGGCAGCTTGACGATGGCGGCGAAAATAAACGCCGCAATCACGGTGATGTCCGCCATCGAAAACGCGTCGCCGGCGATATACGGCTGCTGCTGCAGTAGCGCGTCAAAGTAGCCCATCGCGCGCAAGGCGCGGTCGCGCTGGCGCATGCCCCATTCCCTGTTCTGATACAGCTCCACTTTCGGCCCCAGGCCTGGCGTGGCGTGGTGGAAGTAGGTGCTGATCGCGTCCAGCAGTTCCAGCTCGGCACGCCGGCTCATCATGTGGATCGTGCCTTTTGCCAAAGGCGTGGTACCGGTCAGCGTTGTCACACCCGTCAGGTTGTCCAGGTACTCGGTAATCGCCGTGCATTCCGCAATCAGGGTGCCGTCCGGTAGCTCCAGCACGGGCAGGGTGCCGGAATAATTCTTCGCCAGAAATGCGGGCTGCTTGTGTTCCCCGGTCCACAGATTCACCGATTCGTAGCGGATATGCGCTGACAGCTGCTTTTCGGCGACGGCAATCCGTACACGGCCGGATAGGGGCCGTCAAACCAGTCGTAAATCTTCATATCCTCAGTCATATTGGTGTTCATGATGGCTCTCCAAGTAATCTACCTAACATTAGGTAGGTAAACTATAGATGCTATAATTTCCGCTGTCAACACACTATTCAGATAAGGAAGCAGGGGAGCCTATGGGTGCAAACTATCGCGATGCCATCATGGACGCCGCCAGGAAAGCCGCGCAAGCACACGGCTACAGCGGTCTGAACATGCGCTCGCTGGCGGAAAGTGTCGGCATCAAGAGCGCCAGCATCTATTACCATTTCCCAAGCAAGGCCGACCTTGCCGCCGCCGTGGCGAAGCGTTACTGGGAAGACTCCGCCGCCGAACTGCTGGCGCTGGAGGAATCGGGCAACGATCCGCTCGCCTGTCTGAAGTTGTATCCCGCTACGTTCCGACGCTCGCTGGAGAACGACAACCGCATGTGTTTGTCGAGCTATATGGCGGCCGAAAACGACGACTTGCCAGAGGAAGTCAAAGCGGAAGTCAAAACCTTTGCCGATGTGAATGTGGCCTGGCTGGCCAAGATGCTGGTCGCCGCCGGCAAGGCCAGCGTGGAAGAAAGCGCCGACAGGGCGCGCGCCATTTACGCCGCCGTGGTCGGCGCGCAACTGGTGGCCCGCAGCCGCGCGGATATCGCGCTGTACGATGCGATGATCAAGACGTATCGCGCGGTGGGCTTGCTGCCTGGTTGAACACCATCAGCGATTTTTCAATGCCATCAACTTTTGGGAAAGTTTTTCCTTGAAGTCATCCAGTTGCGATTGCGTCATGCTGAACGTGGAAAACCAGTCGATGCTGTCGTACAGCGCATCTTCAGACAAATAGGTTGAAAGTTCCCTGATGATGGCGTCACATTCGTCATCAAAAACATGCATATTGAAATGAAGGATGTCCTTCAAGGGATGATCTCCCGGTCCGCCTGCGGCCATTTGATTTCTTTCAGGGCAAGGTGTTATTCGGCTACCGGCGCGCCCACATCGGCATCGTCCGACAACGCCAGGTCGCCGCGTTCGAACGCCGCCAATATTTCTTTCGCGCGCGCCACGTCGTGTTCACGCACCATGATGCGGGCGCCGCCGATGGCAGCGGCCAGCAGCATGTCGGCCTGCATGTGCTGGTCGTCCGTCAGCAGCACGTCGATGCCTGATGCTGCCAGGCAGCCGCGCAGTACGTGGGCGTCGGTGGGGATCATCAAACGGGCAATCAGAACGTAATCGTCGTGCATGGGGTCTCCCGGCGGTGGCTGTTTTTTCATCTTAGCACTGCCGGGCCATGGTCGCGCTTACAGCTTGAACACGCCGACGACTCTTTCCATTTCATGCGCCTGTTCCTGCAGCGCATCGGCTGCGGCCGCCGCTTCTTCCACCAGCGCCGCGTTCTGCTGGGTCACCTGGTCCATCTGGGCGATGGCCTGGTTGACCTGGTCGATGCCGCTGCGCTGTTCTTCGCTCGCTTGTGCCACTTCGGCCATCAGCGAACTGACCTTGTGCACGCTGTCGACCACTTTGGCGATGGTGGCGCCGGCCTGGCTGACCTGCGCGTGGCCCAGGTCCACCGTGCTGGCCGACGCTTCGATCAGGTCCTTGATGTCCTTTGCCGCCGCGCTCGAGCGCTGCGCCAGGGTGCGCACTTCGGTTGCCACCACCGCAAAGCCGCGGCCCTGTTCGCCGGCGCGCGCCGCTTCCACGGCCGCGTTCAGGGCCAGGATATTGGTTTGAAACGCAATGCCGTCGATCACGCCGATGATGTCGGTGATCTTGCCCGACGAGCTGCGGATCGCTTCCATGGTGCTGGTCACCTGCGCCACAGCCGCGCCGCCCTGGGCGGCAAGGGTCGACGAGGTTTGCGCCAGGCCACTGGCCTGCTGCACGTGCTCGACGTTCTGTCGCACGGTCGAGCTCAGTTCTTCCATCGAGGCGGCGGTTTCTTCAAGCGAACTGGTCTGTTGTTCGGTACGGCTCGACAGGTCGAGGTTGCCACTGGCGATTTCACCGGAGGCGGTGGCGATCTGGCCGGCGCTGCTGCGCACCTGGCCTACCACTTTCGACAGGTTGTCGCTGATATGGTTCAGCGCGTGCAGCAGGCGGCCGATTTCATCTTCGCTGGTGGTGTCCAGGTGCACCGTCAGGTCGCCGCCGGCGATCTGTTCGGCAGCGGCTTCGGCATGCGCCAGCGGTCGCGACACCAGCTTGCGTACCAGCAGGTACAGCAGTCCGGCAAACAGCAGCACGGCGATCACGCCCGCGATCGCCAGCTGGGTGCGCATCTGGCGCGCTTCGACGGTGATTTCATCGGTGAAGGTGCCGCCGGCGATGATCCAGCGCCAGTCCTTGAACTCGCGGAAATACAGCTGCTTTTCGCGCGCGGTTGCAGCGCTCTGGCCGGGGGCGGTCCAGGTATAGCGCATGGCGCCGTTTTTCTGCGCGATCATGTCCTGGACAAACAGGCGGCCGTCGCTGGCCTTGAAGTCGAGCGCGCTCTTGCCTTCGCTGTTCGGATGCAGCACCAGCTGGCCGTAGTTGGCACCGGGCGCGGTGTCGACGATATAGATATAGCCGGTCTGGCCGATCTTGACCTGGCGGATTTTTTCTTTCAGCATCGTCAGGTTTTTCGTGATGTCCAGGCCGATGAACAGCACGCCTACCACCTTGCCGGCCGCGTCGCGCACGGGGTCGTATTGCGTGATGTATTGCCTGCCGAACAGGGTAGCCATGCCGACGAAGCTCTGGCCGGCGCGCAGCGGCGCGTAGCTGGGGTGGCTGTGGTCGAGCTGGGTACCCACGGCCCTTTCGCCGTCCTGTTTTTTCAGCGAGGTGCTGATGCGCACGAATTCATCGCCGCTGGCGGCGAAAATGGTGGCGATCACCCCGGTTTGCGTGGTGTAGCGGTCGACCAGGGCGGTGTCGAGGTTCAGTACCTTGTCGCCATTGGACAGCTGTGGCGTGGCCTTGCCGGCAACCGCCACCATATTGGCGCTGTCGACCGTAAATGGACCAGGAAACTCGGCCGCGAACAGGCGCGCAAAGCTGGCCGCTTCATTGACCATGGCCGTGTTGAACACTTCGGTGGTAGTCATGACACCGTTGAGTTCGCTGGTGACCGCCGCTTCGGCGCGCTGTTCCAGCACATGCGAAGTGCGCATGCTCATCAGGGTAGTCAGGCTGGCCAGTATCAGGCTGACCAGCGCAAACGTAAACACGGTGATCTTGCCGCCGACACTCCAGTGACGGGGATGAAAAGAAAATTTCTGCATGGATTGTGGGTTCAAAAAGTCAAAATGGCTGCGCGCCGCGCATGCGCAATGCAACTTGCCAGTCAAAAAACGGGCAATCGCGAGCGGATGAAACGCAGGTGCAGGTGGCGCTGAATGGGGTGGGGCTGGCCGGTAGCTGTGTAGACAGGCCGGCGAACAAGCGTGCATGATATCACGATAAGCACATTTTGTTTCCGTGTGGAATGATTAAGGTCAATGAATACAATCACTTGAGATAAATGTTGACGAGCTTGCCATGCCCTGTTTCAAGCGAAAACTGGCCTTTTTACAGGCGACATCCGCTTGCGAATGTTTCAGTTTGTAATGAATCCGGCATCGCGTTTAACGCGCGCTTAAGCTTCCGGGAAGAAACTGATGTTCCATCGGAGACTGGCCCTGTGTATCCTGTAGAATTACAGCCAGACCAGTCGTGACATCCCCCTTTTTTATAGTCGTAGAGGCCGGTGCGAGATCGATCATCGATCAGGCGCGCCGCCAGTAAATGATTTAACCAATTTTCGGAGAAGCCGATGAAGAAGCAATTAATCCTGGTCACCCTGGCGCTTGCCCTGTCAGCCCATGCTGGCGCAGCCCAGACCGACAAGAGCGCCGCTCCTCCGCCCATCATGAAGCCATTGGCCCAGCAAACACAAGCGGCCCTGTGGGCTTCGCGCGTGCTGTCGCGCTATCACTACAAGGCAACCCCGCTCGACGATGCGATGTCGGAAAAAACCTTCGACCGCTATTTCAAGTCGCTCGACGCTGAAAAGCTGTTTTTCGTGCAGGCCGATATCGACCGTTTCGCGCCCTTGCGCACCAAGCTCGACGATGCCATCAATGGCGAAGACCTGACGGCGCCGTTCGCCATCTATAATCTTTACCAGCAGCGTTTCGACGAGCGCATGGCGTATGCCCGCGAACTGCTGAAGACCAAATTCGACTTCGCGGCCGATGAAAGCTATCAGCTCGACCGCGAAAAAGCGGCCTGGCCGAAAAACGAAGAAGAAGTGCGCGACCTGTGGCGCAAGCGCGTCAAGAACGACTGGCTGCGTTTGAAACTGGCCGGCAAGGAAGACAAGGCCATCCGCGAGACGCTCGACAAGCGGTATGAAAGCTACACCACGCGTTCGCGCAAGCTCAACAATGAAGACGTGTTCCAGATCTTCATGAACGCCTACGCCATGTCGATCGAGCCGCATACCAATTACCTGGGCCCGCGCGCCTCGGAAAACTTCGATATCGCCATGCGTTTGTCGCTCGAAGGCATCGGCGCCGTGCTGCAGACGCGTGACGAATACACGGTGGTGCGCGAAGTGGTGCCGGGCAGCCCGGCAGGCCTGTCGGGCAAGCTGAAAGTGGGCGACCGCATTATCGGCGTGGGGCAGGGCGACAGCGGCCCCATCGTCGAAGTGCTGGGCATGCGCATCGACGACGTGGTGCAGCTGATCCGTGGCACCAAGGATTCCGTGGTGCGCCTGGACATCCTGCCGGCCGACGCCGGCCCGGACGCCAAGCACACCATCGTGCCGCTGGTGCGCAAGAAAATCAGCATGGAAGAGCAGGCGGCCAAGAAATCGATCATCGAAGTGCGCGAAAACGGCGTCAAGCGCCGTATCGGCGTGATCGCCTTGCCGACCTTCTACCAGGATTTCGAAGCGCGCCGCCGTGGCGACAAGGATTTCAAGAGCGCCACGCGCGACGTGACCCGTTTGCTGGGCGAGTTGAAAAAAGACAAGGTTGACAATGTGTTGATCGACTTGCGCAACAATGGCGGCGGCTCCCTGAATGAAGCGGTCGAGCTGACCGGCCTGTTCATCGACAAGGGTCCGGTGGTGATGCAGCGCAGCGCCGAAGGCAAGGTCGATATCGAAAGCGACACCAACGCCGGCCTGGCCTGGGACGGTCCGATGGGCGTGCTGATCAACCGCGGTTCGGCCTCGGCTTCCGAGATCTTCGCCGCCGCGATCCAGGACTACGGCCGTGGCCTGGTGATCGGCGAAGGCAGCTTCGGCAAGGGCACCGTGCAGACGCTGATCAACTTGGACCGTTTTGGCGGCAGCGAGAAAGCGCGCCTGGGCGAGCTGAAGATGACGGTGGCGCAGTTCTTCCGCATCAATGGCGGCACCACGCAGTTGCGCGGCGTGACGCCCGATATCAAGCTGCCGACCATGTCGGACACCGACAACTTCGGCGAATCGAGCTACGACAACGCCCTGCCGTGGGTGGCCATCAAGCCGGCGCCGTTCACGCCGACCGGCGACATGAAGGAAATCGTGCCGCTGCTGGACAAAAAGCATGAGGTGCGCGTGGCCAAGGACAAGGACTTCCAGTATCTGCAGGACGACATCGCCCTGGTCGTCAAGCAGCGCAAGGAAAACCAGCTGTCGCTCAATGAAACCGTGCGCCGCAAGGAACGCGATGCCCAGGAAGCGCGCACCCGGGCCCGTGAAAAGCGCCTGATCGCGCAGATTTCGAACCCGGCCGACGACCTGGTGGTGATCCAGGATCCGAAAGACGTGTTGAAAGGCGCGAAAGCCGCCGCCAAGACCGCAAAGCAGATCGCCGCGGTCAAGGGCGCCTTGCGCACCGATGACGGCTTGCAGGGTGACGAGCGCGCGCTGAGCGCCGAACTCGATGCGGAATCGGCAGCCAAGAGTGCGAAAGACGTGCTGCTGAACGAAACCGTGCGCATCCTGGCCGACGAAGTGGCGCTGATCAAGGGCGATACTCGCTTGGCGGCCAAGGTGTTGCCATATGGCGCCGATACCAAGGCGACGCCGGTGGCGGCGACCAAATAAGCGTTGAGCCTGCCTCCGGCAATGCCGGGGGCAAGCTAGCCATCAGTTATTTGCAAAACGCATTTCCATCATTGCCACAATCAATTGGCATAATATGCCGCGATGCAGCATACTTCATTTGTCTCCTCTATTCTCCTCCAAGAAAATAGATTCAGCCCGCTCCCGCAGCGGGCTTTTTTTTGTCCGTTCGATTCCAATTGAATCGCTCTTGCAAAAAATATAAGTCCCATGCTAGCGTACGGTTCCCTTTTCCTGGAGACACTCCATGATCCGTCGCACCGCGCTGTTGTCCGCCATCTCTCTGAGCCTGCTGCTGGGTGGCTGTAGCAAGAATGAAGATCAGGCCGCCGCCGACGAGGGCAAGCAGGCGCAGGCCACTGCCGAGGCGCAGGCGGCCGAAGCGCCCGCCGCCGAGCCTGCCCCCGAGCGCAAGCTCGATTACTGGAAAGCGCTGGGGCCATTGCTGGCCGGCAGCTACAACGGCAACTGCCTGCGCATGCCGGACGGGCGCAAGATGGACGCGCTGGTCACGATAGGCGCCGACGGCAAGGTTGCGTCCGGCGACATGCAGCTCGATTTTCATGCCGCCAAAATGGCCATGATGATGCGTTCGCGCGACGACAAGGGCCAGTACAGCACCCTGGGCACGCTCTCCATCGATGACGGCAAGGCCGGCATGCTGTCGCTGATGTCCAGCCCCGCTGGCAAGGAAAGCACCATCAGCCTGTCGCGCGGAGACATCGGCCTGATGTGCAGCAACAACAGCGGCGTTGGCAGCTTCAACAATCAGGCGCTGTTCCTGACCGCGGCAAAGCTGGTGAACGGCAAGAAGCAGAGCATCGGCTGCCTCGACACCAAGAACCTGCTGGTGCGCCGCAAGGTCGATGTCGAGGTGGTCGACGGCGTGATCAAGATCGGCGACGACGCCTTCGACATGAAGACGGCCGTCAGCGAAGGTTTTACGCTGATGGACGGTGGTACTTCCCTCATGTTGAACGTCGTCATGCCGCAGGAAAAATCCATCAATGTTGCGTATGACGGCGCGGGCAAGCTGGTCAACGTGCAGGCGCGCGACAAGCAGGAAAGCACGCATTTTTGTACCGCCGAGAATTGAGAGGCCGGGATGGATCAAGTCACCGCACAAAAACTGATGGCGCTGTACCAGGGCATCGGTCTCGCCCTGAGCGAAGCCGATACCGTTATCCGTACCTTGCCCGATGCCGAGCGCCATGAGCACTTGACTGGCCTGGCCGAGACGGTGATGCAGATATGGAGCAAGCTGCAGCTGCCCGTGGTACGCCAGTATCCGGAACTCGACCCGGACCGCGAGCATTTCCGGAAATCAGCGGACGCTTGAATCAGCGCCGGTCTGGCTGCTGCACATCTTCGTTTTGCGCCAGCAAAGCGGTCAGCCAGGCCGCAAACGCCTGTACCCTCGGCACGGCCAGCCGCCCTTGCGGCGCCAGCAGCGACATCGGCATCGGTGTTGGAGGGCAATCCTCCAGCACCGGCACCAGCGCGCCGCTGGCCAGGTGTTCGCGCGCCTGGTAGACGGCCAATTGGCCCAGGCCCATGCCCTGCAGCACGCAGGCCAGGTTCGCTTCGGCATCGTTGACGGACACCATGCCCGTCATGGCGACCCTGGCCACTTGCCCTTGCTGCACGAAATCCCAGTCAAAGGCGCGGCCCGTGCGGCCTGAAAAATGCATCACGCCACGGTGGCGCGACAGATCGGCCAGCGTTTTGGGCGTGCCATGGCGTGCCAGGTAGGCCGGCGCTGCGCAGGTCAGGAAGCGCATATTGCCAATGCGCTTGCCGATAAAGGCGGAATCCTGCAGTTGCCCCACGCGCAAGGCGCAATCGATGCCTTCCTCGGTCAGATCGACCAGCCGGTCCGTCAGGCTCAGGTGCAGTTGCACTGCCGGGTAGGCGGCATGGAATTGCCCGATATAGGGTATCACCAGCGTGCGCCCCACGGTGCCGGGCAGGTTGACGCGCAGCATGCCACGCGGTTTGTTGGCGTCGGGGCCGCGAAACGCCAGTTCGGCCGCATCGACGGCGCCCAAGATGGCCAGGCAATGGTTGAAATATTCGGCGCCATCGGGTGTCAGCGACAGGCGGCGCGTGGTGCGCTGCAGCAGCTGCGTGCCCAGGTAGGCTTCCAGCTTCTGCAAGGTGGCCGTCAGCGCCGCACGCGGCAGGTTCAGCGTTTCGGCCGCCTTGGAAAAGCTGTTCGCTTCCACGATGCGCACAAAGGTTTGCATGGCCTTGATCTTGTCCATCGGCGGGCAGGGCTCCTTGATTGTTCATTTAATGTGAAATGTGTAGAGTAATTATGCACTAATTATCTTCTTCGATAAATTCCCTACAATGGCCTTACTTTATCTTTGAACCGAGGAAATAACATGAACAAGGCCTCCAAAAATTCCGCCGGCGCCGGCGAAGTGCCCGATATCTCGTCCGGCATGGTGCTGCTGCTGGCGATCGCGTCCGGCCTGATCGTCGCCAACCTGTACTATGCGCAAACCCTGGTCGGCCCGATCAGCGCGTCGACCGGCCTGTCGGCCAAGGCCGCCGGCCTGATCGTCACCCTGACCCAGATCGGCTACACCCTGGGCCTGCTGTTCGTGGTGCCGTTGGGCGACTTGCTGGAAAACCGCCGCCTGATCATTACCGGCCTGCTGGTGACGGCCGTTGCGCTGATCGTCGCTGCCCTCAGCACCGGCGCCATCGTGTTCCTGGCCGCCGCCCTGGCGATTGGCCTCGGTTCCGTGGCGGCGCAGGTGATCGTGCCTTTTGCCGCGCATTTGTCGAAAGAAGCGACGCGCGGCCAGGCCGTCGGCAAGGTGGTCAGCGGCTTGTTGCTGGGCATTATGCTGGCCCGTCCGGCCGCCTCGCTGGTGGCCGCCCATGCCAGCTGGCATGTGGTGTTTGGCGGCGCCGCCGTGTTGATGCTGATCCTGGCAGCAGTGTTGCGCCGCGCCTTGCCGATGCGCCAGCCAGTATCGAATATCCGTTATCCAGCGCTGATGGCCTCGCTGTGGCACTTGCTGCTCGGTACGCCAGTGCTGCGCCGCCGTGCTGCCTACCATGCCGGCCTGTTTGGCGCCTTCAGCCTGTTCTGGACCGTCACGCCGCTGGTGCTGGCCAGCCCCGCCTTCGGCCTGTCGCAAACCGGTATCGCCATCTTCGCCCTGGTCGGCATGGCTGGCGCAGTCGCTTCGCCGATCGCCGGCCGCCTGGCCGATGCTGGCCACACTTTGCCGGCCACGGCCGTCGCTTTGATATTGGGCATGGTGGCGTTTGCCCTGCCGATGTTTGTACCGCAATCGCAACATCTGGCGCTGGGTTTGCTGGTGATAGCCTCCATCGTGCTCGACATGGGCGTGGCCGCCAACCTGGTGCTGGGCCAGCGCGCCATCTTCAGCCTGGCGCCGGAAGTGCGGGGCCGCTTGAATGGCCTGTATTTCGCGATGTTCTTTGCCGGTGGCGCAGCCGGGTCCGCCGTCGGCGCCTGGGTCTATGCCAGTTATGGCTGGCAAGCAACGCTGTTGACCGGCATGGCGTTTCCGGCGCTGGCGCTGCTGGTGTGGCTGGGAGAATTCTTGCCGAGCCTGTCGCGCCGCACCGCCTGAAAAAGCGAGCGTTCGCACGGTTATCATGAAAACGCATTTCTATCATCATGAATGACAATTGGTTTTAAATGCCGCGATGCAGCATCATTCATCTGTCTCCTCTAACTCCTCAACGGAATTAGATTCAGCCCGCTCCCGCAGCGGGCTTTTTTTTGCCTCGATTTTCCTAGATGACCGAAATGCCCAGCTCGCGCACAAAATTGGCCGCTTGTGCATGGGTGATCACCGCGCCCTTGAACAGCGACGCTTCCGTCAGCTTGAAGCCATCGATATCGGCGCCGCGCAGGTCGGCGCCCTGGAATTTGGCCAGTTTCAGTACCGCATTGCGCAGGCTGCCGCCTTCGAAGACGGCGTCGCGAAAGTCGCAGCCGGCCAGGTAGGCTTCGGAGAAATCGAGTTGCTTCAGGGTGGCCTTCCGGAACGAGAAGCCGCGCAGGTCGGCGCCGATCAGCAGGCTGTCTTCGAAGCTGGCGCCCAGGTGCGCCACTTCCTCGAACGAGGCGCCGGTTAGTTTGCAGCCGCGGTACGAGATGGAGGCCAGCTTGGCGCGCCGCCATTTGGTGTTGTTCAGGTCGCAGCCTTCGAAGCTGGCGTCGACCGCGTCGACGGATTCAAAATCGGCGCCGCCGGCGCGGCAACGGCGCCAGGTCGTGCGCTCCAGCTTGCAGGCGAACAGGCTGGCGCCGGTAAAAGTGCAGCGCTCGAAGGCGCAACCCTGCAGGTCGAGCCGGGCCAGGTCGGCGTCGTCAAAGGCGCAGCCTTCGAAGGTGCGCACCGCTTGCGCCAGCAGTTGTTCGAGCCCGGCGCGGTCCAGTGTCAGCTCGCTTGCGATTGTGTCGTGTGTTGCCATCCGTTGATTCCTTGTAATGGCGGGGGAGGGATGGCGCGGCGGGAAGAATGCACGAACCATGACACCGCCCCCGACTGGTGTAACAGCCAAGATCAGCGCCGTGGGTCCGCGTGGGCGGGAGCATGTTGTAGTTCAACACGTACCGGGTTACCAACCGGTTTGCTCATTTTCGACTAGATGCCTATTGTAGCCGCTCCAGATCGCCCTTGCCAGCCTGAACGGCGCCGGGTTAGTATGGTTGCAGGCGCACTCATTGCGCCAACGTCGCTCGGACGGATCCGGGCGCTTACGTACAGAGATATCATGACCGACAGCCAAACTCCGCGCAGCTTTTCGCGCATCAATCGTCTTCCCCCCTACGTTTTCAATATCACCGCCGAACTCAAGATGGCCGCGCGCCGCCGTGGCGAGGACATCATCGACATGTCGATGGGCAATCCCGACGGCGCCACGCCCAGCCATATTGTCGACAAGCTGATCGACACGGTGAAGCGGCCCGACACGCATGGCTATTCCGCCTCGAAGGGCATTCCGCGCCTGCGCCGGGCGATTGCCCACTGGTACAAGCAGCGCTACGAAGTCGAGATCGACCCCGACAGCGAAGCCATCGTCACCATCGGCTCGAAAGAAGGCCTGGCCCATCTGATGCTGGCCACCCTGGACCGTGGCGACACGGTGCTGGTGCCCAACCCCAGCTACCCGATCCATATCTGGGGCGCGGTGATTGCCGGCGCCGATATCCGCTCGGTGCGCATGGGCCCTGGCGTGGATTTCTTTGCCGAGCTGGAGCGTGCGATCCGCGAGAGCTATCCCAAGCCCAAGATGATGGTGCTGGGTTTTCCGTCGAACCCCACCGCGCAATGCGTGGAGCTGGAGTTTTTCGAGCGCGTGGTGGCGCTGGCGAAACAACACAACATTCTGGTGGTGCATGACCTGGCCTATGCCGACATCACCTTTGACGGTTGGAAAGCACCGTCCATCATGCAGGTGCCCGGCGCGCGCGACGTGGCCGTCGAGTTCTTTACCATGTCGAAAAGCTACAATATGGCCGGCTGGCGCATCGGCTTCATGGTCGGCAATGCCGAGCTGGTGGCAGCCCTGGCGCGCATCAAGAGCTACCACGACTACGGCAGTTTCACGCCGGTGCAGGTGGCGGCGATTGCGGCGCTGGAAGGCGATCAAAGCTGCGTGACGGAAATCTGCGCGCAATACCAGCGCCGCCGCGACGTGCTGGTCAAAGGCTTGCATGAGGCAGGCTGGATGGTGGAAAAGCCGAAGGCCTCGATGTATATCTGGGCGCATATCCCGCAAGCGTACCGCCACCTGGGCTCGCTGGAATTCGCCAAGCTGCTGCTGGAAAAAGCCAAGGTCAGCGTGTCGCCGGGCATCGGTTTTGGCGAATATGGCGACGAATATGTGCGCTTTGCCCTGATCGAAAACGAGGCGCGCGTGCGCCAGGCGCTGCGCGGCATCAAGAACATGCTGCGCGCGCCGGCGGCGGCCAGGGAGGAAACGGAAAAATAATGCCGCAAGGAATTATTGATTGACACTGTTATCACTAAATCGTATTTCCCATATCATCAATATAAAGTGGTTTTATAGCTTGCAATCCGGCATCATGCTTCTGTCTCCTCTACTTCCTCACAGGAAATAGATTCAGCCCGCTCCCGCAGCGGGCTTTTTTTTGCCTGCAATTTTCTGGCTATCCCGGTACCATGCGCATTCCGTCAATTATTTGCAGAATGCCAAGATGACCAAGTCCCGGCTTGAACGCCACTCGCCATCCCCCCTGTGCTTTGCTGCATGTTTTTTTTGCCTGTTGATGTTGATCGTGCCGCAGGCATTCGCCCTCGACAGCCACTTTCGCATCGGTGACTACCGCCATGATGTGTGGGGCGCAAAGGAGGGCGCGCCGGCCATGACGACGGCGATGGCGCAGACCAGCGATGGCTGGCTCTGGCTCGGCACCACGCGTGGCCTGTACCGGTTCGACGGCGCCACGTTTGAGCGTTTCGTGCCGCTACCGGGCGAAGCGCTGACCTATCACGGTATTTCCACCATGTTTGCGGCGCCGAACGGCGACTTGCTGATCGGCTATCTGCTCGGTGGCTTCAGCGTCTTGCGCAACGGCCATGTGATCAATCTGACGTCGGTCCAGAACCGGCCGTTTTCCACGCCTTTTTCCGTGCGCGCCGACGCCGACGGCAGCTTCTGGATCGGCGCCGGCAACGGCCTGCGCCGGCTGCGCGGCACGGCCTGGGAAACCATCGGCAAAGAGTGGGACTATCCCGCCGAGAAGGTGCAAAACATGGTGCTGGACCAGTACGGCCGCCTGTTTGTCGGCGATGGCAAGCAGTTGTTCCTGCTCGACCGGGAAAAGCGCAAATTCCATCCGGTCGGCCCGGCCGGCGACAGCCCTGGCCTGATCATCTCGCCCGATGGGCAGCTATGGCGGCGCGAGGGCAGGCAACTGAGCCGCTTCGACGTGCCCCATGCGGGGCCAGCGCTGGCGCGCCTGCCGCAGGCGGCTTCGGCCTCGATGGCGGTCAACCAGCTGTTTGACCGCGATGGCAATCTGTGGATGGCATCCTGCCCGGAAAAGGTCTGCATGGTCCGGCGCGCAGCGCTGCCGGCGGGGCCGGCCCTCGATACGCTGCAGTTGCCCAACGAACAGCTGGCCCGGGAAGGCAAGCCCGGCAACAGCAAGATCCACGGCATGCTGGAAGACCGCGACGGCAACATCTGGATCGCCACGCCAGGCGGGCTGGAGCGTTTGCGCCATCACCGGCTGGCGACCATCGCCTATCCTGGTGGCACCTCGGGCGCGTCGATCGCCCGCAACCGTGCCGGCGAGTTGCTGGTGGCAATGAATGCCCCGACGCCGCTGCACAGGATCGAAGGCAGCACGCTGCAGCCAGTGGCGCAGCACGCCGCCACCCAACTGCTGCGTAGCGGCTTGAACGGCACCTTGCTGCTGGCCAGGCCCGATGGCCTGGTGGTGCAGGGCGCCAACGACGAACAGCTGATCGCCTACCCGCCGCCGGCCGCGCCGGAAAAAGTGGTGCGGCTGGTGCAGGAAGGCCCGGGCCGTTACTGGGCCGGGCTGGCGGGCCGGCCCTCGTTTCGTTATGCCGACGGGCAGTGGACCAAGCCCGACAAATATGGCCTGCCCTTGCGCGAAGCGGCCAGCGCGTCGAATGGCGATGGCCATGTCTGGCTCAGTTATTCGAACAACCGGATTTTTGATTTCAGCCCGGCCGGCGTGCGTGAGTACAACGCCGCCAGCGGCGTCGATGTGCGCGTGGCGCAGTTTCTCGATGTGCAGCGCGAAACGCTGGCCTCGGGCGACGGCGGCCTGCAGGTGCTGTCGGGCGGGCGCTTTCGCCATGTGCGCGCGGCCGATCCCGATGTGCTGGCCGGCATCAACGGTGTCCTGGTGGCACCGAATGGCGACCGCTGGCTGAATGGCTCGCGCGGTGTACTGCATGTGCTGGCGAAAGACTGGCAAACCGCCATGCGCGAGCCGGACAGCTTGCTGATATACGATTTGCTCGACCAGCTCGACGGCTATCCGGGCACGTCCCAGATCAGCAATGTGTCAACGGTGGCGGCCATGCCGGACGGGCGCATGTGGTTTGTCGCCAGCGGCGGCATCGCCGTCTACGACCCGCGCCATGATCATCGGGCCATCGGTGCGCCGCCACCGGTAATACGCGCACTGACCGTGGACGAGCGGCGCTACAGCCCGTTTGAAAAGATCAGCTTGCCAGCCGGCACCGAGCGCCTGGCCATCGCCTATACGGCGCTCAGCTATACCATGCCCGAGCGCACGGTATTTCGTTACCGTCTCGATGGCGTGGACCAGGGCTGGCAGGCGCCGCTGTCGCGGCGCGATATCAGCTATGCCAACCTGGGGCCGGGCAAATACCGCTTCGTACTGCAGGCCGCCATCGCCGGCGGCGACTGGAGCGACCAGTCCGCCACCCTGAAGTTCGAGATCGCGCCGCGTTTTACGCAGACCTGGTGGTTCATGCTGCTGTGTGCGCTGGGCCTGCTGGGCCTGGCCGTGCTGCTGCACCGCTGGCGCTTGCGGCAGGTCATGTCGCGTCTGTTGAGCGTGCATCGCGAGCGCCAGCGCATCGCGCGCACCTTGCACGACACGTTTTTGCAAAGCCTGCAGGCCTTGGTCTGGGGTTTCGAGTCGATCAAGCTCAGTCTGCCGAAGGATGCGGCGGGCGCGCAGTTGCTCGACACCACCTTGTTGCACGCCGATCAGGTGATGGCCGAAGGGCGGCGCCAGATTCTCGACCTGCGCCCCGCAGCGACGGGCGCCGATGCGCTCGACGCGCGCCTGGCGGTGCTGGCGGCAACCCTGCGCGCACGCTTTTCCTGCGAGATCTACCTGTGCATCACGCCGCAGACGCCGGTGCCGCTGCAAGATGCCGTGGCCAGCGAGGCCTATCATATCGCCCACGAAGCCATCATGAATGCCCTCAACCACGGACCTGTGGGCACGCTGGAAATTGCCCTCAGCTATGCGCCCGCGCATTTCACGCTGCAGGTCACCGACGATGGTGGCGGCATCGATGCCGCCATCCTCGCTGCAGGCGGCAAAGCCGGCCATTGGGGCCTGACCGGCATGCGCGAACGCGCGCGCGGCATCGGTGGCAAGGTCAGCATTGCCAATACGGGCGATGGCGCCGAGGTGACGCTGCAGGTGCCGGCACGCGCGGCGTACGCCATCGTTGGCGGCAATTGGCTGCGCAAGCTGCTGCGCTGGCGGCATCGCTGTTGATATTGTGCAGATATTGATCAAGCGTATTTCTGTCATCACAACAGACCATTGGATTTATATGCTGCAATGCGTCAAGATGTACCTGTCTCCTCTACTTCCTCACAGGAATTAGATTCAGCCCGCTCCCGCAGCGGGCTTTTTTTTGTGCGTCGGGTGTTAATAGGCAACTGGCCAATTTCTTTTAATATCAAACGCTTACGCCAATTTTCTTCGCGCCGCAACAAGAAATTAGGCATCCTGGGTGGTGAGGTATATCCTGAACCCTCAGCGGCCAGACCTATGTCGCGCTATGAGGGCTGTCACTCTCATCATCAGTTGCTGCCGTTCCGGCTATCTTCCTATGTTCGCTGACAACCTTGGTCGTGGTGCAATGGGTCATCGTTGTTGATAAAATCAGTAATAGCAACACTGCATTCAGATAACCTCACGGCGGCTAGGCAGACCAACTTCTTCAAGTTCGCTGGACTACGTAGCTGAACGAACATAACGCGACTGGGCCCCAATGAGTAATCGCAAAAATCACCACTTTGTTCCTCAATTCTACTTTCGTCGCTTCTCATCAGATGGGAAAAGTATTTGTGTCCTAACGAAAGCAACGGGGCAGCTTATCGAAAAGGCCTCCATCAAGAGCCAAGCCAGCCGCAATAACTTTTATGGAAGTGACGAACTGGAATCAGCTCTGGGGGAGATTGAAGGGGCATGCAGTACGACACTTCGCAATCTTGCAGCCCTGGAAAACCCTACACTGCTCGAAGGCTCCGACGTCTCCAAGTTGCTCTTGCACATTGCCCTGCAACGCTCCCGCACCATGAGCGCGCGAACCAATGGACAAGCGTTTCAGGACAAAATGGCCCGCTTATTTGCCGAGATGGCGTTGAATCAAAGTACGGAGATTGATGAGGACGCGCGAAAGCTGCTATTGGAAAACTTAGAGGATATTGGTGCCGAACCAGTTCAGGCGCATAGGGTTCAAATGGGCGTAGCGGTGGAAGCCGCAGGCGAATTAAACGACCTACTGCCGCTTATGCTTGTTAACAAGACCAACCGCCCCTTCGTGTTTGGCGATGCCCCTGTGGTTTTCTACAATGCGCTTTACCGAAATGTCCGACATCGCGGCGTCTTGGGGCTGACTACTCCTGGCTTGCTCGTGATTTTCCCGCTCAGCTCGACACAGTGTTTGATGCTAGTCGACTCTGCCAGTTACAAAATACTACGAGCAAAGAACAACTGCATTAGCCTCCGCGAGTTTCGAGACGTCGCTGCGATTAACAAGCTCCAACTTCATGCTGCTTCAAGCTGCGTATACTTTGCAGACTTCCAATATGCGCGATACGTTTCGGAACTCTGGCGCCAAGAACAGAATCGTTTTCGGCCGCATGCAGGAGTGGTAATCGAAGCACCTGGCTTCGATACTGGCACCGGTGAACCGATGGGAGACATTGTGCACGGTTTTGAACCACAACTCCCATATCCATTCTCATTGTCGTTCTTGCAATACCCCGTACTAGGCGACGAAAATTACCGATTTTCGCGTCGCTCGGATATGTACTGATACTTCACGGCTGAAACCTCGATAGGCTCTCTGGTAATCCACACGCGAAGAATCCGCCAATGACCGAAAAACTCATCCTCGACTGTGGCTCATTTCGAACTGCTCTTGCCAGTCTGTCCAAGATTTTTCAAACAACGCGTAAAAAGTTGAAGGTCTTACTTTTTGCCAAGGAAATCGGCGCACATTATGATAGGCATTGGAGAGAACTTCCTGATTTCAAAGACTATCTCTATACCGTAGCTGAAGGCCACTTGGGACGCCCATTGCCACTCGACGCAGTCTGCTTGTATCACACGACTCGGGTACTCCCGGGAACCACCTTTTCGGAAGGAAATCTTGCCGCTTGACGCGGCTCTTCCCGCGCTAAAGGAGAGGCTCATTGAAGCTGTTGAGAATGTTAGCCTTAAAGCGCAGTTGCGTCACGCCTTGCATGCCGGCGGTGTGGGCGACCACCACTATGCAAACAAAACTCAAAATCCGATGCACTGGGGACCGTACGCCATACTGGTCCGCGATGTGGCTTCATGTGCGGCAGATTTATCACAACACGATTACTTGGCCATGCCCGAAATCATTGAGGATATTTGCAATGGCTTCGATGAGCCCGTACGCGGGCTATCTCGGTCTCGAGGAGACTGTGTTGTTAGGTCGCCGGCGAGGGTGGCTCGTTCGACGAGGAGCCATTTCAATTCGGGTGCGGTACGGGTTGTCAATTTTTGTGCACTTGGGGAGGACAATACCCACGTACAGCGACGGAGCAAGAGTGATTTCGTGCTGTGCTGCCGCAAATTTTGGCCCATTTGAGTCCAATTTAGACGTTCTTGGGCCATTTGCTTATTAACACCCTGTGCGTCGAGCATGGGCGCACTCTTGCGGGTGCCAGTTCCGTCGTGAGTTGGCCACGGCGAACGAAGTGAAATGCAACTGCGGATTGCATTCGCCACTTGGGTTGGCCCCACTTCAGCTGGGTCATCGGGCGTCGGAACGCATCTGTTGTGGTCCAGTGGTGCCCGGTTACTGGTAAGATGATGCCCCGCGCGACGAAAGTGCGTCATTCACGTGCCAGGCGCTACCTGGCGCTTCTGGTGCTGATCGTGCCACTGCCGCGCAAAAGGCGACTCCGCCAATACAGTTGTATCACTATAGGAAATTCGATGGCAAAAGATGATGTCATAGCAATGCAAGGCGAAATTTTGGAAAACCTTCCCAATGCCACGTTTCGTGTCAAGCTCGAAAATGGCCACCTGGTACTGGGCCATATTTCGGGGAAAATGCGCAAGAACTACATCCGTATTCTGCCTGGCGACAAGGTCAATGTGGAGCTGACCCCGTATGACTTGAGCAAGGCGCGGATCGTATTTCGGACCAAGTAAGCGGCTTGCCGTGATGGGGCGGCGAAGCGGCGTGATGCCGATTCCGGTTCATTCCCGGCGCTCGGTGGTGTGCCGCACCGCCGTTTCCCATTGCCGCATCCGCTCGTCGGCCTGGTCGCGGCCGATGGTGGGTAGAAAAGTTCTTTCCACGCGCCATTGCGCCGCCAGTTCATCGGTGCCGCGATACTGGCCGATCGCCAGGCCGGCCAGGTAGGCCGCGCCCAGGGCCGTCGTTTCGATCACTTGCGGGCGCACCACCGGGATGCCCAGCAGGTCGGCCTGGAATTGCAGCAGCAGGTTGTTGGCGCAGGCGCCGCCGTCGACGCGCAGTTCGGTGATCGGCGCTTGCGCGTCGCGCGTCATGGCCTGCAGCAGGGCGGAGCTCTGGAAGGCGATCGCTTCGAGCGCTGCGCGCGCGATATGGCCCACCGTGCTGCCGCGGCTCAGGCCCAGGATGGCGCCCTTGGCCGATGGCACCCAGTAGGGCGCGCCCAGTCCCGTAAACGAGGGCACGAACACCACGCCGCCCGAATCGGGCACCGAGGCGGCCAGGCTTTCCGCTTCGCCGGCATGGCCGATGGCCCCCAGGCCGTCGCGCAGCCACTGCACCACGGCGCCGCCGATAAACACGCTGCCTTCGAGCGCATAGGCCGCTTGCTCACCCACCTGGCAGGCGGCAGTGCTGATCAGGCCATGCCGCGATTGCGCGCATTGCACGCCCGTGTTGAGCAGCAGGAAGCAGCCGGTGCCATAGGTGTTCTTGGCCATGCCGGGCTGGAAGCAAGTCTGGCCGAACAGCGCCGATTGCTGGTCGCCGGCGATGCCGCCGATCAGCACCGGGCTGCCCAGCATGTCGGCATCGGTTTCGCCATACACATGGCTGGACGGATGGACGGCCGGCAACAGACTGGCGGGGATGCCCAGCCAGTCGAGCAGCTGCACATCCCAGCAGCCTTCATGGATATTCCACAGCATGGTGCGCGAGGCGTTGGTCACGTCGGTGACGTGCAGGCGCCCGCCCGTCATCTGCCAAGCGAGCCAGGCGTCGATGGTGCCGAAGGCCAGTTCGCCGCGCATGGCGCGCGTGCGCACGCCGGGCACCTGGTCGAGTATCCAGCGCAGCTTGGTGCCGGAAAAATAGGGGTCGAGCACCAGCCCAG
Organism: Janthinobacterium sp. 1L-D-8-B-C4; assembly: GCF_057291295.1. Taxonomy (NCBI): domain Bacteria; kingdom Pseudomonadati; phylum Pseudomonadota; class Betaproteobacteria; order Burkholderiales; family Oxalobacteraceae; genus Janthinobacterium; species Janthinobacterium sp. 1L-D-8-B-C4. The sequence goes on from NZ_JBXAVX010000001.1 coordinate 186,788, forward strand.
TCTTGGCATGGATGGCGCCTGCCAGGCCCCGCTCGCGCAGGCGGTCGCACAGCGCCTCGGTGCGCCGGTCCTGCCAGACGATGGCGTTGTAGACCGGTTCGCCGGTGGCGCGGTCCCACACCACCGTTGTTTCGCGCTGGTTGGTGATGCCCAGCGCGCCCAGGTCCGAGGCCGTCAAACCGGCCTTGTGCAGCACCTCGCGGCTGGTCGCGAGCTGGCTGTGCCAGATTTCCATCGGATCGTGTTCGATCCAGCCCGGCTGCGGAAACAGCTGGCGAAATTCGCGCTGCGCCACGCCGACGATGGTGCCTGCTTCGTCGAAGACCATGCTGCGCGAACTGGAGGTGCCCTGGTCGAGGGCCAGCAGATAAGTCATGCCGCCACCTGCTGCGCCAGGTGCAGGTCCAGCCACTGCCGCAGGCGCGCCACGTCGGCCGGCTGGCAGCGCAGGCCCAGTTTGCTGCGCCGCCACAGGATATCGTCGCAGCTCTTCGCCCATTCCACTTCGACCAGGTAGCACGCTTCGGCTTCGTACAGGCCCGGTGCCAGTTCCGTGCCCAGGTCCGCCATCGCGCTTGCGCCTGTCAGCAAACGCGTGGCGCGGCTGCCGTAGGCGCGCGCGTAGCGGTGCGCCAGCTTGGGCGGCAACCAAGGGTGCGCCTGCTGGAAGCGGGCCAGGAAACCGTCGAAATCATGGCGCTCGACCAGTTGGCCGGCTTGCTGCAGGTCGCCGCCCGGCAGCGGCGCATTGGCGGTCCAGGCGGGCTGGGTGTTGGCCAGCAAGGGCGCCAGCAGCGCCATCGCCTCTTCGGCCAGCTTGCGGTAGGTGGTGATCTTGCCGCCCCAGATATTGAGCAGCGGCGCACCTGTGGCGGAATCGCCGTGCGCCACTTCCAGCAGGTAGTCGCGCGTGACGGCCGACGCATCCCGGGCGCTGTCGTCGAGCAGCGGGCGCACGCCGGAATAGGTCCAGACCACGTCGGCCGGGCTGATCTCGCGCTGGAAATAGCGATTGGCGGCCTGGCACAGATAGGCGATTTCATCGCCGCTGATTTTTACCTGGGCGACGTCGCCCTTGTATTCCTCGTCGGTGGTGCCGATCAGGGTGTAATCGTCCTGGTATGGAATCGCGAAGATGATGCGCTGGTCCGGGTTCTGGAAAATATACGCGTTCGGATGCTCGAACAGGCGCGGCACGATGATGTGGCTACCCTTGATCAGGCGCAGCCCTTGCGTCTTGCCGCCGCCGGCCGCGCCGGCAAACTGCGCCGTCCACGGCCCGGCCGCATTGACGATGGCGCGTGCGCGCAGGCCACTGCGCTGGCCGTCGGGACCTTGCAGGGTGGCCTGCCAGCCATCGCCATCGCGGCGTGCGTCGACGCAGGCGGTGCGCGTGAGGATGTGCGCGCCGTGTTCTTGCGCGGCCAGCGCGTTGAGCACCACCAGCCTGGCGTCGTCGACCCAGCCGTCGGAATACACGAAGCCCTTGCGGTAGCCCGGTTTGAGCGGCGCGCCGGCCGCGTGCCTGGCCAGGGTGATCGCCTGCGAGGCGGGCAAAAAGGCGCGTTTGGCCAGGTGGTCGTACAGGAACAGGCCGGCGCGTATCAGCCAGGCCGGGCGCTGGGCGGCGTCGTGCGGCATCACGAAACGCATCGGCCACATGATGTGCGGCGCGGCGCGCAGCAGCACTTCGCGTTCCTGCAGCGCCTTGCGCACCAGCTTGAATTCATAATATTCGAGGTAGCGCAGGCCGCCGTGTATCAGCTTGGTGGAGGCCGACGAAGTGTGCTGCGCCAGGTCGTGCTGTTCGCACAGCACCACGCGCAGGCCACGGCCGGCCGCGTCGCGCGCGATGCCGGCGCCATTGATGCCGCCGCCGACGACCAGCAGGTCGCAGTCAGGGGGCAGGGAGGTAAAGCGGGATGCGGACATGAAGGACTCGATAGTTTAAAAGATGGATGATTCAATGGAACAGCGCCAGCACCGGCGGCAGCACCAGCGCCAGGCCCGCGACCAGCAGCAGCACGAACACGGCGCGCCGTACTTGTTGTACCGGCAGGCGTGACGGATAGCGGCGGGCCAGCCAGGTCAGCCCCATCACCACCGGCAGCGCTTCGACGGTCAGCCACACGCCAGTCATGCTGAACTTGCCATGCGCCAGGACCAGCGCCAAACGCAGCACGGCGTTGGCGGCAAACAGCACGATCAGCGAGTGGCGTATCATGTCGGCCGGCCACGGCTGGCGGTACAGGTGATACACCATCGGCGGGCCGGCGCTGGCGAACAGGCCGCCCATCACGCCGGAGACCCCGCTGAAGAACAAAAACGACGGCAGGCCGGACTGGGTTGTGCGCGCGCTGGCGCGCAGCACCAGCAGGAATGCGCAGACGATGATGGCGCAGCCAAGCAAAAAACGCAGCAGGCTGACCTGCTGCGCGCTGAACCAGCCCAGCAGCGCCACACCGGCGCCCACGCCGACCAGGCTGCAGGCCAGCGACGGCGCGAACACCGGCCACGCCAGCTGCGGCTTGCTGCGGCCGAAGGTGATGGCCGCATTCACCAGCACCAGCACGCTGACCACATTGGCCACGTCGCCAAGGCTGGCCAGGTGCAGCACGGCGGTGAGGCCCAGCAGGATCAGGCCGAAGGCGAAACCGGTCAGGTTCTGCGCATAGCTGGCCAGCGCCACGCAGGCCAGGAACAGCAGGTGCGGCACTATCCCCATCAATTTGCCAGCGACAGGAAAAACACCTGCTGCGCGCAACCCTGGCGCACGAACACCGGTGGCTGGCCGATGGGCGCCGCCACTTCCACGCGCTGGCCGCCGTCGAACACGGCGCCGCTCCACAAATGCACCCAGGCGTCGCCCTGTGGCAGGTAGGCGCTCCAGCGCGTGGCGCCGGCCGCGTGCACGGGCGCCACCAGCAGGTCGGGGCCGAACAGATATTGATCCTGGATGGCGTAGGTGGCGCGGTCATGCTCGTAGTGCAGGAACAGCGGGCGCTGCAGCGGCAAGCCCAGCGTGACCGCCTCGTCGGCCAGGGCGGCGATGGTGGGCGCCAGCGCCACGTGCAGCCGCGTCATGCGGGCAAAATGGGCAAACACCTGTTCGTCCTGGTAGAACTGGAAGTTCTCGTCCGGACGGTTGCCTTCATGGGTGCGCATCATCGAGGTAAACACCGCCATCTCGGTCCAGCGCTGGAACAGCTCGGCCGTGCGCAGGTTGCCGAACAAGCTCGTGTAGCCGCCGATATCACTGTGGTGGTAGGCGTTGCCGAGCAAACCGGACGACAGCGCGCCGCAGATCACCGTCTGCAAGCCGTCGTGGCGGCTGAAGTCGACCGACTGGTCGCCAGCCCACAGCAGCGGGCAGTGCGCCTGCACTCCCGTATAACCGGCGCGCATGAAGAAGGTGGCGTCGCCGGTCTTGCCGGCCGCTTCGATGGCGCGCGCATTGACTTCGGCCCACAGGGTCGGCCAGGCGTTGTGCATCAGGCGCGCGTCGACGCCATTGTGCAGGCGCAAGTCGATCGGCAGGTATTCGCCGAAGTCGGCCATCCAGCCGGACAAACCAAAATCGAGCATTTCCTGGCGCAGCACGCGCTCTTCGAACCACTGCGCGGCGGCGGGGTTGGTGAAGTCGACCACGCCGCAATCGAATTCGCCGAAGTCGACCAGGTAGGCGCCGCCGTCCATACTGGTGGCCAGCAAGCCTTTTTCCAGCGCTTCCCGGTACAGCGTGCCGTCGTTGCACAGGTAAGGGTTGACGTAGCCGAGGAAGCGGATGTCCTCCTTCGCCAGGTCGGCGATCCAGTTTTTCAGGTCCGGGTAGCGCTGCGGCTGCCAGCGCCAGTCCCAGAACAGCCGCTTGCCGAACGAGGTCTGGCGCAGGCCCACCCAGTCTTCGCACCACAGGGCGCTGACCGCCAGGCCGTGCTGCTTCGCTTGCGCGAGGATGGTGCGCGCATGGTCTTCGCCGCCTTTCATGCCCAGCATGGCGCCATTCTGCAGCCAGGCCGGCAGGCGCGGCTGGCGGCCGAAGCGCTGCGACACCACGCCGACCAGGTCGACGAAGGAATCGGCCAGCATGAATTCCAGGCGCTCGGGCATGGCCCAGAACTGCAGCTCGTGGAAATCGGCATGGCGGAAATCGAAGTCGGCATAAGCCGTCGTCTCGGCATGCAGGCAGTAGCGCTGCGAGGAGATGAAGCTCGGCTGCGGGTAGTTGGTGTGGTAGTAGTCGCCGCCCGACTTGGCCGTCACGTCGGCCTGCCAGGTTAGGTGAGTCGACTTGTCGCGGCCCACACCCGGCTCCGAGGTCCACAGCGGAAAGTGGCGCCCGCGCAGGTCGAAGTAGGACATCTGCTCGCCGCAGCCCCACACGTGTTCATCGTGTTCGGCGGGCAGGCGCAGCCACAGCCGGTTCCAGCCCGGCGCCGCGTGCTGCACCACCAGGTGCAGGCCATGCGGCTGCGGCTGCACCCGCAGCACCAGTTGCGGCGCGTCGCCGGCATGGCGCGCAAAGGCCAGCAGCGCGCCTTGTTCGTCTTGCGTGATCGCCAGGTGGCGCAGGGCGGTGCGTTCTTCGACATAGTCTTCGATGTCGAAATTGCCGCGGTACATATCCATCCGTTCGCGGCCCTGGCCGACGAACAGACACGGCGCCTGCACAGCGTGGCGTAGCAGCAAACGTCCCGCGCAGCGCAGCGCGAGGCCGTCGTTTTCCTGATCTAGTGTGAACTGCATGTCGAGCTACTCCTGATAATTAAAAGACGAGGAACATGCCGGCGGTCAGTTCGACCGGGCTGTAGCCAAAATAGTTATTGTCCCCGCGGAACTGCAATACGCCCAGTTTGGCATGCTCATTATTCTTGATGCGGGTGGCGTAGGCATAGAACGACAGGGTCGGCTGGAAGTTGTACAGATAGCCCAGCGAGTAGGCGGTCGACTTCGGCTTGCCGACGCCGTCGCCCGTATTGGCGCCGAACGCGCCGCGGCTGTTGGCGCCGTCATAGCTGATCTGCGCCAGGCTGCCTTCGATGCGGTGCTTGCCCAGGTCGTACGCGCCCGAGACGCCGAACGCGTCGGCGCCGTAACCGCCCGCGTTCGATACGCGATACGAGGTGTAGGAGCCGCCGAGGGTAAAGTCGTTCCACTTGTAACGCGCGCCGACGATGTCGGTGACCTGGTTGCGCTTGACGAAATTGCTGCTTGCCGCCGTGCTGATATCGTTGCTCTGCTGGTAGTCCATGTGGGCGTAGCCGAGGAACAGATTGTCCTTCTTGTACAGCAGGTTGGCGGCCCAGCTGCGGCCGTCGTCTTCCAGGTCGGTGGCGGATGACGCCTGCTGGCCAGCCGAATACGACACTTCGGCCGAGAAGTTATTGTAGGTCGGGCTGCGGTAGCGCAGGGCATTGCCGTAGAACAGGGCGGTGCCCGAGTTGTTGCCGGCCAGGCTGGTGGTCTTGCTGGCGTTGTCGGTGACGGGGTCTTTCAGATAGCGGCCCAGGGACTCGGGGCGGGTCAGCGAAAACAGCGCGCTGAAGTCGTTCGCGCCATAGTTGTGGGCCGAGGCCAGGTCGGCGCCCAGCGAGACCCAGAACGGCGCCATATACATGGTGCCGCCTTCGATCGAACCCCAGGTGGTCGAGGCGAAACCGACCGTGGAGCCCCGGTTGAACAGCACCGACGAGCTGGTGTTGTTCTGCGTGCCGCCGCCGGCGTTGCCGTTGAACAGGTTCAAGCCCGTCTCGACGCCGAAGATGGCCTTGTATTCGTCGCTGAAGACCCACGAACCGGTGAGGCCCAGGCGGCTGGCCATCTCGCCCTGGTTCAAACGGTGGTTGGTCAGCTGGCGCCCGCTGGCGTCCTTGCCGCGCGAGACGGTGTAGCCGATATCGCCACGGCCGTACAGCTTCCAGTTGAAACCGGTGGCGGACTTTGCCGGTGTTGCCGCTGCCACCGCCGGCGCCATGGCGGTGGTGGCTGGCGCTGGCTGGGCGGCCTTGGCTTCCATCTGCGCCACTCTTTCCTGCAACTGGGCCAGCATGGCCTTCATGTCGCTGAGCTCGTCGGCACGCACGTTAGCGCTAACAAATGGCGCCGCAAAGAAGAGGGCGGTGATGGCCGTGGCCAAAGTGGTCTTGCGGATGGTGGTTTGCATGATCTTGTCTCCTGTATTTTTTATATGGATGATGCTGGTGATCCCTGCCTGCTGCGGTGTTGCCGCCGCCCCTGCGGGCGGCGCTATATCAAATCAAATCAAATCAGATTCCTCCCATGCACAGATATTTGATATCGAGGAAGTCGTCCATGCCGTAGTGCGACCCTTCGCGGCCCATGCCCGAATGCTTGACGCCGCCGAACGGCGCCATTTCGTTGGCGATCATGCCCGTATTGATGCCGACCATGCCCACTTCCAGCTCTTCGGCCACGAGCCAGACGCGGCCCAGGTCGCGGCTGTAGAAATAGCCGGCCAGGCCGAACTCGGTGTCGTTCGCCAGTGCGATCACTTCTTCTTCGGTGCTGAAGCGGAACAGCGGCGCCAGCGGGGCGAAGGTTTCCTCGCGCGCCACCAGCATGGTGCTGTTCGCGTCCAGCACCACGGTCGGCTCGAAAAAGCTGCCGCCCAGCGCATGGCGCTTGCCGCCGATGGCCAGCTTGCCGCCCTTGGCCAGCGCGTCGGCCACATGCTGCTCGATCTTGCGCACGGCGTTCTCGTCGATCAGCGGGCCTTGCGTCACGCCCGCCTCAAGCCCGTTACCGAGTTTCAGCTGTTCCACCTTGGCCACCAGGCGGGCCGCAAAATCATCGTAGATGCCGTCCTGCACGTAGATGCGGTTGGCGCAGACACAGGTCTGGCCGCTGTTGCGGTATTTCGACATCAACACGCCATCGACGGCCGCATCGATATCCGCGTCCTCGAAGACGATAAAGGGCGCATTGCCGCCCAGTTCCAGCGACAGCTTCTTGATGGTGCCGGCCGCCTCGCGCGACAGCCAGGCGCCCACTTCGGTGGAACCCGTAAACGTGATCTTGCGCACCAGGTTGTTGTGGCACAGCTCGGTGCCGATCGCCTGCGCGGCGCCCGTTACCACATTGAACACGCCGGGCGGCACGCCGGCGCGCAGCGCCAGTTCGCCCAGGGCCAGTGCCGACAGCGGCGTTTGCGAGGCCGGCTTCAGCACCATGGCGCAGCCGGCGGCCAGGGCCGGTCCCGCCTTGCGCGTGATCATGCCGTTCGGGAAATTCCACGGCGTAATCGCCGCGCACACGCCGATCGGCTGCTTGATGACAACGATGCGTTTGTCGTTCGACGGCGGCGCGATCACGTCGCCATAGGCGCGCTTGCCTTCCTCGGCAAACCATTCCAGGTAGGCCGCGTTCGAGACGATCTCGCCCTTGGCTTCCGCCAGCGACTTGCCTTGTTCGCTCGTCAAGATCAGCGCCAGGTCGTCGGCGTGCTGCAATATCAAGGCGTGCCAGGCGCGCAGCACGGCGGCGCGCGCCTTGACGGTTTCCTTGCGCCACAGCTTGAAGGCCGCGTGCGAGGCGGCGATGGCGCGCCGCGTTTCGGCAGCCCCCATACGCGGCACGGTGGCGATGATGTCGCCGGTGGCCGGGTTGGTAACGTTGATGGTGGCGCCGTCATCGGCGTCGCACCATACGCCATCGATCAGGCATTGCTGTTTCAACAGGCTTGCGTCTTGCAGGTTCAACATGAGAAATCTCCTTGAATGGTGGGATGCGGCTTAGCCGGTGACGGATACCTGCGCCAGGCCCGCGTCGACGATGATGTTCTGGCCCGTGATGCCGTTCGAATCGTCGGCCGCCAGGAACAGCGCCGTGCGCGCCACGTGGCCGGGATCGAGCCGGTATTTCAGGCATTGCAGTTCGATGAAACGACGGTCTTCCTCGGGGTCGCGCCACAGGGCGGCCTGGCGGTCGGTGGCGATGGCGCCCGGGGCGATGGCGTTGACGCGGATATTCTGTTCGCCCAGTTCGCGCGCCAGGGTGCGCGACAGGCCGGCGATGCCCGCCTTGGCCGTGGTGTAGCCGACCAGGTTGGGCCGGCCGCGCATCCAAGAGATCGAGCCGAGGTTGATGATGGCGCCGCCACCGGCCGCCGCCATGCCGGGCGCCACCTGCTGGATCGCGAACACATGGTGTTTCAGGTTCAAGGCCAGGCAGTTGTCCCAGTAGTCGGGCGTCAATTCGGCCAGCGTATGGCGGTCGTCGCGGCCGGCGTTGTTGACCAGCACGCGGATGGCGCCGAAGCGCGCTTCGACGTCCGCCAGGCTGGTCTGGTAGGCGGGAATATCGCGGATATCGCTGTAGACAAAATGTGGCGCATGGCGCGACAACGGCGCCATGCGGGCCACCAGCGCATCGCTGGCGTCGCGGTCGATATCGCAAAACGCGACCTGCGCGCCCTGCAGCGCGAAGTGTTCGACCAGCGAGGCGCCGATGCCGGAGCCGCCGCCCGAGACAAAGACCACGCGGTCCTGCAGGCTTGGGTAGAGAGTAATGGTGTTCATGATGGTTCCTTGTGCGTATCCGCATCGCGGTACAACGGTTCGGGGCGGCCCGCCACGTCCAGGCGCACGGCAAAGATGCCGCCGGCCCGGGGCTGGCGCGCCAGTTCTTCTTCAGTCGCGCCTTCGCGCGCGCTGGTGATATACAGGGTGCGCAGGTCGGCGCCGCCAAAGGCGACCATGGTCGGGCGCGTCACGGGCACGTGCACCACGCCGATGATCTCGCCGTCGGGCGAAAAGCGCAGCACGCGCCCGCCCTCGTACTGCGCGCTCCAGTAGCAGCCCTCCATATCGATGGTGGCGCCGTCGGGCCGGCCGCCATACACGGCTTCCTCGCCTTTCGCCGGCAGGCGCGCGAACACGCTGCGCTCGCCCACCTGGCCGGTCGCGGTGTCAAAGCCGAAACGGTAGATCACGTGATTGGGCGTATCGGACTGGAACAGCGCGCTGCCGTCCGCCGTGAAGGCCAGGCCGTTGCTCACTTTTACGCCGAAGTTCTGCTCTGGACTATCCTGAGGGCCCCAGCCCGGACGCACCGTGCCTTGTTCGAGGCAGAACATGGCCGCCTGTTCGCTGGTGCGCGGCTGGTACATGGCGCCGGCCCAGAAGCGGCCGGACGCATCGCAGCGGCCGTCGTTAAAGCGCATGTCGGTGGTGTCATACGGTGCGTCGGCCAGCTTGTGCAAACGTGACTGCTCCGGATAAAAACGGTAAAAGCCGTCGCGCAGTGCCGCCACCAGGCCGCCACCATCGGCCAGGGCGATGCAGCCCGGCTCGCACGGCACCCACCAGACGCGGTCAAGGCCAGTTGCCGGATCGTAGCGGTGCAGGCGCCGGCCGGCGATATCGATCCAGTACAGGCACTGCTCGGCCACGCTCCACAGCGGGCATTCGGCCAGCTCGGCGCGCGCGTCGAGCACCAGTGTGGCTTGCCATTCACGCATGTTGTGTCTCCTCGACGGCCAACCGCATGGCGATCGACAGGCTCTCGCCCGGCGCCAGCAGGCGCATGCCGGTGTCTTTGGCGCCGCGCGCGGCCAGCGCAAACGCGTCATTCGCCTGCGTGACCGGTTCGATGGCGATAAAGTTGCGTTCGTCGTTCGGCGCAAAGCACACCAGGTGGCGGCAGTTGTCGCTGGCCGACATGCGCAGCACGTAGTCCGGGTAGTGCAGGCTGGCGCTGCCGCTCCAGCCGCTGTAGCAGTCGTCCGCCTGCCAGCCGGCCACCGGCTGCGGCGTGGCAAAGGGTGAACTTTGCGGCTGCGGCGCCAGGTCCAGTGGCAGGCGGTCGTCGCCAGCGCGCCAGAGGCCATCCCACTGGCTTTCCAGGCGCAGGCCGGACGCCAGCGGAAAGTAAGGGTGGAATCCCAGGCCGGCCGGCATGGCGCGCGCGTCGTCGTTGCTCACCGATAAACTCATGCGCAGCCCAGCGTCATCGAGCGCCACGGTCTGCCGCACCGTGCAGGCATACGGCCAGTCGGCGTCGGCCGTGTGCGCCAGCAGCAGCTCGGCGCTGTTGCCGCTGCGCGCCACCACCTGCCAGGCGCGCTGCCAGCCAAAGCCGTGGATGCTGTGCGGCTCGGGCGCGAAGTTGGCGCGCAGGGTGTGGCGCTGATCGGGCGCGTTGAGCAGCGCGTGGCCGATGCGGTTCGAATAGGGCACTAGCGGATAGCAGGCCATCTGCCGCACCGTGGCCGTGGCTGGCGCCGGGCGAAGCATGTCGCGCCCGCGCCAGCGCCAGCCGGCCAGCGCGCCGCCGGTGGCCGGCCGCAGTTCGGCGCGGCTGTCGCCATGCGCCAGCGTGATGGAAGAACGGTGATCCATCCATTACCCCTTCAAGCCGCCCGAGGTCAGGCCGCTGACGACCTTTTCCTGGAAGATCACGATCAGCACGACGATCGGCACGATGGCCACCACCAGCGCCGCCGAAATGATCGGCCACGGGAAGGCGAATTCGCCTTGGTACAGCTGGATGCCGACCGGCAGGGTGCGGTAGGCCACGGCCGAATTCATCGACAGCGCCAGCAGGAATTCATCCCACGAATTCACGAACGCCAGGATGGCGGCCGTCGCCACGCCCGGTGCGGCCAGCGGCAGCACGATGCGCCACAGGGCGCTGATGCGGGTGCAGCCGTCGAGCATGGCCGCGTTCTCGATATCGCGCGGAATATCCTGGAAAAAGCTCACCATCATCAGTGTGCAGATCGGCAGGTTGAGCACCGTGTAGGGCAATACCAGCGCCCAGTACGAATTCAACAGTCCCAGGCTGCGCATGATTTCGAACAGCGGCACCATCAGGGTCACCAGCGGGAACATCGACACGCCGATAATGGCGGTCAGGATCAGGCCACGGAAACGCAGGCGCAACCGGGCGATCGCATAGGCGGCCAGGGCGCTGATAAAGAGGCTCAGCAACGTCGACAGGCTGGCCACGATCAGGCTGTTGGTGAGAAACGTCAGCAGCGGCTGGTCCTGGAAGGCCGAGATGAAATTGCCGATGGTCGGTTCGTGCGGCCAGTAGGTGATCGGCTTTTGCGTCAGCTCGCCCTCGGTTTTCAGCGAGGTGAAAAGAATCCACAGGGCGGGGAAGACGCCGTTGAGGATGACGATCGCGGCGGCGAACCAGCGCAGGCGCTTCGATGAAAACAGGCCGCTCATTCTTTGTCTCCTCTGACATATTTCAAGTACACGAAGGTGGTGGCCATCGACAGCAGGAACATGAACACGGCCAGCGTCGAGCCATAGCCCACGTCGAGGTAGTCGACGGTATTGGACTGGATATACATGGCCAGTGTCTTGGTCTCGTCGCCAGGGCCGGGCATGTTGTAGGGAATATCGAACGACTGGATGGCCGTCAGGGTACGGAAGATCAGCGCCACCAGCATCGACGGCACCAGGAGTGGCAGGGTCACTTCCGTGAACTGCTTCCATTTGCTGGCGCCGTCCACTTCGGCCGCTTCGTACAGCGAGGCGGGGATGGTCTGCAGGCCGGCGAGCAAGATCAGCGCCATGAACGACGAGGTTTTCCAGATGGTGGTGATGCAGATGGCGGCCATCGTCAGCGCCGGCGAATTGAACCAGATCTGTGGCTGCCATCCCAAGGCCGGGAACAGCAGGTCGATGCGGCGGATGATGTCGTTCACCAGGCCGTATTCGCTGTGGAAGAACCACGCGAAGATCAGGCCGACAAAGGCCAGCGGCAGCGCCCACGGCAGCAGCAGCGCCAGGCGCACCGGCCAGCGGTATTTGAACGGCATGTTGGCCAGCATGGCCAGGCCCAGGCCCGCCACCAGCGCGCCCGGTACTGTCACCACCGTGATGATGATGGTGTTTTTCAGCGACTTCCAGAACAGGCTGTCTTCCAGTGCCAGCTTGTAGTTGTCCAGCCCGACAAAGGCGGGCACGCCGCCACCGGAGAGGCGGATATCGAAAAAGCTGTTGTAGATCAGTTTGCTGACCGGGTAGGCCACGATCAGCAGTAAAAAGAGAATTGCCGGCGTCAGCAGGACCCAGGCCAGCGTGGTTTCGCTGGGGTCCGTGATGCGGCTTTTCAGGGAGCGTTGCCTCATGTTTTCCTCGACTGTTGCGGTGCGTATGCATGTGCGCCGCCCGGGCCGTCTTGATGGCGGCCGGGCGGCGGCAGGCCCTTAGCGCAGAATGCGCTTGACCCGGTTTTCGATCTCGGCCACGCCGGCCGCCGGCGTTTTCACGCCCGCCATTACCGAATTGGTATTGACGCGGATCGCTTCCGACACTTCGCTGTAGCGTGGCGTGACGGGGCGCGAGCGGGCGCTTTGCACCACCGGCAGCGCATCGGCGAACCAGCCATTGACGGCCAGCACTTCCTTGTCCTGGTAGACCGATGGGTAGACGGGCAGGTTGGACGCCTTGATCGCCAGCTGTTTCGACACTTCCGGGCTTGACAGCCAGCGCACCAGCTTGGCCGACGCTTCCTTGTTTTTCGAGTACGACGACACGGCCCACTGCCAGCCGCCGATGCAGGAAGCCGGTTTGCCACCCGCCATGGCTGGCAGGCTGACCACGCCGACCTTGTCTTTCACGCCGCTGTCGCCTTCCTGGAAGTGATTCCAGGCATAGCCCCAGTTGACGGCGAAAAGCACATTGCCAGCCTGGAATTCCTTGCGCGTGTCGTCGGTCGCCACTTCGGCGATATTCTTTTTCGCCACGCCTTGGTCGACCAGCTTGCGCCACATGGCCAGGCCCGCTTCGGCCTTCGGCTTGTCCAGGCTCAGCTTGCCGTTGGTGATCAGCTCGCCGCCCTGGCTCCAGTACGGCAGCAGAAAGGTGCAGACGGCGCCTTCGATGGCCTTGCCCTGGAAGCTGATGCCCTGCAGTTCGGGATTCTTTTCGCCAGCCTGGATGGTGCGCGCCACGGTAGCCAGCTCATCCCAGGTTTTTGGCGGCGACAGCTTGTATTTGGCCAGCAAGTCCTTGCGGTAGTACAAAAACATGGCGTCGGCAAAGGCGGGCAGGGCCACTACCTTGTTGTCGACCATATTGGCCTGCTTGTAGGCGGGCAGGTACTGGCCCATGATCTTGTCGCGGTCGGCGCCCAGGTATTTGTCCAGGCTTTCGATCCAGCCGGCCGAGGCGTACTGGGCCGGGCGGATGATGTCGATCAGGAACACGTCCAGGGTCGAGTCGCCGGCCGACAGCACCGTGTTCAGGTATTTCTGCTGCAATTCCGAGGTGGCGCCGCCCGTTTCCAGGTCGATCTTGACGCCGGGATTGGCGGCCATGAACTTGGCGAACAGTTCGCGCATGACTTCGGGGCGCTCCTGGCCGCCGACAAAGACTTTCACGGTTTGCGCGTAGGCGGCGGTGGCAAGGCCGTTGGCGAGAACGAAAGTGGCGCCTAGCGCCAGCACGAGGGATTTGATACGCATGTTTGTGTCTCCTGTTGAGTTTGTATGCCGGACTGTGCCGAGCTTATTTTGATGGCAGCACCGCGCCGCCCTGCGGGTCGAACAGATGGAATTTTTCCATGTTCAGATGCACCGTCACCTGCTGGCCGGGTGCCAGCGCAAAGGTGGGCGGCAAACGCGCCGTCAGCTCGCCGCCCTGGCACTGGAAGATCACCAGCGTTTCGGCGCCCAGCGGCTCGACCACCACCACCGTGGCCGTCAACGGCGCGCTGGCCGGGCCGGCGGCATCGAGCGTGATGTCTTCCGGACGGATGCCGAACTCCACCTGCCGGCCGTCGAGCTTGCCGCAGGCGGACTGCGCGGCGGGCGGCAGGGCCAGGCGCGCCGTGCCCAGCACGATTTCTGTCTGACCGTCGCCGCCGCGCACGACCTTGGCGCCAAGAAAATTCATCGGTGGCGAACCTGTGAAACCGGCGACGAATTTCGATACCGGCTCGTTATAGATCTGGTCTGGCGTGCCGACCTGCATGATATTGCCGCCCGACAGCACGACGATGCGCTCGGCCAGGGTCATCGCTTCGACCTGGTCATGCGTCACATAGATGGTGGTGGCGCCGATGCGCTGGTGCAGCTTCTTGATTTCCGTGCGCATTTCCGAACGCAGCAGGGCGTCCAGGTTCGACAGCGGTTCGTCGAACAGGAACAATCTTGCCTGGCGCACGATGGCGCGGCCCATGGCCACGCGCTGGCGCTGGCCGCCGGACAGGGCGCGCGGTTTGCGGTCCAGCAAGTGCTCGATCTTCAGGATGGCGGCGGCGGCGCGCACGCGCTGCTCGATTTCCGCCTTCGGAAAGTTGCGCAGTTTCAGGCCAAAGCCCAGGTTATCGAACACGGATTTATGCGGGTACAGCGCATAATCCTGGAACACCATGGCGATATCGCGTTCGCGCGGCGGCAGGTCGTTCACCACTTGCCCCTCGATCGAGATGGTGCCGCCGGTGATCGATTCCAGGCCCGCCACCATGCGCATCAGGGTCGATTTGCCGCAGCCCGAGGGCCCGACAAAGACGACAAATTCGCCCTTCTTGATTTCCAGGTCGATGCCATGAATGACTTCGACGCCGTTGTCATATTTCTTGACAACCTTTTCCAGTTTTACACCTGACATGCTCGTCTCCAAAGAATGCGAATGACGCGTCTGAGCGCGCTCCATATGCTGTTACAGAAAATTAATACACGCCCGTCTCGACAGTTTTCGCCAAAGAAGGTTTGAGTGCCGCGATAAAAGCATTGGCCTGGCGCATCATCATGCCCAGGTCCGAAGCGACGGCGACAAAGTCGTAGCCGTAGCCGATAAACGTTTGCAGCATCTCCGGCGTGGGGCCGACGATGCCGATCGGTTTGCCGATGGCGCGTGCGCGGTGCGCCGCGTCGGCAATCGCCGCCTGCACTGCCGGGTGGCCGATATTGCCGATATGGCCCATATTGGCCGACAGGTCGCCGGGTCCCACGAACAGGGCGTCGACGCCTTCCACGGCGCCAATCTCTTCCAATTGTGCCAGCGCGGCCGGGGTTTCCAGCTGGATGATGGAAAACACGGCGCCGTTGGCACGCGCCGCATAGTCGGCCACGGTGCCGTAGCGGCTGGCGCGGTGCACGGCGGCAAAACCGCGCGTGCCGGGGACCACCTGGCCCGGCATCGGGTAGCGGGTGGCGGCCACGGCGCTGCGCGCCTCATCCGCGGTTTCCACGAATGGGAACATCAATGTCTGGGCGCCGATATCGAGCGCGCGCTTGATCTGCACCAGGTCGTTCCAGGCCAGGCGCACCACGGGCGCTGCCGGCGTGCCGCCCAGCGCCTGCAGGATATGGTAGGCGTCTTGGTAGTCGATGGGCACGTGTTCCATGTCCAGCACCAGCCAGTCGAAGCCGGCGCAGCCCATGGCTTCGGCCGTGACGGGGGTGCCGGCCATCAGCCAGCTGCCCAGCGGGACCGCGTGGTCCGCCAGCAGGGCGCGGAAGGGGTTGTTCAATATATCCATGGTGATCCTGTGCTCTCTATATATATGTAGTAAGGCGGCAATCAGAAAATCGGCGGCTCGGGCGTGGCCGCATTGCCCAGCAAGAAGTCGAGGTCGCAACCCTGGTCGGCCTGCGTCACGTGTTCCATGTACAGGCGGGTATAGCCGCGTGCATATTTCTGCGCCGGCGGCAGCCATGCGGCGCGGCGGCGCGCCAGTTCCTCTTCCGGCACATCCATGTTCAGGCTGCGCGCAGCGATGTCCAACTCAATCATGTCGCCGTTGCGCACCAGGGCCAGCGGGCCACCGACGGCCGCTTCGGGCGTCACGTGCAACACGCAAGTACCGTAGTGGGTGCCGCTCATGCGCGCGTCGGAAATGCGCACCATGTCGCGCACGCCTTGCTGCAGCAGTTTTTTCGGCACCGGCAGATTGCCCCATTCCGGCATGCCGGGCGCGCCGATCGGGCCGCCGTTGCGCAGGATCAGCACGGTGTTTTCATCGATGTCGAGGTCGGGCGCATGGATCTGCGCCAGCATCTCGGCGTTCGAATCGAACACCAGCGCGCGGCCACGGTGTTTGGCGAATTTCGGATTGGCGGCCGACGGCTTGATGACGGCGCCGCCCGGGCACAGATTGCCGCGCAGCACCGCCAGCGCCGCGCCATCGGCCACCGGCTGCGACACCTTGCGGATCACGCTGTCGTCCAGGCAAACGGCGTCGGCGATATTCTCGCCCAGGCTGCGGCCGGTGACGGTCAGCGCCGACAAATCCAGCTGCGGCGTGATTTCCTTCAGCAGGGCCGGCATGCCGCCCGCATAGAAAAAGTCTTCCATCAGCTTGTCGCCGGACGGGAACAGATTGGCGATCACCGGCACTTTTTGCGCCATCGCATCCATCTCGTCGAGCGACAGCGCCATGCCGGCGCGCCCGGCGATGGCGATCAGGTGGATCGCCGCATTGGTCGAGCCACCGAGCGCCATATACGCCGCCACGCCGTTCGACAGCGAAGCGCGGGTGAAAAAGCGCGACGGTTTCAGGTCTTCCCACACCATGTCGACGATGCGCTCGCCGCATTGCGAAGCCATGCGCACATGGTTGGAATCCATGGCCGGGATGCTGGTCGCGCCGGGCAGCGTAAAACCCATGGCTTCGACGATCGACGTCATGGTCGAGGCCGTGCCCATGGTATTGCAGGTGCCGGGCGAGCGCGTCATCTTCGCTTCGAGCTTGATCCATTCGGGCTTGGCGATGTCGCCTGCCACGTAGTCGTCCCAGAATTTCTTGGTATGCGTGCCCGCGCCCACGCTCTGGCCACGGTAGCGGTCGTTGAGCATGGGGCCGGCGGGGCAGAAGATGGCGGGAATATCCATGCTGATGGCGCCCATCAGCATGCCCGGCGTGGTCTTGTCGCAGCCGCCCAGCAGCACCGCGCCGTCGATCGGCAGCGAGCGCAGCAGCTCTTCGGTTTCCATCGCCAGGAAATTGCGGTAGATCATGGTGGTCGGCTTGACCATCACTTCGCCCAGCGACAGGGCTGGCAGTTCGACCGGGAAGCCGCCGGCCAGCAGGATGCCGCGCTTGACGGCCTCGGCCCGCTCGCGCAAATGCGAATGGCAGGGCGACAGGTCGCTCCAGGTGTTGATGATGGCGATCACGGGGCGGTCGAGGAATTCTTCGCGGCGCAAGCCCATTTGCTGCAGGCGCTGGCGGTGGGCGAACGAACGCATGTCGTCGGGGGCCAGCCAGCGCTGGCTGCGCAGCGATTCCAGCGTGCGGCGGGAGGTGGCGGAGCTCAATGTGTGTCCTTTATCGTGTGCCTGTCCAGCTGCGTATGGCTGTTCAGTGGCGCTGTCTCGGGTCTTGCATGTCGTCTTTGTTAGCGCTAACATTGCAAGCACAGCGAAATATAATTTGAATTGAACCCCGTTGTCAACCGATTTAATGACGCTACAATGCGCGCCGTGTGCTGCCGCAGGCAGACAGGCATTACACTATCGGCATGATTTCTTTTAACTAATTTCCATATGGGAATTTATGCACATGCAAAACCCGGCGCTCACACGCCAGAGCAGGCAGTCCCCATGAACGAACCCGTACGCAAGCGCCGCGGCCTGGGCCGCAGCACCGTGTTCGATGTCGCCAAGCTGGCGCAGACATCGGCCATTTCCGTGTCCCGCTATTTCAAGGAACCGGAGCGCGTGTCGCAGGAAACGCGCGAGCGCATCAAGAGCGCCATCGACCAGCTGGGCTATATCCGCAACGAAGCGGCCGGCGGTCTGGCCTCCACGCAAGGGCGTATCGTCGGCGCCATCGTGCCCAGCGTCTCGAATTCCATCTTTGCCGAAACCATCCAAGGCCTGTCGACGACCTTGTCGAAACATAATTACCAGCTGTTGCTGGCAACCCACGATTATTCGATCGAAACGGAAGAAAAAGTGGTGCGCGCCTTTCTCGGCTGGTCGCCCCGCGCGCTGGTGCTGACGGGTGCCGACCATAGCGCCGCCACCGAAACCCTGCTGGCCGGTCTTAAAATTCCCGTGATCGAAACCTGGGACGTACGTCCCGAGCGGCCGTATCCGCAAATCGGTTTCTCGCACCGCGCCACCGGGCGCGACATGACCTTGTACCTGCATCGCCGTGGCTACCGCAAGATCGTCTATGTCGACAGCGGCATCGGCAGCGACTTCCGCGCCCGCAAGCGCGCCGAGGGCTATGAGGAGACCATGCGTGAACTGGGCCTGGCGCCACAGGTCGTGCAGGCCATCGCCACCGCGCCGCTGGATGCGGGCGCCGAGGTGTTCAGTGCGCAAATGGCGCGCGCCGACCGCCCGGATGCCTTGTTTTTTGCCAACGACAATATGGCCGCCGGCGCCATCTACGAGGCGGCGCGCGCCGGCATCCGCATTCCCGAGCAGTGCGCGGTGGCCGGCTTCGGCGATTTTCCGTTTTCCGAAAAACTCACGCCCGCGCTGACCACCATCCGCGTGCCGCGCTACGACATCGGCTATCTGGCCGCGCAGGCGATTCTATTGCGCCTGGGCGAGCTGGAAGAGGGCGGCGCGCCGCTGGCGCCCGAGCCCTTGCCGTATGAGCTGATCGCGCGCGCCAGTGCCTGACATGGAGCAAAAGCAGATATAGATTTTGCATATCAACCTCATAGGAAAAGATGATTGGCTAAATATGCTGCGATGCGGCATCATTCACCTGTCTCCTCTACTTCCTCACAGGAATTAGATTCAGCCCGCTCCCGCAGCGGGCTTTTTTTTGCCTGGCGCTCGGTGTCAAAGTAGCTTGTTTGTCCCGACTGCCATTCTGCTTCACCGAATGTTGCTTCTTGTTCAGATATAGATAATTCATATTTCTATCATCACAACAGATCATTGGCTTTGTATGCTGCGATGCGTCATCATTCACCTGTCTCCTCTAACTCCTCACAGGAATTAGATTCAGCCCGCTCCCGCAGCGGGCTTTTTTTTGGCTATTTTTTTGTCGATTGCCAAGCTGGCATTGTCAGGCGTGCATGAGTGCTACACTGCCAACTTTTAACCGTAAGGAACTGCCAAGATGATCGAACTATTGCGTCATACGTTGGAATCGACGCCGATCCTGGCGCTGTTCCTGGTCATCGGCCTGGGCTATGCGCTAGGTCGTGTCAGCGTGTTTGGTTTCTCGCTGGGCGTTGGCGGCGTGCTGTTTGCCGGGCTGGCGCTGGGCGCGTTTGCGCCGGGCTCGGTGCCGCCGCCTATCGTCGGCTCGATTGGCCTGCTGCTGTTCCTGTATGGCATTGGCGTGCAGTACGGCACGCAGTTTTTTGCCGGCCTGCGCGGCGCAGGCCAAAAACATAACCTGATCGCCTTTGTCGCCGTGATGAGCGGACTGGCCGTGTCGATCTGGGGCGGGCAGTGGATCGATATTTCGCTGCGCATGGCCAGCGGCGTATTTGCTGGCGCCATGACCAGCACCGCCGCGCTGCAGGCGGCGATCGAAGCGTCGCATGGCAACCGCGATGCGGCCGTCGGCTATGCGGTGGCGTATCCGTTCGGCGTGGTCGGCCCCATGCTGGGCCTGTATCTTGCCGGGCGTGTCTTGAAACCGGTGCTGGCGCCGCCGCCGGTGCCTATCGTGGTCTCTGAAATCGCGATCGACCGCGATGCGCTGGCGGGCGCTACCTTGTCCGAGCTGGCCGATGGCCCTTTGGCCGGCGTGCAGGTGATCGGCGTGCGCCATGGTCACCAGAACAGCTTGCCAGATCCCGGCCTGGCGGTGGGCGTGGGTGACGCGCTGATGGTGGCCGGCACGGTGGCCGGGGTTGACGCCGCGCGCGCGGCGCTGGGCCACCTGGACCCGGGCCGGCTGATGAAGGACCGCCGCGATTACGACGGCATCGAAGTGTTCGTCTCGGACGCCGGGATCGTCGGCGTGCCGCTGGGCGAACTGGACCTGTTCAAGGATTTCCCCGCCAGGATCGCCTTTATCCGCCGTGGCGACGCCATGGTGCTGCCGCAGCCCTTTTTGACACTGGAATTCGGCGACCGGGTAACGGTGATCGCGCCGGCCAGCCATGCTGCCGACGTGCGCAAGCTGTTCGGCAATTCGATTACCGCCACTGCCGAGTTCAGCTATGTGTCGCTGGGCATGGGCATGGTGCTCGGTGTGCTGCTGGGCCTGGTGCCAATTCCCTTGCCGTGGATCGGCTCGTTCAGCCTGGGCCTGGCCGGCGGGCCGCTGGTGATGGCGCTGATCCTGGGCCGCCTGGGACGCATTGGCAAGGTCAGCTGGCGCCTGCCGCTGTCGGCCAATCTGGTCATGCGCAACTATGGCCTGACGATCTTCCTCGCCTCGGTCGGCATGGCGTCAGGCTTGCCGTTCCTGCAGCAGGCCGGCGCCGACGGCTTGCCGATGCTGGCCCTGGGCGCCGTCACGGTGCTGGTGGTGGTGGCTTTGGTGGTATTGCTGGGCAAGTTCTTCCTGCGCCTGCCGTTTCCCGAATTGCTGGGAATCGCCGCTGGTGCCACCGGCAATCCTGCCGTGCTGGTGTTCGCCAACCGCCTGGCGAAATCGGACCGGCCCAACCTCGGCTATGCCATGATCTTCCCCAGCATGACCATCGTCAAGATCATCGCCGTGCAAATACTGCTGCATCTGTACGGCTGATTTTTCCGCTCGCGCCGGCGGCCTGAAAACCGCTGGCGCCGCTCCTATTCTGTTGTACAATCCTTGAGAACGGTCGTGCTTTTTTGTGCGCTGAGCTTGCCTTGCGCGCAAACGCCACGCTGCCCATAACAAGGAGGAGACAGACATGGATTTGAATTATTCAAGCGACGAGACGGCGTTTCGCGACACGGTGCGTGCCTTTCTCGACAGCAACCTGCCGGCGGACCTGCAGCGCAAGGTACGCGGCCATTTGCGGTTGAGCAAGGAAGATTATGTGCGCTGGCACAAGATCGTTGCACAGCAGGGCTGGGCCGCACCCAACTGGCCGGTCGAACATGGAGGTACCGGCTGGACGGCCGTGCAGCGCCATATCTGGGAAGACGAATGCGCACGCGCCGCCACGCCGCCTATCCTGCCGTTCGGCGTCAACATGGTGGCGCCCGTCATCATGGCCTTCGCCACCGAAGCGCAAAAAGCCCATTACTTGCCGCGCATCCTCAATTGCGACGACTGGTGGTGCCAGGGTTATTCCGAGCCGGGCGCCGGCTCCGACCTGGCCTCGCTGAAAACCACGGCCGTGCGCGATGGCGACGACTATATAGTCAACGGCCAGAAAACCTGGACCACCCTGGGCCAGCACGCCGACATGATCTTTTGCCTGGTGCGCACCGACAGCAGCGTGCGCAAGCAGGAAGGCATCAGCTTCCTGCTGATCGACATGAAAACGCCAGGCATTACCGTGCGCCCCATCATCATGCTTGACGAAGACCACGAGATCAATGAAGTGTTCTTTGACAATGTGCGCGTGCCGGTAACCAACCTGGTCGGCCAGGAAAACCGTGGCTGGACTTACGCCAAATATCTGCTGGGCCATGAACGCACGGGCATCGCCGCCGTCGGCCGTTCGAAGCGCGAGCTGGCGTTCCTGAAGCAACTGGCCATGCAGCAACTGAAAAAGGGCGAGCCGCTGCTGCGCGACCCGGCCTTTGCGGCCAGGGTGGCCGGCGTGGAGATCGAATTGATGGCGCTGGAAATGACGGTGCTGCGCGTCATCAGCGAAGAAGGCAAGCAGCCGGGGCCGCAAGCCTCGATGCTGAAAGTGCGCGGTTCGGAAATCCAGCAGCAGCTGACGGAACTGATGGTCGAGGCGCTGGGACCGCAGGCGCTGCCGTTCGATCCCGCTTTCCTCGAGGGCGAACAGGAGCACAGCGCTGGCGGTGACGATCTGGCCGCGCCGCTGGCCGCCTACTATTTCAATTACCGCAAGACGTCGATCTATGGCGGCTCGAACGAAATTCAAAAAAACATCATCACGCAGATGATCCTGGGCCTGTAAGGACAAAAAGGAGACGATATGGACTTTACTTTCAACCAGGAACAGCAGCAGTTCGCCGATGCGCTGCGGCGCTGGGCCGACAAGGATTACCGTTTCGAAGCGCGCCAGGCGATTATTCACTCCGATAGCGGCACCTCGGACGCCGCCTGGGCGACATTGACGGAATTGGGCATGACGGCCTTGCCGCTGCCGGGCGAGCAGGGCGGCTTTGACGGCACGGCTGTCGACATGCTGCTGGTGATGCAGGAACTGGGCCGCGCATTGGTGGTCGAGCCGTATTTTGCCACCATGTTTGGCGCGCAATTTCTGAAGCTGGCGGGCAGCCACGGCCATGTGCTGCAGCAGGTTGCCGAAGGCAGCGTCAAGCTCGCTTGCGCGCTCGGTGAAGCGCAGTCGCGCCACGAACTGCACGATATCGCCACCACCGCCACCGGCAGCGGCGACGGCTTTGTGCTCGATGGCACGAAAACCGTGGTGATCCATGGCGCGCAGGCGGGCTACCTGGTCGTGTCGGCACGCAGTAGCGGCGACCAGCGTGGCACGGATGGCATTTCGCTGTTCCTGGTGCCCTCTGATGCGCCCGGCGTCACCGTGCGCGACTACCGCACCATCGACGGCCAGCGCGCCGCCAGCGTGACCCTGGTGCAAGTGGTGCTGGGCAGCGATGCGCTGATCGGCCAGGCGGGCCAGGGCTGGGAGCTGCTCGACGCGGCGGCTGACTATGGCGCCACGCTTTTGTGCGCGGAAGCGGTCGGCGCGATGGACGCCATTTTTGCGGCCACCCTGGAATACCTGAAGACGCGCCAGCAGTTCGGCGCGCCGATCGGCAAGTTCCAGGCCTTGCAGCACCGCATGGCCGACATGTTCATCCACCTGGAACAGGCGCGCTCGATGGCCATGCTGGCGGCCGCCAGGGTCGATACCGCAGAGCCCGTGGAACGGCGCCGCATCGTCTCGGCCGCCAAAGCCAGGGTAGGGCAGGCGGCAACCTTTGTCGGCCAGCAAGCCGTACAATTGCACGGAGGCATGGGCGTGACGAATGAAATGCCTGCTGCCCATCACTTCAAGCGCCTGACCATCATCGGCCTGACCCTCGGCGACGCCGAGCATCATGTCGAGCGCTTTATCGCCCAGCCGGGCTTTTTGCCATCGGAGACAGCATGACTGTGAGTCCCACAAAACACTGGTATTTCGAAGACTTCACGGCCGGCCTGGAAATTTTCCTGGGCCAGCGCCATGTGTCCGAAGACGAAATCATCGCCTTTGCCACGGACTTCGACCCGCAGCCGTTTCATGTCGACCACGACGCGGCCGCACAGACCATCTTCAAGGGCGTGATCGCCAGCGGCTGGCATACCTGCAGCATGATGATGCGGCTGGTGGTCGACAACCTGCTGAAACATTCGTCCAGCATGGGCTCGCCTGGCCTGGACAGCATCCGCTGGCTCAAGCCGGTGCGCGCCGGCGACACGCTCAATCTCACCTACCAGGTCAAGGAAGTGCGCGCCTCCACCTCCAAGCCGGACCGCGGCATCGTCATTTCCATTTGGTGCGTCAGCAACCAGCATGGCGAAGTGGTGACCACCGTCGAAGGCATGGGCATGTTCGGCCGCCGCCCGGCCGGCGAGGCGGTCGATGCGTGATATCGACGGCATCGCCGGCTTCCAGGCCTTGGCCGGCCAGCATGTGGCCATCTCCGAATGGATCTCCATTACCCAGCAGCGCATCGACACCTTTGCCGATGCTACCGACGATCATCAGTGGATCCATGTCGATGCGGAACGCTGCGCGCGCGAGTCGCCGTACGGCTGCACCGTGGCGCACGGCTTTCTGACCCTGTCGCTGCTGCCGGCCATGCTGCAAAACGCGCTGCATATGGCCGGCATCAGCATGGCCATCAACTACGGCCTGAACAAGGTGCGCTTTCCCGCGCCGGTGCCGGTCGGCAGCCGCTTGCGCGCGCGGCTTGATATTCTGTCGGTGGATGCGTTGCCGGAAGGTGCCCAGGTGAACTGGGCAGTGACCATGGAGCGCGAAGGAGACGCCAAGCCGGTGTGCGTGGCGGAGTTTTTGATCCGCTGCTATCCCTGAGGCAAATTAGAAGAAGACAGCAGTACGCGGAATAATCGCCCCCGTATTGCCGTAAGGCTGGGTCGCCCGCACCGAACCGGTGGTGGCAATCCCGTCGTCGAGCTTGCTGTCGATCTGCTCGGCGTAGCCTTCGGGCAGGTTGTCGAAGCGGATGCCGTTGCCGGCGCGGCCGGCCACTTCGTCGTTATACAGGTAGACGGCGCCGCCCTGGGCGCTGGTCATGAACTGGCTGGTGCCGTTGAACGAGCCGGTAATAAAGCCGCCCAGCGCCAGGTGCTGGGGCGCCAGCGTGAATTCGCGCGGCTGGCCGTCGCCGATCTGGCCGTCGCCATTGCCATTGCCGGCCGAATTCGGTACGTGCAGGGTGCCTTGCAGGTCGTCGCCGGGCAGGGCGCGGAACTTGTCCTGATAGGCGTTGACGGCGGCCGTCAGCGAGTTCGACTGCTGGATGATGTTTTTCACCTTGGCGCTGTCGATCAGACCCTGGCCTTTCAAGACGCCGCCCAGCAGCAGGCCGATAATGACCAGGACGATGGCGATTTCTACGAGCGTGAAGCCTTGCTGGCGGCGTGATGGCATGGGTGATCCTTGTCGTTGCGCCACCCGTTGAGGTGCGGGCGGCTGGTGGTGAAGTTTACTGTAAATGCGTGTTGCCGGGAATCGCGTGTTTCTTTTTTGCTGCAATCTC
This sequence comes from Janthinobacterium sp. 1L-D-8-B-C4, assembly GCF_057291295.1. Classification (NCBI taxonomy): domain Bacteria; kingdom Pseudomonadati; phylum Pseudomonadota; class Betaproteobacteria; order Burkholderiales; family Oxalobacteraceae; genus Janthinobacterium; species Janthinobacterium sp. 1L-D-8-B-C4. The sequence continues at coordinate 211,501 of NZ_JBXAVX010000001.1, forward strand.
GTCGAGTTTGCGCGCCATAAAGGCCAGTTCATGCGGGTCGGTGATCTGCCCGCTGGCGATCAGGCCGCCCAAGATAATCTGCGCGCTGTCTGACTGGTCCATGTCTTCCAGAATAAAGGCTTCCATCTGCCGCACCCAGGCCGGCACGTCAGGGCCGGTGGCTTGCAGGCGCAACTGGCGCGCCAGCGTCAAGGCCAGCGGCAGGTCGTGCAGCTGGTGCTTGGCGACCAATGTTGCCTGCGCCATGGCCGGCCAGCGGCGCGCCGGGTCCAGCGCAAAGCTGGCGCTGACGAACTGCAGCATGCGGCGCGCGCGCACCGGGTCGGCCACCCCCGCATAGATTTCGCTGGCGGCCACCAGCGCGTAGCGGCTGCGCGGGTCGAGCGTTTGCGCCGTGTCCAGCCAACCGGCCAAACGGTCGTAATCGAGCGCGCGCCAGGGCAGACTGACGCCGGCTTGATCTTCGAACGATTGCAGATGCAGCAGCATGGCTTTCGACATCGCCAGCGGCTCGCCCAGGCTGGCCAATTGCGCCATGGCGGCGGAGGGCGGCGGCGACAAGGGCCGGGCCAGCGGTGGGCTGGACCGCTGCGCCAGCTGCCAGCCCAGTTGCAGCAGCAGGGCAAGAAGCAACGCCAGCCATAAGGTGCGCGGCACGGATGACAGCGGTTTTTGCTGCATCAAAAACTCTTGCGATAAAAGTCGCACAGCGCGCAAGTGGCCAGCAGGCCGACGTAAATCACCGTCTGCGCGGCCACCAGGCCCAGCGCCTGCCAGTTGCCGGTGGCGTACAGCAGCCATTCGCTACGCGTAAAGTGGTCGAGATTGGGCAGCAGCAGGGCCAGCGTGTCGATGGCCCAGGCAATGGCTTGCCGGCTGCCATCGTGCGTAGTGGTGCCATGCGCCAGTAGTTGCAGGCTGCCCACGCTGCGCGCCAGCACATAAAATCCGCCGCTGGCGGCCAGCGCCGGCAGCGAATGCGGCAAGCCCAGCGCGCACAGCAGGCTGAAGGCGGCCATGATCCACAGTTCACCCAGCAGCGAGACGGCCCACAGCGCGCTTTGCGCGGGCGCCGCCCACACGGCGGTCAGCAGGCCGAACAGCAGCGCCGGCAGCAGGGCAAGCGCGCCAAAGCCGGCCAGCTTGCCCAGCACATACACGGCGCGCGGCATCGGCAGCGCCAGCAACAGTTCCTGGCCCTTGTCGGCCGCTTCGCGCGCCAGGCTGGTGATGACAAAGCCAACCAGCAGAAACACCGCCACCAGGCGCAGCAGGGCCGACAGGATAGCCGCCTGCACGGCGCTGCTTTCCGTCAGCGCCAGCTGCTGCAGGAAACCGGCCAGCGCCAGCGCGGCGCCGCTGGCCAGCACGAACAGCCAGGGCAGGCGGCCAAGCAGCGCTTCGAGCAAGGTGTAGCGCGCGATGATCAGGCCAGGGCGCCACATCAGCGTGGCAACCTTTGCGCGGCCACCATGCGGTTGAACAGGATATGGGGCGAGACCCAGGCGACGATATCGTCATAGCTGCCGCCAGCCTGCCCGGTCTCGCTGGCGGCGCGGCTGATGAAGATGTTGCTGCTGATTGCATTGCTGCGCTCGTCGACATTATTGCCCTGCTCGCCAGCCTGGCGCTGGCCTTGCTCGCTGATGGCGCCAACGCCGTTTTTGCCATGCGACATGATCATCGCAGGGATATCGTTCAGGGCGGTGGCCTGCACCAGCGCGCCGCCATTGCGCGTGACGATGCTGATATCGCGCGGCGTGTTCAAGGCAAACAGCTGCTCGCTGTCGCTGAAGGCCGGCGTCACGCTGTAGCGAAACAGATTGTTCCAGCTGTCGCTCTTGCGCAAGCCCAGGGTGGCCCAGGGCAGGATGCCGACCCGTTTTTCGCCATTGCAGCGCGCGCCGCGCCGGTCTTCCAGCCCATTCACACTCGATACCGCCGGGCAGGGCAGGTAGCCGTGCAGCAAGGCGAAACCGGTCAGCGCCTCTTTTGCCTCATCGAGCGCCTTTTGTGTATCAAACACCTTGCGCTGTTCGAATTGCACCGTCAACGGCGTGACCAGGCCGCCTATCATCAGGCCGACGATGACCAGCACGATGGCGACTTCAATCAGGCTGAAGCCGGCCTGGCAGCTTTGCGGAGAGTAATGCCTCATGGCAGTGTCCGCGCCGCGCGCATGCGTTGGTACAGCGCCGGCAAGGGGATCCAGGCCAGCAGGTCGTCGACACTGTTTCCCGTCACAAAGGCGGTACTGGCAGCGTCATTGGCTGCCTCGTCGAGATTGCCGCGCAAGGTGGGCGCCAGCCGGGTTCCGCTGGCCGCCGTACCATAACCTTCTTTTCCTTGCGAAAAAACCACGGCGGGCAGGCATTGCATGCTGACATTGCATTCTTCCTGGCCCGCCACATACGCCAGGCCACCGTTCGCCTTGCGCTGCAGAATCACCCGGTTGGCCACGGCGGAAACCGACGCGATCGGCGCGCGCGACATTTCCGGCGTGACGCTGTAGCGCAATACCTTGCCCCAGGCATCGAGTCCCGGCACGCCCAGCGCCACCCATGGCAAAAAGCCGCTGCAGTCGGCGTCGCTGGCGCACTCGGCCGGCCGCTCGCGGCCATCGATGGCCGAATTGGCCGGACGCGGCAAGCGGCCATTGGTGGCTGCAAAGCCGATCAAGGCCTCGCGCGCCTGCGCCAGGATGGCGAGGCTGCGCTGCTGGCGCCCGCTTTCTGCGCCATTGCGGTTGAAGGCGTTCATCAACAGCGAGGCCGCGCCCAGGCCCAGCACTGCCACCAGCAACAGCAGGGCGGCACCGCGCTGCGTTTTGAGTGTGCTCCTGCGCATCATGGCCGCGCTTCCATTACGGTGCCGCTGGCCGGATCGTATTGCTGGCCCGGTTTCAGCAGCACCACCTGGCCATTACTCAGGCGCAAGGTCAGCTGGCCGGCATTGGAGACCTGGTTGTGCGGCTCCTGCTGCGGCGTCTGGTTCAACCAGACGGTCGAGCGGCCGCTGCTGCGCTGGACCAGGCCATTGAGTTCCATTGGCGGTGCGGGTGGTGGTGGCGCAACTTGCACCTGTGTTGCCCTGTCCGGCGGCGCGCCGCTGCGGCTGGCGTCCAGCTGGGCGCGTTCTTCGGGTGAGGAAAACAGCCGTCCCAGCTGGGGCGGCTGCGCTTCGGCAAGCGTTGCCATGGCGCAGCAGAGGATGAGCCAGGCGCGCTTCATGGCAGCCCCGGCGCGGCAAGCGGGCTTTCGCCCAAGGTCAGCCACAGCAGGCTGCAATCGGCGCTCAGGCTGGCGTTTTGAGCGCCGTTGACAGCGGCGCCGCTGCGCTTGAGCGCGCAATCCTGCACGGCAAAGTAGCCGGACTGGCGCAGGTCGTCAAAAAAGTTCAGCAAATCCATTTCGTGCAGCAAATCCATGTGGAGTTGCATTTTACTGCCACGCAACTGGTATTGGCCCATGCTCAAAGGCAGAGGCACCTTGAGTACCTGCCGGGCGCTGATCTCATAGCTGAGCGGCAGCAGATGGCGCTGCTGCTGGCTCAGCCGTATCGCATCGATCCAGGCCAGGCGGTTTTCCTCGCCGATCAGGCCGCGCCGTTGCACGGCCAGGAAACGCGGCGCAAAGGTGCGGATTTCCAGTTTTTCCGTTTCCACCTGGTTGAAGCGGGCGGCGGCGGCGCGGCGTTCCTTTTGCGCCAGGTCCAGCCGCTGGGCTTGCCGCCCGTGGTAGCCGCCCGCCAGGTGCAGGGCGAACAAACTGAGCAGCACGGTGGCCACGCAGCACAGCAGGGCGCGCCGTATCAGATGCAGTTCGCCCAGCCACGCCGGCAAAGCGCGCGTGTTGGTGGCCGGCTTTTTCATGCCGGGTGTAAATGGCGGTTTCATGGATGCACTCATGGCTGCCACACCAGCAGCACGGTAAAACGGGCTTGCGTGTCTTGCGCCGGCGACTCGCTCTTGCCGGCCAGGCTGGCGCTGGGCCGCAAGTCCAGCGGCGCCTCTTCGATCGCCACCACCAGGCGCGGATGGCGTGCCAGCGCTTGCGCAAACGCCGTGATGGCAGACAATGCGCCACGATAATCATTGCCCGGCATGCCGACATCAAGCTCCAGCCGCAAGGCTTGCGGTGGCGCGGCAGGGATGCCGGCGTCAACGCTGCTCGGCACCTGGCCTTTTCTCTGGCTGGCCTGGTTTTGCGGCGGCGGCTGCGCACCGCTGCCACGCGGTGGTGGCGGGCCGGCGTTCCAGTGCAGCTGGGCCAGCCTGACTTGCGGCGCCTGGTCGAGTGCGGCGCTCAGCATGGCCAGCAGGCGGCCCGGCTCGGGCGCCTGGGTGGCGATCATGTGTTCCAAGGTCACGGCGGCCTTCATGTTGCGGGTTTTCGCCGGCGCCGGCGGCAGGCTGGCCATCACGTTGCGATAGCGCTGCTGCCAGGACGCGGTTTCCTGCTGCAATTGCGCCAGGCCGGCTTCATTGTCCAGGCCGCCCAGCAGCATGGCGCCGCACCACAGCAGGGCCGAGGCGCCGATCAGCGCGCTGGCGCCATACAGCGCCTTGCGCGCGCGCTGGTAGCGGTAGTAGCGGGATAGCGCGCCGGGCGGGTAATGGCTGGCTGGCGGATGTTTTGCCAGCAAGGTCAGCAGCAAAGAGTCGGCCAGTTCCGGCGTGCGCTGCAGGCCCACCCTTGCGCTGGCAAACTGCATGTCGATAAAGTGGAACGCCACTTCCACGCCGTTATCGCACAGCAATTCGAGTTTGGCGATCTGCTCTTGCGGCGCCAGGATCACGGTGTTGAGCAGGTCGCCTCGTTCGAGCATGCGCGTGCTGGTCAGGAATTGCCGGGTTTTTTCCGTTTCCAGCGCAATATTGACAGCCACGCCGTCAAGCGCGATGGCCACGGTCTGGCGCGAAAAGCGCAGTTGGCCGCCTTCATAATAGCTTTGCCGCAGGCCGCCCGACTGCTGCGTGACCAGCAGCAGGTGCTGGTGCGTCAGCGCCAGTTGCCTGACCAGCGCGATACTGAGCAGGCTGGCCGAATACAGGCCGGCCACCGGTATTTGCAGCTGTTCCAGCAGGTCGGTCCACGCTTGCAGCAAGGAAGGATTGGTCAGCGCAAAGAACAGCATCTGGTCATCATGGCGGCCGTCCGGGTCACGGCCCAGCACGGCGCTGCCCCGGTATGGCGTGTCGCGGTACAGCTGCCCCAGGCGCCTTGCCAGCAGGGCGCGGCCGGCCTTGCCGCGCACATGGGGCAGAAGCTGGCGCTGGAAGTCTTCCTCGATCAGGTCGACCAGCAGACAGGCGGGCACGTCCAGGCGTTGCTCGGCTGGGTCTTCCAGCCAGGCGGAAAATGCGTCCAGCCCTGCCGCGCTGGCGTCAAAGGCCTGGCCCGCGCCCAGTTCGCCATGCCGCCAGTCGTAGGCGCACAGATGGTCGCTGGTTATGTAAAACAATTGTTTGCGGAACACTACGGCCTCAAGTTTTGATGGTACTGATCGTGTCGTAGATCGGCCCCAGCACGGAGAGCATGATCCAGCCCAGCAGCAGGCCCAGGATCACCGTCATGGCCGGCTCTATCATCGCTTGCACTTTTTCAATCAGTTCCTTCACTTCGCGGTTATAGAAATAGCTGACGTTGCGCAAGGCCGTATCGAGCGAACCGGTCGCTTCGCCGACTTTCAGCATGCGGATCACCAGCGGCGGAAAGATGCCCGTGTGCTGGAAGGCGCTGGTCACGCCATGACCTTCGGCGATCAGCTGGGCGGCGCGGCGCAGGCCGGCCGCCACCACGCGGTTGCCGGCGATGCCTTCGGACAAGCGGATGCATTCGAGGATGGTGATGCCCGAGGCATACATCAGCGCAAAAAAAGTGGCGAAGCGGGCCAGGATGATTTTATGCAGCACGGGCCCGACCAGCCACAGTCGCAGCTTGAGGCCGTCGAACAGGTAGCGCGCCGTCTCGCTGCGCTTGAGCCAAACGCGCACGCCGAAAACGCCCAGCAGCGGCAAGGCCAGCAGTACGGCCCAGTAATCGATAAAGATAGTTGACACGAAAATCAGCGCGCGCGTATGCAGCGGCAATTCGCCCCCCATATTGCGGATAAACGCGGTCAGTTGCGGCACCAGGTAGATCATCAGGAAAAACGTGACGGCGGCCACCACGATGGCGACCAACACCGGATACATGATGATCTTGCGCGTCTGCGAAGCGAGTTCATCCTGCCATTTCAGGCTTTCCGACAGGTTCTTGAACACCTCGGCGATCCTGCCGCTCTGTTCGCCCGCCAGGATCAGGCTGGTAAACGTGGCGTCGAAAATGTCGTCGTGCTGGGCCAGCGCACCGGACAGCGGCAAGCCGCCTTCGATGCTTTCGATCAGGTCGGTCACCACTTCGCGCAGACGCGGGTGATCGGTACTTTCCCGCAAGTCGCTCAAGCCGTCGAGGATGGGCACGCCCGCGCCCGTCAGCTGCTCCATATGGAAGCAGAAGTTGATCAGGTCGCGCCGCTGGATCACGCGCTTGCCGAACAGCACCAGATGCTGGCCGGTCAGCTTGCAGTCGATCAGGTCCAGCTGCATGCGGTGCAGGCGCGCTTCCAGGTCGGGCACATTGGCCGCTTCCATGCTGCCGGGAATCAATGCGCCAGCGGCATCCATGGCGCGGTAGACATATTGCGCCATCAGCCCAGCCTGTCCGTCAGGTCGACCACGCGCGCCACTTCTTCGAGGGTGGTGGTGCCGTCGCGCACGCGGCGCAGGCCATCGTCGACCAGTGTATGAAAGCCGCCTGCGCGCGCCGTGCTTTTCAGTTCGCGCAAGCTGGCGCGGCGCGACGTCAGCTCGTCCAGTTCGGGTGTCATTTTCAGCAATTCCATAATGGCCAGGCGGCCCTTGTAGCCCTGGTGGGCGCAGCGCTCGCAGCCCACCGCGTGGCAGAGACTGGCCGGCGGATCTTCCGGCTGCAGGCCCAGCAAGCGCCGCTCGACATCGTCGGCAACCACGGTTTCCTTGCAATGCACGCACAGTTTGCGCACCAGGCGCTGGGCGATAATGCCGATGATATTGCCGGCCATAATGTCGGGCCGGATGCCGATGTCGAGCAGGCGCGGCAGCGAACCGATGGCAGAATTGGTGTGCAGGGTCGAATACACCTGGTGGCCCGTCATGGCGGCCGCAAACGCCATCTCGGCCGTTTCGCGGTCGCGGATTTCACCGACCAGGATAATGTCGGGGTCCTGCCGCATCATCGAGCGGATGCCGTCGGCAAAGCCCAGCTTTACCGATTCGTTGACCGAGGTCTGGCGTATCATGTTCATCGGATACTCGACCGGGTCTTCCAGCGTCATGATATTGACGCTTTCCGTATTGATATGGTTGATGATCGAATACAGGGTGGTGGTCTTGCCGCTGCCGGTCGGGCCGGTGACCAGGATCACGCCATCGGGCCGGGCGATCATCAGTTTCAACAGATTCAGCTCGCGCTCGGCCAGGCCCAGCGCATCGAGCGGGACAATGCCTTTTTGCCGGTCCAGCACGCGCAGCACGAAGTTTTCGCCATGCGTGGTCGGTTGCGCCGAAGCACGGAAATCGATTTGCCGGCCCGAAAAACGGATCGTGATGCGGCCGTCCTGCGGCGCGCGCGCTTCGGCGATATTCATGTTTGAAATCACCTTCAGGCGCACCGCCATGGCCGGCCAGTACGATTTGTGCAGGCTGCGAATCTGGCGCAGGATGCCGTCGATGCGGTAGCGGATGCGCAGGAACGACTGCTCCGGCTCGAAATGGATGTCGGATGCGCCGTTCTGCACCGCGTCGGCCAGCAGCGCATCGATCAGGCGCACCATCGGCTGGCTGTATTCGTCCGACGGCGAGGCCATGCTCTGGTAATTGACTTCGCCCGTTTCGATCTCATGCAAAATGCCGTCGATCGACAGCTCGAAACCGTAGTACTGGTCGATCGCGCGCGAAATGTCCGATTCGTTGACCAGCACGGTGGAAATCGTGATGCCCTTGACCAGCATGGCGCTGATCTGGTCGAGCGCGACGATATTGCTGGTGTCGGCCATCGCCAGTATCAGGTTGTCGGTTTGCCGTTCATAGACGATGGGAAACACGCGATAGCGCTTGGCCACTTCCTTGGGGATCAGTTTCAGGGCAACTGCATCGACCACCAGGCTCGACAGGTCGGCGCTTTCCTGCTTCAGGTTTTCACTGAGCGCCATGCGCACGGTGGCTTCCGTCACGAAACCAAGCGTGATCAGGAGTTTGCCCAGCGGCTCGTTGCTGCGTTTTTGCTCGATCAGCGCGATGCGCAGCTGGTCTTCGCTGATCACGCCTTTCTTGATCAGCAATTTACCCAGCGGAAGTTTGGTCTGTTCTGGCATGAAGCGATTATTCCTTGATGATCATGCTGCCCGCACTTGCCGGCCCGCCCAGTTCAGCCAGCCGTTGCTGCGCCGCAGCGCGATCAAACGCCGACGGGGTCGTCTGCGCCAGGGTCAAGGCGCGCTGGTAATAAGTTGCAGCCAGCCTTGGCTGGTTCAGCCGGTCCAGGCCAACGGCCAGGTTGAACGCATAGTCGGCATTGCCGGGCACGGCGCTGTAGGCGCGGAAAAATTGCTGCTGCGCTTCGGGCCAGCGCCGCTGCTGGGCGTACACATTGCCCAAGGCGAACAGAACGGGGCCGCTTTCGGGCGTGCGTTCGAGCATGGCTTTCAGGCGCGATTCGCTCTGCACCAGGTCGCCCTGGCGCAGGCCGATCAGGCCAGCCAGCGCCACGCCATCGTCCGGATGCATTTCCAGCAAGCGCAGATACAATGCGGCTGCCTGCGCACCCTGGTTGGCCTGCTGGGCCACGACCGCCAGGCCCAGCAGGGCGTCGCGGTTGGCCGGGTCCTGCTGCAGCACGGCTTCGTATTGCTGGCGGGCAGCGCCCAGCTGGCCGCCGGCCAGCGCCTGGTAGCCTTGCTGGACGCCGGGATTGATCTGCGCCGCCGTGTCGTTGCGCACCACCTGGATCTGCTGGTTGTAGGGCGCGGCTACCGGCGGCAGCGCGGGCGGGGCAGGTGGCGGCATCTGCGCCAGCTGCGCCGCCACCGCCTGCTGCACGGCCGACTGTATCATCGCCTGCTGTTCGGCCGCGCTGGCGGCTTGCCGCTCTTCGCGGCCAGATTCCGGCAACGCTTCGTTGAACTGTTCCTGTGCCTGCGCGCCGCCGGCGGACGGCACGATCACCAGCGGCCCGGCCGTGCCGGCCGTGCCTGGCGCGTCGGTCAGCGGCATCGGCACGCCCGGCAGGCTGGCGCCCACGCCGGGGCTGCTGCTGGCGCGCCAGTACCAGTACGCCATGGCGCACACCACCAGCAGCAAGATGCCCAGCAGTACTGCCAGGCGCACGGTGGCCGGATCGACACTGACTGGCGCGCGCGGTGGCGTGCGCCTGCGGCTGGCGCCAGATGATGGTGGCGGTGGTGCCGGGGCAGGGCGGGGCTTGGGCTTTGGCGTTTCACGCGGCGTTTCGGCCTGGGGTTCAGGCGCGGCGGTGGGCGCCGGCGCGCCGTTCAACGGTTCCAGGCTCAGCCCTGAAGTAAATTCCGGCACTGGCGGCATCGGTGCCGGCGGTACCAGGGGAGCGTCAAACGGCGCCAGTTCCAGCACCTGGTCGTAGGCCTCGGATGGCTTGTCCAGCTCCTCTTCGTGCAGGCTGTTCTGTTTTGCGCGCTCGGCTTTCTTGAGCGCCTGCATCAGCAAGCTCATGGGTTTTCTCCTTGCACTCCTGCCACCGGCGCTTCCGTGTAAGGCTGGCTGTTCAGCGGCGCTTGCCCCGGCAGCAGGTAGCGGTAGTCGCGGAAATCACCTTCGATGCTGGCGTCCTTGACCACCACCGGGCGCATGAAGATCACCAGTTCCGTCTTGGTGCTGGCTTCATTGCGGTAGGTGAACAGATTGCCGACCAGCGGCAGGCTCGACAGGCCCGGCACGCCATCCCTGGTGTTGTCGACGGAGTCCTGCATCAGGCCGCCCATCACGGCGATCTGGCCGCTGTCGACCTTCATGATCGATTCGAGTTCGCGCGCCTGTATCACCGGCACCCGGCTTTGCACATTGGCCGTCGCCAGCGCCGGGTTCGGGTCCTGCACATAGCCGACGATGCGCGTGATGGTGGGCCGCACATTGAGGGTGACGACGTCGCTGTCGGAAATTTGCGGCGTCACGCTCATCACGAAGCCGACCGGCACCGTTTCCAGTTTCGATTCATAGGTAGCCGGCGTGGTGATGGTGCCGGTCGAGCTGATCACGGCCGGCGTGACCTTGATGGTAAAGAAGACGTTGTTGTCGACCACTTTCAGCATCGCCGTCTGGTTGTTCAGCACGCTGATCTTGGGGCTGGACAGCACTTTTACCTTGCCGAACGATTCGAGCAGCTGGATGGTGGTGGAAAAACTGTCCTTCAGATAGTTCAGCACGAAGATGCCTGGCGTGGCGCCCGGCGTGACGGCGCTGGGCAGGGCCAGGTTGCCGACCTGGCCCTGGTTCAGGCGCAGGCTGCCCGTCAGGCGCGACCAGTTGATGCCCTGCTGGTATTCGCGGTTCAGGCGCACTTCCATGATGGTGGCTTCGATCAGCACCTGGCGCTTGGCGCTGCTGGTGACCAGGTCGAGGAATTCGCGGATCTTTTCGTGCTGGCGCCCGCTGGCGCGCACGGCGATCAGGCCAGCTTCGGTATTGACCACCACCGACGACGAAGCGCCTTTGTTGGCCAGTTTCAGCAATGGCAAACCGTTTGCGTCCAGCTGCGCCGCGTTGTTATTGCCATTGGGGTTCGCATTGGGCGCCTGGTTTTGCGGCACTTGCGGCATCTGCGTGCCGTACTGGCCGGCCGGCGCCGCGTTCTGGCCGCCATAAGGAAGCGCTGCAGGGGTGCCGCCCTGATTCTGGTTGCCCTGCTGGCCTTGCCCCTGTGCTTGCCCCTGCAGCGTCGCCAGTTGCTGGTTCAGCTGCGCCAGCGGGTCGACCAGCGGGTCGTTGAGCGTGCTCTCGCGCAGCAGGTCGCGGATATTTTTTTCCAGGCTGTACCAGAAATTGTTTTCCGAGCGGTTCACCACCAGGGTGGTGGAGTTGTTGTTGCCATTGCCGCCACTGCCTTGGTTGCCTGTCATGTTGCCGCTGTTGCTGGCGCTGCTGCTTGCGCCGCCGCCGGCGGTGGAAATCTGCGTGGCGATATTGACGCTGCTGTTGGTGCTGCGCGCCATGTTCACATAATCGACCTTGTAATTGCGCCACACGGGTGCGTCCGGCATCACCAGCAAATTCTTGCCGTCGATTTCATAGCGCATGTCCACCTGGTTGCCGATGCGAGCCAGCAGTTGTGGCAAGGTCTGGTTCAAGGCGTTGAGGGTAACATTGCCGGCAATGTCGGGGTGGATATCGACATCCATGCCGGCATCGCGCGCCAGCGCGAACAGCAAGGATTGCACCGGCACTTTGTGCACGGTGACGCTGTAGGTCTCGACCCTGGGCGTGGCCGTCGGCGCGGCCATGGCGGCGCTTTGCCGTACCGGTTCGGGTATCGCCCCGGCCACGCGCGGCGCTGCATCGACATGCGAAGCCGATAGCGGCAGTTGTGGCGCAGCGCAGCCGGCAAGCAGGGCGCAGCAGGCGGTGGTGACGCAGGAAGCGAGCACAGGGAGAGGGTGTTTGTTCATGCAGCGGTCGCCCGTGAGGTCATGTTGTGCTTTTGCAATTTTACCCGTCATGATCCTCTAAAAGCCACCGGGCCGCCAGCAGTTGCTGGCCAGTTGGAAAAATAAAGTCACTTGTCGCCACGTCAAGTCAGTTATCAAATAAATCATTGCGTGCTGCTTCATGCGTTGATGCAATTGAGGAAAGCCTGCTCCAGGCTCGCTTGCGGGCCGCCGCCGTGCTGCTTGCGGCATTGCGCCGGCGTGCCGACAAACACCATCCGGCCCTTGTGCAAAATCGCCATGCGGTCGCACAGCTCGTCGATGTCGGCCAGCGCATGCGAGGTAAGAAATACGCCGCGTCCCTGTGCGCGCAACTGGCGCAGCGCCTGCTTGAACAGCGCGCGCGCCTTCGGGTCCAGCCCGCTCATCGGTTCGTCGAGCACCAGTTGCTGCTTGCCTGACAGCAAACAAGCTAGCAGCCCCAGCTTTTGCATCATGCCCTTGGAGTAATCGCGCGCCTGGCGCAGCAAGGCTTCCGGCGCCAGTTCCAGCGCCTCGGCCGCCTGCCTGGCCGCAGCTTCGTCCCATGGCACTTGCTGCAAGCCCAGCAGGTAGCGCAAAAAATCGCGCCCGGAGAGGTAATACGGCGCCTGGAAACGCTCGGGCAGGAACGACAGCGGCGCGCGCGCGGCGCTGTGGCGGTAGGGCTGGCCGAAGATGCTGATCTCGCCAGCATCAAGCGTGCAGAAATCGAACAGGCAATGCAGCAAGGTGGTCTTGCCGGCACCGTTGACGCCAGCCAGGCCGAACAGTTCACCGGGCAGCAGCAGCAGGTCGACGCCGCGCAGCACAGGGTTGCCTTTCAACTGTTTATGCACGTTGTGGTAGCGGATGGCGCAGTCGCTCATGAAGGCAGGCAGAGAGGATCGGTCTTCATTATCGCCATGGGCGCGCCCGCGCCGCAAGGATTAGTTGAACGTTGTTGGATCAGGCTGTGGTCAAGGCGACAAATAGTTTTTCTTCAAGAAACAACACGTTCTGGAATAAAATGCCGGTGCAATCAGGCGCGTGGGCGTCGAACCTGTTGAGGAGCAAGCATGGCAAGGCCAGAGAAAGTCCGGCTCGGTGAGATTTTGGTGCAGCAGAAATTGCTGACGGAAGAACAGTTGGGCCTGGCCTTGACGGAACAGAAGCGTTCGGGCCGCAAGCTGGGCCGCGTGTTCATCGAGCACGGCTATGTGACGGAAGAGCAGATCTCGGGCGCACTGGCTCGCCAGCTGGCCATTCCCTACATCAACCTGAAGTTTTTCAACATCAATGCGGAACTGGTGCGCCTGCTGCCGGAAACCCAGGCCAGGCGCTTTCGCGCGCTGGTGCTGGAAGACCGCCGCGAAGGCCTGCTGGTCGGCATGTCCGACCCGACCGACCTGTTTGCCTACGACGAGATCGCGCGCCTGGTCAAACGCAATATCGAACTGGCGGTGGTCAACGAAACCGAAGTGCTGGCGGCGATCGACCGCATCTATCGCCGCACCGAAGACATTTCCACCCTGACGCGCGAGCTGGAGCAGGACCTGGGCGACGTCTCGGTCGACTTCGGCGCGCTGGCCGCCAATCCGGGCCTGGAAGAAGCGCCGATCGTCAAGCTGCTGCAATCGGTATTCGACGACGCGACCCAGGTGCGCGCCTCGGACATTCATATCGAACCGCAGGAAAGCCGGCTGCAGATCCGTTTCCGCATCGATGGCGTGCTGCACCTGCAGACCGAAGCCGATATCAAGATCGCGCCGTCGCTGGCGCTGCGCCTCAAATTGATGTCGGACCTCGATATTTCCGAAAAGCGCTTGCCGCAGGACGGTCGCTTCGCCATCCGCGTAAAAAACCAGCGCATCGACGTGCGTATTTCCACCATGCCGACGCAATACGGCGAATCGGTGGTAATGCGGCTGTTGAACCAGGGCGGCACTTCGCTGCGCCTGGACGCGATCGGCATGCCGCCGGCGCTGGTCAAGAAATTTCGCGCCATCGTGCAGCGCCCGAACGGCCTGGTGCTGGTGACGGGCCCGACCGGTAGCGGCAAGACCACCACCCTGTATTGCGCGCTGGCCGAACTGAACTCGGTGGAAAAAAAGCTGATCACGGTCGAAGACCCGGTCGAATACCGCCTGCCCGGCATTAACCAGGTGCAGGTCAACGACAAGATCGAGCTGAACTTTGCACGCGTGCTGCGCTCGGCCCTGCGGCAAGACCCGGACATCGTGCTGGTGGGCGAGATGCGCGACCAGGAAACAGCGCAGATCGGCCTGCGGGCCGCCATGACCGGTCACCTGGTGCTTTCCACCCTGCACACGAATGACGCGGCCAGCACCCCGCTGCGCCTGATGGACATGGGCGTGCCGCGCTATATGGTCGGCAGCTCGCTGCAAGCGGTGCTGGCGCAGCGACTGGTGCGCGTGATCTGTGAAAGCTGCACCACGCCATATGTGCCGACACCGACCGAAGCCGAATGGCTGCGCATGGAACTGGGCGAGCTGGTCGACCGTACCCAGTATCACCACGGCAAGGGTTGTTCGCACTGCAACGGCATGGGTTACCGCGGCCGTACCGGCGTGTATGAACTGCTGGAAATGACGCGCGCAGTGGTCGACGCCGCCAACCATGCCGACCCCTCGCACTTTTTGAAGGCCGCGAACGCCGAGATGGCCGGCGAAACCCTGCGCCGCCACGCGGTGCAACTGGTGGTCCAGGGCCGCACGACGATCTCCGAAGCGATGCGCATCAGCAACCAGAACGAGGAGTAACGTGCCGTTTTTTGCCTACAAAGCCCGCAGCGCCAGCGGCGAACTGCTGCAAGGCGTGATGGAGGGCGCCGATAGTGGCGCGGTGGCCAACCAGCTGTTCGCCACCGGCGCCACGCCGGTCGATATCGTGCAGACTAAAAAAGCGGTGACCGCCAGCAGCGATATCGGCCTGTGGCAGCGCCTCTCCGAGAAAAAAGTCACCTCGATGGATGTGCAGCTGTTCAGCCGCCAGATGTACACCCTGCTGAAAGCCGGCGTGCCCATCATGCGCGGCCTGGCCGGGCTGCAGGAGTCGGCCGTCAGTCCCGCATTTGGCCGCGTGATCAAGGACGTGCGCGAATCGCTCGACGCCGGGCGCGAACTGTCGGCTGCGATGGCGCGCCACCCGGCAGTCTTTACGTCGTTTTACCTGTCGATGGTGAGGGTGGGCGAAATGACGGGACGCCTTGACGAGGTCTTCCTGCGCCTGTTCGACCACCTGGAGTTCGACCGCGACATGCGCGCCCGCGTCAAGTCGGCCACGCGCTACCCGACCTTTGTGATTGTTGCCATGATCCTGGCGATGGTGATTGTCAATGTGTTTGTGATCCCCCAGTTCGTCAAGGTGTTCGCCAGTTTCAAGGCCGAACTGCCGCTGATGACGCGCATCCTAATCGGTACGTCTTCGTTTACAGTCAATTACTGGCCAGCACTGCTGGCCCTGAGCATCGCCGGCGTGGCCGGTTTCAAGGCATGGCTGCGCACGGTGCCTGGGCGCTATAAATGGGACCGCGTGAAGTTGCGTTTTCCTGTGGCGGGCAAGATTCTGCTCAAGGGCACCATGGCCCGTTTTGCGCGCAGCTTCGCCTTGTCCAGTTCCAGCGGCGTGCCCATCGTGCAGGCGCTGACGGTGGTGTCGCAAACCGTGGACAACGCCTATCTCAGCTCGCGCGTGGACCAGATGCGCGACGGCGTCGAGCGCGGCGAGAGCATCTTGCGCACTTCGGTGGCCGCCGGCGTTTTCACGCCGGTGGTGCTGCAGATGATCGCGATTGGCGAGGAATCGGGTTCGCTCGATGAGCTGATGGATGAAATCGCCGCCATGTACGAGCGCGAAGTCGATTACGAACTGAAAACCTTGTCGGCACAGATCGAGCCCATCCTGATCGGCTTCCTGGGCGCCATGGTGCTGGTGCTGGCGCTGGGCATCTTCCTGCCGATCTGGGACCTGGGCCGCGTGGCCATGAACAAATGACAGGGCGTATGTCGATACCGCAGAAGCTGGTGCGCGGCCAGCGGGCAGGGCAGGGCTTTACCCTGTTCGAGCTGGCGGTGGTGGTGGCGGTGATCGGCGTGCTGATGGTGGTGCTGCTGAGCCGGCTTGCCTTCTACCGCGACCAGGCCGAGCGGCTGGCCTATGAACAAACGGTGATGGCCTTGCGCACGGAAGTGCAGTTGCAAGCCTATGCCTTGATGATTGCCGGGCGCACGAAAGACATTGCCGCGCTGGCCGGACAGAATCCCATGAACTGGCTGGCGCAGAAGCCGGCCAATTATCTGGGAGAATTTTATTCCCCGGATGTCAAAAAACTTGCTTCAGGTAATTGGCTTTTTGACAGGAGTGATGGAAAATTGGTATATTTGTTAAATCAAAGAACTATTTTTGACCCCGAGGATTCCGAGTTGCCTAAATTCAAGGTAAGCTTGACGAAGGGATCAGAAAGCGTCGCCGGCAGCGTTGAAAAGCTCGCGTTGGTACCAGTTCAAGTCCGCAAGGAAGTGCCTTTAAGTAGGAAAACAAGTTGACGCAAGCAGTTTTTCTGTTTGTGGATGAAACATTTACATGATTTTGGAGATCCGCATGAATAAGTCGTTACGCAGTTTCAAACAAGGTGCCCAGGCGGGTTTCACGCTGATCGAGTTGGTGGTCGTGATCGTCATCTTGGGCATTCTGGCAGCGACCGCCATTCCACGTTTCGTGGACATGGCGGTCAATGCACGTACGGCCAAGGTCGATGCCGCAGTTGGTGCCCTGCGTAGCGCTTCGGCATTGGCGCACGCGCAGTGGGTGGCCGGTGGCGGTACTGCGACTCAGATCACAATCGAAGGCCAGACAATCACCATGACGAATGGCTATCCCGCCGCTTCCAGCATCGCCAATGCCGTCAACCTGGATGGTTACAGCGTAACCGGTACCGGGCCTGTCGTGGTCGCAGAGGACGCTGCTCGTACTGCTTGCCAGGTGACCTATACCGACTCTACCGCTGTCAATACGCCGCCGGCCATCACAGCGCTTAAAACCGGCTGCTGATCGTCAAGGATGCGCACCGCTGCGGTGTGCGTCTCAAACCGAGCCCAACATGAAGTATCCATGGTTGGGCTTTTTTATTGGCACGCCTCGCATGCACCAGGTTTAATGATGCCGCGTCACAAGCTAATGCCCCAATTCAGTGCTTTTTCCGCCCAGCGTGTGCGCGGCTTCACCATGATCGAACTGGTGGCTGTGATCGTGCTTGTCGGCATACTGGCCGCCTTTGCAGCGCCGCGCTTCGTGCGCAATGAAAGTTTCGATGCGCGCACCTTTGCCGACCAGAACATGAGCATGCTGCGTTATGCGCAAAAGCTGGCCATCGCGCAGAACCGGCCCGTGTTTGCCGTGCTCGGCGCCAACCGCATTGCCCTGTGTTTCAACGCCGCTTGCGATGCGTCCAACCGCGTGCTGGCGCCAGCCGGTGCCAATTCGGGCAGCAGCGCGACAGTGGCGCAGTGCGGCGCATCCACCACTTGGTTCTGCGAGGGACGGCCGGCCAATGTGAGCTATGGCGTGCCTCCGGCGGGCCTGAGCCTGTATTTCAACGCGCTAGGCCGACCTTTCCTGAGTACTGACGTCGATCCGACGTCGAGCTTTGTACTGCAGCAAATTGCCATCGCCGGCGGTGGCAATACGCGTACTGTGGTCGTCGAAGCGGAGACCGGCTATGTCCATTTGCTGTAAGAAGGCGCCAGTCGGTGTGCAACACGGTTTCACTTTGATCGAGCTGACGGTGTTTATCGTGATCGTCAGCGTGGCCGTGCTGGGCGTGCTGCGTGTGATCAGTTTTACCACCGCCAACAGTGCCGATCCGCAGTTGCGCAAGCAGGCGCTGGTGCTGGCCGAATCCATGCTGGAAGAAGTGCAACTGGCACGCTACACCTTTTGCAACCCGATTCAAGACCCGGCGGTTGAGACGGCGGCCAATGCGGCCGGCTGCAGCGTGCCGCAAAACGTGGCTGCGGCGCCATCGACCGTTGATCGTCCTTATTACAATGTGACCGATTATGTGCGGGCGTTCAACACACCGCTGAGATATACCCAGGATGCCTCGAAAATCGATTTTCCGGCGCAATACACCGTGACGGTGGCGGTGGCACCCGAGTCCGCGCTGGGGCCTGCCGACGCCCGCATCGCGCCGGCCGACGCCACGCCGGCCAACATGAATGCGCTGCGCATCACGGTAGTGGTGGCGTATGGCAATGAGTCCGTCACCCTGGTCGGCTACCGCACGCGCTATGCGCCCAACCTGATATGAGCGGCTTGCGTTTGCGCCGCGCAAGCGGTTTTACCCTGGTCGAGCTGGTGGTGGTGATCGTCATCCTCGGCATCGTGTCCAGCATGGTGGCGGTGTTTGTCACCGTGCCGGTGCGCAGCTATATCGATACTGCCGCGCGCGTCGAGCTGGCCGATATCGCCGACACGGCCACGCGCCGCATCACGCGCGATGTGCGCCTGGCGCTACCCAACAGCGTGCGCATCGACCCTACCGGCCGTTACCTGGAGCTGCTGCTGACCAAGACCGGCGGGCGTTACCTGTCCGTCAACGACAATACGCCCGGCAATGTGCTGGCCTTCGATACCGATCCGCTACCCGCGACCGCCACCAATGTCTTCACCATCGTCGGCGCCGCGCCCACCGGTGCGCAAGCCATCGTGCCAGGTGACTTTATCGTGGTCAACAACCTCGGTGGCGGCACCTCGCCGGTCGACGCCTATTTTTGCAATACCAAATGCAACCGGGCCACGGTGTCCGCCGTCAACGGCAACAATATCAGCCTGGCGGCCAATCCTTTCCTGGTCAGCGATGCCAGCACGCTGTCGATACCGTCGCCGGGCAACCGCTTCCAGGTGGTGACCACGCCTGTCACCTATTTTTGCGCACCCGATGCGAATGGCGGCGGCACCTTGCGGCGCTTTTCCGGCTATGCGATCGGGCCGGACCAGCCGGTCAATGCGGGCGCCGCGCCACTCAGCAATGCACCCGTCGGCGCCTTGCTGGCCGGCCAGGTAAACGAATGCCGGTTTGTTTTCACCGAACTGGCCAACGTCCAGCGCGGTCTGGTGTCCATCAGGCTGGTGCTGGGTGCCAAGGGCAGCAGCAGCGGCCAGATCACATTGCAACAGCAGGCCCAGGTCAACAACACGCCATGAAGACCCTATTTCAAGCCCACCGCCAGCGCATCTGCCGGCCCGCCCGCGGTTTCGGCATCGTCACCGCGGTGTTCCTGCTGGTGGTGCTGGCCGGGCTGGGCGCCGCGCTGGTCAACCTGACTACGGTGCAGCACACCACCTCATCGCTCGATATCCAGGGGGCGCGCGCTTACCAGGCGGCGCGCGCCGGCATCGAATGGGGCTTGTACCGCCAGTTGCGCAACGGCAGTTGCGTGGCGCCCAGCAGCTTCGTGGTGCCGGCCAATGGCTTTACGGTGACCGTGCAATGCATTCTGACGAACGGGCCAGGTGCCTTGCAGCGCTACCAGGTGGTGGCCGTTGCGTGCAACCAGCCGGTCAATGGCGCATGTACGGCGGCAGCGACCAGCAACAGCACGGATTATGTGCGGCGCAGGTTGCAGGCGGAGTTCTAGCAAGCTGGCGCAGCTTGTGCAAGTGCTTGATTAACCGTGGTCTTTTCGGGAATATTTATTGTCAATTGTTAATTTTTTAGACTGCAATGCGGTGCGATGAATTAAAATTGATTCAATGCATTATTCTGGTGGCAACATCGCTGCCGGTACTTTGATCGTGGATTGGTCGCATGGGTTTATTCGCAAGAGCAAAAAAACGGGAAGGATTGCTGGCCACGGCATGGACGAACGAGGGAGTGTGCGCCGCGCTCGTCCAACCGAACACTGGCGACAAGCCGCAAGTGAAGGCCGTCATGTGGCATGCCGGCGCAAAAATGGCCATGGCGCCGGCACCGGCCATGGAAAAACTGAACAAGGAGCTGCAGGCTGGCTCCTACCGCTGCACTACCTTGCTCGGCGCGGCTGACTACCAATTGCTGTCGCTGGAAGCGCCCAATGTGCCGCCGGAAGAACTGAAGACGGCAGTGGGCTGGCGCCTGAAGGACATGCTCGATTTTCCTTTGGCGGACGCCACCATCGACGTGTTCGACATCCCGCCCGACCAGAACGCGCCGGTACGCGGCCAGTCCGTGTTTGCCGTGGCCGCCAGGAATGCCGCCGTGGCCCAGCGCCAGGCCATGTATACGGCCGCCAGGATCAGCCTGGCGGTGATCGATATTCCTGAAATGGCGCAGCGTAATATTGCCGCTCTGTTGGAAACCCCGGGGCGCGGCCTGGCCATGCTGTCGTTTGACGGCGATGGTGGTTTGTTGACGGTCAATTTCAATGCGGAGCTGTATCTGTCGCGCCGTATCGATGTCAAGCTGGCCCAGCTGGTTGAAGGCAGCGACGATCAAAAGCAGCAATACTACGACAAGATCACGCTGGAATTGCAGCGCTCGTTCGACCATTTCGACCGCCAGTTTCACTTCATCAATGTGATCAAGCTGGTGCTGGCGCCGACCGGCACCGACGGCCTGCACGGCTACCTGGCCGATAATCTGTATATGCCGGTCGAGGTGCTGGACCTGGCCGCCGTGTTCGACTTTGCCGACCTGCCGCAATTGCAGGATGCGGCTGGCCAGGCGCGCTTTTTTCTGACGCTGGGCGCCGCATTGCGCCAGGAAGTGGCCGCGCCATGAGCCAGCAGATCAATCTGTTCAATCCCGCTTTCGAGAAACGCAAGCAGGTGCTGGCGGCCGCCACGATGGGCCAGGGGCTGTTGCTGATCGCGCTGCTTGGGGCATGCCTGTACTGGTACGGCGCGCGCCAGGTGGGCTTGCTGGAAGGCGCAGCGGCGCAATCGAAAGAGCTGCTGGCCGCGCGCGAGGCGCGCCGCACCATGGTATTGATCCAGTATCCGGCGCGCGTCAAGGACCCGGCCGTCGGCCATGCGCTGGCGCAGGGCGAGGCCGACCGCTCCGCCTTGCTGGAAGCGCAAAAAATTCTCGCTGGCGGCAGCATTGGCAATACACAAGGTTATTCCCCGTATTTCCGCGCTTTTGCCCGCGCCCGGGTCGACGGCTTGTGGCTGACCGGCGCCAGCATCGTCGGCGCGGGCCGCCATATTGGCTTGCAGGGCCGGGCCTTGCAGCCGGCGCTGGTGCCGGCGTATATCAATGCGCTGGGCCGCGATCCGGTGCTACGTGGCAAATCGTTTGCGCGGCTCGAGATCGCCGCCAGCGTGCCGAAAACCTCGGCCGATCCTTCCGTCCAGACTGCTTCGGCGCCTGCTGCGCCATCCGTACCGCTGTCGGCCTTGCCAGCGCTGGCCGGCTTGCCGCCCGATGTATTGCGTACGCCAGCGGCAGCCCCGGTGGCGCCAATTCCCCGGCGCCTGCCCATATCGTATGTGGAATTCGACTTGCAATCGATGGCCGCGCCAACCGAAGCGGGAGCGCCGACACCATGAAAGACGAAAGCTTGAAACAGGGCTGGCGCAAGCTGGCCGCCAAAATCGATGCCTTGAGCCTGCGCGAACGCGTGATGGCGTTTGGCGCTTGCGCCGCGCTGCTGATTTTCCTGCTGTTTTCCTTGCTGCTCAATCCGTTGTTTGCCAAACAAAAGATGCTCAACGAATCGATCGCGCAGCAACAACAGACGATGGCCAATATCGATGCCGAGATCGTGCTGAAAATACGCGGCAACAGCGTCGACCCGGATGCGCAGGAGCGCCAGGCGCTTGATCGCCTGCGCCAGGAAATGGCGGGGCTGAGCACGACCTTGCGCACCGCCCAGAGTGGCCTGGTGCCGCCGGACCGTATCGTCTTCCTGCTCGAACGCCTGCTGCGACAGCATTCCAGGCTGCGCGTCGAGTCTCTCAAGACCTTGCCGTCCGCACCGATGGGCGGCGCCAGCGCCAGTGCGCCGGCCCTGGCAGCAGTACCGCCCGCAGTTGCGCCGGCGGTGGCCGTGCCGCTGGCGCCCGCCATCAAGACGGCGCCTCTGCTATACCGCCATGGCGTGGAAGTGGTGCTGCGCGGCAGCTATATCGATATGGTCAACTACATGGAAGCGCTTGAAGCGATGCCAACCCGTGTTTTTTGGGGAGATGCCAGCCTGGTAGTGGACCAGTATCCGAACGCCAGCCTGCGCCTGACCCTGTTTACCCTTAGCCTGGATGATAAATGGATTTCACTGTGAACGTCGGCGCGCCGGTGGCGTTGTTTGCCCTGCTGGCGGCGTTGCTGTCGGCACCGGCGGGCGCGCAGGGACTGGTCGATCCGACCCGGCCGCCGGATGCGCCACTGCCCGGCAATGATGCCGCTCCTGTTGCCGCGCGCGCCGTGCCGCAGCTGCAATCGGTGCTGGTGGCCAGCAGCGGACGGCGTGTGGCGGTGATCGACGGGCGCACGGTGCGGGTGGGCGACAAGGTAGGCGAGGCCAGCGTGGACGGCATCGGCGAAACGAGTGTCACGCTGCGTCGTGGCAAGACACTGGACACCATCAGGCTGTATCCGAAAGCTGCGGAGCGAAACAATGCAGGGAAGAAGCAAGCATATGTACATTAATCATCACAAGGCGAGCATGCTCAAGTTAACCAGAATGGCTGCCGCAATGGGCCTGTCCGCCAGCCTGTGCGCCTGTGTCGCGCCGGCCCAGCGCGATACCTATGACGCGATCAAGGCGCAGGTGGCGACCGCCAGCGCCACCACCACTGCCGCCACGCAGGCCGACGCCGTCGATAACGCCCTGCTGCCGCCGGTCTCCACCTTTGCCAGCCAGTTGCCGAAAGCGCGCGCGGTGCTCGACGAGCGCTTCAACGTGGCCTTCAACAATGTCTCGGCGCGCCAGTTCTACAATTCCATCGTTACCGGCACGCGCTACAACATCCTGGTGCACCCTGACGTGCAGGGCAATGTGTCGGCCAACCTGAAGGACGTGACCCTGTTCGAAGCGCTCGACGCCGTACGCGACATGTACGGCTACGATTACAAGGTCGAAGGCACGCGCATTTCGATCCGTCCGCTGACCATGCAGACGCGCATGTTCCAGGTCAATTACCTGACCGGCAACCGCAAGGGCAGCTCCAACCTGCGCGTCTCGTCGACTTCCGTCAACAGCGCCGGCACCAGCACCAGCGGCCAGAGTTCGGGCAGCGGCAACAACCAGTCGCAGCCCCAGCAGCAACCGGGCCAGCCGGGCCAGGGCGGACAGGTGCAGGACAGCGCCAACGTCAGCACCAGTTCCGACAGCGATTTCTGGAAGGAACTCAAGGAATCCCTGGTTGCCATCGTCGGCGGTGATGCCGATGGCCGCAAGGTGGTGCTGAGCCCGCAGTCGGGCGTGGTGGTGGTGCGCGCCATGCCGGAAGAGCTGCGCAATGTCGACGCTTATCTGAAGGCAACCCAGCTGTCGGTTGACCGCCAGGTGATCCTGGAGGCGAAGATCATCGAAGTGGAACTGAACGACAACTTCCAGACGGGCGTGAACTGGGCCTCGTTTGCCTCCATCAAGAGTGGCCATGCGAACCGTATTTCGACCGGCTTCCTGGCGCCGGGCAGCAGCCTGGCGCCGCTGCCGTTTGCCGGCGGCCAGCCGCCCGTCATTACCAATGGCGCCAGCGGTCTCGCGGCCAGCACCGGTTTCGGCCTCAGTTCGGCGGCCAACGCGGCCGGCTCGATGTTCGGGCTGGCGCTGCAGACCAGCAATTTTGCCGCCATGATTTCCTTCCTGGAATCGCAAGGCAGCGTGCATGTGCTGTCGAGCCCGCGCATTGCCACCATGAACAACCAGAAGGCCGTGCTGAAGATCGGTACCGACGAGTTTTTCGTCACCGGCGTGAGCACCACCGTGACCTCGACCGGCACCAACGGTGGCAACACCTCCAGCCCGAATGTCACCTTGCAGCCGTTCTTTTCCGGCGTGGTGCTGGACGTGACGCCGCAGATCGATGAAAACGGCAATATCATCCTGCACGTGCATCCGTCCGTCAGCCAGGTCACCACCGTCACCAAGGATGTCGACCTGGGCAGCGCGGGTTCGCTGAAACTGCCGCTGGCGGCGTCGAGCACCTCCGAGATGGACAGCATGGTGCGCAGCCAGGACGGGCGCATCGTGGCGATTGGCGGGCTGATGCGCCAGTCGACCACCAACGACCGCTCGCAAGTGCCGGGCGCCGGCAATGTGCCGCTGCTGGGCGCGTTGTTCCGCAATACCGGCCAGACCGTCCAGAAGCGCGAACTGGTGGTGCTGATCAAGCCCACCATCGTCGAAGGCGCCAACAGCTGGAACGAGGATTTGCTCGATTCAGGCAAGCGCATCGAGGCGCTAGACCCGCGCCGGCCGGCGGAGCGGCGCTAAATGTACCAGGCCCATTTCGGCTTGCGCGAGGCGCCGTTCGGCCTCACGCCCGATACCAGTTTCTTTTTCAATGGCCCGCAGTCGCAAAAGGCGCTCAACACCTTGCTGGTGGCGGCGCGCAATGGCGAGGGCTTTATCAAGATTACCGGCGAAGTGGGCACCGGCAAGACCTTTTTATGCCGCAAGTTCATGCAGTCGCTGGGGCCGGGTTTTGTCACCGCCTATATTCCGAATCCCAACCTGCCGCCGCAGGCGCTGATCCTGGCGCTGGCCGACGAACTGGCCGTGCTGCTGCCGAAAGAGGCCGACCAGCATCAGTTATTGAAATCGATCAACCTGCGCCTGCTGAACCTGGCGGCGCAGGGCAAGCAGGTGCTGCTGTGCCTCGATGAAGCGCAGGCGATTCCGGTTGACAGCCTGGAAGCGCTGCGCCTCTTGACCAACCTGGAAACGGAAAAGCGCAAGCTGCTGCAGATCGTGCTGTTTGGCCAGCCGGAACTGGACGACAAGCTGGCGCGCCCGGAAATCCGCCAGCTGGCCCAGCGCATCACCTTTCACTACCACCTGGGGCCTTTGTCGCGCGACGATGTCGAGTTCTACGTGGCGCACCGCCTGCGCGTGGCCGGTTTCGACGGCGCGCGCCTGTTCAGCCACGGCGCGGTGGCAAGGCTGTACGGCGCCAGCGGCGGCATCCCGCGGCTGGTCAACATCCTGGCGCACAAGTCGCTGATGGTGGCGTATGGCGAAGGGCGCCAGCAGGTCAGCCGGGGCCACGTGGTGCTGGCCGCCAGCGATACGGTGGCCAGCCTTCCGCATTGGCGCGCGCGCTGGCCGTGGCTGGCAGGCGCCGGCGTGCTGGCCGCCGCCTGCACCCTGAGCTGGACCTTACTGAACCGATGAAGACGAGATTGTAGATGAGCCTGATTAACAAGATGTTGCAAGATCTCGATGCCCGCAGCAAGGACGGCCATGGCCAGGGCGCTGACACGGGCGGCATCCGCTCGGTGCCGGAACGCGAGCGTGGCCTGCCGCGCGCGGTGGTGTTCGGCGGCGCCGCCGGCCTGACGGCGATCGCCATCGCGCTGGGCTGGCTCTACCTGAAGCGGCCGGATGTGCCGCCGGTGCTGGTGAACGTGGCGCAGATGCCGGTCCCAGTGGCGATCCCGCTGCCAGTGGCTGCGCCGGTGCCAGCGCCAGTGGCGATCCCGCTGCCAGTGGCTGCGCCGGTGCCAGCGCCAGTGGCGGTTTCTGTGGCGGCGCCTGAACCTGTTGGCGAAGCGCCGCCTGCCGCTGTCGCACCGATGGCGCGCGAGCTCAAGGCCACCGAGCCGCGCCGCGTGGCGCCCAAGCCGGTCGCCTTACCTGTAATCAAGCCGGTGCCAGCCGTCGTGGAAAAAATCATCGAAGGCAAGCAGGTCACGCCGCAGCAAAGCATCGACAATACCTGGCGCCGCGCGCTGGGCGACTTGCAGGATGGCCGCGTCGACGAGGCCATCGTCGGCTTGCAGCGTACCTTGCAGCGCGATCCGCGTCACCAGGGCGCGCGCGAAACCCTGGTGCGCCTGCTGCTCGAAGCGCAGCGCCCCGACGAAGCCATGCGCCAGTTGCAGCAAAGCCTGGCGCTGGACCCGAAACAGCCGGCGCAGGCGATGATGCTGGCCCGTTTGCAGCTCGATAAAACCGGTGGCGGCGCGGCCGCGCTCGACACCCTCAAGCGCAGCCTGCCGTTCGCTGCAGACCATCTCGACTACCGCGCCTTTCTGGCCGGCGTGCTGCAGCGCGAACAGCGCTACCGCGAAGCGGCCGAGCAATACCAGCTGGCCCTGCAGGCCGCGCCCGACAACAGCGTCTGGTGGATGGGCCTGGGGATCGCCTTGCAGGCCGACAACCAGCCGGCGCAGGCGAGGGCGGCGTTCGAGCGGGCCAGGGGTTTGCAAACGCTTTCGCCGCAATTGCAGGCGTTCGTCGAGCGCAAGCTGGTGCAGCTGGCGGCGGCTGGAAAATAGACACGCGATGGCCCTGTACTTCAATCTGGCGCATGGAACGAAACCGCTGCCTCATGCGGCAAACTTTCCATGGCCCTTCGATATCGATATCTGTTTTGAACAGGTGCCGCATCCCGTCACCTTCAGCGAAGGCGTCGGCCATGGCGCCGCTGGCTGTGCCGTGTCCGCCAGCGACGCGCTGCAGCCAACATGGCGGCCGCATTTCGACATCACGCAGTCATGGTGGCTAATTCCTTATATCGAGCAACTGTCGCAAGGCATGCCGCTGCCGCGTGATGAAATGCTGCGCCGCTATGCAGAGCTGCATGGCAGCGAGCCAGAGTGCTATGCCTCAACTTACTCCTGAGTTCGTGCTGTTCACGGTGCGCCGGGCATGGCGTGCGGTCGAACGCCAGGTGCCTGGCATGCGCACATTCAGGCTGCTTTGTCTTATACTGGTTACGGCAGTCGTCGTCGCAGTCGTGACGTGGGCAGCAAATGAAATCAGGATGGACCGGTGCCTGGACAATGGCGGGCGCTGGAATACAGAGGTGGCAGCTTGTGAAGGATTGCCGCTGCCCACGCAGAATAATTAAACTGAAGGTAAAACTGATGACATCCGAGAAAAAACACACGAAACTGCCCGGTATTGCGCTGGTCGTCTGCGGTCTCTTGTCCATGTCCGCCTATCAGATCATGCTGCATGTCCAGCATCCGGCCATGTTCGACAACGATCTCGTGCATGGCCTCTGGCTGGGCGCCAGTTTCGGGCTGGAGCTGCTGGGGCTCTACCTGCTGGCCAGGCAAAACAGGGTGCCGGTATCGCGCCACCAGGCAGCGCCCAAACCAGGGCAGCGTGATGGCAATCACAAACAAAGGTAGCCGCCGCATCGTGGTCGATGCCACGCCGTATCGCTGGATCGTGCGGCCACGCCCGAGCTATTGCCAGGGTTTGGCATGGACGAGTTTGTCGTTTGCGGTTGAATGTGAGGCCGGTGGTGGCAGCAGGCTGCATGTCAACACCGACATGGCGCGTCCCGATAACTGGGTTGAAGCCCGGGCTGGCACCGTCACGCCTTCGGTCGTGTCGCAGGCGATACGCCAGGCTGACCCCGCGAACAAGCTGCCTCAGATCACGCGGGGCAGCAGTGAGGGCACGGTCACAGTGCATGGCAAGCAGCCGCAGCGCTACCAGTCGAGTTACGCTTGACGCCAATATCAGTGGCTGGCCGCCGGCAGCACCCGCCGTATCGCGTCGATCACGATCTCGGGCGAGGTGAGTGGCATCTGGTGGCTGGAGTCGGCCACGATCCTGGTGGCGTTCGGGTACAACGCGCGGACCGCGTCCCTGGTCGCCTGGTCCATCCTGAAGGCGCCAAAATCGACCGCGATCGCGGTGCTCGATGTCGGTTGATTTACCAGTCGCACGATTGGTTTGTCGTCGATGCCGGGCAGGCGCAAGATCATCTCGCCGGTGTCGTCAATCTGTTCGATCTCGCGCCACACCGGGCGCGAAAACGCCAGCTGGCCGGCGAGGCGGCTCCATAGTGGAAAATCCTGCGTCTTCCTGATCATGCGCGGGTACAGCGAATCGATCAGCACCAGGCCTTTTACTTCCTGCGGATAGGCCCTGGCGAACAGCTGCATGTACAGGCCGCCCAGGGAATGGCCGACCAGCACATACGGCGGCGGCAAACCCTGGTGGCGCAGCAGAGCGCGCAGTTCGTCGACGATGGTCAGGCCATCGCGCGGCGTGGCGGCCGCCTCGCTGTTGCCATAGCCTGGCCGGTTATACACAAACACCGACGCGTCGGCCGCCAGCCGTTCCGGCACCGTGCCCCATTTGGCGATGGTACCGCGCGAACCGCTTTCGAACACCACGATCTCCTGCGACGAGGCATGGCGCAGGGTGATCGACTCCACCTGGCGTCCGGCGATGGTGTCGATCCGCGGTGCGCAAGTTGCGGCGCCGGCGGCGCCGAGGCAGGTCAGGGCGATTGCGAGGAACTTGAACATGGGCGTCTCCATCAATGAAAACGCCAGCATCGCCGATGGCATCGTGCCGCGCAGCCGCCGTGCGACGAATCGACAGCCGGCGCGACAAATGGCGACCGCGCCGTCTACATGGCCTTGAACAGGTGCACGAAGGCGCGGCTGACCGGCAACTCGCTGGCGTGGCCGCGCATGCGCAGCCACAGGCGGCTGGCGTCGTCGCGGCGCGTGCCTTCCAGCCAGGCCAGGTTGACCAGGGTGGAACGGTGCACCTGCCGGAACTGCTGCGGGTCGAGCTGGGCCGCCAGTTCGATGATCGGGGTGCGGATCAGGAATTCGCCGTCGACGCTGGCCACCACCGTGTACTTGTCGTCGGCCTGGAAAAAGCGCACGTTCGCCACGTCCAGGTGGTGGCTGCGCTCGCCCTGCGAGGCGAGGATGTAGCGCAGCCGGGGGCCGGGTAGGATGGCCGTGGCCATCAGTTGTTGCAGCACCTGCGCCATGGCCGCTTCCGGCGGTGGCGTGGTGGATGCGGAGCGCAGGCGCGCCACGGTGCGTGCCAGCCGGTCGGTGCTGACCGGCTTGAGCACATAGTCGAGCGCCGCATGCTCGAAAGCCTGCAGCGCAAATTCATCAAACGCGGTGACGAACACTACCCGCGTATGGCCCTCGATGCCCTGCGCCACCTCCAGGCCCGACAAGCCCGGCATCTGGATGTCGAGGAAGGCGATATCGGGTTCCAGTTCGGCGATGCGGGCGGCCGCGTCGACGCCATTGCGCGCCACATGGATGATGTGCAGTTCCGGCCACAGGGCCAGCAGCTGGTCGCGCAGGTAGAGCGCAAGGTGCGGTTCGTCGTCCGCGATCAAAGCGCGCGTCATGCCGCCGCCTTCGACGGCGCTGCGGCGCAGCGCACGTACGGCAGTTCCAGCACGGCTTCGGAGCCAGTGCCGGCGCCGGCGTCGCGCGCCAGCAGCCGCAGGCTGGCCTGTTCGCCATATTGCGCCTGCAGGCGCGAGCGCAGGTTGGCCAGCGCCATGCCGGCGCCCGGCCGCAGCTGTCTGCCGCTGGCGCCCGGCGAGTGCAAACCGATGCCGTCGTCGATCACGCGTACCTGCAGCCGCTCGCCAGTCACGCTGGCCTGCACCAGCAGGCTGCCGCCTTCGAGCTTGGGTGCCAGGCCATGATGAATCGCGTTTTCGAGCAGCGGCTGCAGCATCAGGGTCGGCATCACCGCCAGCCGCGCTTCGTCGCTGGCGTCGATGCGAAAGCGCAGCCGGTCTTCCATGCGGATCTGCAGCAGCGACAGGTACTGGCCGGCCATGTCGAGTTCCGCCTCCAGCGTGCTGTCACCCTGGCGCAGCTGCGACAGGCTGGTGCGCAGATAGCTGGAAAAGGTTTCCAGCATCCGCTTGGCGCGCGGCGGGTCGTAGTCCATCAGGCTCTGGATATTGGCCAGCGTGTTGAACAGCAGGTGCGGCTCGATCTGTCCCTGCAGCAGGCGCAAACGGGCTTGCGTCACTTCGCCCAGCAGTTGCTGCTGGCGCAGGCGAGAACGCCACCAGGCCCAGTTGACGCCCAGCACGAAAAGGATAAACACGGCAAACTTGGTCAGCGCGGCCGGCAGCGAGATGAACATGCCCCACACATTGAAGCCCACCAGCATCGGCACGATGGTAAAGCCGATGGTCATGCCAAGGATGATCGCCGCCAGTGACAAGGAGCTCAAGGCCATGCCGGCGCGGATATCGCGCACCTCGGACATGCGTGCCACCAGCGGCGCCGGCAATACCCGCTCGGCCAGGCGCAGCACGCCGAACAGGGTATGCACGATGCACAGGCAGATGCCGATATTGGGCAGCATGGACGCCCACCACCAGCCCGGCCGGTCGACTCGGCCGAAAATGGCGACAAAGGCCATCAGGCCCAGCGCCAGGACGATGGCGATCAGCGACGCCACCAGCAGGCGCGCGGCAAGCGAAACATCATGATGCGGGCGCAGCTCCCATAGCGAGCGCCAGCCCTGGAGCAAGGTGTTTTTTCCGGTCATGAACGCGGGTTCAGATCGTCCGCAGCCGCGCCAGAGCCAGGTTCAGGGTCTCGTCCTTCTTGGCAAAGCAGAAGCGCACGATGCCGGATTCTTTCGCTTCGGCATAAAACGCCGAGACGGGGATCGCCGCTACTTTCAGTTCCGTGGTCAGCCACTCGGCGAACTGCGCCTCGCTGTCCTGCGAGATGGCGTCGTAGCGTACGCATTGGAAATAGGTGCCGTCTGCCGGCAGCAGTTCGAAGCGGCTGCCGGCCAGTCCGGCGCGGAACAGGTCGCGCTTGCGCTGGTAGAACGCCGGCAGCTGCAAATACGGTTGCGGATCCATCATGTAGCTGGCCAGGCCGTGCTGCATCGGCGTGTTGACGGTAAATACATTGTACTGGTGCACCTTGCGAAACTCCGCCGTCATGGTCGACGGCGCCGCCACATAGCCAACCTTCCAGCCCGTCACATGGTAGGTCTTGCCGAAGCTCGACACGATAAATGCGCGCGCCGCCAGTTCCGCGTGGCGGCTCAACGAGGCGTGCGGCACGCCGTCATACACCATGTGTTCATACACTTCATCGGACAGCAGCAGGACATGCGTGCCGCGCACGATGTCGGCCAGTTTCTCGAGATCGGCCGCGCGCAAGATGGTGCCGGTCGGGTTGTGCGGCGTGTTGATGATGATCAGGCGCGTTTGCGCGCTGACGGCGGCGGCCAGCTTGTCCCACGGCACGCTGTAGCCGCGCTCGTCCACTTCCATGGAAACCAGCACCGGCACGCCGCCGGCCAGCGCGATGGCCGGCAGGTAACTATCGTAGGCCGGTTCGATGACGATCACTTCGTCGCCCGGGTGCACGCAGCACAGGATCGCGGTGGTCAAGGCCTGGGTGGCGCCTGCGGTAACCGTGATTTCGCTGGCGGCATCGTATTCATGGCCGTACAGGCTGGCGATCTTTGCGGCAATCGCCTCGCGCATGGGCGCTGCGCCCGTCATCGGCGGATACTGGTTGTGGCCGGCGCGCATGGCCTCGCCGACGGCCTCGATCAGTGCCGGCTCGCAGTCGAAATCGGGAAAACCCTGGCCCAGGTTGACGGCGCCGTGCTGGGCCGCCAGGGCCGACATGCGGGTAAATACCGTGGTGCCGACGGCGGGCAGGCGGGTTTGCAGGGCGGGGGTCAGGATCGGATGTTGTGAGTGGTTCATGGCTGTGCGGAAGTGGAAACGTTGCTTATTCTAGCCTAGCGTCCAGCCTTCCGGCACCATGATCCTGAACATGCCGGCCTTTGCGGTCTTGCGCGCCAGTTTCAGCAACGCCTTGTCCTTGGTGATCAGGGTGTCGGCGCTGGCGTCGCGCGCCAGTTCGAGGAATTTCTGGTCATCCTTGTCGGTGCAGACCGGCAGGCGCACGCCAGATACTGCTGGCGCCACCACCGTAATGAGCGCATCGAAGCGGGCGGCGGCCAGCGCGCGGCTGTCTTCATCAAGCGGCAAGTGCTTGTAGTGCAATACCACCAGGTATTCGGCGCGGCAGTCCTCACGCGTGATGGCCTGCACCGCACCGCTTTCCATGGCGGCAAGCAAAGGCGCCCAGCGCGGATCGTTGAAGACGAACAGGTCCAGGCAGACATTGGTGTCGAGGACGAGTTTTTGTGGAGCAGGTATCATGTCGGCAATTCTATTTTGTAGTGAATATTATGTTGATCGTGCTTTCGCCCGCCAAGAGTCTCGACCTGGAGACGCCGCCAACCACCTCGTTGCACAGCACCCCCGATTTTCTCGACCATTCCGCGCAGCTGATCGAGCGCATGCGCCAGTTTTCGCCCGCCGAAGTGGGCAGCCTGATGGGCATTTCCGATGCCTTGTCGAGCCTGAACGTGGCCCGCTACGCATCGTGGACGCCGCAATTGATTGACGCGCGCCAGGCCATCATGGCCTTCAATGGCGACGTCTACGCCGGCTTCGAGGCACGCACCTTGCAGCCGCACCAACTCGATTATGCCCAGTCGCAGGTGCGCATCCTGTCGGGCCTGTACGGCTTGCTGCGCCCGCTGGACCTGATCCACCCGCACCGGCTCGAAATGGGCACGCGGCTGTCGACTGCGCGCGGCAAGGACCTGTACGCATTCTGGGGCGACACCATCACCAACGCCCTGAACCGCACCGCCAGCGAGAAGAAAGCCAAAGTGCTGGTCAACCTGGCGTCGGAAGAATACTTCAAATCCGTCAAGCCGCGCCAGTTGAGCGTGCCGGTGATCACGCCGGTGTTCGAGGACTGGAAGAACGGCAAGTATAAAATCATCTCGTTCTACGCCAAGCGCGCGCGCGGCATGCTGGCGCGCTATGCGGCCGTCAACGGTATCCGCGATCCCGAGCAACTGAAGCAATTCGACGTCGATGGCTATGCTTATGTGCCGGAGGCATCGAATGACAGCAGCTGGGTGTTCCGGCGCAAGGTGGCCGAGTAAGAAAAAAACCGGAGCAAGCTCCGGTTTTTTGATGCTTACTGCCAGAAATTCCACCAGCGGCGTTCCTTGTTCACCCCTTCAGGGCTGAGGAAGGCGGTGGTTGGATAGTTCTTGTTCAGCACGCGCAGGGCGTCGTCGCGCAGGTCGGTCATGCCCAGCTTGTCATACGAGCGGTACATGATGAACAGTGCTTCTTCGATCGCCGGCGAGGCGGCAAAGTCGCTCAAGGTCGTTTGCGCGCGGTTGGCGGCGGCCAGGTAGGCGCCGCGGCGGTAGTAATAGCGCGCCACATGGACTTCGTACTTGGCCATGGCGTCGATCAGATAGTTCATGCGCGCCAGCGAGTCCGGCGTGTACTGGCTGTTCGGGAACTTGTCGACCAATTGCTTGAAGGCCGCAAACGCTTCGCGCGTGGCTTTCGGATCTCGTTCGGTCGGATCTTGCTCGTACAGGAAGTTCATGAAGCTGATCTGGTCGTTAAAGCTGATCAGGCCCCGCAAGTAGTACATATAATCCACATTGGCGTGGTTAGGATGCAACTTGATGAAGCGTTCGACAGCGGCCAGTGCCTGCGCCTGGTCTCCCGACTTATAATACGCGTAAGCGATCTCCATCTGCGCTTGCAGAGCGTAGTTGCCGAAAGGGTAGTTAGCCTCCAGCTTCTGGAACAGTCCGATTGCAGCCTCATAGTGCTGACCGGACATTTCTTCACGCGCCTCCGAGTATAATTTCGTAACAGACCAGTTTTTGGTCTCATCCACTTTTTCCGGCAACAAGCTGCAAGCGGACATGCCGAGCAGAACGACTGAAGCGACTACCAACGATAATTTTTTTTGCATGACGTTTTGCAAGAAGGTTTTAACCAAGATTTTACAATAGGCTGATTATAGCCGATGGGAATGCTGTGATATTAACTCCGAAGCCTAATTTGGCTGACTCCGTGTCTGACTCCCTTTCTGAACAAGACGCGGACGACGTCTTTGATGGTGATTTTTCTGCCGACGAGATCATCGACGACATGGCGCCGATCGAACTCGAACTGACGCCGGACGCCTGTGGACAACGCCTCGACAAAGTCATTTCCAAGCTGGTGCCGCAGTACTCGCGCAGCCGCTTGCAGCTGTGGGTCGAGGCCGGATTCGTCACCGTCGATGGAAAAGTTGCCAAGCGCAACATGACCGCCTATGGCGATGAAAAGATCGTCATTCTGCCGCAAAGCGCGCCGGAAGACGAGGCTTTTAAACCCGAAGCGATGGAATTGAACATCGTGCACGAAGACGAGCATATCATCGTCATCAACAAACCGGCCGGACTGGTGGTGCATCCGGGACCGGGCAACTGGTCGGGCACCTTGCTCAACGGCCTGTTGCACCACTGCCCGCAACTGGGCGGCGTGCCGCGCGCCGGCATCGTGCACCGGCTGGACAAGGATACCAGCGGCCTGATGGTGGTCGGCAAGACGCTCGCCTCGCAGACCGACCTGGTACGCCAGTTGCAGGCGCGCACCGTCAAGCGCGAATACTTTGCGCTGGTGTGGGGCACGCCGAAACCGTCCGGCACCATCGACGCCTCGATCGCGCGCCACCCGCGCGACCGCGTGAAGATGGCAGTATCGGAAAATTTCACGGCCAAGCCGGCAATTACCCATTACGAGCTGCTCGATAGTGGCGAGCTGGACCGCCGTCCCGTCAGCCTGATGCAATGCCGCCTGGAAACAGGCCGCACCCATCAGATCCGCGTGCACATGCAGCATCTGGGCTTTGCCCTGGTCGGCGACGCCGTGTATGGCAAGCAGCACCTGGTGTCGGTCTTTCCGCGCCAGGCGCTGCAGGCGCGCCGCCTGGGCCTGGTGCATCCGGGCAGCGGCAAGCAGTGCGAGTGGATCGTGCCGGTGGCCGACGACTTTGCCGAACTGCTGGCCACGGCCGGCATTCCCGAGCCGGAACAGGTCTGATGGCTGCCCCTGCCTTGCCTGTCATCGTGCCGCACTGGCCCGGCCTGCCTGCCAACGTGGGCGCCTTGTCGACCATGCGCGCGGGCGGCGTCAGCCTGGCGCCATATGGTGACGGGCAGGGCGGTGGCGGCCTGAACCTGGGCGTGCATGTGGCCGACGACCCCAACCACGTGGCGCAGAACCGGGCACGGCTGGCGGCGATGTTGCCGGCGCAACCTGCCTGGCTGAACCAGGTGCACGGCGTGGCGGTGGCGGACGCGGCCAGTTTGAACGGCAACGTGCCCGATGCCGACGCCAGCGTGGCGTCCGAGCCCGGCGTGGTCTGCCTGGTGATGACGGCCGATTGCCTGCCGGTGCTGTTCAGTTCCAGCGACGGCCAGGTGGTGGCTGCCGCCCATGCGGGCTGGCGCGGCCTGGCAAACGGTGTGTTGCAGTGCACGGTGCAAGCCATGCGCAAACGCGGCGCGACCGATATCCTGGCCTGGCTGGGGCCTGCCATTGGCCCACAGCAATTTGAAGTGGGGCACGATGTGCTGCAAACGTTTCTCGATAGCGCGCTTGACGCCGCCGAACGGCAGGCATTCCAGACGGCGTTCAATGCCATCGCCGGCAAGCCGGGCAAATACCTGGCTGATATCTACGCGCTGGGGCGTTTGATGCTGGCGCGCGAAGGCGTGACGCAGGTGGCGGGCGGCGAGCATTGCACCGTCAGCGATGCGTCGCGGTTTTATTCCTACCGGCGCGATGGCGTCACGGGACGACAGGCCAGTTTGATCTGGCGCAAATAACCTTGACACACCCCAGCGGCAGGCACTTATGTGTCTGCCGTTTTTGTTTTATCGTCGGTATCTGCCTTTCGCTGCGCCTTGCGTTTGCGCCGCCGCGAACCAGTCAGATAGAATAGGATCGACAGCGGCACCACGCAGTACAGTAAAAACGTCATCAGGCCGGCGACGACCGACGGCTCCGTCAGCGCCATCAGGCCGACGACATAGATCCAGGCGATGGCGGTCATCAGCATCATGATCGGTAAAAACAGTCAGTAAAAGTTTGCATGCAGGGCCCAGGTAGCGGTTGACTTTTTAAATTCTCGAATGGACTTAACCATATGAATATGCCCGATCCTCAAGCAATGACCAAGGAGTGGATGGCGCAGATCAGCGACCCGAACCATTGGAAGACGTGGTTCAACATGGTGCCGCAGCCGGCAAGCAATCCGATTGCGGGCATTTTGCAGGATGCCGGCGCCAGCATCAAGCCGGAAGTGATCGAGCAACTGAAAAACGCCTACATGGCCAAGCTGACGGGCTTGTGGACCGACTTCATGGCAGGCAAGACGCCGGAAGTGAAAGACCGCCGGTTTGCCGCGCCGGCCTGGCACGCCAGCCCGCTGTCGGCCTTCAATGCGGCATCGTACCTCTTGAATGGCGAATTGCTGACTTCCATGGCCGAGGCGGTGGAGGCGACGCCGCACCAGAAACAGAAGATCCGCTTTGCGGTGCAGCAGATCGTCGACGCCATGTCGCCGGCCAATTTCCTGGCCACCAATCCCGACGCCCAGCAAACCCTGATCGAGACCAAGGGTGAAAGCCTGGCCAAGGGGCTGACGAACATGCTGGCCGACATGCAGAAGGGCCGCATTTCGCAGTCCGACGAAAAAGCCTTCGAAGTGGGCCGCAACGTGGCCACCACACCCGGCACGGTGGTGTTTGAAAACGCGCTGTTCCAGCTGATCCAGTACACGCCGACGACCGCCACAGTACACCAGCGTCCGCTGCTGATGGTGCCGCCGTGCATCAATAAATTCTATATCCTTGACTTGCAGCCTGAAAATTCGCTGGTGCGCTATGCCGTGGAGCAGGGCAATACCGTGTTTTTGATGTCGTGGCGCAATGCCGACATGAGCATGCAGCACATTACCTGGGACGATTACGTGGAGCAGGGCGTGATCGAGGCGATCACGGTGACGCAAGAAATTTCCGGCCAGGAAAAACTCAACATGTTCGGCTTTTGCGTGGGCGGCACCATCGTCTCGACCGCGCTGGCCGTCTTGAGGGCGCGCGGACAGGAGCCGGCCGCCAGCCTGACCCTGCTGACGACGTTCCTCGATTTCTGCGATACCGGTGCGCTGGAAGTGTTCATCGACGAGCCGCAAGTTGCCCTGCGCGAGCAAAGCCTGGCCAAGGGCGGCCTGATGTCGGGACGCGACCTGGGCAGCACCTTTTCCAGCCTGCGTCCGAACGACCTGGTATGGAACTACGTGCAGTCGAACTATCTGAAAGGCAAGGAGCCGCCGGCATTTGACTTGCTGTACTGGAATGGCGACGGCACCAGCCTGCCCGGCCCCATGTTCTGCTGGTATCTGCGCAATACCTACCTGGAAAACAGCCTGAAAGTGCCGGGCAAGCTGACGGTGGCCGGCGAAAAGGTCGACTTGTCGAGCATCGACGCGCCCGCCTTTATCTACGGCTCGCGCGAAGACCATATCGTGCCCTGGGGCGCCGCCTACGCCAGCACGGGGCTGCTGAACCCGAAAAAGCCCAAGGCCAACCGCTTTATCCTGGGCGCCTCGGGCCATATCGCTGGCGTGATCAATCCGGCCTCGAAGAAAAAACGCAGCTACTGGAGCAACGATCAACCGACCTCGGCGCGCGCCAAGGCCAAGCTCCTGAGTGCCGAGCAGTGGCTGGAAGGCGCGACCGAGCATGCCGGCAGCTGGTGGCCGGAATGGGCCGCCTTCCTGGCCCAGCACGGCGGCGCAGACGTGAAAGCGCCTGCCAAGCCCGGCAGCAAACGCTATCCTTCCATCGAGGCGGCGCCGGGGCGCTATGTGAAGGTCAGGGCGGACTAGATGTCCAACTTGATGTTCAACTTGTCAAGAACTTACTTTTAGTTGCGTTGCAATAAAACCGGGAAACTTCGGCGCGAATGTGCAACGTCGTCGTTTTCCACTCTATAATGCAAAAAGTAAGCAGGTGCGAAAGCGAACCTTGCGTTCGCTTTTTTTTCGGATCAACTCAGTATGCGTTGCGGCGCAATAAGTGGAACTTCTGATGAGCAGTGCAAAAAAAAGTATAGACCGCCTGATTAAAAAATACCCTAACCGCCGGCTGTACGATACCCAAACCAGTTCCTACATCACCTTGACGGACGTCAAGCAGCTGGTGCTGGACAATGAAGAATTCACGGTAGTCGATGCCAAATCCAGCGAAGACCTGACGCGCAGCATCCTGCTGCAGATCATCCTGGAAGAAGAGGCCAGCGGCGTGCCGATGTTCTCGAGCGGCGTGCTGTCGCAAATCATCCGCTACTATGGCCACGCCATGCAGGGCATGATGGGTTCCTATCTGGAAAAGAACGTGCAAGCGTTTACCGATATCCAGCACAAGTTCACGGGCACCTCGGCCGGCAGCTTCGAAGGCAAGCCGTTCAGCCCTGAAATGTGGACCCAGTTCATGAACGTGCAGGGCCCCATGATGCAGGGCATGATGAACAACTATATCGACCAGAGCAAGAGCCTGTTCGTGCAGATGCAGGAGCAAATGCAGAACCAGAGCAAGAGCCTGTTCGGCAATTTTCCGTTTGTGCCGCCGGTGGTGCCGCCAACGGACAAGAAGTAAGGCCAGCAAACATGCGGCCTGGGTCAGACCCATCGAACGGCACAGCGGAGCGATCCCTGTGCCGTTTTTTCATGCTGCGCAGCAGCAGGCGTCTTGCCGCCCAGTTTCTCCACTCGCTTCCTGTAAATTTGCGTTGACATTGAAAATTCTTCACTGGTACTATTTGAGCACCTTGTGGAAGCGCTTCCACTCCCATCAGAAGCGAAGGAGATTGTGTGAATCAAGCTGCCGTACCGGTTGTGCCAGAGGCGTCTGCCGGACTGGAAACCGCATTTTCGCCACCGGCCGATTCGGTCTTGTGGGACAAGAATTTTTTGCTGGGCGTGGCGACCGCTGCCTACCAGATCGAGGGCGCCGTGCGGGCAGATGGCCGCCTGCCATCGATCTGGGACACTTTCTCTGCCATCCCGGGCAAGGTGCTGGCCGGCGACACGGGCGAAATCGCTTGCGACCACTACCATCTGTGGGAACAGGACATTGAAACCATCGCCGCCCTGAATGTCGGTGGCTACCGTTTGTCGATCGCCTGGCCGCGCGTGATGGATGAGCAGGGCCGGCCGAACGCGGCTGGCATTTCCTTCTACAAGAACCTGCTGCGGCGCCTGAAGCAAAAAGGCCTGAAAACCTTCGTCACCCTGTATCACTGGGATTTGCCGCAATACCTGGAAGACCGTGGCGGCTGGCTCAACCGCGATACCGCCTACCGCTTTGCCGAATATGCCGACCTGATGAGCCGCGAACTGTCCGGCCTGGTCGATGCCTGGGCAACCCTGAACGAACCGTGGTGCTCGGCTTTCCATGGTTATGGCGGCGGCCACCATGCGCCGGGCAGGGCGGACGTACGCTACGCAACGCAGGCGATGCACCATCTGCTGCTGGCGCATGGCCTGGCGCTGGTGCAGCTGCGCCGCAACGATCCGGGCGCGCAAGTGGGGCTGGTGGCCAATGTGGGCCGTGGCACCACCACCGGCAGCAGCGCGGCAGACCTGCGCGCGGCCGAGCTGTTCGAACTGCAGCACAACAACTGGGTCTTCGATCCGCTGTTCAGGAAAACCTATCCGGACGCCTTGTGGGAGTTGTGGCCGGGCGCCAGGCCGCTGGTGCTGGAAGGCGACATGGACATTATCGGCGCGCCGATGGATTTTCTGGGCATCAACTATTATTTCCGCACAAACGTGGTCAGCGATGGCGGCCACGGCTATGTGGAAGTGGAACTGGAAGGCGTGGAGCGCACCCAAATGGGCTGGGAAGTGTATCCGCAGGGCCTGTACGATCTGCTGGTTGGTTTCCACCGCGACTATGCGAACCTGCCGCCGGTCTACATCACGGAAAACGGCACCGCCTCCGACGACGAGGTGGTCGATGGCAAGGTCGATGACAAGCGCCGCATCTCTTTCCTGAACCGCCACCTGGCAGCGGTCGACGCGGCGGTCAAGGCCGGCGTCGACATCCGCGGCTATTTCATCTGGTCGCTGATGGACAACTTCGAATGGGCGTTCGGTTATGAGCGCCGTTTCGGCATCATTCACGTCGATTACGCCACCCAGCAGCGCACCCTGAAGCAGAGCGCCTTGCTGGTGCGTGATTTCCTGGCTCGCCGCAATGCACGGCCCTGAGGAGAAATACTGGCGTTAATGCTCGATTGAGGTTTCATCTGGTAAAGTTTTATGCAGGCGTAGCCGATTCATTCCCATAAAAAGAGCGCTGGACGCTCACAGGAGACAATATGAATAAAACCAATAAAACTGCCGGCGCAATTGCCCTGGCCCTGGCGGCGCAAGCCGCTTTGATGGCGCCGGCCATGGCGCAAAATCCCGCGCCCCTGAAGGCCACCGTGATTCACTGGTGGACCTCGGGCGGCGAATCGGCAGCGATCCGCCAGTTTGCCGATGCCTATAACAAGGCCGGCGGGCAGTGGATCGACCAGGCGATTGCCGGCGCCGACCAGTCGCGCGCCACCACCATCAACCGCATCGTCGGCGGCAATGCGCCGGTGGCGGCGCAGTTCAACACCTCGCAGCAGTTCCGCGATATCGTCGACCAGGGTTTGCTCAATAATATCGATGACGTGGCGATCAAGGGCAACTGGGACCAGATCATGCCGCCGTCCATCCTCAACGCGATCAAGGTCAAGGGCCATTTTTATGCGGCGCCCGTGAGCATCCACATGCCGGCCTGGTTCTTCTATTCCAAGGCCGCTTTCAAGAAGGCCGGCATCGCCGACGAACCGAAGACCTGGGATGAATTCCTGGCCGACCTGGCCAGGCTGAAGGCGGCCGGCGTGGTGCCGCTGGCTTTCGGCGGCCAGGTATGGCAGGAAAAAATCACCTTCGACGCCATCTTCGCCATGGTCGGCGGCCAGGAACTGTACCTGAAAGTCTACCGCGACCGCGACCAGGCGGCCGTCAAATCCGACGCCTTCAAGCAGGTGCTGGTCGCCTTCAAGAAGCTGCGCGGCTTCACCGACGCCGGTGCGCCCGGACGCAACTGGAATGACGCCACCGCCATGGTCATCACCGGCAAGGCCGGCGTGCAAATCATGGGCGACTGGGCCAAGGGCGAATTCTCGGCCGCGAAACAGACGGCCGGCAAGGAATTCGGCTGCTTCCCCGGCTTCGGTCCGAAGTCGCCCTACATCGTCGCCGGCGACGCCTTTGTGTTCCCGAAATCGTCGAATGCCGACGTTCTCAAGGCGCAGAAACTGCTGGCCACCACCATGACGTCGCCGGCGGCGCAAGTGGCCTTCAGCGAGCGCAAGGGATCGATTCCGATCCGTGGCGACATCGACGACAGCACGCTCGATATCTGCGCCAGGCAGGGTATTGCCATCATGAAGGACAAGTCGCGCCAGCTGCCCAATTCGGAGATGCTGACCTCGCCCGACACGAACGGCGCCTTGCAGGATGTGCTGACCAATTACTGGAACAAGAACCAGTCTGCCGACGATGCGCAAAAGGCCTTTGCCAGCGCCTTGAAAGAGTAAGCGCCGCCATCGAAGGGAGAGGCCATGAGTCATGTCAACAAGCCGGCGAAGCGGCGAAGCTTTTCGCTGGCCGCGAATATCGCCCTGCTGCCGATGGCGCTGACGGTATTGTTCGCCTACCTGGGAACGATGCTGTGGACCATGCGCGTGTCGGTGAGCAGTTCGCGCACCTTTCCGGCCGACGATTTTGTCGGTGCCGCGCAGTATGTCCGCCTGTTCAACAACGAGCGCTGGCTGCTGTCGCTGCATAACCTGCTGGTCTACGGCGTGCTGTTCATCGCCGCCTGCATGGTGCTCGGCTTCCTGCTGGCCGTTCTCATCGACCAGAAGGTCGCGGCCGAAGGCGTGCTGCGCACAGTCTTCCTGTATCCGTATGCGATGTCATTTGTGGCCACCGGCCTGGTCTGGCAATGGATGCTGAACCCCGAACTGGGCATCCAGGAAGTGCTGCACAAGCTCGGTTTCGAGCAGGCGCGTTTCGACTGGATCATCGACCAGGACATGGTGATCTACACGGTGGTGATCGCCACTGTGTGGCAAGCCTCGGGCCTGGTGATGGCGCTGATGCTGTCGGGCCTGCGCGGCATCGACGAAGAAATCTGGAAGGCGGCGCGGATTGACGGCATTCCCCGCTGGCGCGTGTATGTCAGCATCGTGCTGCCGATGCTGGGGCCGTCGGTCTCGACCGCCTTCGTGCTGCTGTTCGTGATGGTCGTCAAGGTGTATGACGCGGTGGTCGCCATGACCCAGGGCGGCCCCGGCACGGCCAGCGAAGTGCCGGCCAAGTTCATCATGGATTACCTGTTCGGCCGCGCCAATATCGGCCTCGCTTCGGCAGCTTCGGTGGTGCTGCTGACAACGGTGCTGGCCATCGTCGTGCCGGTCTACTTCGTGCGCAACCGCGCCGGAAAGGGCAAGGCTGCGCGATGACTGCCGCTGTCATGAATCCGGCGCGCCGGCGCCGCTCGCGCTGGACCCCGGCCCGCCTGGGCGTGTATGCCTTTCTATTGTGCGCGGCGCTGTTCTTCCTGCTGCCGCTGTACGTCATGCTGGTCACCTCCGTCAAGCCGATGGCGGAAATCCGCCTCGGCACGCTGTTCGCGCTGCCGGTGCAGGCCACGCTGGAGCCATGGAGCATGGCCTGGCAGTCGGCCTGCACCGGACTCGAATGCAAGGGCATCCGTGGCGGCTTCTGGAATTCGGTCTGGATCGTCGTGCCCAGCACGATCCTGTCGATCGCTGTCGGCGCCGTAAACGGCTATGCGCTGTCGTTCTGGCGGCCGCGCGGCGCCAGAGTGCTGTTTGCCGTGCTGATGATGGGCGCCTTCATTCCGGTGCAGGTGATGGTCTATCCGCTGGTGCGGCTTCTGGCGATGGCGCATCTGTTCAGCTCCTTGCCCGGCATTATCCTGATCCACACCATCTTCGGCATGCCCGTCATGACGCTGCTGTTCCGCAATTACTACGCGGCCCTGCCGCAGGAGCTGTTCAAGGCGGCGCGCATCGATGGCGGCGGCTTCTGGCGCATCTTTTTGCAACTGATGCTGCCCATGTCGACGCCCGTCATCGTGGTGGCGGCCATCATGCAGGTCACCGGGATCTGGAACGACTTTTTGCTCGGCATCGTGTTTGCCGGTGCCGAGCATCTGCCGATGACGGTGCAGCTCAATAACATCATCAACACCAGCACCGGCGAGCGCCTGTACAACGTGAACATGGCGGCCACCATCCTGACGTCGATGGTGCCGCTGGGTCTGTATTTCATTTCTGGCCGCTGGTTCGTGCGCGGGATTGCCTCCGGCGCGGTCAAGGGCTAACAAGGGTCATCATGTCTAATGTAGCGATACGTAATCTTCAGATCCAGCTGGGCGGCAATACCATCATCGACGCTTTGAATCTCGATGTCAGGGCCGGTGAATTCGTGGTCTTGCTGGGGCCTTCCGGCTGCGGCAAGTCGACCTTGCTGCACACCATCGCCGGCCTGATCGACGTCAGCAGCGGCAGCATTGAAATCAGCGGCCACGACATGACCTGGGCCGATCCCAAGGACCGGCGCATCGCCATGGTGTTCCAGTCCTATGCGCTGTATCCGACCATGAATGTGGAGCGCAACATGTCGTTCGGCCTGCGCATCAGCGGCACGCCGAAGGCCGAGGTCGAGCGCCGCGTGGCGCGCGCGGCCGACATGCTGCAGCTGCAGCCGCTGCTCAAGCGCAAACCGGCCGAATTGTCGGGCGGCCAGCGCCAGCGCGTGGCCATCGGCCGCGCCATCGTGCGCCAGGCCGACGTATTCCTGTTCGACGAACCGCTGTCGAACCTGGACGCCAAGCTGCGCACCGAATTGCGCCGCGAACTCAAGCAGTTGCACCAGCAACTGGGCGCGACCATGATCTATGTGACGCACGACCAGGTCGAAGCGATGACGCTGGCCCAGCGCATGGCCGTGATGAAGGGCGGCGTGATCCAGCAGTTCGATACGCCGGCCGCCATCTACCGTGAACCGGCCAATCTGTTTGTCGCCACCTTCCTCGGTTCGCCCGGCATGAATTTGTTCCGTGGCACCTTGCATCACGAGTGGGGCGGCGTGCTTTTCCGCAGCGCCGGCGTGACCCTGGACGTGAGCGCCTATGCCTTCAAGCAGGCGCCCGGGGAAGGGCAGGCCTGCGTGCTGGGGGTGCGCCCGGAAGATATCGGCGTCGGCCAGGGCCTGGCGCACCAGGCCGGCATTTCGCTGGTCGAGGCAATGGGCAATCACAAGGTGATGTGGCTCGACTTCCATGGCAACCAGATCGCCAGCGTGGTGCCGGAGCAGGAGGTGCTGGACACCGGCCACACCACGTTCGAGATCCGCACCGCGCAAGCGTCGCTGTTCGATGGTGCCAGCGAATTGCGCCTGTAGCGGCTAGCCTGCCTGCTCCTGCCGCCGTTTTGCCACCGATTCACGCAAGGTGATGGTGACGGGGAAGTCGCGCTCGATGGCGTAGCTGGTGCCGTAGCACTGATTGAGCAGCCAGCGCACGGCGTTCTGCGTCAGTTCCTGGATCGGGATGTGCACCGACGTCAGGCCGGGGGCCGTGAAGGCGGCCGAATAGTCGTCATCGTAGCCGATCACCGAGACGTCATCGGGCACGCAGATGCCGGCGCGGTGCAGGCAGGACAGGGCGCCCACGGCCATCTCGTCATTGGCGCAGAACAGCCCGGTAAACGGCTTGCCGCCGTCGAGCAGCGACTGCGCGGACGCGTAGCCGCCTTCGCGTGAAAAGTCGGAGCTCATCAGCGGCACATCCTGCCTGGCCACGCCATGGCGCGCCAGTTCATCAAAAAAACCCTGCATGCGGCTCTGATTGTCCGACGTTTCCGGCGGCCCCGAGATGACTGCCAGCTGGCGGTGGCCGGCGTCGAGCAAGGTGCGCGCGGCCAGGGCGCCGCCCTGGTAATGGTCGGGGCAGAACGAGGCTTGCGCCAGCTGCGCGTGGT
This sequence comes from Janthinobacterium sp. 1L-D-8-B-C4, assembly GCF_057291295.1. Classification (NCBI taxonomy): domain Bacteria; kingdom Pseudomonadati; phylum Pseudomonadota; class Betaproteobacteria; order Burkholderiales; family Oxalobacteraceae; genus Janthinobacterium; species Janthinobacterium sp. 1L-D-8-B-C4. Next base: position 256,168 of record NZ_JBXAVX010000001.1, read on the forward strand.
GCCGGTTCAGGAAGGCCATCTTCGGATGCATGCGCTGCAGCTGCACCAGGTCTTCATCGTGCAAATCGTGGCCCAGCACGACGATGCCGTCGCAGTCGCGCCCGATCAGGAACTTGACCGCTTCGATGGCTTCCTCGCGTGGCGTGCCGTCGCCGCAGCCGGTGGCCACCACCACGTGGCGGCGCAACGCGCGCAGCTCGATATCGGTCTGCTTGAGTATGGTGCCGTAATAGGCGCCAAAGAACGAGGGCGCGAAAATGCCGATCATGCCCAGCGACTTGGCCGACAGCGAGCGGCCGATCGACGAGGGACGGAAATTGAGTTCTTCGATCGCGGCCTGCACGCGCGCCAGCGCATCGGCCGACACCGGGCCGGCGCCGGAAATGGCGCGCGAGGCGGTCGACATGCCGACACCGGCGAGCACTGCGACGTCTTTCAGCGTTGCCACGTAGTCGGGTCTCCTGAGTGGTCAGTCAAGTATTTTCACGATCGGATCGGCCTGGAATACCACAACCGTCGTGCCGGGCCAGCCGATGAAGATCCTAGCACGGATCATGCGCGCAGAATAATGTACAATGCTCGATTGGTCAAAATTTTCCTGGCAACCTATCATGCATTCGATCTCCCGTATTCCTGTCGTCAAATCCGAGCCTGCTGCCGCCATTCCCGGCGCCGCGCCAAAAGTGGGCTTTGTCTCGCTCGGCTGCCCCAAAGCGCTGGTCGATTCCGAACAAATCCTGACCCAGCTGCGCGCCGAAGGCTACGAAACGGCGAAGTCGTATGATGGCGCCGACCTGGTGATCGTCAATACCTGCGGTTTTATCGACGCCGCCGTGCAGGAGTCGCTCGACGCCATCGGCGAAGCGCTGGCCGAAAACGGCAAGGTGATCGTGACCGGTTGCCTGGGCGCCAAGAAAGATGCGGCCGGCGACGACATCATCATGAAGGTGCATCCGAAAGTGCTGTCCGTGACGGGTCCGCACGCGCTGGCCGAAGTGATGGATTCGGTGCATTTGCACCTGCCAAAACCGCATGCGCCTTTCCTCGATCTGGTGCCGCCGCATGGCGTCAAGCTGACGCCGAAGCATTACGCCTACCTGAAAATTTCCGAAGGCTGCAACCACCGCTGCAGCTTCTGCATCATTCCATCGATGCGCGGCGACCTGGTGTCGCGTCCGATCGGCGAACTGATGATCGAAGCGGAAAACCTGTTCAAGGCCGGCGTGAAGGAACTGCTGGTGATTTCGCAGGATACCTCGGCGTATGGCGTGGACGTGAAATTCCGTTCCGGTTTCTGGAATGGCCGTCCGGTCAAGACCCACATGACGCAGCTGACCGAAGCGCTGGGCGAACTGGCCAAGTCCTATGGCGCCTGGGTGCGCCTGCACTACGTGTATCCTTACCCGCACGTCGACCAGATCATCCCGATGATGAGCGGCGGCCATATCCTGCCTTACCTCGACATTCCGATGCAGCACGCCCATCCTGATGTGTTGAAGCGCATGAAGCGTCCGGCCAGCGGCGAGAAAAACCTGGACCGCATCCAGGCCTGGCGCGCGATCAACCCGGACCTGACCATCCGCTCGACCTTTATCGCCGGTTTCCCGGGCGAGACGGAAGCGGAATTCGAATACCTGCTGGACTTCCTCAAGGAAGCGCAGATCGACCGCCTGGGCTGCTTCGCCTATTCGCCGGTAGAAGGCGCGACCGCCAACCAGATCGCCAATCCGGTGCCGGAAGAGCTGCGTGAAGAACGCCGTGGCCGCGTGATGCTGCTGCAGGAAGAAATCTCGAAAAAACGCCTGCAGGCCAAGGTCGGCAAGACCGTGCGTGTGCTGATCGACGAAGTCACCCGCACCGGCGGCGTGGGCCGTTCCAGCGCCGATGCGCCGGAAATCGATGGCGTGGTGTATGTCAAGCCGCCGTATGAGCCGCACCGCAAGCTCGCCGTCGGCCAGTTCGTCGATGTGAAAATCACGTCATCGGATGCGCACGACCTGTGGGGCGCGGCCGAGTAAGCAGATGTAACAGCCATACGGCGCGCAAGGGCTGTAGCCCTTACAATCAAGGCGGACTCGCAATGTGTGGGTCCGCCTTTTTTTATTGCCCATGCCATGACGACAAAAAAATCCTTGCAGACCGCGCTGATCCACAGCGACTATCAGGCGCCGCCAGGCTTTGCCGCCTTTCCCAACGCCATCCATCATGCCTCTACCGTGCTGTTCAAGGACGTGGCGGCGATGCGTTCGGGCAACTGGAAGGACAAGAACGCTTATACCTACGGCTTGCACGGCACGCCCACCACGTTTACGCTCGAAGCGCGGCTGGCCGAAATCGAAGGTGGCGAGTATTGCCTGCTGGCACCGTCGGGCCTGGCGGCAATCGCCATGGCTGACTTTGCCTTGCTCAAAAGCGGCGACGACGTGCTGCTGCCGGAAAACGTGTATTACCCGAATAGCGAGCTGGGGCGCTGGCTGTCACAGGACTTCGGCATTACCACGCGCTATTACGATCCGCTGATCGGCGCCGGGATTGCCACACTGATTCAAGCCAATACCAAACTGATCTGGACCGAGGCGCCCGGTTCCGTCACCATGGAAGTGCCGGACTTGCCGGCCATTTGCGCGGCTGCCCATGCGCGCGGCGTGATCGTTGCGCTGGACAATACCTGGTCGGCCGGCCTGGCGCTGCGCGGCTTTGACCTGGGCGCCGACATCGTCATGCAGGCGCTGACCAAATACCAGTCGGGTGGCTCGGACGTGCTGATGGGTTGTCTGACCACCCGCGACCGCGCACTGCACGACCGCCTGGCCACGGCGCACATGCGACTGGGCATGGGCGTGGGTGCCGACGATGCCTATCTGGTGCTGCGCAGCCTGCCGACCATGAAACTGCGCTTCGACGCGCACGATGCCGGCGCACGCGCAGTGGCGCTCTGGCTCAAGGACCGCAACGAAATTGCGACGGTGCTGCATCCGGCTTTCGAGGACTGCCCGGGACACGACATCTGGAAGCGCGATTTTAACGGTGCCGGCGGCTTGTTTTCCGTGCTGTTCGACGCCAGCTATACGGAAGCGCAGACCGACCGCTTTGTCGACGCCTTGAAATTGTTCAAGATCGGCTACAGCTGGGGTGGCGCCAACAGCCTCGTGATGCCGTACCGCATCGCCGGCATGCGCAAGGGCTGGCAGCAGGGTGGCCAGCTGGTGCGTTTCAATGTGGGGCTGGAAGCGCCGCAGGATCTGGTTGCCGATATCGAACAGGCGTTCGCGGCGATGTAGCGACAAGCGGCGGACCGGCCGGCCCGCCGTGAAACTGAATTACGGCATCGGATTATTGTTGTTCAGGTCGATGAAACCACGCACCAGGCGGTAGGCCTTCCACAGCCAGGCCAGGCCCCAGACAAGCAGGGCGGCTGGGATGCCGATCAGGGTGATCCAGAAGACGGCGCCGACCACGACCCAGAACACGTACCACCAGAACGAACGGATCTGCCAGCTGTGATGGCTGTGTACAAACGTACCCGCCGATTCGCCCCGTTTCAGGTAATTGATGATCAACGGAATGAAGGACAGCGCGCCCAGCGAAAACACGAAGCTGGCGCCATGCACCAGGTACAACCACCAGGCCAGGGTTTTGGCTTGTTGGACATTGTTATCCAGAATAAGTTGTTGTGACATGCGTGCTCCTTGCCTGCAAAGGTTTTGATTGTAGCAAGTTAAACCGGCAAGGGGCGGTCGCCATGCGCGAAAGAGAGGGCTATCAGTGCAATATAGAAACAAGTTATCGGCCATGCGGCGCTGCCTGCGCCGCGCTTGCCAGGCGCTGCTGCTGTGCGCCGTGGCGCAAGCGGCCCATGCCGCCGGCGGCACCCTGGCAGGCGATATCGGCGCTGCCTTGCAGGAAGAAGGCCTGGCCGGCGCCGTCTGGAGCGAGGTGCGCGACGATGGCGCGATCGGCACCGGTGCCGCCGGTCTGAAGAACGCCGCCAGCAAGACGCCCATGCAGGCCGATACCAGGGTGCAGGTGGGCTCGGTGGCCAAGGTCGGGGTGGCGCTGGGCGTGCTGCGCCTGGTGACGGAAAACAGGCTGGCGCTCGATACGCCGCTGGCGCAGGTGCTGCCCGAACTCAAGCTCAAGAATGCCTGGCAGGGCAGCGATCCGGTGCGCATCCGCCATTTGCTGGCCCATACCTCGGGGCTGGACAATGTGCGCTTCTGGCAGGCCTTCAGCAGCAACGCCGCGTTTGACGCGCCGCTGGCGCAAGCCTTTGACGGCAGCGGCAATCTGCTGCGCGTGCGCGACCGCCCGGGCAGCCGCTATGCGTATTCGAACATGGGCTATGGCATCCTGGGCATGGTGATCGAAAAAATCACCGGCCAGCCCTACGAGCGCTATCTCGATGCGCAGGTGCTGGCGCCGTTGGGCATGCAGGACAGTACCTTTGCCTTCGTCACGCAAACCGGCGCCAGGCCGGACAATCGCCTGGCCATGGGCCACTTCGAGCACGGTGTCACGCATGCGGCCGTGCCGATGTACCTGCGCCCGGCCGGGCAACTGACCACCACCGCACGCGACATGGGCAAGCTGGCGCGATTTTTGCTCGGTGACGGCAGCGCGCAGGGCGCGCCCTTCATCGCGCCGGCCCTGATGCAGATGCTGTCGCGGCCAAGCGGTACCGAAGCGTCGCAAGCGGGGCTCGATGCCGGCCATGGCCTGGCGCTGGCCGTGCGCGACCGCCACAATGTGGTCGGTGAATGCCACCCCGGCACAACCGCCGGTTTTCGCGCAATGCTGTGCATTTACCCGGAGCAGAAAAGCGCGTTTTTCATCGGCTTCAATACCGATGCCGAAAGCGCCGACTATGAACGTTTCAACCGGCTGCTGATGCGCGACCTGGAACTGCCGCTGCGCCCGCCGGCCGCGCATGGCATGCCGGCGCCCACGGTGGAGAACTGGCAGGGCGTCTATGTGCCGGCACCGAGCCCGATGGCCAGCATGGCCTGGCTCGATGCGGTATTCGGTTTCGTGCGCGTGAAATGGGATGGCGATTCGCTGTTCCTGATTCCGTTCCAGGGCGAGCCGAAGGAACTCGAACCGGTCGGCGGCTTCCTGTTTCGTGCCAGCGACCGCAGCGCACCGTCGCATGTGCTGCTGCAGGCCGATGGCCGCCATGTACTCAGTGATGGCCTGCACAGCTATGAACGCGCGTCCATGCTGCGCATGCTGGTGCTGTGGGGCAGCCTGGCGCTGGGCGTGATCGGTTTGCTGTACGTGCTGCTGGTGGGCTTGTGGCGTGCCGCTGGCCGCAAGCTGCGCCGCACCGATCATTTGTTCGCGCCCTTGCTGTCGCTGCTGGCGCTGTTGCTGCCGCTGCCGTTCTTCTATTTTCAATCGTTCATGCGCCTCGGCGACGTAACGTTTGCCAGCGTGCTGGCCGCCATTGTCACGGGCGCACTGCCGCTGGCGATGGCCTTTGGCCTGGCCCGCTGCTGGCGCACGCGCGGCACTGCGACGGTGGAAAAACTGGACTGGATCGGTTTATTGGCGGCGCTGCAATTGCTGCTGGTGCTGGCCTGGTGGGGGCTGCTGCCGCTGCGCATGTGGCAGCTGTAGCTGGTTCAGTGCCAGCATTCCAGCAGCCGGCGCCACCAGTTTTGGCGTGGTCTGGCATGGCCGGCGTGCGCCGCGCGCTTGTGACGAAAACTGGCGGCCGCCATCTGCAGGCCGACGCGGTCGATCGCCGCCATCGCCGCGGCTTCCTGTGGCGACAAGCCGTGCAGCAGCGCCTGTGCGTGTGGCTCCTGCAAGAAAGCGTGGCGCGCAGCGTCGTCGGTGTACAGCACCGCCAGATAGGCTTCGAGCGCCGGAGAACTCATGTGCTGCGGCCCTTGCGCAAGGCTGCGCGCGCCAGCTCCAGCTGGCCCAGCACATGCTCGAAACACGGGTAGTTGCCGTCGCGTTCAAGGATGACCGTCAGCGGCTGCGGCGCCGCGCGCGCCAGCACGGCGAGCAAATCGAATACTTCTGGCGGCACGTCGTGCAGATGGTCGTCCAGCAGGCGCCGGCCGCCATCTGGCGCATCGATCCAGTGGCCGCCACTCAGGTGCACGGCGCCCACCGTGGCCAATGGCAAGCGCAGCAGCAGTGCTTGCGGGTCCTGGCCGGTATTGACGGCGTTCGCATACAGATTGTGCAGGTCGAGCAGCAGCGGCACTTGCGCGCCCTCGACGATACGCGCCAGCCATTCGGCTTCGTCCTGCGTGCTGGCCGGTGGTTCGATCAGGGTGGCGATATTTTCCATCAGCGGCGCGCTGCCGATGATGCGCGTGGCCAGCGCGATATTGGCGATCGCGCCCGCTGCGCTGGCTGGCGTGCGTGGCGGCGCGGCCAGGTGGCCGATCTCGACCCCGCCGGCGCGCACGAAACTGAGGTGCTCGGACCAGGACTCGGCTGCGACCTGCCGCATCAGGCGCGCCATCGCATGCAGCCGGCGCGGTTCGGCGGGAATCGTCGACGCCAGTCCCATGCCGACGCCATGCAGGCTGAGGGGAACCTGGCGCGCCAGGCTGCGCAGGGCGGCAATGCTGGCGCGCGAGGCGCGGTAATAATCGTCGGCGATCACTTCCAGCACGTCGATCTGCGCCAGGTTGGACACAATGCCCGCCGCCAGTTCGCCGCGCCAGCCCAGGCCAACCCGGTCAGCTGCCACAGCCGCCACCACCGCCGCAGCCACCACAGCCGCTGCCGCAGGACGAACCGCCGCTGTCGCCGCCGCCGTCACCGCCAGACGAGGAATCGCCCGAACTGCCGGACGATGAATCGCCGCTGTACGCCTGGCGCGGCGGTACCGGGTACAGCTCGGCGACATACGCGTAGACGGACAGCGGCAGGGCGCCGATGCCGAAGATGGCGGCCAGCAGCGCCATGTCCGCGCTGCCGTTGCCCGCTTGCAGGCGCGACGAGCGCATGTTCAGGCGGCTGAACAGCATGCGCAGGTCATTGAGCAGCCGCTGCGCGGCCAGGCTGGTGGGGTTGGTGCGCAGGCCGCGCAGTTTCAGCAAAAATACCGCCGTCAGTATCGCCAGGAACAGCAGGTTGTAATGGCCGGTGCTGACCGCAATGATGGCTTTGACCAGGGCCACCGTCAGCAGCACGTAATGGGCGACCCAGGTGATGCGCTCGCGCCGGCGCAGCAGCGGCGCGCCGACCAGCAGTTCCTGCTGCGTCAGCGACTGCGCATAAGCCTGGCAGGACGGGAAAGCCTCGGCCTGCACCGCCAGTTCCTTGCTGTGGCCCTGGCGGCCCAGGTACAGCCGCAGCACGTCGCGTTCGATCTCGTGATTGGCAAAGCGCAGGCTGTCGGCGCTGGTGTTTTCCAGCAGCGGCCCGTCGGCGCGCAGCAGGCCGCGGTCGACCAGCACGATGGCGGCCACCTTTACCGCTTCGAGCGCGCCGCCGCGCAAAAAGGCAATCCGGTACGGGTCGTCCGCCAGGCTTAGTTGCGCATGCGGATTGCGCAGTTCCTGGCGCAGCAGCAGCTCGCGCACGCCGTAGTACACAACAAGGCCGAAGACCAGGTAAGCTGCCAGGAACCATGGTCCGGTCCAGTAAAACGGATTCGGGCCGGTCACCGCATCTGCTCCGCATGGCTGCGCAAGCGTTCGGTAATCACCATCAGGCCGGTAAAGGCGGGCAGGGCCAGCCCCGGCGCCAGGCGCGCCGTTTCGCGCGCCGCCGACATGCTCTCCAGGGCGGTGTGCAAGGCAGGGTCGCCGAGCGTGTCGACAAATGCTTCGAGCGCCTGCTTGCCATGCGAGGAAGTCAGTCCGTCAAGCTGTGCCAGCGAGGCGGCGGCCGAACGCAGCGGCCCGGCGGCGTCGGCGATGGCGCTGGCCAGCTGTTCTTCATTCAGGCTCAGCAGCAAATAGCGTTCGCGCATGCGCAGCTGCTGGTTCAGCAGCACTTGCCGCAGGCGCCGCAGCACGGCCTCGCGACTGGTATGCAGGCTGGCGAACGGATCGCTACCCAGCAACACCCTGTGGCGCGCGATGATATCGCTGAACTTGACGGCAAAGGCGTCGGCGGCGTCCGCCAGTTCGCTTTCAAGCAGGAACATCACCTGCAGGTCGATGGCGGCGTGCGCCATGCGCAGAGGCCCGCGCAGCGCGTCGGCCGATGCTGGCGTAAAGCGCTTGAGCAGGAGCAGCAGATTGACATCGGAGGTGGCCCGCAACTGGCCGTCGGCGGCAGAGCCGAACAGCACGGCCGCGGCAAGATCGGGCCCAAACGCGTTTTGCGCGGCAGCGACAAACAGCTGCAGATGGCGTTCGATATCGTCCGGCAGGGAAGGCTGCATGGTGGCGTCTTTCATGGTGAAGTGATGGCGCGTGGTTTTGATATTTTGCAATATAGCAAGAATATTAAAAACCGTGCGCGCGCGCCATCAGGCCGCCATCAATATGCGCCGTGGTTCAGGACAAGACGTTCAGCAAACCATCGAGGCCGACAAAGTTCAGCGCCACGTCGGCTTGGGCGCGTACCACCGGCTTGGCGCGGAAAGCCACCGACAGGCCGGCGATGCCCATCATTTTCAGGTCGTTGGCGCCGTCGCCCATGACGATCGCCTGCGACGGCGAGATGCCCAGCTCCTTGCACACCCTTTCGACGGTGCGCTGTTTTTCTTCAGCGTCGACAATGCCGCCAATCACCTTGCCGGTCAGCTTGCCGTCGACGATTTCCAGTTCATTTGCGTGCGTGTAATCCAGGCCCAGGCGCTCTTTCAGGCGTTCGGTAAAGAAGGTGAAGCCGCCCGACACCAGCAGGGTTTTCAGGCCGGCCGCCTTCACGGCCGCCAGCATCTTCTCGGCACCCGGCGACAGCTTCAGGCGTTCGTCGTAGACACGCTGCAGGGCCGAGGCGTCCAGGCCTTCAAGCAGCGCCACGCGCTGCGTCAGGCTGGCGGCAAAATCGAGTTCGCCGCGCATGGCCGCTTCCGTGATCGCCGCCACCTGCGGTTTCAAGCCCTGCATGTCGGCTATTTCATCGATGCATTCGATGGTGATCACGGTCGAATCCATATCCATCGCGACGAGCTTGAATTCGCTCAGCGTTCGCTGGCCCATGATGTAGGTGGCGTCCAGCTGCGCCGCCTGCGCCGCCACTTCGATGGTCGGCAGCAGCGCCTGCGAATAGCTGATTTTTTCGCAGCGCAGCGCATGCGTGCCCAGTCGCGTGATACCGGTCGGCGCGGCCAGCGCGGCGATGCGCTCAAGGCGCGCCGGGTCGCCATCGACGCCCTGCAGTATCAGATTCATGGTCATGGAAGAGGTATTGGTCATGGTAGCCTGCGGTAAAAGTCTAAACGGTCAATTGCTTGATGGTGGTCTTGATCTGCGTCACGCGCGCCGCCAGGTCGGGCATGGCGGCGCTGATTTTCAGCTTGTCCTGGCCATGCAGCTTGATGTGGCGGTTCTTCTGTATCAGTTCGATGATGCGCATCGGGTCGATCGGCGGCTGCGCCATGAACTGCAAAGTGGCCGCTTCGCCATGCACGTCGATCTTGACGATGCCGACGGTTTTGGCCGCAATGCGCAGGCGGTGCGTTTCGATCAGCGCTTTCACCGGGTCGGGCAGCTTGCCGAAACGGTCGATCAGCTCTTCCTGGATATCGTCGATCTTCTCCTGCGTGGCGCAGTTGGCCAGGCGCTTGTAGATCGACAGGCGTTCGTGCACGTCACCGCAGAAGTCGGCCGGCAGCAGTGCCGGCACATGCAGGTTGATCTCGGTGGTCGAAGCCAGCGGCGCGGCCAGGTCGGGTTCCTTGCCGGCCTTGAGCGAGCGCACCGCTTCGTTGAGCATGTCGGAATACAGCTGGAAGCCGATTTCGGTCATTTCGCCGGACTGGCTCTCGCCCAGCACTTCGCCGGCACCGCGAATTTCCAGGTCGTGCATGGCCAGGTAGAAGCCGCTGCCCAGTTCTTCCATTTGCTGGATCGCGTCGAGCCGGCGCTGCGCCAGTTTGGTCAGGCCCTGCACATCGTGCACCAGCAGGTAGGCATACGCCTGGTGGTGCGAGCGCCCCACGCGGCCGCGCAACTGGTGCAGCTGCGCCAGGCCGAACTTGTCGGCGCGGTGCATGATGATGGTGTTCGCGGTCGGCACGTCGATACCGGTCTCGATGATGGTGGTGCACAGCAAAATGTTAAAGCGCTGGGCAACGAAGTCGCGCATGACTTTTTCCAGGTCGCGCTCGTGCATCTGGCCGTGGGCGACGGCGATGCGCGCCTCGGGCAGCAGTTCGGTCAGCATGGCCAGCCGGTTCTGGATGGTTTCCACCTCGTTGTGCAGGAAGTAGATCTGGCCGCCCCGTTTGAGCTCGCGCAGGCAGGCTTCGCGGATGATCGCTTCGCCTTCGCTGCGCACAAACGTCTTGATGGCCAGGCGCTTTTGCGGCGCCGTGGCGATAATCGAAAAGTCGCGCAAGCCTTCGAGCGCCATGCCCAGGGTGCGCGGGATCGGCGTGGCGGTCAGGGTCAGCACGTCGACTTCCGCGCGCAAGGCTTTCAGCGCTTCCTTCTGGCGCACGCCGAATCTGTGTTCCTCGTCGATGATCACCAGCCCCAAACGCGTGAATTTCACGTCGTCGGACAGCAGTTTATGGGTGCCGATAATGATATCGAGCGTGCCGTCGGCCATGCCCTTGAAGGCCTGCGTGATCTCCTTGCCGCTGCGAAAACGCGACAGCTCGGCGATGCGCACCGGCCAGTCGGCAAAGCGGTCGGCAAAGGTTTGCGCATGCTGCTCGGCCAGCAGGGTGGTGGGCGCCAGAATCGCCACCTGCTTGCCGCCCATGACGGCAATAAAGGCCGCGCGCAGCGCCACTTCGGTCTTGCCGAAACCGACATCGCCGCACACCAGGCGGTCCATCGGTTTGCCCGACGTCATGTCGCGGATGACGTTGTGGATGGCCTCGGCCTGGTCCGGCGTTTCGTCGAAGCCGAAGCTGTCGGCAAAGCGCTCGTAGTCGTGCGATGAATATTCAAACGCATGGCCCTGGCGCAGCGCGCGGCGCGCATACAGGTTGAGCAGTTCGGCGGCCGTGTCGCGCACCTGGTCGGCTGCGCGTTTCTTGGCTTTTTCCCACTGGCCCGAGCCCAGCGAATGCAGCGGTGCGTCTTCGGGTGAGGCGCCCGAGTAGCGCGAGATCACGTGCAATTGCGACACCGGCACATACAGCTTGGTGTCTTTCGCGTATTCGAGGTGCAGGAATTCGGTTTCGCCTTCGCCCAGGTCCATGCTGGTCAGGCCCATGTAGCGCCCGATGCCATGGTTGATGTGGACTACCGGGTCGCCGATCTTCAGCTCCGACAGGTCGCGCACCATCGACTCGACTTGGGTCACGCCTTCCTGTTTCTTCTTGCCGACACGGCGGCCCGAGCCCGCATACAGCTCGGTCTCGGTGATGAACGCCAGGTTGCCTTCATCCGTGTACAGCTCGAAGCCCGCATGCAGCGGCGCCACGCCCAGCATCAGTTTCGCATCGGACTGCAGGAAGCCGTCGCTGCCTTCGACCGGCGTGAGGTGCAGATCGAATTCGGCAAAGTACTGCTGCAAGGTTTCGCGCCGGCCGTTCGATTCGGCGCAGACCATCACCCGGCGGCCCGGTTGCAGCAAAAAGCTGCGCAGGTTGGACAGCGGGTCGTCGGCGCGGCGGTTCACCGCGATATTCGGCAGCGGCGCCGACAGTTCCGACGCCAGCGCATCGTTCGACTTGGCGATCGCCAGGCGCGCATACGGTTTCGCCAGCGCAAAGAACTGCTCGTCGCCCAGGAACAGCGACTCGGGCGGCAGGATTGGCCGTTCGCGGTCGGCCTTCAGGAAGCGGTAGCGCGACTGCGTGTCGGTCCAGAAGCGGCCGATCGCCGCGTCGATCTCGCCCACCAGGGCCAGCGAGGCGTCGGGTGGCAGGTAGTCGAACAGGGTCGCGGTTTCCTCGAAAAACAGCGGCAGATAGTATTCGATGCCGGCCGAGGCGATGCCGCTGCTGATGTCCTTGTAGACCACCGAGCGCGACGGGTCGCCTTCGAACTGTTCGCGCCAGCGGCTGCGAAAGGTGGTGCGCGCCGCCTCATCCATCGGAAATTCGCGGCCCGGCAGCAGGCGTACTTCATGTACCGGGTACAGCGAGCGCTGGGTGTCGGCGTCAAACGTGCGGATGGTCTCGATGGTGTCGCCGAACAGGTCGAGCCGGTAGGGCAAAGCTGACCCCATCGGGAACAGGTCGAGCAGGCCGCCGCGCACCGAGTATTCGCCGGGCGACATCACCTGCGACACATGGCTGTAGCCGGCCAGGGTCAGCTGCGACTTCAGCCGCGCTTCATCGAGGACTTCACCCTTCTTGAAAAAGAAAGTGTAGGCCGCCAGAAAGGACGGCGGCGCCAGGCGCACCAGCGCCGTGGTGGCCGGCACGATCAGCACGTCGCACTGGCGGCTGCGGATTTCGTGCAGCGTGGCCAGGCGTTCGGAGACCAGGTCCTGGTGCGGCGAAAACGCGTCGTAGGGCAGGGTTTCCCAGTCCGGCAGCAGATGGCAGCGCAGCTCCTTGCCGCCAAACCACGGGATTTCATCGAGCAGGCGCTGGCCGTCGCTGGCCTGCGCCACCACCACCGCCAGCATCTGGCCGCGTGACTTCAGTTCGAGCGCGGCCAGCGCCAGCGCATAAGCGTCGGATGAACCATACAGGGCCGGCAGCGCGTAGCGGTTGCCGGGCTTGGGGAGCGATTTTTTCAGGGCTAGGGACATGCAGGCGATGATACTGGTGACAGAAGCAGTTGACAGGGGCGGCTGGAAAGCCATGCACGATTATAGACCATCGCCCGTTCGCACATTGGCGATGCCGAACGGTACATGCACCATCGGAATGGTGCCGCCGCTGGACTTCAAATGGCTCAGCTGGTCGTCGAAAAAAATATGCGGCCTGAACACTGCCAGTACGCGCGACTTGTCCATGCCGCCGAGGAAAAACGTTTCGTCGGCCGCCACGCCCCAGCTTTTCAGGGTGGTGACCACCCGTTCGTGCGAGGGCGCGTTGCGCGCGGTGATGATGGCGATGCGCAGGATCTTCTTGTAGGCCGGGTCGCGTTTTTGCGCGCGCTCTTCGAGGCGTTGCATGGTGGCCAGTTTCTGGAACAAGGCGGCCAGCGGCCCAGGGCGGTGCGGCGTGCCCACGTTCAGGGTTTCATGGGCGTGGAATTCGTCGACATCGTTGTTGCGCTTGAAGACGGTTTCCGCTTCGTCGTCGGCGATCACGCCATCGAAGTCGAACGCTACCCGCAGTTCGTCGTCTGCTTCGTCGTCCTCGGTGCGCGACGGCAGCACCAGGCCGGCAGGAAAATTGCATGCCAGCGCGCCGCGCACGTCGTCTTCATTCGCGCTCAGGAACAGCGAGGCATTGAACGCGGGCAGGTAGGGGTAGGGCGACTTTCCGGTCATGAAGGCGGCGCGCGAAATGTCCAGCCCGTAGTGGGCGATCGAGTGCATCACGCGCAGGCCCGTCTCCGGCGAGTTGCGCGAAAACAGCACCACTTCCACCGGCGCCTCGTGCGGATGGTGCTTGTTGATGTTCAAAAAGCGGCGGATGAAAGGAAACGCCACGCCGCGCCCCAGCACGGCATCAAGGTGCGCCTCCTGATACTTGCGGTACTCCTCGGGGCCGCTGTCCAGGTAGACCTGGTGCGATTCGGACAGGTCGAACAGCGCGCTCGAGGCGACGCCAATGACCAGTTTTTGTTCGATAAGATAAGCCATGGTGCTTTCGATGTGTGCTTTCCGACCATCTTATACGAGTATCAACGGCGCAGCCAGCGGCGTCGTTCCCCGCCCGATGGACGAGGCCGTCGCCCGACAGCAAAAGAGTGTTGTTAAAATGCGTTTTTTATTGCCTAACTAAAATTTCGTACACACTAATCGCGACATTGTCGGTAGGATAAATTACGCTTGCCTGCCTGGCATCCTGCGCCTGGGGCGAGCGATGGCGCACACCATCCTCGCTCCTGTCTTTGCCCACTCCCGGCCGACCCGCCTTATCTTGAAGAATGTGAAAATATGGGGAATATGAATATAGGAACGCGCCTGCGCTGGTCGTTCGCGCTGCTTACCTTGCTGTTGCTGGCCACCGCCGCGCTCAGTGTGTCGCGCCTGTCCGCGCTGGACGAGCGCATGCGCGAGGTGGTCGACCTCGACTATCCGAAAACCGTGCTGGCCAACGACATCATCAACCAGGTCAACCTGGTGGCGCGCACCACGCGCAATTTGTTCCTGATGTACGATTTTGATCAGGTGGCGCTGGAGCGCGATGTCATCGCCAAAGCCGGCGCCGTGGTCGAACAGAAGCTGGGCGAGCTGGATAAATTGGTCACCTCCGACAAGGGCAAGGAACTGATGACGGCCGTGAAGAGTGCGCGCAGTGTCTTCAATGTCGGACGCGACAAGGTGCTGGCGCTGCTCAACGACGGCGCGCGCGATGAAGCCAGTGCCTTGCTGCTGCAAACCGTGCGCGACGATCAGTTGCGCTACATGGGCGCACTCGACGCCCTGATCAGGCACCAGCACATGCGCATGGTGGAATCGGGCCAGCGGGTGCGCGAGGAATACCTGGCCGCGCGTGCTCTGGTGGTGGCGCTGAGCGCGGCGGCCATCTTCTTTGCCATGATCACCGCCTGGCTGGTCACGCGCAGCATCGTGCGGCCGCTGCAACACGCGCTGGGCGTGGCGCAGACCGTGGCCGCGGGCGACCTCAGCTCCACCTTTGGCCGCCATGCCACCGATGAAACGGGCCGGCTGCTCGACGCGTTGTCCACCATGAACGGCAATCTGCAAGAGATCGTGCGGCAGGTACGCAGTGGCACCGATACCATCGCCACCGCCTCGACCCAGATCGCGGCCGGCAATATCGACCTGTCCTCACGTACCGAAGAACAGGCCAGCTCGCTCGAAGAGACGGCGTCGGCAATGGAGGAACTGACTTCCACGGTGCAGCAGAACGTCGACAACGCGCGCGAAGCGAGCACCCTGGCGTTGGCCGCGGCGCAGATCGCCAACCGTGGCGGCGAGGCGGTCGGGCAGGTGATCAGCACCATGCAGGCGATCAGCAGTTCGTCGGCGCAGATCGCCGAGATCATCGGCGTAATCGACGGTATCGCCTTCCAGACCAATATCCTGGCCCTCAATGCGGCGGTGGAAGCGGCGCGCGCCGGCGAGCAGGGACGCGGTTTTGCCGTGGTGGCCTCCGAAGTGCGTAACCTGGCCCAGCGCAGCTCCTCGGCAGCGCGCGATATCCGTGCCCTGATCGCCACCTCCGGCGAACAGGTGTCGGCAGGTTCTGCGCTCGTCACGCGCGCCGGCGCCACCATGGACGAGGTGGTGGTGGCAGTGGAAAAGGTCAGCCGCATGGTGCATGACATTACCACCGCCAGCGCCGAGCAGAGCACCGGTATCGGCCAGGTCAGCGACGCCGTGACGCAGATGGATGAAGTCACGCAGCAAAATGCGGCGCTGGTCGAAGAAGCGGCGGCCGCTTCGCAATCACTGCAAAGCGAGGCAGCGCGGCTGCAGGAAGTGGTCAGCGTATTTCGCCTGAACCACGAGCAGGCCAGTTTGCCGCCGGCCGGCAGCGGCGCGCCCGCCCGGAAGCAGCTGCGCTTGCCGAGCTAGTGGCTGATGTGATGCCTGCCGGCTGGTCTACTCATAGGCGCCCAGGCGGCGTTGCTCGTCCGGCGAGAACATGGTGTTGGTCACCTGCTGTACCTGCGCCGCATCCTGTGCAGCGGCCCCAAGCGCCGCTTTCTGCGCGCGCCAGGCCTCAATGCGCTGCTGCCAGTGCAATTCTTCGCGGTCCAGTTCGGCCAGGCGGGCCGCCGCCTCGGGCGTGAAAGTGGCCGCGCGCAGGCGGTAGACTTCATTGTCGCCGCCGCCTTGCGCGCGCAGGGCGCGTACCGCGTCGTCGAGCGCGCTGACCTGCAGCGGCGCGTCGCGTTCCAGGCGCTGGGCTGGCGACAGGGCTGCGTCGAGCGCGGCCAGCTTGTGCTGCCGCCCGGCCTCGTCCAGCGTGTCGTCGGCCAGAAGCGCCATGCGCGCCACGGCATCGTCATCGCGCGCGTCATCAAGGCCGAACAGGCCGGCGCTTTCCTGCGCCGTGAAGTAGGTGGGGCGCAGCGCGCGCATGGCCTGTAGTCTGGCCTGCGCCGCTTGCGGCGCATCTTTGGCTGGCGGCAAGGCTTGCTCGATGCCGGCCAGCGCCTGCTTGTAGGCCAGATACGCCCCCAGCAAACGCTTCGCTTCGCGCGCCGGTGCCGGCGCCAGACGCCGCTCCAGTTCCAGCTCGATCTGGCTGCGGATCGCGGCGAGCGGCTTTTCGCCAAGGCCGGCCAGATAGTAGTCGAACAGGTGGCCCAGCTCCGCATCGACCACCAGCGTCTCGCCGGCGGCCACGAGCTTGCCGTCGGGCCGCGTGCCCTCCATCGAGCGCACGAACGCGAACAGGTCGGGGTCTTCCTTTTGTGGCGGCGCCGCCGGCGCTTCGCCGGGCGCCAGCGACCAGTACAGCGCCAGGGCGGCCAGTGCGCCGGCCGCGATCAGGGTCGTGTGCGTGCGCATGGCCGCCTCCTTACAGGCCCAGGCCTTGCAATCGGTTGGCCTGCTGGCGGAACACGGTGACCGGGGAAGTCTCGAACAGGTTGACGATGCCGATGAATTGGTTGACTTCATCGAGGTGGTTCATCGCATAGTCGTCGCGGATTACTTTCCCCAGGTGGCTGGAACAGCTGCTGACCAGGCCATCGTTTTTCGCGCCGCCAAAGGCCAGGCTGATGGCCGCCAGCGCCGGATCGCCCACGTCGAGCGCGTTGGTGTAGGGCTGCGCGCCGCTCCATGAAAAATAATACACGCCGCGTTCCTGGTAGGCGCCTTCGCCGCAGGCGGTGGTCGGCACGCCCTGCGGATGGCGGCTGTTGAAGGCCAGCGAACCGGCGGTCGACAGCGAAGCCAGCGCCGCGCCGGCGTTTTGCGGCAAGCCCTGGTTGCCCGAAATGATGCCGATCAGCGAGGCGAGGGCGGTGCCCAGCGCGCCGCTGGTATTGGGTATCGTGCCGGCCAGGATATCGGCCACTTTCGAACCCTTGTTGACGCCCGCCACGCTGGTCACCGAGGCCACCAGGTCGGGTCGCACCGAGGCGACATAGCGCGCGGTGGGGCCGCCGTGGCTATGGCCGATCAGGTTGACCTTGGCCGCGCCGGTGGCGGCCAGGATTTGCCGCACCTGCGACAGCAACTGCTCGCCGCGCACTTCGGTGCTGTTGGCGGCCGAGACGGTGGTCAGGTAGACATTGGCGCCGCCGCTGCGCAGGGCGGCGGGAACGCCGTAAAAGTACTCGACCGGTCCCAGCTTGTCGAAGCCGAACAGGCCGTGCACCAGCACGATGGGGTATTTTGTTTGGGTATAGCCGGCGGCGCCGGCGGTGGCAGGCAGGCCGATGCAGCAGGCCAGGACGAGGGTGGACAGCAATTGCCAGAAGCGAGTCTTCATTTTGTCTCCGTTATTTTAATAGTCATTAAAAGGAAATGTCGATGCTGCAGCGGTACCGGCGCCGCCATCTGTCGCAATCTGTGTTGCAGATAATATAGCGAGCGCTCGGTCTATTGAATGTAGCACTGTCGTGCCGCAATAGCTTGTCAATTCCATATTGCAGTGCAATATGACGGACCGTGCTGTTGCTCGGATGTTGCTCGCATGTTGCGCTTGCCTTGCGTGGCCAAATTGAAAAGACTGGCAGCGATTTTGCTGCGCTATAATCAGGGCCGATTTCCGAACCCGCCGTGGTTGCAGTCGCAGGCGGCGCCGTTTTTACACCGTCTTTTGGGAATGCACTTGTCGACCCATTTCAATTTTGAGCAGTTCCAGCAGATGACGCCTTTGAATGGCGTCAATATCTGGGAATACATCCTCGACCGCCATGCGGGCCGCATCGGCGTCAAGCGCCGCAAGCCCGCGTTGGAAAACCTCGAACGCATCTTTGGCGCCACTTTCAGGCTGGCCAACGACGTGGGTTTCCGCGCCATGAGCTTGCGCGACCTGTGCCGCGAGACCGGCTTGTCGATGGGCGGCCTGTACGGCTATATCACCGGCAAGGATCAATTGGCCGAGATGATCGAAGACGTGGTGCGCCATGCCACGCAAGCCTTGCCGCAGCTGTTCGCCGACGTCAAGTCGCCGCTCGACCGGTTAGAGGCGATGATACGGTCGTCGATCTATTTGTCCGAAATCCTGCAGCCCTGGTTTTATTTTGTCTACATGGATTCGCGAGTGCTGCAGGTCGAGCAGCGCAGCATGGCCAAGCAGTCGGAGTTGTACGTGCAGACCTTGCTGGCAAAAACCATCGGCGAAATCAGCCCGCAGCCGCAGGGCGACCCGACCATGCTCGCCTCGCACTGCCTGGCGCTGTTCCAGGACTGGTATGTCAAACGCTGGAAGTACCGCGCGGCCAAGGTCAGCGTCGATGATTTTGCGGACAGCACGGTGCGCACGGTAAGGGCATATCTGAGCGTGGCGGCGTAAGCCGCACGCACAATGAAAATGGCCGGGAGCGATCCCGGCCATTTTTCGTATTTGCGTACTTTACTGCGCCGTTTCCACCGGCACCGTTTCCGGCACCGCCGCCGGATCGGTCGGCGTTTCGGTGTCCATGTCCAGCGTCCGGACGCCGTTCATGTCGATGAACTCGTCATACAGCCATTCACCGTCGACCTGGCTCAGGCCTGCCGGCACGGCGCGCGTGATTTGCGGGCGCGTGGCCAGCGCCGTCTGCATGTAGTCGATCCAGATCGGCATGGCCAGGGTGGCGCCGAATTCACGGCCGCCCAGCGACTTCGGTTCGTCGTAACCCATCCATGCCACCGCCACGATGCCGCCGCTGTAGCCGGCAAACCAGCCGTCGACGGCATCGCTGGTGGTGCCGGTCTTGCCGGCGATATCGCTGCGCCCCAGTCTTTTTGTCGCCGCCGCACCGGTGCCCGAACGCGTCACTTCACGCAGCATGGTGTCCATCACGAAGGCGTTGCGCGGGTCGAGCGCCAGGGTTTTTTCGTCGCCGGGCGCCGGTGGCCTGGTCTGCATCAGCACCACGCCCTTGGCGTCGACGATGCGGTCGATCAGGTACGGTTCGACCTGGTGGCCGCCATTGGCAAACAGTGCATAGGCGCCGGCCATCTGCACCGGCGTGACCGAACCGGTACCGAGCGCCATGGTCAGGTTGTTCGGCTGGCGCGCCGGGTCAAAACCGAATTTTTCCATGAAGTCGTGGGTGTACGATACGCCGAGCGCGCGCAGGATGCGCACCGACGCCACGTTCTTCGACTGTGCCAGAGCATAGCGCATGGTGATCGGGCCGTCGAACTTGAAGTCGTCATTCTGCGGCGACCAGATCTTGCCGCCGGCCGGCAACTCCAGCGGTACGTCATTGATCAGGGTGGCCGGCGAAAAGCCTTTTTCCAGCGCCGCCGAATACACAAACGGCTTCATGGCCGAACCGGGCTGGCGCCACGCTTGCGTGACGTGGTTGAACTTTTGCAGGTTGTAGTCGAAGCCGCCCACCATGGCGTGGTAGGCGCCGGTGTCGGCGTCGAGCGAGACAAAGGCGGCGGCCACCAGCGGCACTTGCGTGATAGCCCAGTTGTCTTTCGCGTCCTTGCTGACCCTGATCACGGCGCCCGGGCGCAGCTTGATGCCGGCGGCCGCCTTGGCGGACAGCGCAGGGGCGGCAAAGCGCAGGCCGGCTCCCGTGATGACTTTCGCTTCGCCGTCGCCGGTGTCGGCCGTCACCTTGCCATTTTCGACCTCGGTGACCACGGCGGCGATCAGGCCATCGCTGTCGGGGCGCTTTTGCAGCGCCGCGTCGATGGCGTCGTCGCGCAGTTCCGCTTCAGCCGGCAGTTCTATGAAAGTTTCAGGGCCGCGATAGCCATGGCGCTGGTCGTAGGCGATCACGTTGCGGCGGGTGGAGGCATAGGCCGCGTCCTGGTCGGCTTTCAAAATGGTGGTGTAGACGCTGATGCCCTTGGTGTAACTGTCTTCCTTGTACTGCGCAAACACCGCCTGGCGCGCCAGTTCGGCCACGTATTCGGCGTGCGTGTCGAAACCCTGGCTGCCGCGCGTGTTGTAGCGCAGTGGCTGTTTAAGAGCCTGCTGGTACTGGCCGTCGCTGATGTAATCGAGCTCGCGCATGCGCTTCAATACCAGCTGCTGGCGCGCGTGGGCCCGCTTCGGGTTGCTGATCGGATTATGGCGCGACGGGTTTTGCGGCAGGCCGGCCAGCATCGCCATCTCGGCGATCGTCAGTTCACCGAGCGGCTTGCCGAAATAGGTCTGCGCCGCGCTGCCAAAGCCGAACGAGCGCTGGCCCAGGTAGACCTGGTTCATGTACAGCTCGAGAATCTGGTCCTTCGACAGGGCCGCTTCGATCTTCAGCGCCAGCATGACCTCATTGAGTTTACGCGAGGCGACCTTGTCGCGCGTGAGGAAGAAATTGCGCGCCACCTGCATGGTCAGGGTCGAGCCGCCGCCGTGGCCAAAGCCGTGGCGCAGGTTCGACATCATGGCGCCGCCGACGCGCACGAAGTCGATGCCATTGTGTTCGTAGAAGCGGCTGTCCTCAATCGCCATCAGGGCCTTCTTCATCATTTCCGGCACCTGAGCGATCGGCACGAAGTCGCGGTGTTCTTCGCCGAATTCGCCGATCAGCACATTGTCGGCCGTGTAGACGCGCAGCGGTATCTTCGGCTCGTAGTTGGTAATCACGTCGAGCGCGGGCAGGCGCGGTTTCACATACAGGAACAGGTAGGCGGCCAGCCCGATGGCGCAGGCCAGGGCGGCGCAGCCGGTGAGGAGCAGGCCGCGCACCACGGCGCGGCGGGATGGCCAGGGGAAGCCGGATCGGTTAGCAGTCAAGACAGTCTCGTGTGAGCGTGCAAGGGCACGGTGGCAGCGATTATAGACCAAGCGCCTCGCCAGCCGCCTGCCTGGACATGGACGCAAAAAACCTTTTCATGGAAACGCGGCTGTGCGATAGTCACGGCTTCAAGAAAATAGCCCGGGCGCCAATCCGGGCTGTTTTGGTTTATAGATAACGAGGAACCTATGGCGAAAGATGCAAACCCGGGCGTGGTCAAACCGTATATTCCGGCCGACGCGCAGCTCCCCGAGATGACTTTCCGCGCCTTGCTGATGGGCGTCATCCTGGGCATGGTATTTGGCGCGTCGTCGCTGTACCTGGTGCTCAAGGTGGGCCTGACCGTCAGCGCCTCGATTCCCGTCGCCGTGATCGCGATCACCCTGTTCGGCCTGGCCAAGAAGGTGGGCGGCAAGGATTCGTCGATCCTGGAAAACAGCATCACGCAGACCGCCGGCTCGGCCGGCGAATCGCTGGCCTTCGGCCTGGGCGTGACGATGCCGGCAATCCTGATACTGGGCTTCGACCTGGAGATTTCGCGCGTCATGCTGGTCGGTATTCTGGGTGGCCTGCTGGGCATCCTGATGATGATCCCGATGCGCCGCACCATGATCGTCGACCAGCACAAGGAACTCAAATTCCCCGAAGGCACGGCCTGCGCCGAGGTGCTGAAAGCGGCCGCCACCGATGAATCGCGCATTGCCGCCGGCGAGAGCATCGAGTCCGATTCGGCCGCCGCGAAAGACGCCAAGCGCCGCGCCAAGATCATCTTCGGCGGCTTCGCCGTTGGCCTGCTGTATAAAGTATTCAATATCTCGTTCAAGGGCTGGAAGGATACGCCGGGCGTGGAATTCGGCGCACCGCTGAAGGCCGGTTCGATCGGCGCCGAGATTTCACCCGAGCTGCTCGGTGTCGGCTACATCATCGGCCCGCGCATCGCCGCCACCATGGCGGCCGGCGGCGTGCTGTCTTACTTGCTGCTGATCCCGATGATCAAATTCTTCGGCGACAATCTCACCACCGTGCTGTCGCCGGGCACCAAGTTGATCAGCGCGATGGGCGCCGACGATATCCGCAGCGCCTATGTGCTGTATATCGGCGCCGGCGCAGTGGCCGCCGGTGGCCTGATTTCCCTGGTGCGCGCGATGCCGATGATCTGGCGCAGCCTGTCGGCCGGCCTGGCCGGCATCGGCAAGGGCAGCAAGGCCAGTTCGACCTTGCGCACCGAGCAGGATATTCCCTTGAAATGGGTGATGATCGGCTGCCTGGCGATCATCGCCGTGATCACCTTTGCCACGCCGCTGCACATGAATTTGCTCGGTGCGCTGTTGATCCTGGTGTTTGGCTTTCTATTCGCCACCGTGTCGTCGCGCCTGACCGGCGAAATCGGTTCCTCGTCGAACCCGATTTCGGGCATGGCGGTCGCTACCTTGTTGTTTACGTGTCTGATCTTTTTGCTGATGGGCTGGACGGGCGGGCGCTACTACGTCACCGCCTTGTCGGTCGGCGCCATCGTCTGCATCGCCGCCAGCAATGCCGGCACCACCTCGCAGGACCTGAAAACCGGCTACCTGGTAGGCGCCACGCCGCGCCTGCAACAGTATGCGATTTTGGCGGGCGCGCTGTCGTCGGCACTGATCCTGGGACCGATCCTGCTGAAACTGAACGACGCCAGCACCGTCTACGTGCCGGCCGCGCAGGTCGCGCCTGGCTTGAGCGTCGATGCGTCGAAACTGACGGTGACAGGCGTGCTGCAAGGCCCGCAAGCCGAAACGGACCACAATACCTATAAAGTCTGGCAAAAGACCGATACCGTTGGCGGCCCTGCCGGCAAGTATTTCGTCAAGGACGACGGCCAGCTGGCCTACCTGGTCGACCCGGGCATCAACGGCCAGTACAACAAGCGCCCGGATGGCACGGAAGTGAAGAAATACGATGCACCGAAAGCCGTGCTGATGTCCTACATCATCAAGGGAATCCTCGACCAGCAGCTGCCATGGACCCTGGTGCTGTTCGGCGTGATGATCGCGGTGGTGCTGGAAATGGCCGGCATCGCCTCGCTGGCGTTCTCGGTCGGCGTGTATCTGCCGCTGTCGTCGACCCTGCCGATCTTTGTCGGCGGCGTGATCCGCTGGCTGGCCGACCGCCGCAACAACCAGCTCGAACATAACGCGAGCCTGAACGAGGAAGAGCGCCAGCTGGCGGGCGACCGCAGTTCGGGCGTGCTGCTCGCTTCCGGCTATATCGCCGGCGGCGCGCTGGCCGGCATCATCATCGCCATTACGGCGGGCGTGCTGACCCACTTCGACCAGATGATGGCCGACTGGGCAGAGCATGGCAATCCGTTCTATGCCGGCACCAGCTCGGACGCGCTGTCGCTGCTGCCGTATGCGGTGATCATCGTGCTGCTGTATGTGGTGGCGCGCGAGAAGAAAAAGGATGGCGTGCAGGATTGATTTCCCTGCTTTCCCCGAAAGCCGCCCCGATAAAAACGGGCGGCTTTTTTTCGCCCGCGAGGGTAGCTGGCTATATGCCGAACACCTTCAATACCGCGTCTGCAAGTCCCTCGAACCAGCTGCCGGCCTTGCCCGGCTGCTTGCCATGGCGCGGGGTTTCTTCGTACAGGTAGATGCCGTCGCCATCGAAACGGTCGTTGAGCAGCGCCTGCTGGCCGCGCAGGTAGGGGATAAAGGTTTCACTGCGCGTGGTGGAGTACAGCACATCGGTGGAAAAGCCCAGGGTGGCGGCCTGGCTGATGCTGCGGCCGGCGCTGGCCTGCTCCATGCGCACGCCGCGCGTGCCGCGCACGATCAAAGTGACCGGGCCGCGAAACACGATAAAGCGCAGTTGCAAGGTCAGCCAGGCATGCAGGCTGGCCAGGCGCCAGTGGCTGCTGATGACGGGCTTTTGCGTGCCATGAAAGATCAGTCCCACCAACCCGCGCGGCTGGAACACCAGCGCCGCGCCTGGCGGCAGGTGCAGCACCGCCACTTCCATCAGCGGGTCGTCGCTGGCCGACAGCGTCACCGACGCGCTCTGCGTACTGGTGATGCGCGTCAGCGCCGCCATGCCGGCGGCCAGACTGGTCAATGGGTAAGACCAGTCCAGCAGCCACTGCGTGTGTTTGCGGGTGCCGACTGGCGACGATTGCAGGTAGGCCGGGTGGATCAGCATGGTGTCGCCCGGTGCGAGAAGCAAGGCTTGCGACACGCCGGAGATGCGCGATTGTTCCGCCATTGTCAGCGCGCCGCTGGTGCTTTTCAGTCGTAGTTCGTGCGCAATCGACAGCGGTTTCAGGCGCGATGCCAGCGGCGCCAGCACGAAGTAAAAAAAGGCCTTGATGGCGAGCGGTGTCAGGATGGCGGACAGCACCAGCAGGGCGGCCGTTGGTCCGTAGTCCGACAGCAATTGGCGCGCGGTGCGCCAAATGTTGTTGCGCAGCTTGTCATCGAGCCGGGCGGTTTCCCCGGCCAGGTCCTGCAGCGTGGCGTCGAGGCGTTGCTGATCGGGCTGGAATGGGCCGGGAGTGGTGCCGGCGGGTATCGCCAGGATGCGTGCCTGCTGTGCCGCATGGCGCCGGTAGGCATCGAGATTGGCGGCCCGCAAGCCGGTTTCGTCCTTTTGCAGGGCGGCCATCGCCGCCTGCTCGGCGCTGCCCGGCAGGTAAATTTGCAATGGATGGGCCTGCCTTAGCCGCTGTTGCCGTACCAGGTTGTCCATCAGCAACTGATAAGCGCGCTGGTGTTCGTGATGCAAGCGCGCCAGCGCCTGGCGGGCGTTTTCCGCGCCCAGCGCTGCGCGCAGCGCTTGCAGGTAAGCCCGTTCCTGTTTCAGCAGTTCGATCTCGATACGGTGTTGCGCTTGCCCGGCAATGGCGTTGCCCAGCCCGGCTGTATCGGACAGCGCCAGACCGAAGGAAAAAGAGGGAGGGTCTTGCCGCAGCTCCAGGTCGATCTGGGCCAGGCGGGCCAGGATGGCGTCGTCCGAGGCACGCCGCAGGCGGTTGATGCGCGCTTGCGCAGCCATGCCCAGCGTTTGCCTTGCCTCGCCGGCCTGGCGCTCGGCACCGCGCATGGCATCGAGCCGAACCTGGTCTGCCTTGAGCTGCCGAGCCTGTTCCAGCAGTGCGTGGCCGGTGGCGAGCAGGGCGACGAACAGCAGGAACTGAAACAGGTGGCGTCCGAGAAAGCGCAGCAGGGAAGAGAGAATAGTGCGCAATGGTCGACGGATGGCGGCGGCGCCTGAAAATGGTTCGGGGAACGCTCCACATGGAGCATTCCCCGATTCTACAGCAGCGGCGCGGTTGCAGCGCTTGCGCTGACGTCGCCGCTCAGGCGCGGTGCACCATGGCGTCGTTGATCGCCTGGATTACCTGGTTGACGTAGGCGCGGTCCTTGGTTTTGAGGGCCCGCGTTTCACCCGAGGACGTGGCCAGCAGCACATGGTAGACCGGCTTGATCAGGAACAGGACCGCCAAGCCGGCCGCCAGCGCCATCACGCCGAACATGAAGTTCCCGCTTGCCATGATGCCCAAGCCGACCAAGGCAGCGATCACGCCTAGGGCACGCGGCGGTTTCTGCTCGAACGGCTTGACCGAGGTCACGTTGCGCATCGCGTAGGTCTGGCCGTGGCTGATGAAGCGGGCATTGGTGACCTTGACATCGCCTTGTTCAAAAAAAGTGCGCTCTTCCATGGGATTCCTGTCGTAATAAAAAGATGATTATTGTTGCATTTCAACAATCTTTTACTATACACAGGTGCAAAGTATCAATACTCACACATTGTCACAAAAATGGCGCATGGAACATTTTAGTTGGCCAGCTGGCTTGCACCGTTTACATGCCGTCGGCAGCGGCGCAGCATTTCTTGTATTTCTTGCCGCTGCCGCAGTGACAGGGGTCGTTGCGGCCCGTCTTCGGCACTTCTCGCAGTACCGTGCTGCCGGCCTGGCTGTGAGCCTGGCTTTTCAGGTGGCGCTGGCGCGCCCAGGCGGCATTGATGGCGATTACCGAAGGAATCACCGCGTCCATGGCTTCCTCGGCCGCTTCGTCGTCGAGTTCGGTGGCGCTGGCCAGGTGCCTGAACGGCGCCACGTATTCGGGGTGGCTGACGCCCAGGGCAGCCCACTGCGGTTTGTCCAGCGTGGTGCCGAGCACGAAGCCGGCGCACCAGCCGGACACGCTCCATTCGGGGCCGCATACGTAGATCGGCTCGAAGCTGTCCGGGTCCTTGGCCAGCCATTCGACCATATACTCAAAATGGCGCTGCGCCAGCGTTTCGGCGCGTGTCATGTCGGCCGGCGCCAGAGTGGCAGCGGTGTTGCCGGCAGCCTTGTCCCAGATCCATGGCAGCCATTGCGTGCTGGAAAGTTGGTTCGGACTCAGGGCGGCAGCAGTAATCAGGCCTTCCAGCATCGACACGTCCATCGCCCGTCCTTCAAGTTCGGGCCTGGCCAGCAGGATATCGAGCTCGGCGTATTCATCATCGGAGAGGGGCGAGGTGGTGGAGATGCTGGACATGGCTTTCTTCTGGGTGGGGTGAGTTGGCGGTATTGTACCGCCCGGCATGGGCGCGGGCGCCGGACCGGGCAAAAAAACCGCTTATTGCCGAACTAATACGCATGGCGAAAGTCATAACCCAGACAGCTTGAGCATCTTGAAAGGTGCTCAGGGATGGTACGTAACGCTTTTTCATCACCAAGGAGGTCAACCATGCTGAATCGGATCGTGACTGTCGCCGCGCTTGCCGCGGGTGGCATCCTGTTGTCGCAGCAACTGAAAAAAACGCAAGGCCGCGGCGGGGGCGGCTCAGGCAGCAATTCGTCGGTGGAGGAGTCGATCGAGGTCAATGTGCCCTTGAGCGCCGCTTACAATCAATGGACACAGTTCGAGGATTTTCCGCAGTTTATGGAAAGCGTGCACGAACTGCGCCAGATTGACGACAAGCACCTGCATTGGCGGGCTGATGTGGCCGGCAAGGAAAAGGAATGGGACGCCGAAATCACCAGGCAGGTACCCGACCAGTGCATCGCCTGGCGCAGCACCAGCGGCGTCCGCAACAATGGCGAGGTG
Organism: Janthinobacterium sp. 1L-D-8-B-C4; assembly: GCF_057291295.1. NCBI lineage: Bacteria > Pseudomonadati > Pseudomonadota > Betaproteobacteria > Burkholderiales > Oxalobacteraceae > Janthinobacterium > Janthinobacterium sp. 1L-D-8-B-C4. The sequence goes on from NZ_JBXAVX010000001.1 coordinate 283,241, forward strand.
CGTTTCCAGAAGATATCCGATAACGCCACGCGCATCATCCTGAAAATGGACTACAAGCCGGAGGGCATGATCGAACAGCTGGGCGATGCATTGGGCGCGGTGCGGCTCGAGGCGCGTGGCAACTTGCAGCGCTTCAAGGACATGCTGGAAAGCCGGGGCAAGGAAACCGGCGCCTGGCGCGGCAGTATCGCCCAGCATTGAGACCGGGCAGGCGAAAAAAAACGGCGGCCCGCAGGCCGCCGTCCTGGTGATACACGGCGCGATTATTTCACGCCGTGCATCAGCTTGTTGATCAGCGGTGCGATCAGGAACAGCACCACGCCGGCGCCCAGCAGGGACCAGAAGCCGAAGGTGTAGCCGGCCAGGGCCGACGGTACCGACATGCCGCTGTCGCCGCTGACGTGGCTGGCGAAGATGCCCGACAGGTTGTTGCCGATACCGGTCGACAGGAACCAGCCGCCCATGCCCATGCCGACCAGGCGTACTGGCGCCAGCTTGGTGACCATCGACAGGCCGATAGGCGACAGGCACAGCTCGCCGATCGACTGGATCACGTAGACCATGAACAGGGTCCAGAACGGGATCTTGTTGTCGGCGCCAACCAGGCTCGACAGCGCGAAGATCAGCAGGCCGAAGGCGGCCGCATTACCCAGCAAGCCCAGGCCGAACTTGCGCGGGATCGATGGGTTGACGTTGTGGCGCGCCAGGAATACCCAGACTGCGGCGATGATCGGCGCGAAGACGATGATGGCCACCGAATTGACGGTCTGGAAGTAGGCGGTCGGGAAGGTCCAGAAGCCCAGGTTGCGATTGACGATGTTTTCAGCCAGGAAGGTAAACGAGCTGCCAGCCTGCTCGAAGAACATCCAGAACAAAATATTGAAGGCGAAAATCACCAGCATGGCGATGGTCTTGTCGCGGGCGACCTTGCCGTTGCGGATGCCTTCGATCATCAGCATGATGGCCAGGCCAACAAACAGAACGGTCAGCACGATCTGCAGGTTGGCGGCGCCAACGGTCAGCAGGAAGTACATCACGGGGATCACGCACAGGCAACCGAGCGCCACCCAGACCACGCGCATCGGATTGGCCGCCTGCGCTTCCGGTGCGCCGATGCCCTTGAGTGCGTTGCGGCCGATATAAAACCATACCAGGCTGATCAGCATGCCGAAGCCGGCCGCCATGAATACGACTTTGTACGACGGCATGCCGCCCGTGCCAAAGATCGATTCAGCCAGCCATTGGGTAAACACCGGAGCGACCATCGCGCCCATGTTGATGCCCATGTAGAAGATCGTGAAGCCGCTGTCGCGGCGCGGATCGGCAGTCGTGTACAGCTTGCCGACCATGGTCGAGATGTTCGGCTTGAACATGCCATTGCCGACGATCATGGTGGCCAGGCCCAGGTTGAAGATGTCCTGGTTGGGTACGGCGATGCAGAACAGGCCGGCAGCCATGAAGACGGCGCCCAGCAGGATCGAGCGCTGGTAACCGATCACGCGGTCGGCGATATAGCCGCCGAACAGGGCGCCGGCGTACACCAGCGCGAGGAAGGAACCATAGGTAAGGTTGGCCGCAGCCTGTCCCGATGCATCGCCGCCATGGAATTGGGCAACGATATACAGGACCAGCGCCCAGCGAACTCCGTAGAACGCGAAACGTTCCCAGAATTCAGTCATGAACAACATCCACAGTGGGCTAGGGTGGCCCATGATCTGCTTGAACTCGGGAATTACGGCTTCCTTGTTGGGCGTAGTCGCACCGCTCATGCGGTTCCTCCTGAAAATTATTATAGTCAATCGATAAAACAACCATATGGAATACCGCACGGCTGGCACTCTTGTGAAGTACCAGGCACACGGGAATTCCAATAGGCAGGCATTCTAATCTACAAATTGCGCTGAGCGAAGATTTCGATTTGCATTAGCAAGAATGACTGTTTCATATTGGTCAAACCGGTTGCGGGCAAGCAGGCAGGGCGCGGTTTTTTTCAAGGTGCAGCACAAGCGGCCCGACTTGTCGTATATTGGTGCTGCAACACATCCGAGGATCGATTTTTAAAGGGATTTTTCGCATTATGGAACACGACGTTATCGATGCTCTGGTTTCACCGGAAGGCCGCCTGGACGTGCTCTCCAAGACCGAAGTCAACAAATTGCTCGACACCAGCCAGGGCGGCCTGTACAACACTTTCCGCCGCTGCGCGCTGGCGGTACTGAACTGCGGCAGCACCATCGATGATGGCCGCGCCTTGCTCGAGCGCTATGAATCGTTCGATATTTCCATTATCCAGCGCGAGCGCGGCATCAAGCTCGACATCAAGGGCGCGCCGGTGATCGCCTTTGTCGACGGCAAGATGATCAAGGGCATCCACGAGCATCTGTTTGCCGTGCTGCGCGATATTATCTTTGTCAGCGACGAAGTGACGGGCAATCCGAAATTCGACTTGCACAGCACGGAAGGCGTGACCGACGCCGTGTTCCATATCCTGCGCAATGCCAATGTGCTGCAGACCCAGCTCAACCCGAACCTGGTGGTGTGCTGGGGCGGCCATTCGATCAACCGTGCCGAATACAATTATTCGAAGGAAGTGGGCTACCAGCTGGGCCTGCGCGGCCTCGATATCTGTACCGGCTGCGGCCCGGGCGCGATGAAGGGTCCGATGAAGGGCGCCACCATCGGCCACGCCAAGCAGCGCCTGCACAACGGCCGCTACCTGGGCATCACCGAGCCTGGCATTATCGCCGCTGAATCGCCGAACCCCATCGTCAACGACCTGGTGATCATGCCCGATATCGAAAAACGCCTGGAAGCGTTCGTGCGCGCCGGCCATGGCATCGTCGTGTTCCCGGGCGGCGCCGGCACGGCCGAGGAGATTTTGTATATCCTGGGCATCCTGCTGCACCCGGAAAACGCCGAGATTCCTTTCCCGCTGATTTTCACGGGCCCGGAAACCTCGCGAGAGTACTTCGTGCAGATCAACCAGTTCATCCACGACACCCTGGGACCGGAAGCGCAGCAGCGCTACAAGATCATTATCGACGACCCGGAACTGGTGGCGCGCGAAATGCTCGAAGGCATCAAGCAGGTGCGCGAATTCCGCAAGGCGCACAGCGACGCCTATTATTTCAACTGGCTGCTGAAAATTGACCACGAATTCCAGAAGCCTTTCCACCCAACGCATGAAAACATGCGCAACCTGAGCCTGCACAAAAACCAGGCCACGCATTTGCTGGCGGCCCAGTTGCGTCGCGCGTTCTCGGGCGTGGTGGCCGGCAACGTCAAGGACGATGGCATCCGCTCGATCGAAAAATACGGCAACTTCGAGATCCACGGCGACAAGGCCATCATGGGGCCGATGGATGCACTGCTGGCCTCGTTCGTGGCGCAGCACCGCATGAAGCTGGCGGGTACGGCGTATGTTCCGTGCTATACGGTGATTCAATAAACCCGATCATCCGGATATTGCTGTTGGTGTAAAAAAAAGCCGCCTGATCGCAAGATCAGGCGGCTTTTTTGCAGTGAAGTATCGAACACCTGAAAAATCGTAGCGAGCGGATGGGAGTTGCGGCTAAGAAGCGCAGCTGTGCTATAGCACAGTGAGCATCGCAGGCCGCAAATCGCGACGCGCAGTAGATTTTTCAGGTGTTCATCATTATTCTTCGCGGCGCAGGTGAGGGAACAGCAAGACGTCACGGATATTCGGCGAGTCCGTGATGATCATCATCAGGCGGTCGATGCCGATGCCGCAGCCGCCGGCTGGCGGCATGCCGTATTCGAGCGCGCGGATGTAGTCGGCGTCGTAGAACATCGCCTCTTCATCGCCGGCGTCCTTGGCGGCCACTTGCGCCAGGAAACGGGCCGACTGGTCTTCGGCGTCGTTCAGCTCGGAAAAGCCATTGGCGATTTCGCGGCCGACCATGAACAGCTCGAAGCGCTCGGTGATGCCGGCCACCGTGTCGGAGGCGCGCGCCAGTGGCGACACTTCGACCGGATAGTCGATGATATACGTCGGTTCCCACAGCTGGGCTTCAGCCGTTTCTTCGAACAGCGCCAGTTGCAGTGCGCCCAGGCCGGCGGTGGCGAACGGTTTCACGCCGAATTTCTTCAGCTCTTCCTTGATGAAGGCCGCGTCGTTCAATTGCTCCGCGGTGTAGTGCGGCGCGTATTTGTTGATGGCGCCAACGATGGTCAGGCGGTGGAATGGTTTTGCCAGGTCCAGTTCGCGCCCGCCGTAGGTCAGGGTGGCGGTGCCGTGGGCGTCGATGGCAGCCTGGCGGATCACCGCTTCGGTGAAGTCCATCAACCATTTGTAGTCGGTATAGGCCGCGTAGAATTCCATCATCGTGAATTCAGGATTGTGACGGATCGACACGCCTTCGTTGCGGAAGTTGCGGTTGATCTCGAACACGCGGTCAAAGCCGCCCACCACCAGGCGCTTCAGGTACAGCTCGGGCGCGATGCGCAGGTACATTTCCATGTCCAGCGCATTGTGGTGGGTGACGAACGGCTTGGCCGCCGCGCCACCGGGAATCGTGTGCAGCATCGGCGTTTCCACTTCCATGAATTCGTTCTTTTCCATGAAGCGGCGGATCGACGAGATGGCGGCGGTACGGGCCTTGAAGGTGCGGCGCGTCTCTTCGTTCATGATCAGGTCGACGTAGCGCTGGCGGTACTTGGTTTCCTGGTCGGCCAGGCCGTGGAATTTGTCCGGCAGCGGACGCAGCGACTTGGTGATCAGGCGCAGTTCCGACACCTTGATGGTCAGTTCGTCGGTCTTGGTCTTGAACAGGGTGCCCGTCACGCCCAGGATATCGCCCAGGTCGTAGTGGTGCAGCGCGGCCATGGCCGCTTCGCCGGTCAGGTCCAATGTCGCGTAGATCTGGATGCGGCCGTCGGCTTTCGGGCCCGAGGCATCCTGCAAGGTGGCGAATGCGGCTTTCTTGCCCGCTTCGCGCTTGAGCATCATGCGCCCTGCCAGCACCACGGCGACAGGTTCGGCTTCCAGTTCTTCGCGCGTCTTCGTGCCGTATTGGGCATGCAGATCGGCCGCCTTGTGTTCAGGGCGGAAATCGTTCGGGAAAGCGATGCCTTGTTCGCGCAGGGCGGCCAGCTTGACGCGGCGCTCGGCGATGATCTTGTTTTCATCGGGGGCGGCGGCTTGTTCTTGGATGTCCGTGGTCATGATTGTGGTCTGTTCTTGTTGATTAAATGGGTGTGGCCATGGCGGGCGTGCTGGCGAACAGCGCGTCGAGATCGAGTTCGGCAAAATTGGCGGCGATGCAGATCACGTTGTCGAATTCGGCAAAGGCCGACGCTGGCAAGGTGGTGGTCAGCACCACCGCGCGCATGCCGGCGCGGCGCGCCGCTTCCACGCCCAGCGGCGCGTCTTCGAAGACGATGCAGTTCTCTGGCAGCGCGCCCACTTTCTCGGCGCCGGCCAGGAACACGTCCGGGTTCGGCTTGCCGCGCGCAACGTCGCCGGCGCCGACGATGGCGTCGAACTTGCTGCGCAAGTCCAGGCCATCGAGCGTAAAGACGATGTTCTCGTCCGGCGCGGCGGTGCCGACTACCAGTTTGATACCGGCGGCGGCAGCCCTGGCGATGAGCAGGTCGAAGCCGGGCACGGTGGCCAGGTGCGGCGCGTACAGCTCGCGGTACAGCGCTTCCTTTTCGGCATTCAGGGTGACATGGTCGACATCTTCGCCCAGGTAGCTGCGCATGATTTCATGGCCCTGGCGCCCCGCCGTGTCGAGGAAAAAGGCATCGGGGTCGATCACATGACCACGGCGCTGGAAAAACTCCAGCCACGATTTGGTGTGGAAGGCCATGTTGTCGACGATGGTGCCATCCATGTCGAAGATCAAGGCACGCTGGGAAGTGGTCATCTGTGAGGTCAACTGTTATACGCCTTGTTTCAGGGAAGCGGAAATGAACTCGTCGATGTCGCCATCGAGTACGCCCTTGGTATTGCCCGTCTCGAAGCCGGTGCGCAAGTCCTTGATGCGGGACTGATCCAGCACGTAGGAACGGATCTGGTGGCCCCAGCCGACGTCGGTCTTCGAGTCTTCCAGCTTCTGCTGTTCGCTCATGCGCTTGCGCAATTCATGTTCGTACAGCTTGGCCTTCAGCATTTCCATCGCTTCGGCACGGTTGCGGTGCTGCGAACGGTCGTTCTGGCACTGCACCACGATGCCGGTCGGCGCGTGCGTCATGCGCACTGCGGAGTCGGTTTTATTGATGTGCTGGCCACCGGCGCCCGAGGCGCGGTAGGTATCGACGCGGATATCGGCCGGATTGACGTCGATCTCGATCGAATCGTCGACTTCCGGATACACGAACAGCGACGTAAACGAGGTGTGGCGGCCATTGGCCGAGTCGAACGGCGACTTGCGCACCAGGCGGTGCACGCCGGTTTCCGTGCGCAGGAAGCCATAGGCGTGATCGCCTTCGACTTTCAGGGTGGCGGTCTTGATGCCGGCCACCTCGCCATCGGATTGCTCGAGGATCTCGACCTTGAAGCCCTTGCGTTCGCAATAGCGCAGGTACTGGCGCAGCAGCATCGAGGCCCAGTCCTGGGCTTCGGTACCGCCGGCGCCCGCCTGGATGTCGATGAAGCAGTTGTTCGGGTCCATCGGATTGTTGAACATCCGGCGGAACTCCATGCTTTCGATGACCTTGAGGATCTCCTGCACGTCGCCTTCGATCGCTTCAAGCGTCTCGTCGTCGCCTTCTTCGCGGGCCATGGCAAACAGATCCGCCGTGTCGCGCAGGTCGGCGTCGGCCTTGGTCAGGGTAAAGACGATGGCTTCGAGTGCCTTCTTCTCTTTACCGAGATCCTGGGCGCGCTTGGGATCGTTCCAGACGGTAGGGTCTTCCAGTTCTTCGTTGACTTGCTCTAGTTTCTCCGACTTGACAGTGAAGTCAAAGATACCTCCGAAGTTCGGCTTCGCGGACCGTCAGGTCGGAGAGCAGGGCGGAGATGATATTGATGCGTTCGGCTTCCATGATTTTCTAGTCTTCTATGGTGAAATCAAACCCTGCATTATACGCGAGCACAAACGGTTTCTCACGGCAGCATGGCGCAATTACGGCTTTGGCAAGCAATAATCGGCTATTTTTCTTCCAAACATCACCTGTTCATGCTGGCGGCATGGCAGGGAATCGCTTGATGGCGCCAGCGGTGCTGCGTATGATGCTGGCGATATTGTCTTTCCATAGGAATACATCATGCGTCAACTTCCCTGTCTCGCCCTGTTGCCAATGCTGCTGGCCGGCTGTGGTGTCTTGTCGCCGGCGACCACGCCAGCGTCCACCCCGGCCGGCAGCACGGCTACGCTGGCGCTGCTGGAGACGACAGACTTGCACGCCAATGTGCTCAGCTATGACTATTACAAGCTGCAGGACGAGCCGTCGATCGGCCTGGAACGCACGGCCGCCCTGATCTCCCAGGCGCGCGGCGAATTTCCGAACAACCTGCTGCTCGACAATGGCGACACCATCCAGGGCACGGCGCTGGCCGACTACCAGGCGCTGGTCAAACCGCTGGCCTGCGACCAGACGCTGGCCATCTACAAGGCGATGAATTTGCTGAAGGTCGATGGCGGCGGCATCGGCAACCATGAATTCAATTATGGCCTGGCCTTCCTGAGCCAGGTGACGGGCAACCGCTTCGATGTCGACAGCGTCGATGCAGCCAAACCGCGCTGCGCCGGGCCGCAGTTCCCGCAAGTGCTGGCCAATGTCTACAGCGTAAAAAGCGGCAAGCCGCTGTTCGCGCCGTATCACATTATCGACAAGCAAATCACCGCAGTCGGCGCCGATGGCAAGATGATTACCAGCACGGTGAAGGTCGGCATCATCAGCTTCGCGCCGCCGACCATCATGTCGTGGGACAAGCGCTGGCTGGAAGGGCGCGTCTATACGCAAGGGGTGCGCGAGACAGCGGAAAAATTCATCCCTGAAATGCGCGCCAGGGGCGCCGAGCTGGTGGTGGCCATTTCGCACGGCGGCCTGGACAACAGCCCATATTCGCCGACCATGGAAAACGGCAATTATTACTTGTCGCAAGTGCCGGGCGTGGACGCCATGCTGATCGGCCACTCGCACCAGCTGTTCCCGAACGCGGCCAGCACCGTGCCGCAATTTAATTTGCCTGGCGTCGACAAGGCCCGTGGCCTGGTCAATGGCGTGCCGACCGTAATGGCCAATCTGTGGGGCAAGCACCTGGGCGTGATTGGCCTGCGCCTGCGCCACGATGGCAAGCAGTGGGTCATCGACAAGGCGCAAACCACGGTCGAGGCGCGCGGCATCCAGAACGCCGACAAGAGTTATGTCGAACCGGACGCGGCGATCGCAAAACTGGTGGCGGCCGAACATGCTGCCACCATCGCCTATGTGCAAACGCCGGTCGGCGCTACCGATTTCCGCATGTCGACCTATTTTGCCGACGTCGGCGACATCAGCGCCATCGAAGTGGTGAACCAGGCGCAGACGGCTTACCTGGCAGCCTATGTCAAGGCCAATCTGCCGCAGTACGCCAGCTTGCCGGTGCTGTCGATGTCGTCGCCGTTCAAGAGCGGTTCGGCTGGCGTCACCGACTATACCGATGTAAAGGCCGGCAATGTGGCGCTCAACAATGCAGCCGACCTGTACCTGTATCCGAACGCCCTGTACGGCGTCAAGATGACGGGCGCGGAACTGAAAGCCTGGCTGGAACACTCTGCCCGGCGCTTCAATACCATCGATCCGAACCAGGCGGCGCCGCAGGAACTGATCAATACAGCCCATCCGAGCTACAACTTCGACACCATCACCAGCAAAGATATCAGCTACGAGATCGATGTGACGCAGCCACCCGGCCAGCGCATCAAGGGTTTGAGCTACCAGGGCAAGGCGGTCGACGCGCAACAGGAATTTCTGATCGCCACCAATAACTACCGCGCCAGCGGCGGCGGCAATTTCCCTGGCCTGGACGGCAGCAAGACGGTGCTGGCCTCGCCCGACAACAACCGCGACTTGCTGATCGCCTATGTCACGCAAGAAAAGGCGCTGACGCGCGCGAAAAACGGCGCAGCACGCAGCTGGCGCTTTGCCAGGGCCGCCACCAAGGGCCCGGTAGTGTTCCATACGGCGCCCAACGTGCTTGATCTGGCGCAAGCGGCCGGCATCGGCAATGTGACACAGCTGAAGGCTGACGATGGCGCGGGCAAGGGCTTTGCGCTGTATCAGCTCGACCTGTCCAAGTGAGGTTGCATGCGCTGCTGATGGCCGCGCTGCTGGCACTCGCCCCAGCTGCTGCTGCGCAGGACATCAGCGCGCAAGTGGCGCAGGCCAGGCTTTTGATGCGCTCGGGCGAGGCCGGTGCACCGCAGGCGCGGCTGCTGTTCGAACAGGCGGCCGGCAAGGGTAGCGGCGCGGCCGCATATTACCTGGGGCTGATGCTCAAGAACGGCATGGGTGGCGCGCAGGACAGTGCTGCCGCCTTGCACTGGCTGGAACTGGCGGGACAGCGCCAGGTGGCGCCAGCGATGTTTGTCGCGGCCAATATGTTGATGGCTAGCGATGCGGCCCGGGCGCGCCACTGGCTCGACGCCGCCTGCGCGCTGGACTATCCGGAAGCGCTGATGCAAAAGGCCATCGCCTTGCAGGAGGGTACGATGGGCCATGCGGTGGACCCGAAGCAGGCGGCCTTGTACTTCAAGATGGCGGAACATGCGATGGGACACCGCCAGCCGGAGCCCTAGTCAGGATGGCGCATCATCTTTTTTCGGCTTGCTGCGCAGGCTGGCGGCCGCCTCCAGCAACGCGCCCGGATCGCGCGACAAGATGGCGGCGCCCAGGTTGACCAGCTTGGCTGCCGTGTCAATGCCGGCCTTGATGTCGGTGATGCGCTTGAGCCTGGCCTTGCCCTTGTCTATCGCCTGTAACACGTCGCCGCTGGCTTGCTGCGCATCCTCGGTGATCAGATAGATGCCGTAGGCGCGAAACAGCGATACCAGCATGTCCAGGTGGTCTTCATGTTTTTCCAGCAGCACCTGTTCTTCCTGCGACAAGGTGGCGCGCTGGCGGATACGCAAGTCCAGCAGCAGGCTCGATGCCTGGGCCAGGCTGTCGGCGATGGCGTAGGTCTCTTCTTTCGTCAATGCATGGGGCGTGGCCATGATGGGCTCCTGTCAGTTACCAGCGTGAGGGCGAGGGCAGGGCGACCTGGCGTTCCAGCACGGCGACGCGCTGCGCAAAATCGTCGACCTGGGCCAGCGCTTGCGGATCCTGCAGGTTGTCGAGATGCGCGGCCAGTGCCGCCAGGCTCTGTTGCATGGCCGTGATCGCCTCCACATAGGCGGTGGCGGCCTGTTGCCGCTGCGCCAGCAGCTTGCTTTCCTGATACAAATGGGTACCGACATAATTGGCAGCCAGCGGTTCCGTGCCCGACATGGCGCCGACGGCGCCACGCAACTGGCCTACTTCGCGCGCCTCCTCGCGCAGATTGGGCAGGTGGATGCGCAGCGCATATTCCTTGAGCGCATTGCTGGTGATATTGACGGCCTCTTGCTGCGCCAGCAGCTCGCGCAGGCTGGCTTTCTGCATGCGCTGGGTTGCCATGGCGCTCAGGTAGCGCGCCAGTTTCATGACAATCGACAATTGACTGGCGTCCAGCAACGGCGTGCCGTCGCCTGGTTGCTCCAGTCCACCGAGCGCCTCGTCCAGCCCCTTGAATTGTTCTTTGTAAGACGGTAATTTTTTGTCGGAGGTGTCCGCCAGCACCTTGCCATACGCGATCAGCACATCGTTGAGCGCGACCAGGCGCGGACTCATCTTTTCTTCCATGATGCAGCGCTGGCGCGCCGCCTGTTCGCTGGCCTGTGCGTCAAAGCGCGTCGCCGTGATCAATTGCCGGCGCATGGCTTTTGCCATGCAACTGTCGGCCGCACCAGCGAGCACGGGATGGATGGCGGCGGACATTTTTTGTGTCTGTTCGCCCACGCTGCGCACGGAACCGAGATTGCTGGCGCAGCCGCTCAGCAGCAGGCCTGCAAGCAGGCCGATGGCGGCCGGGCGATGAAGGAATGAACGGCTTTGCATGGGGCCTCCGGACGATGTTGTTGGCGAGACAGCCTTGCCTGCGAGCGCTGGCATCGCTGACCTTAGCATGGGCGTGCAGCGTCACATTGCGCCAGGTCAGTCCGTTTGAAGAGTGCAGGACACCCATTTTGAGTCATAGATTCCTTACAGAATACTGACAGCCGTTCATGCAATATGTTGTTTTTGATATGTTGCGACGCGTCATATGTAGTTGTTGCTGGGGGTACATTACTAACCTACAATGATTTATCGATGGGGCGGTTATCCAGCGTACGACTATAAAAATAAGTGGCTTAAAAACGTTGTATCAGAGGAGATGACAATGAAGTTCAAACAGAAATTGCTTGTGGCAAGTTTGGTGTTGGGTTTCTCGCAAATGGCGGTCGCAGCCGACCCGATCAAGATTGGCGTATCGGGTCCGTTTACGGGCGGCTCTGCGCCGATGGGCGTGTCGATGCGCGACGGCGTGAAGCTGGCCGTAGCCGAAATCAATGCCAAGGGCGGCGTGCTGGGCCGTTCGCTGCTGCTGATCGAGCGCGACGACGAAGCCAAGAACGAACGCGGCGTGCAGATCGCCCAGGAACTGATCAACAAGGAAAAAGTCGCCGCCACCGTCGGCTATATCAACACGGGCGTGGCGCTGGCCTCGCAGCGCTTCTACCAGGAAGCCAAGATTCCCGTGATGAACAATGTGGCCACCGGCTCCATCGTCACCAAGCAGTTTGCCGACCAGCCTGAAAACTATATCTTCCGCAACGCCGCCAACGACCAGATCCAGTCGCACATGATCGTCGAGGAAGCCGTCACGCGCCGCAATTTCAAGAAAGTGGCGATCCTGGCCGACTCCACCAACTACGGCCAGCTGGGCCGTGAAGACCTGGAAAAAGCGCTCGACAAAAAGGGCCTGAAAGCGGTGGTGGTCGAGAAATACAACATCAAGGACGTCGACATGACGGCCCAGCTGCTCAAAGCCAAGCAGGCCGGCGCCGAAGTGGTGCTGACCTACGGCATCGGCCCGGAACTGGCGCAAATTGCCAACGGCATGGAAAAACTGGGCTGGAAAGTGCCGCTGATCGGCAGCTGGACCCTGGCCATGGGCAACTTCATCGACAATGCCGGCAAGAACGGCAACGGCACGCGCATGCCGCAAACCTTTATCCAGGACGCCAGCACGCCCAAGCGCAAGGCCTTTATCGACGCCTATGTAGCCACCTACAAGCCATCGGGCGGGCGCATGCCGTCGGCCGTGTCGGCTGCGCAAGGCTACGATTCCATCTACCTGCTCGCTGCGGCCTTCAAGCAGGCCGGTGGCACCGATGGCCCGAAAGTGCGCGCCGCACTGGAAAACCTGACGGAAAAAGTGGAAGGCGCCGTCACCACCTACGACAAACCGTTCAGCAAGACCGACCATGAAGCGATTACCGCCGACCTGACGGTGTTTGGCGAAGTCAAGGACGGCAAGGTCGTGCAGGCCAAATAAGCCCGCGTTCAGATCTTGTCCCGTGGCCAGCCTTGAGTGAATCAAGCCTGGCCATTCTTTTGTCGTCCGTCGGCAGATACTTTCCTGCCGCCACCCGGGGAATACCATGGAAATCTTCCTGCAGCTAGTCTTTAGCGGCGTTGCATTGGGCATGATTTATGCCGTCATCGCTTTTGGCTATCAACTCACCTTTGCCACTTCCGGCACCCTCAATTTCGGCCAGGGCGAGTCCCTGATGCTGGGCGCGCTGGTTGGCCTGTCACTGGTGGGCACCATCCACGGCGGCCCCTACATGAGCTATCTGCTGATGATCCCGATCGTCATCGCCTTCGGCGCGCTGCAGGGCGTGTTCGTCGAGTGGATCGGCGTGCGGCCCGCGATCAAGATCAAGTCCGAATTCGGCTGGATCATGTCGACCATCGCGCTTGCAATCATCTTTAAAAACGTGGCGGAAAACATCTGGGGCAAGGATGACCTGATGTTCCCTTCGCCGCTCAGCTCGGCGCCGTTCCAGCTATTCGGCGCCAATGTGCAACAGATGCAGGTGGCGGTGATCATCGGCGCGCTGGCCATCATGCTGGCGGTCGAACTGTTCAACCGCAAGTCGATCTACGGCAAGGCCGTGGTGGCCACCGCCAACGACCGCGACGCGGCCGGTTTGATGGGTATCAATACCGGCATGGTGATCACGTTTTCTTATGCGCTGTCGTCCGCCACGGCTGCGTTTGCCGGCGTGCTGGTCGCACCCCTGACACTGACCGGCGCCACCATGGGCGCTTCGCTGGGCCTGAAAGCGTTTGCGGTGGCGATTATCGGCGGGCTGACCTCGGGCGTGGGCGCCATCGTCGGCGGCCTGATCCTGGGCATCGCCGAGACCACTACCGGCTATTACATCTCCACCGGCTACAAGGAAGTGCCGGGCCTGCTGTTGCTGCTGCTGGTGTTGGCCATCAAGCCGTCCGGCCTGTTCGGCAAAGCCGCGATCAAGAAAGTCTGAGGAATATATGAACAACATCACCAAGCTGGCGCTAAGCCTGGCAGGGCTGGCCGTGCTCGCGCTGTTCCCGGTCGTTATCCCGAATCCCTACTATATTCACCTTGCCGAAACCATATTGATCTACGCCATCCTGCTGTTCGGCCTCGATATCGTGGTCGGCTACACGGGCCAGGTGTCGCTGGGCCACGCCGGCTTGTTCGGCATCGGCTCGTACGCCACGGGCGTGCTGGTATTCAAGCTGGGCCTGCCGTTCTGGCTGGCCATGCCCGCCAGCATCGTGGGCGCTGCCGTATTCGGTGCCATCCTGGCCTTGCCGGCCTTGCGCGTGACGGGCCCGTACCTGGCCATGGTCACCTTGGCTTTCGGCACCATCGTACAAATTTTGATCAACGAGATGAGCTTCCTGACTGAAGGCCCGATGGGCATCAAGATCCACAAGCCGTCGATGTTCGGCCATAAACTGTCGGAAGTCGAGTATTACTACATGGTGGCCGCGCTGATGGTGATCTCGCTGATCGTGGTGCACCGCATCCTGAAATCGAACCTGGGCCGCGCCTTCGAGGCGCTGCGCGACAGCCCGATCGCCTCGGACTGCATGGGCGTATCGGTGTATCGCTACAAGGTCTATGCGTTTGTCATCAGCGCCGGTTTCGCCGGCCTGGCCGGCAGCCTGTATGCGTACTCGGAAGAATATATCTCGCCGAATACCTACAACTTCGAGCTGACGATATTGTTCCTGCTGGCCGTGATCATGGGCGGACGCAAGACGCGCTCGGGTTCATTGATCGGCGCGCTGATTGTCGTGATGCTGCCCAGCCTGCTGTCGGACATCGAATTGTTCCGCAAGATTGCGGTGGCCGCCGCCGTGCTGGGTGTGATCGGTTCTGCATTCATGCTGGCCAGGAAACGCACTACCGTGCGCGGCGTGATCGTGCCGGTGGTGGCCACCATCGGCCTGGCCGCGTTTTCCTACAAGCTCGACAATATGGTCGACTGGCGTTTGACCATCTTTGGCCTGATGACCCTGTTCGTCGTGTACTACCTGCAAGACGGCATCGTCGGCTTCCTGATGAGCTTTGTCGGCAAGGGCCGGCGCCATGTGGCTGCCGTGGCCGCCACGGGGGTGGCGCCATTTGACCACGCGCAAGGTGGCCAGCAGGGTGCGACCTTGCTGCGGGTGGACCAGGCGCTGATGCAGTTCGGCGGCCTGAAAGCGCTGAACCAGGTCGACCTGAACGTCACGCAAGGCTCGGTCCATGGCCTGATCGGGCCGAACGGCTCCGGCAAGAGCACCATGATGAATGTGCTGACCGGCATCTACAAGCCGACCGCCGGCAAGGTGGAATTTGCCGGCGCCGTGATTTCGGGCCGCACGCCGTCCGAAATTGCCTTGGGCGGCGTGGCGCGCACGTTCCAGAACGTGCAGCTGTTCGGCGAAATGACGGCCACCGAAAACGTGCTGGTGGGACTGCACAACACGTTTCAGTCCAACGTGCTCGACGTGATGCTGCAGACGCCGCGCTACAAGCGCGAGGAAAAGGCGGCGCGTGCGCGGGCCGCCAGCATCCTTGAATTCGTCGGCCTGGCGGACCTGGCCAACGAGGAGGCGCGCAACCTGCCGTATGGCAAGCAGCGGCTGCTGGAAATCGGCCGCGCGCTGGGGCTCAATCCACGTTTGCTGCTGCTCGATGAACCGGCCGCGGGGCTTACCGCGCCCGATATCAAGGAACTGATGGCGATCATCCGCAAGATCCGCGAACACGGCATCACCATCATTCTGATCGAGCACCATATGGACGTGGTGATGGCCTTGTCCGACGTGGTGACGGTGCTGGACTTTGGCCAGAAGATTGCCGAAGGCATCCCGAGTGCCGTGCAGAGCGATCCGAAAGTGATCGAAGCCTATCTGGGCGGCAGCGAAGAGACCCTGGCCACCGCGCCCCATTGAGAGGAAGACCATGCTGACCATTAACAATCTGCATGCCGCCTACGGCAAAGTCGAAGTGCTGCACGGCATTTCCCTGGAGGTGCCCAAAGGCAAGCTGGTCACCCTGATCGGCTCGAACGGCGCCGGCAAGACCACCACCATGCGCGCCATTTCCGGCATGATCAAGCCCAAGTCGGGCAGCGTCACCCTGGGTGGCAAGGACGTGACGGGTCTCGATTCGCACAAGATCGCCCGCGCCGGCCTGGCCCATTCGCCGGAAGGGCGGCGCGTGTTCGCCTCGATGTCGGTCACCGACAATCTGCTGCTGGGCGCTTTTCCCCGCTTTACGCGGGCGCGGCCGAAAGGCGATATCAAGCGCGACCTGGAAAAGGCGCTGGAACTGTTTCCTCGCTTGAAAGAGCGCCAGCACCAGCTGGCCGGCACCTTGTCCGGCGGCGAGCAGCAGATGCTGGCCATGGCGCGCGCCGTGATGCTGAACCCGGAAGTGATTTTGCTCGACGAACCGTCGATGGGCCTGGCGCCGATCCTGGTGGAAGAAGTGTTCCGCATTATCACGCGGCTGAAGGGCGAGGGCGTGACCATGCTGCTGGTGGAACAGTTCGCCGCCGCCGCCCTGAACGTGGCCGATTATGGCTATGTGCTGGAAAACGGCAGCATCTCGGTGCATGGTCCCGCGCACAGCCTCAAAACCGATCCGAAGGTGATTGCGGCCTACCTGGGCGGCGGGCACTGAGCGAACATTTCCTCCAGTCGCGCATCGCGTGCATGCAGCAACAGCACGCAATGCATGGATGGGGAGGGCTCAAAAAACAGGCTGTAGCCGTTGCCAAAAATGCCGGGGCCGGCCAGGGTGCGCGTCCAGCGTACCGTGCCGGCTGCCTTTGTGATGCGGGTATAGGTAACCTGCCTGGCGTCGCCATCGATATCATCAATATCGTACTGTGCCTCGAACGGCGCCAGTGCGCGCGCACTTTTCAGCTGTTGGTTGACCAGGCGCCGTGCCAGGGTGCGCCACAGCCATTCCCACGGCTGCTGCTGCCAGCTGATCACGCGCGGCACCAGCACCAGCAAGGCAAAAATCAGGCCGAAAAAAGCCAGGCAAACAAGGTCCAGCCGAACGCCGTGCACCAGCAGGCCGCCACCCACGGCAAACGCCAGCGCCGTCGCCAGGCCGATCACGCTGCTCCATACCATCACGGCGTGCATCTTGGGCGCGCGCGCAAATGCCTGCTGCATCTGCCGCTCACTGGCCTGCAGTCGCTGGTCGACGCCGCCGCGCACCCGGTTCGCCAGCAGCCTGGCGTGGAAGTGCGCTTCGAGGGCTGGCGCCATGCGTTCGAGCGCGGCCGCGTCGATCAGCGTGCGCAGGCGCAAAGGAGGGTGAGCTGGGGTGGTTTGCATGCGGTATCAGTTCGCCAAGTGCGGGGCCCGCCATGTTAGCCGACAGACGCGGTTTTGGCGAACACTGCCCGGGGCAGGCGTGACCGGCAAGCTGGCTTTGGCTTGGCCTTCTTGATCGTGTTTGTGACGAAACCCCGCCTTGCCGGGTTGATTTGCCGCCGGCAGGCGCCATGCCGCTGCTATACTCGGCGCGCATGAAGACCCCCAATGCGCCCTTGTTTCCGGCCTGGCCAGCCTTGCTGACCATCGTCAGCGCCATCGTCTCGCACAGCGCCGTCTGGGCGGCGATTTGTGCGGTCGGCGCACTCGGCTCCTGGCGCGACCAGGCAGTCCAGGGCTGGCACGGCTATGGCCATTTCCTGCTGCGCTGGCTGGTATATCACGTGCCCATGATGATGCTCAGCTGTGGCCTGTCATTGGCGCTGGGCCGCTGGCATGCCCTGTTCGACAGCGCCCGGCGCAGCGCCCTGGTGTATGTGGCCCTGCTGCTTTCCTTCTTGCCGCTGGAATGGCTGTATGTGGCGTTCTGCGATGTGTTTTTCCGGGGTGCTGGCGTCTCGCTCGCGGCCATGCGGTCAGCCTTCGGATCCATGTCCATGTTTAACTTGTTTACAGAATTTGCCTGGATGAGCGGCACGGTGGTGGCGATGGCGGCGATCGGCAACCGACGTCTTGCGCGGGCGCGCGAGGCTGCCTGGCGGCTTGCGCAAAGCGATAACCTGGCCTTGCAACTGGCCCTGGAACAGCAGCGCATGCTGGCGCTGCGTGCGCAACTGGAGCCGCATTTTATCTTCAACGCCCTCAATGCGATCAGCGCGCTGGTGCGTACGGGCGACGGCCCGCTGGCGCTGTCGGGCATCGCGCGCTTGAGCGACTTGCTGCGTTATGCGCTGGCGGCGGGCGCACGCGAGACAGTGACCATCGGTGAAGAACTGCGATTCGTGCATGACTACCTGTCGCTGCAAAGGCTGCGCTACGGTGCGCGACTGCGGTTTTCCATCGACGGTGACAGCGAGCAGGTACGGCATGGCGACTGTCCGCCGCTGCTGTTGCAGCCGCTGATCGAAAATGCGCTGCGCCATGATCTCGACAGCCATGACGGCGAGAGCGATATACGCCTGTCGTTCGCGGTGTCCGGCAACGAGGTGCTGATACGCGTGTCGAACCCGCTGCAGCCACACGCTACACCGAATCCCGGTGCCGGACTGGGCTTGCAAAACACGCGCGAGCGCCTGCATTCATCGAGCCAGCAGGGCAGGCTGCAGACGCAGCGTCTCGATGGCCGCTTCCTGGTCGAAATCCGCATGCCGCTGCAGGTGGCGTGTTGATGATCAACACGATGATCGTCGACGATGAAGCCCCGAGCCGCACCAATTTGCGTTATGCACTGGCTGCGCACGCCCAATGGCGTGTCGTCGCCGAATGCGCGAGCGCCGCTGCCGCCCGGACCGCGCTGGCCGCCCAGGCGGTCGATGTGGTTTTCCTCGATATCCAGATGCCACAGGAGTCGGGCCTGGCGCTGGCGCGCAGCCTCGCCGCACTGGCCGAGCCGCCGCTGATTATTTTCGTGACGGCCTACAGCGAATATGCGGTGGCCGCCTTCGACGTGCATGCGCTCGATTACTTGCTCAAACCACTCGACGATGCGCGCCTGGCGCAAGCGGTGGAACGTGCCGCGGCGATGCTGGCGCTGGCCCAGCGCGGCGCGTATGCGCGCGCCTTGCGCGGCTATCTGGCGCCAGCGGCGTCGCCATGGCTGTCGCATGTCAGCGTACGCTCCGTCGGTCGAATCGAGCGTATCGCCGTCGAGGAAATAAACTGGCTGGAGTCGGCCGGCAACTATGTACAACTGCATGCGGCACGGCGTACCATCCTGCATCGCGTGGCACTGGGTAAATTGGAAACCTGCCTCGACCCTGCCCACTTTTTGAGGGTGCACCGGCGTGCCATCGTGCGCCAGACCCAGTTGCATGGCCTGGCCGTGACGGGCGACGGCACCTATGCCGTCACCTTGCATTGTGGCGCGCAGGTGCCGGCCAGCGAGCGCTATCTCGATGCCGTGCGTCGCGCCTTGAGGTAGCCGTCACACGGATGCGGTGATTCGTCACACGCTGGACGACGGCCAGCACGGTTTTGGCAATACTGCAGTTCTCACCTTTACCCGAATCGCCATCCCATGCCATCGAACAGCCGTTGCAGCATCCCTCCCTTTGTTTTCTTGTGCCTCTGCGCCATGGCCACCACCAGCCATGCGCAGGACAGCGCCGTCAGCCAGGACAGCGTGACGATGGCGCGCGTGGAAGTGTCGGCCGCCAGCGGCGCCGCGCAGCGCGAAGCCGATACGGCCGCCAGAATCATTATCGGCCGCGACGATATCGGCCAGTATGGCGACAATAATCTCGCCGCCGTATTGAAACGCCAGCCCGGCGTATCGGTGGTCGGCAACGAGGTGCGCATGCGCGGCCTCGGCGCAGGCTATACGCAGATACTGATCAATGGCGACCCGGCACCACCGGGCTTTTCCATCGAGTCGGTGGCGCCCGAAATGATCGAGCGCATCGAAATCATGCGCAGCGCGACCGCCGAATACAGCATGCAGGCCGTCGCCGGCAGCATCAACCTGGTATTGCGCAAGGGCGCCAGCCGTGCCGAGCGCGAATGG
This sequence comes from Janthinobacterium sp. 1L-D-8-B-C4, assembly GCF_057291295.1. Lineage (NCBI taxonomy): Bacteria > Pseudomonadati > Pseudomonadota > Betaproteobacteria > Burkholderiales > Oxalobacteraceae > Janthinobacterium > Janthinobacterium sp. 1L-D-8-B-C4. Next base: position 302,814 of record NZ_JBXAVX010000001.1, read on the forward strand.
AAGCTGGGCAGCGGGCGTGTCGACGATCGCTGGAACCCTTCCGCCTCGCTGCGCGTGGCCGACAAGTCGCCAGGCTTTGCCTACGCACTGACGGGCGCGCTGGACCGCACCGCGGACGATACCTCGCCTCTGAATATCGAGCGCGCATTCGGCCCGCAGGGCCAGGCGCTGGCGCTGCGCCGCATGCAGTCGCGCAATGCCTCGTCGGTCAACAAGGCCAGCTTGACGCCGCGCCTGAACTGGACGCTGGACAACGGCGACACCGTCACCTGGCTCAGCCTGCTGGACTGGTACCGCACCGGTTTTGATGGCGCCTCGCGGGAAACGCTGGTGCTGGGGCCTGCCAGCGACTATCCGCGCAATGCCGTCACTTCCCAAGCCAGTATTTTTTCGGCGCGCAGCGATGTCGGCTGGACGCATTCGTTCGGCACGGCCGGCAAGCTGAGCGCCAAGCTGGGCCTCACCCACAGCCGGCGCGACACGGATTATGCATTTCACGGCAACGACCCGGACGATGTGCCGCTGCTGTTGCGCTCGGTACTCTCGAACGCCATCGACGACAGTGCCACCAGCAGCGGCAAATACCTGGCGCGGCTGGCGGCCGGCCACACCCTGAGCATGGGCTGGGATGGCAGCGCGATACGCCGCAGCGAAGCGCGCCACCAGCGCGACACTTTCTTTGCCGGCAGCCAGCCGTATGCGCTCGATGAAGACTACGTGGCCAACGTGAAACGCCTGGCCGTCTTCGCGCAAGACGAATGGGACATGACGCAACGGTTGCAACTATATGCGGGCGTGCGCTGGGAAGGGCTGCGCACCACCACCGAAGGGCGTACCTTGCCTCCAGTGCAAATCAACTCGGGCGTGTGGAGCCCGGTGGCGCAGTTGCTGTGGAAGCTGCCGGAAACCGCCCGCGACCAGCTGCGCCTGGCTGTGGCGCGCACCTACAAGGCGCCGATCACGCGCAACCTGGTACCGCGCCGCTATACCGTCAACAACGCCAACAGCGCCACCAATCCCGATTTCCAGGGCAATCCCGCGCTGCGCCCGGAACTGGCCTGGGGACTCGATGCGGCCTATGAGCATTATTTCGGCAAGAGCGGCGTGGCCAGTGTCTCGGCATTCGCGCGCCGCATCAGCGACGTCACCGTGCAGCAACTGTATTTACAAGATGGCGTATGGATCGCCAGCCCGTTCAACCACGGCGTGGCGCAGGTGCGCGGCGTCGAGATGGATTTGAAATTTCCCTTGCGCACCTGGTTTGCAGACGCGCCCGAGATCGACCTGCGCGCCAATGCCGCGCGCAACTGGTCGAGCGTCGAGGCAGTGCCGGGTCCGGGCAACCGGCTGGCCAGCCAAGTGCCGGCGACCTTGAACCTGGGAATCGACTACCGGCTGTCGGCGCTGGCGAGCGTGGGCGGCAACCTGAACGTGCAGGCCGGAGGCTGGACGCGGCTTGATGCGCAGGCCGGCAGTTACACCGGTGTGCGGCGCACGCTGGACGCCTATGCCTTGTGGCAGCCCGATGGCAAGACGCGCGTGCGGCTGTCGCTGGCCAATCTGCTGCGTCAAAGCCAGGTGCAGGGTCTGTCGTATGACGATGATGAAGGCCTGCGCGACAGCATGACGGCCACGCCAGGCAGCGCCACGATACGGCTGATGCTCGAGCACAGCCTGTAGGGGGTGTCAGTGTTTGGTGGGCTTGTCCTGCTGCACCAGGATAAACGGACTGACGACCACCGCCCACAACGAAGCGTCGGAAGTTTGCCAGTCCAGCGCCTGCTGGTCCGATACCTTGGCCAGCTGGCCGTTGGCCATCCACTGGGTGATGGTTGATTTGTCGTCGTGCGAAATGCGCACGGCCACTTCGACCAGGTCGAGTTCATTGGCGATCCACACCACATTGCCTTGCGCAAAATGCTTTTCCAGCTCGCGCCAGGGCAGGCGGGCCGTTTCGCTGTTCACTTTCAGGCGCAGGTCGGTATCTTTTTCAGGGTTGGTTTGCATGCGAATAATCTGGTTTGATAGGAAAATGCTTGTCCGCTAGAGTGTTTCGACACTCGGCACGGGCGTACCCTGCCATGTTAACCGATAGGCCGCGCCTTTGCGAACATTGCCCACCAGGGCCGGGCGGAAACAGGCCAGGTTGGTGCCCTCCGGGCGGCGCGTGCTGGGAAAGATCACGCCCATCGAGCCCGCTTCCAGCAAGGTGGCCGCCAGTTCCTGCGAGGCAATATAGCTGGCCGGGTCCAGGCAGGCCTGGAAACGGGGCTGGTCGCGCAGGTCGTGAAAGGTGGCGGAAAAATCGGCCAGCAGCGACTGGTAGCTGACGCTGTCGGTAAAATAATCGATCTCCTGGTATTCCACCGTCTTGTGGAAAATGATCTCGGCCAGCGCCGTCTCCATATCGAAGGCGCAATACCAGGCGCCCCGTTCGCCATCGTTGAAACGCGCTCCTTCCGGCCGCGCATAGGTGTAGGCCGCATTGATGATGCGAAAGTTCGGCACGCCAAAAACCAGCTCGTCCACGCCAATTCCTGGCGTGCCGCCGTACTCGGCGATGAGGCGCGCATTGGTGGCGTTATCGAGCTCGAACAGCTCGGCCAGATGATCATTGTCTTCGGCCAGCGGCGCCAGCACCGAGTCTTCCATGTCGGCAAAGCGCGACGGGATCAGGCGGCAGGTATCGATCTGGCGCAGCGCCGAGCGCGGCGGCAGGCCATCAGGCAGCAAGCGCGTCATTGTTACAACCCGCCACGCCGCGCATCGAGCAACTTGCGCACGGTCTGCATGGCCAGCAGGCCGCCGGCCAGCATCTGCGACAAGGGCGTGCGCCCGCCAAAGATGGCGTTCTTGTTCGGCAGACTGACCCATTCGTCGGCCAACTGGTCGCCGTACAGAATATGCAGCGCCTTGTAGATGCCGAGCAGATAGGAAATGCGCGTGATGCGGTCCACTTCCAGCACCCGGTCCGGATTCTTTTTCCATTCGTACCAGGCGCTGCTTGACAAGCCGCCGAGCAACTCGCGTGCATCGTCGTCACGCAGCTTCCATGCGGCCGCCAGCTTGAAAAAGCCTTTCAGCGCCGCCTGCGACAAGCGCTCGCGCTCGGCTTTGGCGTTCAGGTCGACAAGGACAGCCGGTTCGAAGCGGCTCTTGGGGTAGGCATAGGCTAGATTCATAATTACTCCTTTTATGGATGTATATTACTCCATTTTTGTAAAATCGTTCGATGCGGCGCAATCGTGCGCCACATCGGTCTCGGCATGCAGGAGTTACAGCCAGGGATAGCCGAGCTTAGCTCCCTTGGCGGTGACAAAGCTTGCCTTGGCAACAACGGTTCCGGCCATGAAATCCTGTTGGCCCCGGCGTTTTTTATTGAATAAAAGGACGACGAATTCGCCATAGATCCACAGTTGTGTGAGCAGCGAAATTGACTTGGCCCAGGAAGGTTGCAGGCGTGCCACTTCCGCTGTGATCTGTGTTGTGCTCAACGACAGATAAGCGGTTTCGGCTATCTGCAAACTGCCAATCACGCCACCGATGCCCGCCAGTGCGCCCAGAATCAGCAGCACGCAATAGCGCAGCGTTGCGGCCTTGAGCGTGACCGGGGAATGATCGAGCATGCGTATGCGTAGTTTGAATACCAGCAACCCTGGCGTGCCACCCCAGCGTTTGACGCAATAAATATTGTAGGCGGCGTTAATCGCGATGCCCGGCACCAGCCAGTACGCCAGGAAGAACTGGGTTTTCGGCAGTCCCCAGTACACCACCGCGGCGACCACCGGTAACATGACTACGATATCGACAACAAATGCGCCCACGCGGCGCCAGAATCCCCCATATTCCATGTGATTCTCCAAGTAAAGCGGCAACCGGCGGCTGCCTGCCTTACTTGATACACTTTTGCTCAGGGGAAATGTTGGCTATCGTGATAGGGATTGAGTTGCGGCAATAAGCAGCCTGGATCAGGCCGGCTCGGCGTGCTCGACCATGAGTTGCACCTTGGTGGTGCCATTGTATTCATTTGCATCGAGTCGGAACGCCACCCGCGTACGCTCTCCCAGCGCATCCGTATGGCCGAACCAGATGGCATCGAAGCGCACGCCGTTTTTTTCCAGCAGCAGCTTCAAGTGGCGTTCCTTGAGGATGCGCTGGCTGACGACGCGAAATTCATCGCAGAACACCGGTGGCGCAAAGCCCTGGCCCCACACTTGCCCATCCATCAGCTCGATGAATGCGGTGGTGTAATAGGCGTCTTCCAGCGGGCCGTCGGTTTCCACCACGCGCTCCAGCTGCTGCTGGCTGAGCCATGCCTGGCCGACGGCTTCGAATGCCTTGGAGAAAGCGTCAAAGGCATCGGCGCGGATGGTCAGGCCGGCCGCCATTGCATGGCCGCCGAACTTGTCGATCAGGCTCGGCGCGCGCTTGGAGACCAGGTCGAGCGCGTCGCGCAGGTGAAAACCGGGAATCGAGCGGCCGGAACCCTTGATCCAGCCCTCGGCGCCCGGCGCAAAGGTGATGGTCGGGCGGTAGAATTTTTCCTTCAGGCGCGAGGCAACAATGCCGATTACGCCCTGGTGCCACGACTCGTCAAAGACGCTGATGGTGCTGCTGTTGGCTGGCTCGAACTCGTCGAGGTGCAGCAGGGCGGTGTCCTGCATTTCCGCTTCGATCTCGCGGCGTTTCAGGTTGATCTCGTTCAGTTGCTGGGCCAGCGCCCAGGCGCGGCCTTCATCGTCGGTGATCAGGCATTCGATGCCGAGCGACATGTCCTGCAGGCGCCCGGCCGCGTTCAGGCGCGGTCCCAGCGCAAAGCCCAGGTCGAATGGCGTGGCGCTGCGCGCTTCGCGGCCGGCCACGCGGAACAGGGCGGCGACTCCTGCGTGCATATGGCCCTTGCGCATGCGCTTGAGGCCCTGTGCCACCAGGATGCGGTTGTTGGTATCGAGGCGCACCACGTCGGCCACCGTGCCCAGCGCCACCAGGTCGAGCAGGTTGTCGAGCTTGGGTTGCGGCTCGGTTTCATAAGCGCCGCGCCGGCGCAATTCCGCGCGCAGGGCCAGCAGCACATAAAACATCACGCCCACACCGGCCAGGTGCTTGGACGGAAAGCCGCAGGCGGGCTGGTTCGGGTTGACGATGACGGCCGCGTCGGGCAGGGTGTCAGCCGGCAAGTGATGGTCGGTTACCACCACCTGGATGCCGCGCCGGTTCGCTTCGGCCACGCCATCGATGCTGGCGATGCCGTTGTCGACCGTGATAATGATGTCGGGCGACTTTTCGCGCGCGGTCAGCTCGACGATCTCCGGTGTCAGGCCATAGCCATATTCAAAACGGTTCGGCACGATAAAGTCGACATTGGCGCCCATCGCGCGCAGGCCGCGCAGGGCCACGGCGCAGGCGGTGGCGCCGTCGCAGTCGTAGTCGGCCACGATCACCAGGCGTTTGTTGGCGGCGATGGCATCGGCCAGGAACACGCCTGCGGCATCGACATGCAGCAGGCCGGCCGGCGGAATCAGGTCTTTCGCTTCAATCGACAGTTCCTTCGCGTCGGACAGGCCGCGGGACGCATACAGCCGGGCCAGCACGGGGTGGATGCCGCCCTGGCGCAGCAGTTCGGATTCGCGGTACGGACAGGGACGGGTGGCAATGCGGGTGCGGGTCATGATGTACTCAATGTGTTCAGGGTGTGGGCGCGCCAGAATTTGCGCTGCGCATTGCGGCTGGTGGTGCAGTCCAGCCAGCCGTCGCGGTGGCTCAGCACCAGGCGCACCTGGTTCACGCGGCCATCTTTCAGGGCTGCCAGCAGCGGCGCAAACCAGTGCTGTTCCAGTTCCTGCATGTGCGCCAGCCACGTGCCCCAGTCCTGCGCCATGGCCGATTCGACCAGGCCGGCGTGCACCACCAGCGCATCGGCCTGGCCGGCGATGATGCTGGCCGGGTCCGCATCGCGCCGCGCTGGTTCGGCCAGCGCCGACAACCAGCCGGGAGCAAAGCTGACATGCAGCGCTTCGGCGCAGGTGGGCGCGTTTGCCCTGGCCTCCGCGGCGCCCCACAGCCAGTAGCCATTGATGGCTTTCAGGCAGCGCGCCTCGCGCGCTTCATTGACCGGATGTTCATGCCACAGCATCTGCACTTCGTTTTGCAGCCGGCGCGAGGCGCGCGCATGCTCGCCTTCGGGCATCCAGTCGGCCAGGTTCTGGCTGGCGGCCGCGTCCGGCGAGGCGCAGCCCAGGTCGCTCCATTCATTCGCGCGCATGAACCAGGTATGGGCGTCGCCGTAATACAGCGGCTGGCCCAGGCCGTCGAAATACGGCCGCGCCAGCTCGAACAGGGTGCGGCTGTCGGCCTCGCTCAGTTGCAACTGGCGCAGGTCGTCCATCGTCAAATGCTTGCGCGTGATTTCAATATGCACCGGGTGGATCAGGAAATAGCGCGCGCCTGGTTCCGGCGCCAGGCCAAAGCCGCGCATGGCGGCGGCCGCGAACGGCGCCGCAGCAGCGTCGCTGTCGGCCGGCGGCGCCAGCTCGAGCGCGTGCGCCAGCCAGGCCTCGTGCGGCAGCAAGCGGGTGGTGCCGTCAAACTCGTGCAGGGCGGCGCTTGACGTGCGCGATATCAGGGCGGCCAGGGCCGGGGTTTGCAGCGCCTTGATCAGGTCGCCGGCCAGCGCGGCATGCGGCAGGGCAAAGGGAAGAGCGAGGGTAAGTTGATTCATGCCGAGATTGTAGGCCATTGTGGCCGGGTGCGAGAAGCGCGCGCTGTTTTTACGCTTGATTGATACAATGGCAATTGGCGACAATATGGATGAGGCATGCAATGAAATTGAACTCGATGGCGGCTGGTTTGTTATTGCTGACGCAATTTTCCCTGGCGGGCGCGGCGGACCCGGTCCCTGCCGAGGCAGCGAAGACCATCTTCACGCTGTACGACGACGGCGGCGAACACTTTGCGCAAGCTTGCGGCAAGGCCAGGGCCATGCCTGAAAAATTCAAGCGGCTCAAGCGTTTGTACGACCAAAAAGACTACCTGGGATCGAAGCAGACGCAATTTGGCGATCAGAACCAGGCTGGCATCGATGCCTGGGATCATTTTTTCAGTTCCGCCAAAGCCTGCGAAAAAGCGCGGCTGCAACTGGAAAAGGATGCGGCCTCTGGCGGCTGACGGTTTTTGACGCCGCGCTGGTGTGTTTCACGCATGAAATGATGATTGTGTGGCACACTGCGCGCTCGCATATCATCGTTGTCGCGGGAGCGCATAAGTATCAAATGAGCATCATCAAACAATTTCCTTACGAGTGGCAGGTTGGCGTGCGCTACACGCGCGCCGGCAAACGCAGCGGCCGTAACAGTTTTATCTCCTTTATCTCCATGATTTCCGTGGCCGGCATCGCGCTGGGCGTGGCGGCGCTGATCGTCGTGCTGTCCGTCATGAACGGCTTCCAGAAGGAAGTTACCGACCGGCTGATGTCGGTGCTGGCCCACGTCGAGGTGTTCGACACGCGCGGCGCCATGCCGAACTGGCAGGAACAGGAAAAGGCCGCCTATGCCAACCCGCAGGTCAAGGCCGTGGCGCCGTTCGTGGAAACCCAGGGCATGCTGCTGAACGACGAGACCATGCGCCCGTCGGTGGTGCGTGGCGTGCTGCCGCAGCAGGAAGCGAAAGTGTCCAGCGTGGCCGGGCAGATGAAGCAGGGGCAGTTTACCTCGCTCACGCCGGACTCCTACAATATCGTGCTCGGCATCGACCTGGCCAAGGCGCTGGGCGTGACGGTCGGCCAGAACGTGACCCTGATGCTGGAACGCGAACCTCGCGCCGGCGATTCCATGAACAGCATGGTGATGCCGCGCATGCGCGCGCTGAAGGTCTCCGGCATTTTTGAAGCGGGCCACAATGAACTCGACGCCAGCCTGGCATTCGTCAACATGCAGGATGCCGAACAGCTCTTGATGCTCGACGGTCCTTCCGGCCTGCGTCTGCGCCTGCACGACATGAACCAGGCGCCGCAGGTGGCGCGCGAACTCAAGGCGTCGATGCCGGGCGAACTGTGGATGCGCGACTGGTCGCGCGCCAGTGCCAGCTGGTATGCGCTGGTGCAAAGCCAGAAGAACATGATGTTCATTATCCTCAGCATGATCATCGCGGTGGCCGCCTTCAACCTGGTCTCGACCCTGGTGATGTCGGTGACCGACAAGCAGGCCGACATCGCGATTTTGCGCACCCTGGGCGCTTCGCCATTGTCGATCATGAAGATCTTCATGATCCAGGGCGCGCTGGTGGGCTTGCTGGGGAGTGCTTTGGGCGTGGCCGGCGGCGTGCTGCTGGCGCTGAATGTGGGCGTGATCGTGCCGTTTATCGAAGGCATTTTCGGCCTGCACTTCATCTCGAAAGAGATCTACCAGATCAGCGCCGTGCCTTCCGACCTGCACTGGCTGGACGTGGCGCAGATCGGCCTGATCGCCTTTGGGCTGGCGCTGGTGGCGACCATCTACCCGAGCTGGCGCGCGGCGCGCGTCAAACCGGCCGAGGCGCTGCGGTATGAATAAGAAAGTCAGCCCTGGAACAGAAGCCGGGGTCGGACCCTCAGGGTCCGACTCCGGTACTTCGCCGTTGGGTCAGCACGCTGGCATGTCGCTTACACAAGAATCAATCACATCAAAAGCATGTTAAAAAATCTGCCTTTCGAATGGCTGGTCGGCCTGCGCTACACGCGGGCCGGCAAGCGCAGTGGCCGCAACAGTTTTATCTCCTTTATTTCGCTCATTTCCATGGCCGGCATCGGCCTGGGCGTGGCCGCGCTGATCGTGGTGCTGTCGGTGATGAACGGCTTCCAGAAGGAAGTTACCGACCGCATGCTGTCGGTGCTGGCTCACATCGAAGTATTCGATGACAGCGGCAGCATGCAGGACTGGCGCGCCGAAAAGGCCGAAGCGTTCAAGAACCCGGCCGTCAAGGGTGCCGCGCCGTTCGTCGAAACCCAGGGCATGCTGCTGCGCGACGACGCGCTGCGCCCGGCCATCGTGCGCGGCGTGCTGCCGGAAGAAGAGCCGAATGTCTCCGACGTGGCTGGCCAGACGCGCATGGGCAGCTTCAAGGCGCTGCAGCCGGGCACCTACAATATCGTGCTGGGCATCGAACTGGCGCGCGCGCTGCGCGTGAACCTCGGCGAAAAAGTCACGCTGATGCTGGCCCAGGGCCAGGTCACGCCGGCCGGCGTGCTGCCGCGCATGCGCAGCTTTACCGTCAGCGGCATCTTCCAGGCCGGCCACAATGAGTTCGACGCCGGCTTGGCGTTCATCAATATCGAGGACGGCCAGCGCTTGCTGCGCCTCGATGGCCCATCCGGACTGCGCCTGCGCCTGGTTGACATGAACCGCGCACCGCAGGTGGCGCAAGAACTGAAAAAATCGATGCCGGGCAAGCTGCGCATGCGCGACTGGTCGCAATTGAACGCCAACTGGTTTGCCGCCGTGCAGACGGAAAAACGCATGATGTTCATTATCCTCACCCTGATCATTGCGGTGGCCGCCTTCAACCTGGTCTCCACGCTGGTGATGACGGTAACCGACAAGCAGGCCGATATCGCCATCTTGCGTACCCTGGGCGCCTCGCCTGGTTCGATCATGAAAATCTTCATGATCCAGGGCGCGCTGGTGGGTATCCTCGGTACCATTCTCGGCGTCGGTGGCGGCGTGCTGGTGGCGATGAATATCGACGTCATCGTGCCATTCATCGAACACCTGCTGGGCGTGCAGTTCCTGTCCAAGGATATCTATTTCATCAGCACCGTGCCGTCCGACCTGCGCTGGCCCGACGTGACCAAGATCGGCGTGCTGGCCGTGATCCTCGCCTTTCTGGCGACCCTGTATCCAAGCTGGTGGGCTGCGCGCGTGAAACCGGCCGAAGCCCTGCGCTACGAATAAACCCTTGATGACTACCATGACCGATCTGAATAAAAACACCACTGCCGCCGTCCTGTCCTGCCGTGGCCTGGGCAAGACCTTCACCCAGGGCAGCTACAAGGTACAGGTACTGGCCGGCATCGATATCGACATCCATCGCGGCGAGCGCGTCGCCATTGTGGGCGCATCCGGCTCCGGCAAGTCGACCCTGCTGCATCTGCTGGGCGGCCTCGATACGCCGACCAGCGGCAGCGTCACCCTGCTGGGCAAGGACTTTGCCACCCTCAGCGAAAAGGCGCGCGGCGACTTGCGCAACGCTTCGTTGGGCTTCGTCTACCAGTTCCACCATCTGCTGCCGGAATTCTCGGCGCTCGACAACGTCGCCATGCCTTTGATGATACGGCGCATGAAGCGCGCGCCGGCCACCGACCTGGCGCAGCAGATCCTGGCGCGCGTCAACCTGGCCAAGCGCGTGACGCATACGCCCGGCGAATTGTCGGGCGGCGAGCGCCAGCGCGTGGCGCTGGCGCGCGCCCTGGTCACGCAGCCGGCCTGCGTGCTGGCCGACGAGCCGACCGGCAACCTCGATCACGCCACGGCCGAACAGATTTTTGATCTGATGCTGGAGCTGTCGCGCACCCTGGGCACGGCTTTCGTCATCGTCACCCACGATATCGAACTGGCCAAGCGCTGCGACCGCGTGCTGCGCCTGACCGACGAAGGGCTGCAACCTTACCAGTACTGAGGAGCCAGCATGTGGATCGACACGCACTGCCATCTGGACGCCCACGAATTCGGCGATGAATCGCTGCCGGTAGCGCAGCGCGCCGGAGAACTGGGCGTGGCCATGATCGTCATTCCCGCCATCGAAAAGGCCAACTTTGCCATCGTGCGCGATCTGGCCCATGCCGCGCCCAACGGCTGCTATGCGCTGGGCATCCACCCGATCTATGTGCCGCATGCCTCGGAAGATGACTTGCTGGCGCTGCGCGCCACGGTCGAAACGGCGATGAGCGACCCGCGCTTTGTCGCCATTGGCGAGATCGGCCTCGATTTCTTTATTCCCATGCTGACGGAACCGGCGATGCGCGCCAAGCAGGAACACTTCCTGCGCGAACAGCTGAAAATCGCCCGCGATTTCGATTTGCCGGTGCTGGCCCATGTGCGCCGCTCGCAGGACATCGTATTGAAACATGCACGCCAGATCCGCCCGAATGGCGGCATCGCGCATGCGTTCAACGGCAGCTTCCAGCAGGCGCAAGGCTATATCGACCTCGGTTTCAAGCTCGGTTTCGGCGGCGCCATGACGTTTACGCGCGCGCTGCAGATACGCCGCATGGCCACCGACCTGCCGCTGTCTGCCATCGTGCTTGAAACCGATGCGCCCGATATTTCCCCTAGCTGGGTCCACCCGGGCCGCAACAGCCCGGAACAACTGCCGCGCATCGGCGCCGTGCTGGCCGAACTGCGCGGCATCGAACTTGCCGAAGTGGTGGCGCAGACCAGCGCCAACGCCCGTGCGGTAATGCCGCGACTACCCTTGATGGAAATCCCCCATGAATAAACATATCCTCGCCGCCGCGCTGGCCACCTGCTTGTCCGTGCCCGCCATGGCCGCCGACCTGTGTGACGGCGTGCCGCGCCTGAACGTCACCACGCCGGCCGGTTTTTGCGTCGGCGTGCTGGCCGACGGCATGAAATTTCCGCGCGGCGTGCTGCCGCTGACCAATGGCGACGTGCTGGTCACCGACATGGCCGGCTGGACGGCAAATCAGGGCAAGCTGTGGCTGCTCCAGCGCCAGGCCAGCGGCAAGTTCGAACGCAAGCTGCTGCTCGACAAACTCGATCGCCCGAATGGCATCGCGCAAGGCCCGGACGGCATGGTGTATGTCGGCGTGGTGGGGCGCGTTTTCCGCTTCGACCTGCGCGACCCGGCCACCATCACCGACGTGATCGGCGGCACATCGAAGACGCCGCGCTTGCCTGGCCTGGGCCTGCATCTTTTGACCACCATGCGCTTCAGTCCCGCCGGTGACCTGTATGTGAACGTCGGCTCAAGCACCGACCATTGCGAAGGCAAGGACGGCAAGGCGCCCGATGCGAGCAAACCGTGCGCCTCGGGCGAAGGCAAGGAAGCGCTGGGGGCGATCCGCGAATACAAGATGGCCTGGCCGGCCGGCACGGTGACCAGCTGGAGCACTTACGTGCACGGCCTGCGCAATTCGATGGCGCTGGCTTTCCATCCCGCCAGCGGTGCTTTATGGCAGGCGGAAAACGCGCGCGACGCAATCCAGGCCGCCATGCCGCAACTGAAAAGCGACGAGGACCTGCCGCACGAGGAACTGAACCTGATCAAGGCCGGCCAGCACTACGGCTGGCCCTACTGCTACGACAACAATGTGGCCAGCCCCGAGTATCCGAAGACCGATTGCGCCGCCAAATACACCGCGCCACAGCGATTGCTGCCCGGTCACGCGGCGCCGCTGGGCATGACCTTTTACACGGCCAGCCGCTTCCCGGCCACCTATAAAAACAGCCTGATCATCGGCTACCACGGCTACCGTGCCAACGGCCACCGGCTGGTGGCCTTGCTGCCCGATGCAGCCGGCGCGCCGCTGGGCAAGTCGGTCGAATTGATCGGCAACTGGGAGCGCAAGGGCAAGCAGGGCAGGGGCGCGCCGGTCGACGTCAAGCAGGGCCAGGACGGCGATATCTACCTGGCCGACGATCACAATGGACTGGTGATGAAACTCCATTACGAGGCGCCGGCCAAGTAATTACAGCGACCCGCGCAGTGTCAGCACCAGGTTGCGCGGATCGCCATAGTAATTGGCGTTCACAAAGCTCGACAGGGTGCTGTAATAGCGCTTGTCGAACAGATTGTTGACGTTCAGGGTGGCCGACCAGCGCGGGTTGATCTGGTACTTGAGCATGGCGTTCCACACGGCGCGCCCGCTGACGTCGGCCGTCAGCAGGCCGACAGTCCGGTAGCTGGCACTCTGGCTGTTGACGCCGCCGCCAAAGGTGAAGTCGCGCAGCGCGCCCTGCGCGTGGTACGTGCTCCAGATACGCAACATGTGCTTGGGCGTGTAGGTGTTGAACGACAGGCCGCCGCTGTTGACGTCTTCCACATACCTGGTGCGGTTGTAGGTATAGCCGGAAAACAGATTCCAGCCGGCGGCCAGCTTGCCGCTCACTTCCATGTCGACGCCTTCGCTGCGCACCTTGCCCGTATCGATGTAGCAGTAGTAGTCGCTGCGGCAGGTGTCGCTGGTGCTGTAGTCTTCCTGCGCGCGGTTTTTCTGGTCGACGCGGAACAGCGCCAGCGCCGTATTGACGCGCCCATCCAGCAGTTCTCCCTTCACGCCCAGTTCCATATTCGTGCCCGTCAAAGGTTTCAGCGCTTCGCCCGATTCCTTCTGTTCGTACTGCGGCGAGAAGATTTCGGCATAGCTGGCGTAGGCCGACCATTGCGGATTGATGGCGTAGACCAGGCCCGCATACGGCGTCAGCTTGGCGTGCTCGCCCTGGTTGGTGGTCGACACCGAAGGGCTGCGGCCGGTGGTGTCGGTATCCCAGACGGTGCGCGACCAGCCCAGGCGGGCGCCGACGATCAGCTTGAGCGGGTCGCTCAGTTGCAGGCGCACGGTGCCGTAAGCACCGGTCTCGCGCGATTTGCCGACCCGCGCTTCACGCAGGTTGCTGTCGATGAAGGCATCGCTCGGCTCGGGAAAGTCGGCGTTGAAATTGTTGATGTCGAAGGTCTGGTAATTGCTGCTGACGCCATACACGGTGCGGGCCGTGGCGCGCGCATGGTTCACGCCAAACACCACTTCATGCTGGCGCCCGAGCGCGTCGAACTTGCCGGTGACATTGGCGTCGATGCCGGACAGCTCGTTCTCGGCCACCGTGGTCGATGCGCGCAGCGCGCCCCGGTTGGTGACCGGGTTGATGGCCAGGCCCGAGCCGGCATACTTCATGTCGTTCTTTTCCTTCACGTAGGCGCTGCTGACCTTGAGCGTCCAGTCGTCGTTGAAGTGGTGCGACAGGTCCAGGTAGGCGCCGCGGTTGGCATTGTCCTGGCGGTTCCATTTTGCGCCGAGAAAGGTCGAACGCGGCAGGTCCAGGTCGCGCGCATTGCTGTAGCGCGGCAGGCCGTTCAGGAAGGGCAGGCCCTTGACCTGTTCGGAACTGAGGGCCAGGTTGACCTGGGTTTGCGGCGACAGATCGTATTCCAGGGTGGCGAACAGGGTCGGGCTGCGGCGTTCCACGTAGTCGATAAAGGAATGCTTGTCTTCGTAGTCGGCCACCACCCGGCCGCGCAGGGTGCCGGCGTCGTTCAGCACGCGGCTGGCGTCGAGTTGCAGGCCGTAGTTGTCCCACGAGCCGGCCTTGGCGATCACGGTGGTGGCATTGTCGGCCAGCGGGCGCTTGCGCACCAGATTGACGGCGCCGCCCGGACTGCCCGCGCCTTGCAGCAGTCCGGCTGCGCCGCGCAGTACTTCCACGCGGTCGTAGATCGCCGTGCCGGCCGAGAAATTGCTGGCGCGCCCGTACATGCCGCGATTGAGCGGCACGCCCTCGTACTGCACCGTGGTCAGGTCGAAGCCGCGCGAATAGATGTACTTGCCGCCCTGCGGGCTTTGCTGGATGGTCATGCCGGTGGTGCTGGCCAGGGTGTCATACACGGTGGTCAGGTTCTGCTCGTCGAGCAGCTGGCGCGTGACCACGCTGACTGACTGCGGGATGTCCTTGAGCTTTTGTTCACCCTTGCCGATGGTAACAAGCCGTGTGGTGTACGCGCCGCTGCCCTCGGTGGTGGGGCTGATGACGGGTGCCGCGCTGACCGTCACCGGCGCCATCATCTGTTCGGCAGCCTGTTCGCTGCGCCAGGGCCGCACCGTGACGGCTGTACCCTCGATTTCGGCCGCCAGAGCGCTGCCGGCCAGCACGCGCTCGAACGCCACGCGCGGCGTCATGCGGCCCGTCACGGCGGGCGCTGTCTTGCCGGCCACCAGCGCCGGCTGCACCATCAGGTCAAAGCGGGTCTGGCGCGCCAGCGCATACAGCGCCTGCGCCAACGGCTGGGCGGTGATGCTGATCTCGACCGGTGCTTCGGCGCTCGCGACGGCGATCTGGGCGTGCGCATGGCTGATGGGCGAAAAGGCGAGGGCGACAGCCAGGGCCAGGGGAACGGGGTTGCAGCGAAAACGGGACATGCGATCTCCAGAGAGTGTAAATAAGAATCCTTCTCATGCAGACGCACGGCAGGTGCCGATCCCCAACCCGTTGCCGTAAATTTTTTTACAGGCCCACTATTTCGGTGATGGCGCCGTCGCGGCGCAGTTGCACCGGCAGCACGCGCGGCAGCACGCGCAGGAAGTTATCGAGTCGCAGCGGATCGAAGCTGCCCGACACCCGCAACTGCGCCACCTGCGCGCCGCGCAGCACCAGGCCGGTCTGGCGATAGCGTTCGAATTCGGCCAGCACCTCGGCCAACGGCGTGTTGTCGAAATTGACTCTTCCTTCGCGCCACGGCGCAATGCCGCTCTGCGTGACGCGTTTGACTTCACCAAGCCGGCCGGCCCGGTCGGCGGCAATGCGCTGGCCTGCAGCCAGGGTGACACACGGCGCGCCGCCAGGAGTGCTGCTGCGCGCCACCCGCACGCGGCCTTCTTCCACTTCAACCCGCACATCGTCCATGCCACCGATACCGGACACATGGCGCACCGAAAAGCGCGTTCCAACCACGGTGATGCGCATGGCGCCGGCCAGCACGTCGAACGGCCGTGCGGTGTCAGCGTGCACCTGGAACACCGCCTGGCCATCGAGCAGCCGCACTTCGCGGCGCTGCCGGTACAAGGTGACAGCGATGCGGGTAGCGGTATCGAGCCGCAGCACGCTGCCGTCAGGCAGTGTGACGGCCTGCTGCTGCCCCCGTTCGGTGGCAAAGCTGGCCGTGTAAATCGCCTGTTGCTGCCAGTGCTGCCAGGCCAGGTAGCCGCCGCCCGGGACGCACAGGGCCAGCGTGGCCAGCACAGCCTGGGGACCGAGTGCCGCCAGCCAGCCGCGTCGCGCCGCCGAAGCGGGGGCGCTGGCGGCTGCCTGGTCTGCCGCCAGCTGGCGCCGCAGCTGGTCGATGCCGGCCGCCGGCAATGCATCGAGCCGCGCCCAGTCGCCATGCCAGCGCGCATACGCGGCGCCATGCGCAGGTGCCAGCGCCAGCCAGGCCTCGAACTGCGCTGCTTCCTCGTTGGTCAAGGTGCGCTCGCGGCGCGCAAACCAGTCCAGCGCCTGCTGCTCGAGGTCGCTCAGGGGAAGGTCGGATGGCGATGGCTGGTTCATGTCTGGCTCACAGGCTCGAAGGTGGGGGCGCGCCATCCCGGGCGTCCTGGCAGCGCCGGCAAGCCTGCATGGCCAGCTTGATATGGCGTTCGACCATGGTGACGGAGATGCCCATCTGACGCGCCACTTCCGCTTGCGCCAGGCCATCGAATTTATGCAGGATAAACGCTTCGCGGCAGCGCAGCGGCAGTTGCGCGATCACGGCCAGCATGGCCTCGACGGCCTGCGCCGACATGGCGGCCGTTTCCGGTTCGCTGGCGGCGGGGGCGGCCAGGCTGTCGACGATATCAACACCGCCATCATCGTCAAGGTCCGTATCATGCATCTGGCCGCGCACGGCGCTGCGCCGGTGCTGGTCGATCACCAGGTTGCGCGCGGTGCGGTACAGTAGCGCGCGCGGCTCGGCCACGTGCTGGCCTGACTGTTGCAGGGCCAGCACGCGGACATAGCTTTCCTGCGCCAGGTCGGCCGCCGCATGTCGGTCGTTGACCGCGCGCGACAGGAAATTCAACAGTTCTCGGTAATAGCGTGTCAGCACAAATATCCAAAGCCAGGGAAGGGCGCATGTCGCTTGCAGGCTGGCTTTGGTGCGTTGGCTGACCCGGGGGCGCGGGAAGTCCCCCCTTGTTTTTGCGGCGGCCCTGATTCTACAGGCTCAAAGCCGATGCCGTCCATGCTTGACCTCGCTCAGTGCAGGGCCATCGGCGCCGCCTACACTGTCCGAACGCCACTTTGCCAGACCCATCATGCGCTCACTTCTGTTCCTTGCCGCCCTTTGCTCAAGCTGTGCGCACGCGTATCCGACGGCGCCGCGCCTGAGCGGCGCGCAATTGCTGGCCCGGTTCGAGCAGGATACTCGCTACGCCAGCGGCTACCTGGCCGGCGTGGCCGACGCCGCGCAAGGCCGGAAGTGGTGCGATACGGGCAGGGTCAAGACGGTGGAGATCGACGGCATCGTCATCGCCGGCATCAGGGCGCTGCCTGAACCGGCGCGCCAGGGCGACGCGGCGCGCCTGGCCATGGCCATCCTGGCCAGCCGTTTTCCCTGCACCCATCCACAAAGAAGCGAGAGGTTGAGATGAAACCTGCATTCATCAAGCTGCGTGAAAACTACTATAGCGTGGCCGCCGTCGACCAGGCGGTCCTGTTCGGCGAAATCGGCTGGGAAGACCTGGTCGGCAAGGACAGCTTCATCAATACCTGCGCGATCCGCATCAGCCTGGCCCTGATCAAGTCCGGCGTCAAGCTCAAGGGCCGCATGGCGATCAACAAGGGGCCGTTCAAGGGTGCGCTGATCGAGCCGGGCCAGGCCAAGCTGGCGCACATGCTGGCCAGCCCCTCGCTGCTGGGCGAGCCCGAAAAATTCAGCCGGGAAGCGGCGATCGACGGCATCGGCAACCGCAAGGGCATCGTGGCTTTTTTCCGCATACCCGGCTACCTGGGCGGCGCCGGCGGGCATATCGACATCCTGCTGCCATCGAACGGCGTCAAGGTCTGTGGCTCGGAATGCTACTGGACTTGTGGCGAAATATGGTTCTGGGAATTGCGTTAAGAACGAAATTTTTTAGTGCGTCCGCGCGAGGCCGCATTATGCGCGCGCAGGATGGAATCGACCCGCTCGGACGCATCGCGCGACAGATTTTGCGCCACCTCGATATCGGGGAAGAACTCCGGCAGGCGGTAGCTGAGCCAGGCATAGGCCGAA
The DNA here is from genome assembly GCF_057291295.1 of Janthinobacterium sp. 1L-D-8-B-C4. Classification (NCBI taxonomy): domain Bacteria; kingdom Pseudomonadati; phylum Pseudomonadota; class Betaproteobacteria; order Burkholderiales; family Oxalobacteraceae; genus Janthinobacterium; species Janthinobacterium sp. 1L-D-8-B-C4. Next base: position 320,766 of record NZ_JBXAVX010000001.1, read on the forward strand.
TAGTAGCGGCAGGTGTCTTCTACCTGCTGAAGGTTCTGCGTGCCACCACCATACGCATGCTGGCGCAGGGTCGACACCTTGCCTTGCGACAGATTCCTGGCCCAGTGTTCCCATGCCGTTTGCAGGGACGGCACCTTGCTCGATATCGGCACCAGCGACATGGTAAACTTGTCTGCCACCGACAGCGGCAAGTTGTCGAGCCACAGCGCGCGCTCTTTCTGGTCCTCGGTAATGCGCGGGAAGAAAAAACCGTCCGGCACGTCGATATTGTGGATGAAACGGCGCAGCAGTTTGGTCAAGGACTGCTCGCCCGTTACCGAAGAAATGCGGTGCAGGTGTTCCAGCGAAGGCGCCACCGCAAAGCCGCTGGTGTTCAAGGGGTGCAGCTTTTCCTTGAGCAGGGCGCGCATCACTTCATGCGTTTCATTGTCGTAGCCGGCCACCAGGCCCTCTTCATGCACGCCGTAGCGGCCCGCGCGCCCGGCGATCTGGCGTGCCAGCGCTGCCGAAATTTCTTCCTCTTCGCGGCCGTTGTACTTGACGCTGGTGGTCATCACGATGCGCGCGATCGGCATGTTCAGTCCCATCGCCAGAGCATCGGTGCCAACCACCACATCGGCCGTGCCGTCGCGAAAACGCTGCGCCTGCGCGCGCCGTACTTCCGGCGACAGGTTGCCGTAGACGGTGGCCACCGACAAGCCGGTTTCCGTGATCATGTCGCGCCACATCAGCACCTCGCGGCGCGAAAACGCGATCACCGCATCGCCACGGCGCAGGTTGCGCACCTTGCGCACGGCGGTGGGCTCCATCGACAGCGGCGCCATGCGCTTCAATACATGCACCTCCAGCGGGCATTCGAGCCGGTCGGCCAGCGCCTCGATGGCGCGCCGCGCTTCCGGCGCACCGACCAGGTAGACGGTATGCGCTGGCGCACCGCACACGGCCGCCGTCCACGCCGCGCCGCGGTCCGGGTCGGCCAGCATCTGGATCTCGTCGATCACGGCCACTTCCACCACGGTTTTCGTGTCCAGCATTTCCACCGTGCTGGCCACATGGGTAGCGTCGTCCACCATGCGGCGCTCTTCGCCGGTGATCAGGTTGACCGCCAGCGGCTTGCCGTGCGGGCGCGCTTCCTGCAGGCGCTCGTAGTTTTCCAGCGCCAGCAGGCGCAGCGGGGCCAGGTAAATGCCGCTTTTTGCCTTCACCAGCGCTTCCATCGCGCGGTGCGTCTTGCCCGAATTGGTGGGCCCGAGCAGTGCGACAAAGCGGCGCGGCAGCCGGCGCGCCATCTCGAACGAGGCCGGGTATTCGGCCAGGTTGATGCTCTGGCGCGTGCGCGCCGCATGCTGCTCTTCCTGCTGGCGCTCGATGGCGTGGTTGAAGCGCTGGCGGATGCGGTCGAACACCATGCCGGCCGGCTCGGACGTCTGCATGTCGGCCAGGGTATGCAAAAACAGCATCGGGTCGGCATCGACGTCTTCGCTCTGGCCGGCGATATCGGCCACGAAATCGAGCACATGCTGGCGCAGTTCGGCAAACACGGCAGCACTGGCGCGCTCGCGCACCAGCGCCAGCTTGGCCTCGCGTTCCATCTTGCGCCACTTGGCCGGCCGCGCCAGCACGCCCTGCGCGGGCACCAGTGCATACGGCACGCGCAGGCCACCGGCCCGCACCTCGCCAGAAAAGCGCAGGAACACGCGGCCTTCCATCTTGACCAGCCGCACGTGCTCGGCCAGTTCGCCCAGTTCGGCCACCAGGGTGGCGTCGTTATTGTCTTCGGCGAGGTCGGTGCTATCGCTGGGCGTGTTTGCTGGAGGGGTGGAGGAAGTCATGGAATGCCTGTAGGTCGGGGATGCAGGGGCGATTATACCGCGCCAGGCCAGGATGATTTGGCGCAAACCGGCGCTGCTCTGGCAGGTCTACAGTAAGCGACCCACCATACAACCGCCGTACATTGATGATGCGCATCGTCCTCCTTGCCTTTGCTGCCGGCGCCGCATGGCTGCAGACGCAAGCGAGCCTGCCGCAGCAGCCCGGCCTGGTGCTGGCCTCGATACTGGCCGTCTGCCTGGGTGCGCTGCTGTTGCTGCGGCAGCGCCATCCGGTGCTGAAGACGTTTTTTGCGCTGGCCTGCGGCATGGCGCTGGGTTTTTACTGGGCTGCATGGCTGGCGCAACTTGCCCTGGCGCCCCAACTGGCGCTGGCCGACGAAGGCCGCGATATCACCGTGACCGGCACCGTCGCCAGCCTGCCGTATCAGTTCCAGCAGGGCGTGCGTTTCAATTTTGCCGTCGAAAGTGTTGCCGGCGCCGAGCTGCCACCGCTGATCGCCTTGTCCTGGTATGCCGGCTTTCGCGATGAAATCACCAATCAAGTGGGCGACGTGCAGCCGGGCGAGCGCTGGCAACTGACGGTGCGGCTGCAGCGCCCGCACGGCAACGCGAATCCGCACGGTTTTGACTACGAGGTGTGGCTGCTGGAGCAGGGTGTGCGCGCCACCGGCTATGTGCGGCCGGCGCCGCGCGCGGAGACACCGAACCTGCGGCTGGACAGCTTTGTGCCTGCTTTCAACAATGTGGTGCAGGCCAGCCGCGCCGCGCTGCGCGCGCGCATCATGCGCAGCCTGCGGGGCAGGCAATACGCCGGCGTGATCGTCGCGCTGGTGGTGGGCGACCAGCGCGCGATCCCGCAATCGGACTGGCAGGTCTTCAATCGCACCGGTGTCAGCCATTTGATATCAATTTCTGGATTGCATATCACGATGATCGCCGGCATGTTTGCGCTGGCGGCCGGCGCCCTGTGGCGGCGTTCCTTTTTTACGGACTGGCAACTGCCTTTGATCCTGCCCGCGCAAAAAGTGGCTGCGCTGGCCGGCGCCGTGGCCGCCTTGCTGTATGTGCTGCTGGCCGGTTTTGGCGTGCCGGCCCAGCGCACCCTGTATATGCTGGCCGTGGTGGCGCTGGCCCTGTGGCTGGGCCGCCTTACCAGCATCACCCACGTGCTGTGCCTGGCGCTTGGGGTTGTCGTGCTGATCGACCCGTGGGCCGTGCTGTGGCCTGGCTTCTGGCTGTCGTTCGGCGCCGTCGCCACGATTCTGTACGCAACAGTTGGCCGCATGGCCAGCCACCCGGAAGCGAACGCGAGCCGCCGGCAGAAGGCCAGGGCGGCCATTGCGCTGGGGGCGCATACGCAATACGTGGTGACGGTGGGCCTGGTGCCCTTGACCATGCTGCTGTTCGCGCAAGTGTCGCTGGTGTCGCCGGTCGCCAATGCGCTGGCGATTCCGCTCATCAGTCTGCTGGTCACGCCTTTGTCGTTGCTGGGCAGCGTGCTGCCCGCGCCCTTGTCCGACTGGGTGCTGCTGCTGGCGCAAGCGCTGGTGCAGATGCTGGCGCAAGTGCTCGACTGGCTGGGCGCGCGCCGCTTCGCCGTCTGGACCGCGCCCGTGCCGCCGGCCTGGAGCTTTTGCTGGGCTGCTTTTGGCACCTTGTGGCTGCTGGCGCCACGCGGCTGGCCGCACCGCTGGGCCGGCATGCTGAGCTGGATCCCGTTGCTGACGGCCCTGCCATCGAGCCCGCCGCCGGGCCAGCTGTGGGTCACCGCATTTGACGTTGGCCAGGGCATGGCTCTGCTGGTCGAAACGCACAAGCACCGCCTGCTGTATGACACGGGACCGGCCTACGGCATCGATTCAGACGGCGCCAGCAGGGTGATCGTGCCTTATTTGCGCGCGCGCGGCATCGGCCAACTCGATGGCCTCATTATCTCGCACAGCGATACCGACCACGCGGGCGGCGCGGTCTCCTTGCTGGAAAACATCCCCGTTGGCTGGCTGTCGTCCTCCTTGCCCGGCGGCCACCCGGCCGTCGACTTCCAGCGCAAGCTGGCCAAGCCGTATATGCACTGCGTGGCGGGCCAGCGCTGGACCTGGGAAGGCGTGCACTTCGACATGCTGCATCCGCTGGCCGAGGCCCATCACGACATCACCCTGAAACCGAATGCCCGCAGCTGCACCGTAAAGATCACGGCCGGCAAGCATGCGATCTTGCTGGCCGGCGATATCGAAGCGGCGCAGGAAGGCCAGCTGTACATGCGCGCGCGCGAATCGCTGGCGGCCGACGTGCTGCTGGCGCCGCACCATGGCAGCGGCACCTCGTCGACGCAGGCTTTTTTGAATGCCGTCAATCCGTCGCTGGCGATCTTCCAGGTAGGGCACCGGAATCGGTATCGGCATCCGAAGGCGGAGGTGTATGAAAGGTATGGGACGATGGGAATCGAACGCTTGCGTACGGATGTGGAGGGGGCGGTGGGGATGGAGCTGGGCGGCGAGCTCACGGTGGACGCCTACCGCAGCACGCATCGCCGCTACTGGCATGGGCGCTGAGCCTTGCTTGCTCCCGGGGTAGTATCAGGCGCATCAAGCCACGCGCTCATCCGGTATCTCCAACCCCTTTTTCTTCACATATTCCAGAAACAACCTCGCCCCCTTGGCCATGCGCGACGTGCCATACACCGCATGCATGCTGGGATCGAGCTCTTTTGACGAGGTCAGCCGGTAAGCGGGGCAAACGCGGATTAACTTGCCGCTGGCCACCGCCGGTTCCGCCAGCCAGCTGGCCAGGCGGGCGATGCCGGCGCCTTCCAGCGCGGCCTGGAAGGTGGCGATGCCGGAAGTAAAGCGGAAGCGCGGCTGGACCTGGTAGCGCACGTTGCGTTCGCCGGAAACGAAATGCCAGTCTCGCAGGATGCGGGGGGCGGAGTGCATGATGATGTCGTGGGCGGCCAGGTCTTCCGGTTCGGCGGGCATGCCCATGCGCTCGGCGTAATCGGGGGCGGCGTACATGTAGCGGCGGTAGTTCCACAGGGCATAGCCGATCAGTTCGCTAGACTGGGGGAAGGCACCGCGGATGGCGAAGTCGAGCTTTTCCTGGATCGGATCGATCGATTTGTCCGAGAAATGGATGTCGACCGACACGTTCGGATAGTCGCGCGAGAACTGCGCCACCAGTTTCGGCAGGAAGCTCAGCGACAGGATCTCGGGCGCCGAGATGCGGACCCAGCCTTGCGGGGAGTTGCTCAGCTCGGCCAATTGATCTTCCGCTTCGGCCTGGGTTTCCAGCAGGTGCTTGGCCGAGGCGTAATAGGTTTCGCCGGCGGTCGTCAACGTGAACTGCTTTTGCGTGCGCAGGATCAGCTCGGCGCCGATCGCTTCTTCAAGGAACTGGATGGCGCGCGTGACGGCCGACGGCGAGCGGCCCAGCATGCGCGCCGCGTGCACGAAACTGCGTTTTTCCACCACCGTGCAAAAGGCGCGGATTTCCCACATCAGCTTGATCGACATTCCAGTTTCCGCAGTGTAAAAGCGCAGTAGAGCGCACAGTTGCCCATTTCGTCAAGCGTTACGCCTGATTGCGTTTAGCGCAACATGAAGTTGCATCCATAAAAATCCACCACGCCTATACTGCCCCTGTCCCCATCCTACCCTTGCCGCCATGCTGACCATATCACTGCTGTGTTTATTTGCCTTTTTTGCCGGCCTGATCGATGCCGCCGTGGGCGGGGGCGGGCTGATACAACTGCCGGCGCTGTTCAACCTGATGCCGAACATGGCGTCGACGTCCTTACTGGGCACCAATAAACTGGCGTCGGCCTGCGGCACCACCTTTGCCGCGCGCTCGTTTATCGGCAAGGTGCATGTGCCCTGGCTGCTGGTGCTGCCGGCCGTGGCCGCCGCCTTCGTGATGTCGTTTATGGGCGCGGCCGCCGTGTCCTATGTACCGCAGCAGGTGGTGCGGCCGATGGTGCTGGTCTTGATCATCATCATGGCGATCTATACCTTTATCAAGAAGGACTTCGGCAGCCTGCGCGAAGCGCGCACGGTGGGAACCCGCGAGCGCATCCTGGCGGTGGTGATCGGCGGCGCCATCGGTTTTTATGACGGGCTGTTCGGGCCGGGTACGGGCAGTTTTTTGATATTCCTGTTTATCCGCGTGTTCGGCTTTGACTTTATCCTCGCTTCGGCGTGCTCGAAACTGGTCAATATCGCCACCAACGTTGCCGCGCTGGCGTTCTTTATTCCTGCCGGACACGTGGTGTATGCGGTGGCCGCGCCGATGGCGGTGTGCAATATCCTCGGCGCCTTGACGGGCACCTGGATCGCCGTGCGCCGTGGCGCCGCCTTTGTGCGGGTGCTGTTCCTGGTGCTGCTGGTGATGCTGATCGTGAAATTGTCTTACGACATATTTTTCAAGTAAGATTTTCAAGTAAATACTGTCATGAAAACCATCTGCGGCGTGCTGTGGGATAACGATGGCGTGCTGGTCAATACCGAGCAGCTGTTTTACGAAAGCAACCGCGATCTGCTGCTGCCCTACGGTATCGACCTGACGCCGAAGCAGTTTTTCGACTGGTTCCTCGACAACAACTATGGCGCCTGGCATCTGCTGCTGGGGCAGGGGCACGACATCACGCTGGTCGACGCTCTGCGGCTGGAACGCAAGCGGCTGTTCGGTGAACGGCTGCGCCAGGCGCGCCAGCTGGCAATGCCGGGCATGGCCGATTTGCTCGACACGCTGCGCCCGCAGGTCGGCATGGGCGTGGTGACCAGCGCCTATCGCGAACATTTCGAACTGAGCCATGCGCATAGCGGCTTGCGCCAGCAGTTCGATTTCGTGCTGACGCGCGAATCGTACGCGGCCAGCAAACCGGCACCAGACGGTTATTTGCTGGGCTTGCAGCACCTGGGGTTGGCGGCTGACGAGTGCGTGGCGGTGGAAGACGCGCCGCGCGGCCTGCGGGCAGCCAATGCCGCCGGGCTGGAATGCATTATTTTGCGCAACCACATGAACCGCCATTACGCATTCGACGGCGCGTTTTGCGTGGTGGAGTCGGTGGCCGAACTGGCCGAGGTGCTGGCCTCCTTTGTTCCGGGCGCTGCTGTGGCCGCCCCGCAATTAGAGTGCATGCTCTGATCCGTCTTGCCGGGCTGCCATTACAATCAGCCATCGACCAGCCTGCCAGACACCACCATGACACTACCGCAGCTCCACTTTGCCCACGCCAACAGCTACCCGGCCGGCACCTATCGCAAGCTGTTTTCCCTGCTCGGCCAGCACTACCAGGTGCAGGCGCTGGACATGCATGGCCACGATCCGCGTTATCCGGTCACGGCCGGCTGGCCCGAACTGGTGCGCGAACTGGTGGACGACCTGGAGCGCCGCTACAGCGCGCCCGTGATCCTGGTGGGCCATTCGCTGGGTGGCATGCTGAGCGTGATGGCCGCCAAGGCGCGGCCCGACCTGGTGCGTTGCGTGGTGCTGCTCGATTCGCCGGTGGTGGCCGGCTGGCGCGCCATGTTCGTGCGCCTGGCCAGGAACACGGCCATCGGCGAGCGCTATTCACCGGCGCGCTTTTCCGCCCGGCGCCGTAAAGTGTGGCCCGATGCGCACGCCGCCTACGAGCACTTTGCGGCGAAGGACATCTTCTCCATCTGGGCGCCGCAAGTGCTGCGCGACTATATCGACAGCGGCCTGGCGCCGCATGCCGATGGCGTGCAACTGCGCTTTACGCGCGAGGTGGAAACCGAGGTCTACCGGGGCCTGCCGCACCATGTGGGCGCGCTGGTGAAGGACGGCTTGCCGGTGCCGGTGGGCTTTATCGGCGGCCTTGACTCGGTCGAATGCCGGCAGGCGGGCTTGGCCGCGACCAGAAAACTGGTCGGCAAATTCTTCCGGCAAGTGCCGGGCGGTCACCTGTTTCCGATGGAGTCGCCCGAGCTGACGGCGCAGGCAGTGAATGAAATGATCACTGCCTTGCTGGCAAGGCAGGCTTAGGCAATCAATTTGCTGGGCACAGGGCCAAAGCGTGCTGGTTTTCGCGTAAAATCCTGCCATTCCGATATTTAGAAAGATGCCTGCGATGACGATTAAAAGCGATAAATGGATACGCCGCATGGCGGAGCAAACGGGCATGATCGAGCCGTTCGAACCCCAACAGGTGCGCGCCGTCGATGGCCGCAAGGTCATTTCCTACGGTACCTCGTCGTATGGCTATGACATCCGCTGCGCCGACGAATTCAAGATTTTCACGAATATCAACAGCACCATCGTCGATCCGAAAAACTTCGATTCGAATTCGTTTGTCGACGTGAAAAGCGATGTCTGCATTATCCCGCCGAACTCGTTCGCGCTGGCCCGCACCATCGAATACTTCCGCATTCCACGCAGCGTGCTGACGATTTGCCTGGGCAAGTCGACCTACGCCCGTTGCGGCATTATCGTCAACGTCACGCCGTTCGAACCGGAATGGGAGGGCTATGTGACGCTGGAGTTTTCCAACACCACGCCGCTGCCGGCAAAAATCTACGCCGGCGAAGGCTGCGCGCAAGTGCTGTTCTTTGAAAGCGACGAAGTGTGCGAAACCTCGTACAAGGACCGTGACGGCAAGTACCAGGGCCAGAGCGGCGTCACTCTGCCAAAGGCATAAGCTGGCGTTTTGCCAGCCAGGCCGCCTTTACCCGTCTTTACACTTGTGCATGTTTATCTATAGTAGACTCTGCCGATAATTGCAGTATTGAAACAGAGGAGAGGGAAACATCATGGTATCGCCAATCAGTTCGGGTAGCGGAGTCAGCTCGGTAATTACTGTCACCAGCAGCGCCGGGGCCAGCAGCAGTGGGTCGAGCAGCGCCAAGCAGATCGCTGCGCTGCAAGAGCAGATTACGGACGCGCAAGATCAGCTGAAGGCGTCGCAGAAGGGCGAGCAGACGGAAGCGTCGAAAAAGATGCAGAAGGAGCTGGCGCAGCAGATACAGCTGCTCCAGGCGCTGATCGCACAATTGCAGGCGACCGCCGCCCAGCAGGCTCAGCAAAAGCAGGAGAGCAAGGCCGCCAGCAGCGCGGACACCAGCAGCCCGGCGCGCTCGCCCATCTCGACCTTGGGCAGCGTTATCGACACCGAGGCATAACGGTTGACTCTCAGCCCGGCTGTTTTGCGGGCAAGCGTATTTCCACGCACAGGCCACCGCTGCTGCGGTTGCGCGCCGCAATGGCGCCGCCATGTCCCTTGACCACATGCTGGGCAATCGCCAGGCCCAGGCCATGGCCGTCGGTCGATTTCTGCGTATTGCTGGCGCGGAAGAAGGGTTCGAAGATGGCGGTCAGGTCGGACTCGGCCACGCCGGGGCCATGGTCGAGCACGCTCACATGCACTTGCCGGCCTTCGTCGTGGCGCGACAGCACCACGCTGATAACGCTGGCGTCCGGGCTGTGCTTGATGGCGTTGCGCACCACGTTTTCCACCGCGCGTCCCAGCAATTCGGCCTGGCCGTTGACGATGGCGCTGGCGATATCGGCGTCGCCGCTGACGGTGATGCCGACCTGGCGGCCGTCGGCCTCGGCCTCGAAACGGGCGTCTTCGACGATATCGTGCAACAGATCGGCGATGCTGAAGTCTTCGTTGAGCGGATTGACGGCACCCGCCTCCAGGCGCGACAGGGTCAGCAGTTCGCCGACCAGCTTGTCCATGCGCACGCTTTCACGCTCGATGCGGTCCATCGAAGCGGCCAGCTTGTCGGGCTGCTGGTGGGCCAGGCCAATGGCGGCCTGCAGGCGCGCCAGCGGCGAGCGCAATTCGTGCGAGACATCGTGCAGCAGCCGCGTCTGGCTATCCATCAGGCTGCGCAAGCGGCCCGTCATGCGGTCGAAATCGCGGCCCAGGTCGGTCAACTCGTCGCCGCGCTTGGCGGCCGCCTGGAAACGCGGCGCCAGGTCGCCATCGGAAGCGGCTTCAAACGCGGCGCGCAGGTCGCGGATCGGACGTGAAAAATACCAGGCCAGCAGGAAGGCAAACAGCAGGCTGGCCACGGTGGCGGCAATAATCGGAATAAAGGTGCGGTAGGGGCTGTCCATGCGCGGGCCGGGCGGCATGCCCCCCATGCCGTCGCGGCGCGGCGGCTTGTTCATGGCGTTTACGCCGTTCATCTCGGGCGGCGGACCCTGTCCGTCCATGCGCGGCCTTGGCGGCAGGCGGCCGCCGGCCATGTTCATGGCGTTCAGGGTCTCGCGGGCGGCATCGGTCTCGGCGGAACGGAAATGTTCGGAATAGGGCAGGAACAGCAGGTATTGCACGCCATCGCTGCCGGTGACTTCGCGCACGACCGCGCGCGGCTGGCCCTGTGCCAGCAGGGCGCGTGCCTTCTTCATGATGTCCGGATGGACGGCGCGCCCCATCAGCTCGCGGCCATGGCCGTCGATGGCCATCACGCGCATGCGTTCGAGCTTGCCGATGAACTGGCGCAGCGCCTGGCTGCCGCCCGCTTCCAGGGTGGCGGTGGCCGCTTCGATGGCCATCTGCGCTGGCGGGCTGGTATCGATATCCTGCGCCAGGGCCTGCTGGGCGGCGCGGCTTTTCAGCCAGAAGGTACCACCGATGCCGATGGTGGCGGCGACCTGGGCCAGCAAGATGCACAGGAAAAACTTCCAGAACAGACGGCCCACGCTTATTCCTTGATCAGCTGGTAGCCGAGCCGGTACACGGTCTGCAGGCAGGAGCGGCCGTCGTCCAGGCTGCCCAGCTTGCGGCGCAGGCTGCTCAGGTGCACGTCGATATTGCGGTCGAAGCGGGCCATCGGCCGGCCCAGTCCCAGCTCGGACAATTGATTCTTGCTGACCGGCTTGCCGGCATTGCGCACCAGCACTTCCAGCAGATTGAATTCCGTGCTGGTCAATTCCAGCTGCACCCCGGCCCAGGCGGCGCGCCGCTGTTCCGGCCACATCGTCAGGTTGCCCACGATGAGCGGCGCGGTGCCCGAAGTGTCATGCGGCACGGCTTGCGAGCGGCGCAGGATGGCGCGGATGCGGGCCGTCAGTTCGCGCGGCGTGCACGGTTTGGTGACGTAATCGTCGGCGCCCAGTTCCAGGCCGACGATGCGGTCGGTATCGTCGCCGCGCGCCGTCAGCATCAGGATCGGCAGGCGGCTGCCGGCGCGGATGCGGCGCAGGGTTTCCAGCCCATTCATGCGCGGCATCATCACGTCGAGAATGGCGATGGCGTACTGGCCCGTCAACGCTTCAGCGGCGCCGCGTTCGCCGTCATGCACGGCTTTTGCTTCAAAACCTTCCTGCTCCAGGTATTCCTGGAACATGCCGACCAGTTCGATGTCGTCGTCGATTAACAATACCTTGCTCATGCGTCTGCGTCTTCCTGATTTCTTTTCGATGTGGATCGGCCATGATAGCAGCCCCGACCAGCGGCTTTGCTGCGTTTTACCCGCTTTTACATCGCTTCCTTTATACAGTTTTTCACATTGCTTTACACGTTTTTACGTGGCGCTGACGTTGCTTTACACGCAAGCACCGCACAATCGAGTCTCATTGAAACGAGAGGAATTCGAGCATGAAACAAGCAACTGTCATGATGTCGCTGCTGCTGGCCACCGCCCTGGGCGCACCGCTGGCCGCCAATGCCCAGCACGGCCCAGGACCGGGACCGGGGCCGCGCATGGAAGCGCCGGGCGCAGGACTCCCGCCGTTCCTGCGCGAGGTGGAACTGAGCGAAGCGCAGCAGGACAAGGTCTTTGCCGCCACCTACGCCCAGGCGCCGCTGCTGCGCGAACAGCAGAAGATCGCCTTCAAGGCCCATGAGCAATTGCGTGAACTGGCCGCGTCGAACCACTATGACGATGCGAAAGCCGTGGCGCTGGCCAATGGCGCGGCGCAGGCGATGGCGACCATCAGCCTGCAGCATGCGCGCCTGGAACAGCAGTTGCTGGCCGTGCTGACGCCGGAACAGCGTCAGCAGATAGCTTCGCGCCGCAGCGAACAGGCAACAAGGCCATGAACCGCAAGCCAGCCAGCACGGCCGATACCAGCATGGCCCAGCACGCCATGCGCCTGGTGTACCTGTGCGCCAGCCTCAGTCCCGCGCTGGCCGGCTTGCCCCACCTGATGGAGTATGTATGGACTTGCATGATTTCGGCCTGGCGTCCGACCTTGAAGTGATGCAGCAGCAGGCGCTGGAGCGGCGCCGCCTGCTGCGCTGGGCGCTGGCGGGCACCGCCACCTTGTCCCTGATCAGCTGTGGTGGCGGCTCCGGCGCCAGCGATACGGCCGCCACCAGTGCCGCTGGCACCAGCGGCACTGGCACGAGTACCGCCACCACGCCAACCAGCAGCGCCTGCGCGGTGATCCCGGAGGAAACCGGCGGACCGTACCCGGCCGACGGTACCAACACCAATGGCGGCAGCATCATCAATGTGCTGAACCAGTCGGGCGTGGTGCGCAGCGACATCCGCAGCAGTTTCAACGGCGCCAGTGGCGTCGCGGCCGGCGTGCCGCTCACCATCAAGCTGCAGCTGGTGAACGCCAACGCCAGCTGCGCCAGCCTGGCCGGCTACGCGATTTATCTGTGGCATTGCGACCGCGACGGCCTGTATTCGCTGTATTCGAGCGGCGTCACGGCGCAGAACTATCTGCGCGGGGTGCAGGAAACGGACAGCAGCGGCAGCCTGTCGTTTACCACCATCTTCCCCGGCTGCTATGCGGGGCGCATGCCGCACGTGCATTTCGAGGTCTACCCGAGCCTGGCCAAGGCGGCCGCCGCCAGCAACCGCATCAAGACCTCGCAATTCACGTTTCCGCTGGCGACGCTGAATGAGGTCTACACGGCCAGCGGCTACACCTCCAGCGTGCGCAATCTGGCGCAGATCAGCTATGCCACCGACAATGTCTTCAGCGACGGCACCAGCTTGCAGATGGCCGGCGTGACGGGCAACGCCACCGATGGCTATGTCGTTACGCTGACTATCGGCGTCAATGGCTAGGCGCTCATGAAACCCAGGTCGCGCTGGGTAAAATTGGCCAGGTTGGGAAATACCTCGCCCAGCTGGCTGTCCGGCACGCCGAACCATTTGGCCAGGGTGGCGCCATACTGGTCAACCGAGATGGTCGGCAGCAGCGAGCCGGAGCCGACGTCGAGCGCATGGCCCAGGCCGGAGGCCGGGAAGGCGCCGTAGATATCGCGGCCGCGCACGGCGCCGCCGACGACGAAGTGGTGCGCGCCCCACCCGTGGTCGGTACCGTCGCCATTGCTGGTGAAGGTGCGGCCGAAGTCCGAGGCCGTGAAGGTGGTGACTTGGCGGCGCAGGTCGGTCCCCTGCAGCGCCGCCAGGATGGTGTCGAAATAGGCCAGCGCGTGCGCCAGGCGCGCCATCAGGTCGGCCTGCTGGATTTTTTGCCGGTCGTGCGTGTCGAAGCCGCCCAGGGTCACGTAGAACACCTGCCGCTTGGCCCCCAGCGCGCTGCGCCCGCCGATGATGCGCGCCACCGTCTGCAGTTGCACCGCCAGCGGATTGGTGGCCGCCACGCCGGTGGCCGGATTGATGTAGCTGGTCGGATTGGGCACGCCGGTGGGGCCGGCCGCCAGCATGGCGCCGCTGAGGATGGACTGGCTGGAGATGGCGCGCTGCACCGCCGATTTCTGTTCCTGCTCGATCAGGTCGTTGCCGGCGTCGGCCAGGATGGCTTGCAGCGCGCTGGTGCCGGCTGCGCTGCCGTACAGATTGGCGCTGATGCCGCGAATCGGCACGGCGCCCGCCTGGCCGACCTGGAACTGGCGCACCTGCTGGCCGCTGAGGAAGACCGTGTTGCCGGCCGCCGAAATGGTGGTGAACATGGCATTGGCATTGCCGGCCACCGCCAGGTCGCCCAGGCGGCCGCCCCAGCCCACGCTGGCGCCTTCGGGCTGGCCCGATTGCCAGGTCGACTGCTGGTCGTTGTGCGAAAACAGCTTGGCTGGCAGCGCCACGCTTTTCGCCTTGTACTGTGCCAGGGTGGTCGGCGCGATCAGGGTGCCGACATTCGCCACCACGGCCGCGCGGCCGCCATCGAACAAGTCCTTCAGCGGCCCCAGGCTGGGATGCAGTGCAAAGCTGCGGCCGGCCTGCGCGGTGGCGGGCACGATGGGCAGCACGCCGCCGGTTTCGCCGGTGCCGGGCAGGTGGATCGAATCGCTGCCGCCGGTGTTGCGCACGCGCAGGTATTCATTCCACGAGGCGCTGTCGGTGGCCAGCACGGTATTGAAGGCGTCGTTGCCGCCGTTCAGGAACAGGCACACCATGGCCTTGTAGTCGCCGGCAGACTGGGCGGCGGCGTTGCCCATGGCGGCCAGATTCAGCGCGAATGGCGCGGCGCTGGTGCCGGCCAGGGTCAGCATGGAGCCGAGGAAGCGGCGGCGTGAAAAGTGCGGAAGGTGGATGGTCATGACATGGTCCTTTTACTTTTGCACCAGGTAATCGGTCGAGGCCATGGCCAGGAAAATCGCCAGCTTGACCCGGTTGGCCTGCAGATTGGCGATCTGCGGGCCATTGGTGGCGCTGGCGGCAGGCAGGGTGATGCTGTTGACGGCATTGACGATCTGGCCGCGCAGCCTTGACGACATGGCGCCATTCATCAGCAGCAGGTCGACCCGGTCGACCAGCGCGTTGGCGTCGGCGCTGACTGCCAGTTCATTGGTGTAGTCGGGTTTCACCAGACGCGCGTCGCCGACGCCGGAATTGACCGCCTCCTGCATGAAGTTCAGGTAGCCGGTCACCGACGGCTCCGAGGTGATCTGCATTTCAGGCGCCACCAGGCCCGCGCTGGCGATGGCGGAGTTGGGCGGCACATACGAAGGGCGGTAGTAATTGAAGACCGACGGCGCGTTCAGCGGATTGCCCGCCAGGCCGCTCAGGGGATCGTCCAGGTAGTAGATATTGTAGATGCCGTTGGCGGGCTTGGCGTCGAAGGCGCGCATCCAGTTGGCCAGGCGCAGCAGCGGTTCGCGCAGCTTGCCGGTGCGCATGGTGCTGCCGGCCATGGCCGCCGCTTCGGCGTCGAGCAGCACGGCGCGCAGGATGGCCTGCATGTCGCCGCGCACGCCCTTGCCATTGTTGGCAAACACGGCCGAGACCCGGCCGATATAGGCGGCGCTGGGGTTGCTGGTGACCAGGCGCTGGATCAACTGGCGGCTGAAGAAGGGCGCCGCGTTCGGATGGTTGAACAGGGTGTCGAGCGCGACCTTGATGTCGTCATCGCCGCTGGTGGCGCCGGAAATGGTCTGTCCCAGAAAGCGCTTCTCGCTGCTCGAATGGAAGGCCGCATACATCTGCATCGGCTTCGAGTCGCGTTCAGGATCGGCGATGCTGCCATTGAAACGGCCGTTGGCCTGGTCCGGGCCGGCCCAGCTCAGGCCCGTAAATACCTTGGCCAGGCCGGCCACGTCTTCGCGCGTGTAGGTGTCGATCGGTTTGCCGCCAGACATTTTCACGCTGCCGTCCGGGTTCAGCTGGACCAGGCCGATGGTAAATAACTGCATCACTTCACGGGCGAAATTTTCATCGGGCGTGCGGGTGCCCGATTCCTTCTGGTTGCGCAGGTGTGACAGGTAAATGCCCATCATCGGATGGCGCGCCACGCCGTCGAGCAGGTTGCGAAAGTTGCCGAATGCATGCTGGCCCAGCATGTCGTAGTAGCTCGAGGTGCCGCGTACCAGTGGCCTGACCGTTTCGTTCTGCATCGAGATGACGAAGATCTGCGACAGGGCGAACGCCACGCGCTGGCGCAGCTGGTCGTCGCCGCGAATCGCCTGCTGCCAGAAGGTTTCGTAGAACGCCGTGAAGCCGACGCGGGGCCCATTGGCAGCGACCTGGGCCGCGATCAACTTGTCCATATAGCTCAGGTGCAAGTTTTGTGGCTTGGCAAACTGCTCGGCGAACCAGGCGTCGCTGTTGCTGGCGGCCAGCGCCTCGATGGCCGCCATGTTCGGGCCAAACGTGGCGCGGCCGAGAAAGCGCGATGCTTCCTTGCGGGTAAATACGCGCGCGGCCACCGGCGCCGTTGGCATGACCACCACCGGCGGCGTGACCGTGCCGGGATCGGCCGGCACGGTCGGCGTCCCTGGCGTGCTGGTGGCTGGTGGCGGAACGGTCACTACAGGTTGCTGCGCCGCTGGCGTCTGGCTGTCGCCGCCACCGCCGCCACCGCCACCGCAAGCGGCCAGCAGGCAGAGTAAAGTCGACGCCAGCAGGCGGCGCAGGTTGGGCTTGGTCATTTAGTTTCCGTTAGGCAAGTGATTCGTGGCCCTCTCATTGTAGGGCCATGCCCGCCTGGCATCTATTGGCAAAACGATCTTTTCATGTTGCTCACTTCCTTTTTACGTGCAGATAGTGGTGTTTTGAAGGATCTTGTGCCGCAATTCGGCAAAATTTTTATTTTGCCAACAGGAAATATTTTTACGTTTCGATACCAAGTGTCGCATATTGGACACGTAAAAATTTCCCTAAATAAAGCTTGCTTGAAAAGCACATGGCGAAGCGAAACTAGCTTCGCCGGAAACCATGGTTTTTACGCCATGGACGAAGCTTGTTTCGGGACTTTCCCGCCTTTTATCAGTGGCAGGGGAGCTTTTTTTCTGACTTTCTGTTACAGCGGCGCGCCGGACAGCGCTGGCGCCGCTGCCCTGATCGGCGCCAGCGAGCAAGGCCGCTCGACGAGCAAAAAGAGCAGCACCGCCGGCGGCAAGGTGATCGCCAGCATCGGCACCAGCATCAGCAGGAAAAAGCCCAGGCCGTGCGGCAGGGGTGGGGCCAGCAGCGCCAGCGCCATGAATGCGGCTTTCAGCGCCAGGCCATGGATCAGGTAATAGGAATAGCTGATATTGCCCAGCCAGCGCAGCGGCGTCCAGCACAAGGACCGCGCCAGCACGCTGCCCGGGCGTTGGAAGCAGCTCAGGCACAGCAGGAAAAATGCGCCACACAGGGCCGCCAGTTTCAGCCATAGCGCCAGCGGCATCAGCAGCATGGCCCATGCCGCCAGCACCGCAGTGGTGGCGAGCAAGGCGCCCGGCGCAGGGCTGTCTGGCCGCGCCATCGCTTCATGGACGAAAATGCCGGCGATAAACAGCAGCATGCGCGCCGGGCCGCCGAAGGTGGCAAAGCCAATCGCTGCCGCCAAGCCCAGGAAGACGAAAAACAGGCTGCGCCAGCGGCGGCTGCGCAGCCGCAGGCGCAGCGTGCTGATCAGCAAGGCGATCAGCAGGTAGGACAGCATTTCATAGCTGAGCGACCAGGCCACGCTGATCAACGGTGGCGCCGCACCGAAGCCAGTGAGCAGGAAAAAATTGCCGGCCACATAGCGCAGGGCCTCGGGCCAGGGTGCCGGTATCCGGTTTTGCGACGGCAGCGCCCAGGACAGCAGCAGATATAAAGCGAACACAAAAGTATAGACCGGATAGATGCGCCGCACGCGCCGGCGCAGGAAGTGGCGCAGCTTTTGCGGACGCGCCAGCAGCGAACCGTAGATCAGGTAGCCGCTCAGCACGAAAAACAGGTCGACGCCGGCGTTGCCCACCGTATGCAGGCTGCTGGCCACGCCGGCGAGCAGAGCGCCGCCATCACGCCAGGGCGCGCTCAGGCTGACGTAGTGCACCAGGAACACCAGCAGCACGGCCAGGCCGCGCAAGCCTTCCATCGGCCGCAGCGACGCACCGGCACCGGCACGTGACAGTTCGAAATACGGCGACAGGGCTGAACGGATCGACATTCGCCGACTATAGCGGCGTGCTCGGCCCAAGCTTTATTGCGGCGCAAGCGTGAAAGCTGCTTACAACGAAAAACGCCGCCTGACGTGAATCAGGCGGCGTTCAAGCTATGCTCGCCAAAGCTTAATCGTCCAGGCGTACGCAATCGACAAAATAACCACGCTTGCCGTCGACTTCGCGTTTGACCAGGCCGTGCACGTCGGTCTCGAAGCCGGGGAAGCGCTCGTTGAAGTCGCGTGCGAAGCGCAGGTAGTCGACGATGGTCTTGTTGAAGCGCTCGCCCGGGATCAACAGCGGAATGCCCGGTGGATACGGCGTCAGCAGGATTGACGTGATGCGCCCTTCCAGTTCGTCGATGGCGACGCGCTCGATTTCGCGGTGCGCCATCTTGGCGAACGCGTCCGACGGCTTCATGGCCGGGATCATGTCCGACAGATACATTTCCGTCGTCAGGCGGGCCACGTCGTAGGCCTTGTAGAAATCATGGATCTGCTGGCACAGGTCGCGCAGGCCCATTTTTTCATAGCGTGGGTTGGCCGCCGCAAATTCCGGCAGGATGCGCCACATCGGCTGGTTCTTGTCGTAGTCGTCCTTGAACTGCTGCAAGGCCGTCAGCAAGGTATTCCAGCGGCCTTTGGTAATGCCGATGGTAAACATGATAAAGAACGAGTACAGGCCACATTTCTCAATGATCACGCCGTGCTCGGCCAGGTATTTGGTCACGATCGAGGCCGGGATGCCGGTCTCGCCAAACTGGCCGTCCAGCGACAGGCCAGGGTTGACAATGGTTGCCTTGATCGGGTCGAGCATGTTGAAGCCGGGAGCCAGGTCGCCGAAACCGTGCCAGTCGTCCTCGGCGCGTATCATCCAGTCTTCCTGCTGGCCCATGCCTTCGTCGTTGAAGCTGTCCGGTCCCCAGACCTGGAACCACCAGTCCTGGCCCCACTCCTGGTCGATCTTTTTCATGGCGCGGCGGAAATCGAGCGCTTCCATGATCGATTCTTCCACCAGCGCGGTGCCGCCCGGCGCTTCCATCATGGCCGCGGCCACGTCGCACGAAGCGATAATGGAATACTGCGGCGAAGTCGAGGTATGCATCAGGTAGGCCTCGTTGAAGGCATCCTGGTCCAGCTTGACCTGTTCCGATTCGCGCACCAGGATTTGCGAGGCCTGCGACAGGCCGGCGAGCAATTTGTGCGTTGACTGGGTCGAGAAGATCATCGATTCCTTTGCGCGCGGACGATCCTTGCCGATCGCGTGCATGTTCTTGTAGAAATCGTGGAAGGTGGCGTGCGGCAGCCATGCTTCGTCGAAGTGCAGGGTGTCGATCTTGCCGTCCAGCATTTCGCGCAGGGTCTCGACGTTGTAGATCACGCCGTCGTAGGTCGACTGGGTGATGGTCAGGATGCGTGGCTTCTTGTTCTTCGCTTCACGCGCGAACGGGTTCGCCTCGATCTTGCGGGCAATGCTTTCTGGCGTGAATTCAGCCAGCGGGATCGGGCCGATAATGCCCAGATGATTGCGGGTCGGCATCAGGAATACGGGAATCGCGCCGCACATGATGATCGAGTGCAAGATCGATTTATGGCAATTGCGGTCCACCACCACGATATCGCCTGGCGCCACCGTCGAGTGCCACACCATCTTGTTCGAGGTCGAAGTACCATTGGTGACGAAATAGCAATGGTCGGCGTTGAAAATACGCGCCGCATTGCGTTCCGAGGCGGCTACCGGGCCGGTATGGTCGAGCAGCTGGCCCAGTTCTTCGACCGCGTTGCAGACGTCGGCGCGCAGCATGTTTTCACCGAAGAACTGGTGGAACATCTGGCCGATCGGCGACTTCAGGAAAGCCACGCCACCCGAGTGGCCGGGGCAGTGCCACGAGTAGGAGCCGTCGTTGGCGTAGTGCACCAGCGCGCGGAAGAACGGCGGCGACAGGCCGTCCAGGTAGGATTTGGCTTCGCGGATGATATGGCGCGCGACGAACTCGGGCGTATCTTCGAACATATGGATGAAGCCGTGCAGTTCGCGCAGGATATCGTTCGGGATATGGCGCGAAGTGCGCGTTTCGCCGTACAGATAAATAGGAATGTCGGCGTTCTTGTAGCGGATTTCTTCGACAAACGCGCGCAAGGACTTCAACGCATGGTCGGTTTCCTCGACCGAGCCGGCGCCGAATTCTTCATCGTCGATCGACAGCACGAAGGCCGACGCGCGCGATTGTTGCTGGGCAAATTGCGACAGATCGCCGTAGCTGGTCACGCCCAGCACTTCCATGCCTTCTTTTTCCATTGCGGCGGCAAGGGCGCGAATACCCAGGCCGGACGTATTTTCAGAACGGAAATCCTCGTCAATAATGACGATGGGGAAACGAAATTTCATGCATGTCTCCAAAAAAGCAAGCCGCCCCTGAACTTGTGTGGAGGGGCGGATTAGGGCGCGACCGCCAGTTGAACAGTGGCGCGGCAATCGCAGAAAAAAAATAAGAACGGGATTCTCGCAGAAATGCGGCGTCTGCGGGAAAAAAATATCATAACGAAATTACGTAAAGCGCGCGCCAGCATGCCTGAATGGTGTGACGAGAGCATGACGGCGCAAAAAGCACGGTATTCAGGCCTTGCGCTGCAAGGTCACGAAAGCATACGGCAAGCCGGAAGCGGTGGAAACATGCGCCTCGCGCGCCGTTTCGTGCCATTGCTGTCCATCAAGTTCGGGGAAGAAAGCGTCGCAGTTGTAAGTGTTGCCAATTTCGGTGATGATCAGCTGTTCCGTGAGCGCCAGCGACTGCCGGTAGATTTCCGCGCCGCCAATCACAAACCCTTGCGCGCCATCCAGCAGCGCGATTGCTTCTTCCACCGAGCCGACCGCTTCCACGCCCTCATGTTGCCACTCGCTATTGCGGGTAATGACGATATTGCGGCGGTTCGGCAGCGGTCGGCCGATCGAGTCGAACGTCTTGCGGCCCATGATGATCGGGTGGCCGGTGGTCACGCGCTTGAAGTGCGCCAGGTCTTCCGGCAGTTTCCACGGCAAGGTGTTGTCGATGCCGATGCCGCCTTGCTGGTCGGTGGCGACGATAATGGTCAGTGTGCTCATTGAATCAATTCATTTTTGGTGTTCTCGATACTTGCCATTATCGTTGATATTGGCATCACTCTCCAGAGCGCACCTGATTCAGGAAAGCAAGCATGGCGCGCGCCAGTTCGGCGGGCGCTTCCAGCGGGATCATATGGCCGCTGGGCTCCGCCAGCAGATGCAGGGTGGCGCGCGGCAATCGTTCGGTCATCGCCACCAGGTCGCTGCTGGCCACCAGCTGGTCGCCATCTGCGCCAACGATCAATACCGGAAAGGGCAGGCCGTGCAGACGGTCCATCAGGTCGGGGCGGTCGAAAGTCTGGGCAAACTGCGCCACCAGCACGTCCTTGCCCAGGTCCAGCGCCATTTGCCTGATCAGGCCGGTGATCGCGATATCGTCCAGGTGCGACGGGTGCAGCAGTTCGCGCAGGCGCTGGCGCGTGATGCCGGCATAGCTATTTCTTTCCAGAATGGCGATCACGCGCTTGCGGGTGGCGATCTCGTCCGGCGACAAACCCTTGGCCGAATTGGCGATCAGGGTCAGTGAAGCGATCCGTTCAGGATACGTCACCGCATGTTCCAGCGCCAGGTAGGCGCCCAGCGAAAAGCCGACCAGGTGCGATTGCGGCGCGCTGTGCGTGGCGATCAGTTCGCGCATGTCGGCCCGGCTGCGCGACTGGTGCAGGGGCATATGGTTATATAGATAGCGATCGCCAAGGGCCTGCTCCAGGCTGGTCCACAGCCGTTCGTCGCACAGGGTGCCGGGAATCAGGTCAAGCTGGAGGGGAAACGTTGATGTCATCAGGAACGATTGCGGACTGTCTGGAGAGGTATTATCGGCTATTTGGGCGCCAGGCGCAGGGCCAGGTCCGCGATTTTTTGCTTCATGGCACTATTTTCAACAGTGCGCATCAGTCATGCATTTGGTTTATGGTAGGCTCATGGCTCTTACCGAATTGGCATCTCCTTATTCCACTGCAGTTTATTCAATTAGAGGACACATCATGGCGATCAGTTTGCAAAAAGGCGGCAATGTCAACCTGAGCAAGGAAGCTCCTGGCTTGAAAAAAATCGTGGTTGGCCTGGGCTGGGACCCGCGCGCCACCGACGGCGCCGCCTTTGACCTGGATGGCAGCGCCTTCCTGCTGAAAACGGACGGCAAGGCCCGTTCCGATGCCGACTTTATTTTCTATAACAACCTGAAGTCAGCCGATGGTTCCATCGTCCACGCCGGCGACAACACGACCGGTGGCGGCGACGGCGACGACGAGAAAGTCTCGATCGACCTGGCCAATGTGCCGGCCGATATCGACAAGATCGCCGTGGCCGTCACCATCCACGATGCGGAAAACCGCAAGCAGAACTTCGGCATGGTCAGCAAGGCGTATATCCGCTGCGTCAACGGCGACAACGGCCAGGAAATCGCCCGCTATGACCTGTCGGAAGACGGCTCGACGGAAGCGGCCATGATCTTCGGCGAAATCTACCGCGCCGGCAGCGAATGGAAATTCAAGGCCATCGGCCAGGGTTTCAAAGGCGGCCTGGGGCCACTGGCAGTCTCCTTCGGCATCAACGCATAAGAGCACCGGAAAACGGCCCATGGCAGCGTTGCTGCTGCCTCGCCGTACTATTCGTACTGTCTTCGGCAGCGCGCCTTGCCCTGAGCCGTTGTCCGGCGCTCCCTCTTTTCAAATAGTCAAAGCTCAATCCCGCATGGAAACTCTGATCAAAGGGCAGCGCCTGGCGCTGGCCGGCCTCGTCGCGGGCAATGTTTTGCAGCTTGGTATCGCCGGCGAGGGCGTGGCGCTCGATTACGCCTGCTTCGGCCTCGATGCCGCGGGCAAATTGTCCGACGACCGTTACATGACCTTCTTCAACCAGCCGCGCACGCCGTGCGGCGCGGTGGAAGCGCAGGCGCCGGCCGGGGATGCTGCCGGTTTTCATTTCCAGTTGGACCGCTTGCCCGCTTCCATCGAGCGCCTGGTGATCACCGCCGCCGTGGATGGCGCGGCCACCTTGTCGCAGCTGGGCAGCGGCTATCTGCGGCTGCACGATGGTGGCCGCGAACTGGCGCGCTTTGCGTATGCGGGCAAGGATTTTGCCAGCGAAAAAGCTGTCATGCTGGGTGAGTTCTACCGCAAGGATGGCCAGTGGCGTTTCATGGCCGTGGGCCAGGGGTTCAATGGCGGCCTGGACGCGCTGGTTGCGCACTTCGGCGGCGAAGTGGCGCAGGCCGAACCTGTGGCGCCGAAGATATCGCTGTCGAAGATATCGCTGACCAAGGCCGGCCAGACGCACAAGGTGTCGTTGGCCAAGGGCGCCGGCGCGCCGAAAAGACTGATTGTCAAGGCCACCTGGGTCGATAACGGCGATGGCGAGGACGATAACGATGACCTCGACTTGCGGGTCGGCATACTGCTGCCGGACGGGCGCATGCGCTGTATCCAGGCGCCGGAAAAGTCGGGCAGCTTCGACGCCATGCCCCATGTACGCCACCTGGGCGACGTGACCAGCGCGAGTGGCCGTGAGCCAGCCACGGAAACCGTGGAAGTCCATCCGTCCCTGGCGCAGTTCTATGGCGGCACGGTGGGCCTGGTGTTCAGTGTTTACTCGGCCGTCGGCAATGGCGCCGTGTCGGTGGCCTCGATGCGTCCGAAGATGGTGATGGAATATGGCGACCAGGTGGTCGAATGCGCGTTTGATTTCCGCCTGTCGAAGGCAGCCCGGGACGATAACGTCTATACCTATGTGATCGGCCTGGCGCGCGTATCGACCGACAACATCGTGCTTGAACCGTCGGGCAAGACGTCCGCACCGGACAGCGAGGCGACGCCGTGGCTGCGCTGGCGGGGCGAGGCGCTCGATCTGGCGTTCGATGGTCCCGTCGTTTTCAAGGGCGAGGACAAGGAAGACGAAGATGATTTCAATGCGGATAATCCGCGCCGCTATATCGTTTGAAAGGAAAGACCATGGAATCACTGTCCAAGGGCCAGCGTTTGCCGCTGGCGTCATCGGCGCCTGACGGCGTGCTGGAAATCGGCGCCGCCGTGCAGGGCCTGGCGCTCGACTTTGCCTGCTTTGGTTTGGATGCGGCCGGCAAGCTGTCGGACGAGCGCTACATGACCTTTTTCAACCAGCCGCGCACGCCGTGCGGCGCGGTGGAAGCGCGCGCCGGCACGCAAGGCGATGGCGCCGCCTTTGCCTTTCAGTTGGCGCGCCTGCCGGCCAGCATCGAGCGGCTGGTGCTGACGGCCAGCATCGATGGCGGCGGCGTGATGTCGCAACTGCAAACCGGTTATCTGCGCCTGCTGGCGGGCGGACGCGAATTTGCCCGCTTTGCGTTTGCCGGCAAGGATTTTGCCCAGGAAAAAGCCGTCATGTTGGGCGAGCTGTACCGCAAGGATGGCCAGTGGCGCTTCATGGCCGTGGGCCAGGGTTTCAATGGCGGTCTGGACGCACTGGTGCGTCATTTCGGTGGCGAAGTCGACCAGGCGGCGCCTGCCGCCGCGCCTGCTGCTGTCTCGGCCGTGGCGCAAGCGAAGATCAACCTGGAAAAGCGGGTCGAGCGCGAAGCGCCGCAACTGGTGAACCTGGTCAAGCAGGCCGGTGTGTCGCTGCAAAAAGTGGGCCTGCATGAGCATCGCGCCAAGGTCTGTTTGTGCCTCGATATTTCCGGTTCCATGGGCCGCTTGTACCGCGACGGCCTGGTACAGCAGTTTGCCGAGCGCATCCTGGCGCTGGGCTGCAAGTTCGATGACGACGGCGAGATCGACGTTTTCCTGTTCGGCAGGAACGTCCACCAGCCCGATCCGATGGACCTGCGCAACTGTACCACCTATGTCAGCCGCGCGATCGACCATCATCCGCTCGAAGGCGATACGCGCTACGGCAGGGCGATGGAAGCAATCCGCGCGTTTTATTTCCCCGACGCGCGCGGTGGCGAGCGCACGCGCCCCTTGCGCGCCGAGCTGCCCGTCTACGTGATGTTCGTCACCGACGGCGGCACCAGCGACCAGGCAACGACGGAAAAGCAGTTGCGCTGGTCCAGCAACGAGCCGATCTTCTGGCAGTTCATGGGCATCGGCAAGGGCCGCAAGTCGAAAAGCAAATTCCTGGCCGCCTTTGCCGACTCCGACTTCCCCTTCCTGGAAAAGCTCGATGAACTGCAGGGCCGCCTGGTCGACAACGCCAACTACTTTTCCGTCAGTTCTCCCGACGAGCATAGCGACGGCGAGCTGTACGATTTATTGATGACGGAGTATCCAGGCTGGCTGAAGCTGGCGCGCCAGCAAGGCTTGCTGGCCTGAGCCGCACCTGGCAAGACAGGCGCAGGCCGGGCCTGCGCCGCGCACGACTGCCGGCAGAACGCTGCGCAGGCGTTATCGGCGGCCAGATTGATACCTGCCGATACACTTTGATACGTTGTGAGGCCGTCTGGCCACAAGTTGCACGAGATTTGTAAATTAAAGTAAATGGCAATTCTTTCAAGCTGCGCCTGACCCTCAATCCCCCTTAAAATCATGCCAATGATGCAGCTCGCCAAGCAAGCGCTGCGCAGTATCCCATTCCTGGCGTTCTTACTCACTACTTCAGTTCATGCAAAAAATCGTACTTTGCTGCCTCGCCGGCGGCAGCCTTTTGTCCGCCAATACCACCGTCCAGGCGCAGACCCAGGCCGTGGTGACGGCCGCCACGCCTGCCAAGACCGTGCCGGTTGCCAAAGTACCGGCAGCTGACACCACGCCGTCCGTCAGCGTCACGGCCGAACGCCCAACCGGGCGCATCGACCGCCAGGTCTACGACGTCAAGTCCGATGTCGGCAGCACCAACGGTACGGCGGCCGATGCGCTTAACAATGTGCCGTCGGTGGCAGTCGACCCCGATGGCACGGTTTCGCTACGCGGCAGCAGCAATGTGCAGATCCTGATCGACGGCAAGCCGTCGGCCATGCTGCAGGGCGATTCGCGCGGCGCGACCCTGAACGCCATGGCGGCCGACGATATCGAATCGGTGGAAGTGATCAATAATCCTGGCGCGCAATTCGGCAATGAGGCCGGTGGCGGCCCGATTCTGAATCTGGTGATGCGCCGCAACCGCAAACCTGGTGGCTTTGCCACCATTAACGCGAATGCCGGCATCGCCGGGCGCTACAACACATCCACCTCGGGCACGTATAACGAAGGCCCGTGGGGCTTTCAGGGCGGCATCAATTTCCGCCACGACGGGCGCAATTCGACAGGCGAGACCAGCCGCGAGCGGCTTGACCGCCAGACGGGCGCGTTTGCTCCCAGCAGCCAGAGTTCCATCAGCAACGGCCTGAACGATTCGCTGGGCGTGAACGGCACCGTCAACTACAACCTGGGCGCCAACGACACCCTGGCCGCCAGCGTGTCATATAACGGGCGCAGCAATGACGCGCGCTCGACCGACCGCTATATCAATGGCGACAGTTCTGGCAACACGATTGGCGACTATGTGCGCAGCACCTTGCGCAATGGCGACAGCCGCAACTACAGCTGGGGTGCGCGCTATGATCACAAGGGCCAGTTGCCGGGCGAAACCTTGAAGATCGACCTGCGCGTATCGTCGTCCGATAACGAAAACACCAGCGACTACGCCAACATGTATGCCATCGCCACCGGCAACGCGCAAGACAGCCGCGCGCGCCAGCACAGCGATACGGGCAACCGCATCGTCGACTTCAGCGGCGACTACGAGCGTCCGCTGGCCGGCGGCACGGCCAAGCTGGGCTACAAGGTGGCCGACAACAAGAGCAGTTTCGATACGCTCTATACCGACATCAATCCCGTCACCCTGGGCGAGACAGTGAACGCCATGCGCAGCAACCGTTACGAGCTCGACGAGCGCACCATCGCGCTGTATGGCTCGTACCAGATGCGCCTGTCCGAGCGCTGGGGTGCGCTGGCCGGTTTGCGCGCCGAATATACCGACCTCGACATCCGCCAGATTACCGGTGGCATCGAAGCCGGCAACAGCTATGTGAACTATATTCCCAGCCTGTTTGCCACCTACAAGGTCAGCGACGAGAGCAATCTGCGCTTCAGCTATGCGCACCGCATCCGCCGCCCGAATGCAGGCGACCTGAACCCGTACGTGGTGTACCGCGACGAATTCAATGTTTCTTCCGGCAATCCGCAACTGAAACCGACACAGACCGATTCCTTCGAGGTCGGCTATGAAACCAAATTGTTTGGCCTGGAAAGCAGCCTGCGCGGCTACCACCGGCGCGACAAGGACGCCATCGTCGACTACCGTTATTTCATCAGCGACAATGTGTTGCTGACCACGCGTGAAAACGGTGCCGGCAGCCATTCGAGCGGCCTGGAATTCAGCCTGTCCGGCAAGCTGACACCATCCTTGACCCTGAACACCAGCGGCAACCTGGCGCGCAGCCAGCAGACCTCGCAAGACGACCTGGGCAACCGCAGCACGCGCACCGCCAATTCGCTGAGCGGCCGGGCGCGCCTGAACTACCAGCTCAACCCTGCCAACCAGGTGCAACTGGCCTTGCAGATGCAGGGCAAGACCTTGTCGGGCCAAGGCTACCGTTCGCCCAACAACACGCTCAACATGAGCTGGCGCCATGTGCTCACGCCGCAGCTGAACCTGGTGATGAATGTGACGGACGTGCTCAGCACCAACAAGATGGAAACCGTGATCAACAGCGCTTCGCTGCGCGAGACCAGCACGCGCCGCTTCGATGGCCGCATGATCTATGTGGGCCTGTCGTACCGGCTCGGTGGCGCCAGTTCGGCGGCGAAAGACGGCGAGCGCGAGCCGCGCTTCGGTCCACCGGGTGGACGCGGACCGGGCGGGCCAAGTGGTCCTGGGCCGGGTGGGCCGGGTGGCGAGCAGGGGTAATGTCAAGCTTTACCCCAAACGGCGAAAAGGCCAGGGTCGGACCCTGAGGATCCGACACCGGAATTTGCCCTGGGGTGCGAAATCGCTTCAGCGTTTCAGGCCTTGGCGATTTCCTTGAGAAAGTCGACAAAGCTGTCCGCATGGCGTTCAAAACGCCATGCGCCAGCGCCGTGTTCCGCCGTATGGACAGGCGCGTCGCCGTCAGCAATGGCGGACAGGTCCAGGCAGTAGGGATCGGCGCCCGCGTCGGCGATCACCACATAGTGAACGGGCCAGTCGGCGATGGTTTCCTGGTCGACCGGATTATACGAGTAGCCGTGCTGGGCTTTCAGCAGATCCGCCGCGCCGTACAGGTTCAGGCCCTGGAAGTAGTCTTCGCTGTCGATATACACTCCGAGCGGCGAAAAACGTGCGAGAAAATCGCGGTAGATCGCGGGCAGGGTCCAGCGCAGGTCGATGGCGGCCAGGTCGGCTTCGCTGGCGATCACCAGCCAGTTCGAAGGCCGCGCCAGATCCTGGTCTTGTTTGCGTTCCTTCGCCAGCCGTTTCTCCAGCAGGGCCGCGGCTTTTTCCAGCGCGGAGCTTGGACTGGCCAATGACGCATGGGTGGCCGGTGGCGCAAACCCGGCACCGTCCGGATAGCCATCGCGCTGCCAGGCCAGCACATCATCAAGTCGCAGGCTGTCCGCCTTCCAGTGGCCGGGGTCTTGCGACAGGCCCGCATCAAACGGCTGGCGGCTGAACACGGCAAGGCTTTTCACGGCCTTGGCTTTGACTTCCAGTGGCAAACTGTCCGATATCGCCATCGCGACGACGGTGTCATACGCCTCTTTGCCCATGCTTTTCAGCAAGCCGTCAATGCCCCAGTAAGCCAGTTCCGGCACCGTCACGGCCCAGGTAAAAAACTCCTGCAGTTCCTGCGGTCGCATCAGGCCCACGATGGAATTGACCAATGAACTGCGCCAGTGCAGCAACTGGCCGTCGCGCGCATAGGCGCTCAGTATCGCCAGTACGGCCTGCCGATCGCTCTCGCCGTGCTTCTTGATCAGCCTGTCCTTGAGCGTGGCGAACTTGCTGCCATCGGTTTCGTCGAACAGTTTGCGGTGCAGTGCTGCCAGTGGTGTGATCGCCATCATGATCCTGATTATTTCGGTCTGCAGATTTTACAAGAAAAGTGATTATTCAGGAAACAGTGCATGAATATTAATATCAGATGTGCTCGGCGACCAAGCGGTCGCCAACAGGTATTTGCGAGAATAGCGGACAGGTGAAATAATATTTTTATTGTAATATGGTGCCTGTTCATTGATGTCAGGCCCGGTGGAATAATGAAATCCTATTTCAAGACCAGTGTATTTTTATGCTGCTTGCTGTCCATCGTCTATCTGTTCTTGATGCGCAAGACGTTCCCCATGGCCAGTGATGGCAGCGGACCCAATGGCGATGCCTTGATTGCTTATTTTGTATTCGTTATTGCCTGCATTTTGCATGTCCATACTTTTATTCTGGCGATTTTTATGTATGGGAATAACAAGCATGGCACCAGGATCGCACTGGGAATTCTGGCGGCAAGTACGCTGTTACTGTTCTCGCCTGAAATCAGATCCATCGCCAAAAAGCAGCTATCCGATTATCGATACAATTCCAGTGCAACCACCAAAACGTACAAAGCGATCAATTCAGGTACGCCGGCCGAGTTTTTCAGCTATTTCGATCAGATCCCGGACAGGGAAAAAACCTCGCGCTATGTGCGTGACCTGATGGCAGACCTGGCCAAGGCAGGCAGGGTCGATCTGCTCGAACAGCTGGAAACAAAAGGCTTTCCTGTCGCCGAGGCCGGGCAGGAGCAGGAATGGGCTGACGTCGTGTACGCACCTGTCTATAGCGAAACACTGTCACCGGAACAACGTCTGAAGGTGCTGGAATGGCTGTTTTCCAGGGGAGAAGCTTTTCAATTCTCACTTAAACAGTCCGGCCATGCTTTTTTCTCGATTGAAAAATTTTCAAATGCATACAAGGATATCGAACATCCGGCCACCAGAAAGGTCTTTGATCTTCTGATACGCCATGGCGCCGACTTCAAGGGTAGCAATGCCGGATACCTTCTCTGGTATTCGGCCCGCTTCGGAAAACTTGATCACGTCAGGTTTTTAATTGCCCAAAAAGTGGACCTCAATTACGTGGACGAGACCTGGCATACAACGGCTCTGGACGAAGCCATCGATAAAAAGGATCGAGCCATCATGCAGGAACTGTCAAAGGCTGGCGCAAAGAAATCGAGTCAGTTGCAACAATAAGCGCCGGCCGGTTCAGACTGCCATCGCCGCCTTGATCGGCGCATGGTGCTCATAGCCTTCCAATGTGAAATCGGATGGTTCGATTTTTTCCAGCCATTCCGGCTCGTATTTGCCGGTCTTCGCGTAGTCGGGCACGCGCTCGGAAATGACAAAGCGCGGCGCGGCGAACGGCGTGCGCTTCAATTGTTCCTGCACCATGTCGAGGTGGTTTTCGTAGATATGCGCGTCGCCGATGAAGTAGGTGAACCAGCGCGGCGTGTAGCCGGTCAAGCGCGCCACCAGGTGCAGCAGGGCCGCGCCTTCGGCGATATTGAAGGGCGTGCCGAGGCCAATGTCGTTGCTGCGCACATACAGGCACAGCGAGATTTCACGCGTATTGGCGTTCGGGATGAACTGGTACAGCAAATGGCAGGCGGGCAGGGCGACAGCGTCGAGCACGGCCGGGTTCCAGCCATGGAACAGGATGCGCCGGCTGCCCGGGTTGTGCATGATGGTGTCGAGGCATTCGCGCAGCTGGTCGACGGCCTTGTACAGCAGCACTTTCGCTACGCCGTCCTCGTTGATCGGCGCAACCAGCGTAAAGCCGTTGGCCTGGGCATCGGCGATCTGTTCTGGTGCGCTGGCATCGAGCAATTTATAGGCCGGCCACTGGCGCCATTGCACGCCGTACACGGGACCGAGGTCGTCCTCGCCTTCGCGGTAGGGATTGGCCAGCCATTGCGCGTTTTCATTGGCGTTCTGATCCCATACCTTGCAGCCGAGCGCGCGGAACTCGCCAGCATTGCGCGAAGCGCGCAGGAAGGCGCACAATTCGCCGATCACGGATTTGAATGCCAGCTTCTTGGTGGTCACGGCAGGAAAACCGGCGGCCAGGTCGAAACGCATCATGGCGCCAGGCACGCTCAGGGTGCGGATGCCGGTACGGTTGTCTTGCCAACTGCCAGTGTCGAGGACGGTCTTGATCAAATCTTGATATTGCTGCATGGTACGCTCCAACGGTAGGGATGGTGATTGTAACGCAGCTGCCTGTTTCGCCAGCCATCGTGCCTGCAATACCATCTTGAATTCGCGGCAAGCATGACTCTGTGGTAACTTATGTGTACATAGAGAAATAATAAAGAAACGGCAGATCCCCGCACATGTTCTTGCGACAATTTTTCAATCGCCATCACACCGCCATGGTGCAAATGGGCAAGGCCGACTTCCTGAAGGCCAACCTGCGCCTGATCCTCGTCTGGCCCTTGCTGGGCCTGGCCCTGTGCGCCGTGCTGTGGGCGGCCACCATGCTGCAGCTGGAAGCGGAAAAAAAGGTGGCGCAGCAGCAGGCGCTCGATAACGTGGCGTCGCTCTCGAAAGCCTACAGCCAGTATCTGCTGCGCACGCTTGAGCAGATGGACCAGCTGACCTTGCAACTGAAGTATGAATGGGAAAATGCCGATGGCAAGCTGCGCCTGGAGCAGCTGAAAACGCGCGGCATGTACGCCATGCCGCAGTTTGCCCTGGTCGCCATCTTTGACCGCAAGGGCCATGCCGTGACAACCACCGCGCCGGCGCAGCGCCTGCGCGCCAGCGAACGCAGCGATTTTTTGCTGCGCCACTGGCGCAGCAATTCCAGCGCCTTGCGCATCGCACTGGGCAAGGAAGAGGAGGGCACGGGCATGGGCAAGACAGGCACCCTAGTGCATTTCACGCGCCGCCTGGAAGACGCCGATGGCAATTTCGACGGCGTGCTGCTGATCTCCATCCATTCCGCCTATTTTTCCGAGTTCTATGACAGCGTCAATTTTGGCAGGCAGGGCATGTCGGCGATGGTCGGCGAGGAGGGCGAACTGCTGAGCGTGCGCCTGGGCGCCACCGTGCTCCCGGCGCAGGGCGCGCCGTTTCTCGACACCAGTTTCCTCGACGGCGACAGCGGCGCCATGCAGTCCGCCGGGTGTACCGCGTTTGCCGATGCGCAAAGCCGCTATGTGGGCTGGCAAGCCTTGAAAGCCTATCCGTTCACGGCCGTGGTGGCGCTGGCCGACACGCAAGTGCTGCAGCCCTACCAGGAAACGCGGGCGATTTATCTTGGCATCGCGTCGGCCGTCAGCCTGCTGCTGCTGGCATTTACCTGCATCGCCACCTGGCTGTCATTGCGCCTGGCCTGGCGCCATCACCAGTCCGAAGGCGTGCGCAACGCCTACCGGATGGCAACCGAAGGCACCAGCGACGGCTTTTACATCATCGCCGCGCTGCGCGACGCAGATGACAAGATCATCGATTTCGAACTGGTCGACTGCAACGAGCCGGGCGCCGACTTTTTCGGCGTGCGTCGCGAACAGCTGCTGGGCATGCGGCTGCAATCGCGCGCGCACGAGCCGTATTTCCGCGACCTGATGCACAACTACCGAGCCGCCATGGTCTCGGGCTTTTCGGAAGAAGAGATCGAGCTGGCCGATGGCAACCCGTTCAAGCTGCGCTGGATACGCCGGCGCCTGGTGCGCAGCGGCGACCGCCTGGCCGTCACCTTGCAAGATATCAGCGCGGCCAAGCTGCACGAGCAGGACCTGCGGCGCCTGGCCAACGAGGACGGCCTGACGGGCCTGCCGAACCGCTACTGGCTGCAGCAATTCCTGCCTGGCGCGCTGGCGCGCGCGGCGCGCGAAGGCCATATGCTGGCGCTGCTGTTCATCGACTTCGACGGCTTCAAGGACATCAACGATACCCAGGGCCATGCCGAAGGCGACAAGGTGCTGCGCGCCGCCTCGCTGCGCCTGAATGCCGTGCTGCGCCCTGGCGACCATGTGGTGCGCCTGGGCGGCGACGAATTCGTGGTGCTGCTCGATCCGGTCGAGGACGACAGCCGCGCCGAGCAGGTGGCGCAGCGCATCGCCATGGCGTTTGACGAACCGTTTTACCTCGGGCCGGAACGCCACAAGATGGGCGCCTCGATCGGCATCAGCATGTATCCGCGCGACGGCGCCGAGACCGACGTGCTGATGAAGAACGCCGACATCGCCATGTATGCCGTCAAGACGGCCGGCAAGGGCCATCACCGCTTCTTCCAGCCGGCCCTGTTCGAAACCATCCGCCACCGGCGTGAACTGGAACAAAGCCTGGTCACGGCGCTGGAACAGGATCAGTTCGTGGTGGTCTACCAGCCGCGCGTCGACACCATGACTGGCCTGTTGTGCAGCATGGAGGCGCTGGTCCGCTGGCAGCATCCGCAGCACGGCATGGTGCCGCCGCTGGAATTCATCCCGGTGGCCGAGAGCAGCGGCCTGATTTCGCAACTGGGCGAAGTGGTGATCGAAAAAGTGTGCCAGCAGCTGGCGCGCTGGAAGACCTATGGCCTGGAGCTGGTGCCGGTGTCGCTCAATGTCTCGGCGCGCCAGTTTGGCCGCGGCGACGTGCACCAGGTGCTGGCGTCAGCGCTGGCGCGCCATGGCATCGACGCGCGCCTGATCGAGGTCGAGATCACCGAGTCGGCCATGATGGACGAACAGAACCGCGCGGTGGAGCAGCTGGCGGCGATCCGCGCGCTGGGCGTGCGCTTGCTGGTCGACGATTTCGGCACCGGCTACTCGTCGCTGTCGCAGCTGCAGAAGTTCGCCATGGACGGCCTGAAGATCGACCGCGCCTTCACCATGGAACTGGGCCGCTCGGAGCAGGGCGAAGTGTTCGTGCGGGCGATCGTCTCGATGGCGCATGCACTGGGCATGAGCGTGGTGGCCGAAGGGGTGGAAACGCGCGAACAGCTCGACATGCTGCACGCGCTGCAATGCAATGAAGTACAGGGCTATTTCATCTCGCGCCCCGTGCCCGCCGAGCAGATGCTCGAACTGATGCTCAAGCGCTTCCTGATCGACCATCCGGCGCAGCCACGCCTGCATCCTCGCACCCACTACACCCTCGCATCGTAAAAAAGAGCGATCGTTCGCTTTTTTTTCAAATCTCGGCTATGCTTTACGCATGTTGACCTTGACCCACGTCACGGTTGCCATGCCCGAGACAAACACGCATGCCAAAAAATAAAGAGAGACCCACTTGAAACCATCGTATCTGCCATTGATCATCGCTGCCACACTGGCCGGCCTGTCCACCACCGCCCAGGCATCGGGCTACCGCTTCGGCTCGCAAAGCGTGTCCGGCCAGGGTAGCGCCGACGCCAATGGCGCCGAAGCTTCTGATGCCTCGACCATTTTCTATAACCCGGCCGGCCTGTCCCGCCTGGACGGCACGCAACTGCTGGGCGGCGGCACCCTGGTGCTGCCGCATTCGTCGTTCCAGGATAGCGGTTCGCGCACCTTCACCAACCGTGTGCCGGGCGGCACCACCAAGGATTACGCGCCCGACGCGGTGTTCGCGCCGGCGCTGTACGCCAGCAAGAAGATCAACGACCAGTGGACCATCGGCGCGGGCCTGTTCGTGCCGTATGGCGCCAAGCTCGATTACGGCAACGAGTGGAGCGGCCGCTACGCGATCAGCAATATCAAGCTCGAAGCGATTGCCCTGAACCCATCCGCTTCCTTCAAGGTCAATGAACACCATTCGTTCGGCTTTGGCGTAACCGCCGAATTCATGAAGGCCGAACTGGGACAGGCGGTCGACGTGCCCGGTTCCGTGGCCTTCCTGGCGCAGCATGCGCCGGCCACCTCGCAAGCCTTCCTGGCCAATATCGCGCGTACGCAAGGCCTGGCCGCCGCGCAAGCGGCCGGTGCGGCGCTGCAGGGCGCCAAGGACGGCCATGCCGAGATGGATGGCAAGGACTGGGGCGTCGGCTTCAACCTGGGCTATCTGTACCAGCTGAACGAAGGCACGCGCGTCGGCATTGCCTACCGCTCGTCGATCTCGCACAAGCTGAAGGGCAACACGGTGTGGGATTTCTCGCAGGTGTCGAACAATGCGGCCGTCAACGGCTTTATCGCCGCCGCTTCGCGCAAGGTCAATTCGGGCGCGCTGGTGGAACTGCGCACGCCGGAAACCCTGTCGGTCAACGGTTTTCACCAGATGGATGACAAATGGGCGCTGATGGGCGACGTCACCTGGACCCGCACCTCGCGCCTGGAGAACCTGGACATCCAGTTCCCGCCGACGGCCGAAGGCGACGAGCGCATTCGCCAGCAGTGGAAAGATACTTACCGCGTCTCGCTGGGCACCAACTACAAATACAGCGAAAATCTGCTGCTGCGTGCCGGTATCGCCCACGACCAGGCGCCCGTGCGCAGCGCCGAGCTGCGCCATCCGGCCCTGCCGGACAGCGACCGCATGCAGTATTCGATCGGCGCGAACTGGAAGCTGAACGCCAATTCCTCGCTGGACCTGGCCTACAGCTTCATCGACTTCAAGGACGCCGCCGTCAATTACACGAATCAGTGTTCGCCGGTGACGGTCGGTTGCACGGGCAATGGTGAAACCACCAAAGGCCTGTTCAAAACCCGCATGCAATTGCTGGGTGTCGCTTACAACTACAAGTTTTAAGCGGCTGGCGGCGGCCGACATGGCCGCCGTAATTTTTTTGGTAGGTCGGATTAGGCCCGCAGGGCCGTAATCCGACATCACCACCAACGCCAACAATATTGTCGGATTACGCGCGGCTGGGCCGCGCTAATCCGACCTACGATGCAAATCCGGCGGTCAATAAATCAAGTGCCTGGCGCACGGTGTCATCCCCCATCTCCAGCAGCTGATCCCCCACATACCATTCCACCACGCTATGCTCCGGCAGCGCCGCATGGCTGGCGCGGCCGAACAGCCAGATGCCGTGTTCCATAGCCACCTGGTTGCGAATCGCGATCGCCCGTTCGCGCGAGACGGGCAAGTGCAGGTGCAGCATATTGGCTTGCGGGCGCGCCGGATTGACGGCGATTGCCGGGTAGTCCTTCAGCAGCTCGTACAGCCACTGCGTGCGCGCAAAATACTGTGGCATGGCGGCGATGCGCGCGTCGAACTGCATCGCGGCGGCTACCACGTAGGGCGTGCGGTGCACGATATTGCCGCCCTGGCGGTGGAACCAGGCGCGCGCCCTGGCGACAAACGCGGGGCTGCCGGCCAGCACCGCGCCGCCCAGGCCCGCGATGCCCTTGTACAGCGACACATAGACGGAATCGAAGCCATCGCAGATGGCATCGAGCGGCTGGCCAAAACCGGCTTGCGCTTCCCACAGCCGCGCGCCATCCATATGCAGATGGATATTGTGCTCGCGGCAGTGGCGCTTGATGGCGTCCAGTTCTTCCCACGACGGGCACTGGCCGCCGATTTCGCGCATCGGCAATTCCACCTGCGCCGCACCGAGTGCATCGGGCACGGCGCGCAAGTCGTCGACCGTCCATGGCCGGTGCGGGTCGCCAATGAACAGCGCCTTGAAATGATCGAGCAGTTCATGGTTGCCGCGTTCGTGGCGCAGGATATGCGAGGTCGGGTGCAGGGCAACCAAGGGCGAGCCGCGGTCCTGGCAGGCCAGGCGCAGGGCGGTCACCTGCGTCATGGTGCCGGTAATGCAGAATACAGCGGCCTCGAAGCCCAGCAATGTTGCAATTTTCTGTTCGAACGCTTCGATCAGCGCACCTTCGCCATAGGTATCGTGCGCTACATCGTTTGCTTCGCACCAGGCGGCCATGGCGGCAAAGGTCTTTGCTGGCGTAGGCTGGCGCTGGCCGGGCACGATGGTGTGGCAGCGCTGGCGCAGTTCAAGGTCGGTCAATGCAGTCTCCGTGATTTACAGTGTGGCGGTGGCCAGCTTGGCGCCAAAGCCGATGAACAGGGCGCCCACGCCGCCGCCCATGCCGGCCGACAGGCGGCGACGGCGGCGGAAGGTCTCGGCCAGGCGCGCACCGAGGAAGATGATGGCGGTCAGGTAGGTAAAGCTGATCACCTGGCAGATCAGGCCCAGGCCGACAAACGACAGCGCCGGTGCAGCAAATTTGGGATCGACGAACTGGATAAAGAAGGAGATAAAGAACAAAATCGCCTTCGGGTTCATCAGGCTGATGATCAGCGCCTTCTGAAACGGATTGCTTTCCTTGACCGCGACAGGCACCGCAGCCGCCGTATCGGCAGCCTGGTTCGCGCGCAGCTTGCGCCAGCAGCCCAGCAGCATCTGCACGCCGATCCAGGCCAGGTAGGCCGCGCCGATATACTTCACCGCATAAAACAGCGCCGGGCTGGCTTTCAGCAGGGACGCCACGCCGCAAGCCGACAGCACCATCAAAATCAGGTCACCCAGAAAGATGCCGCCGGCGCCCTGGTAGGCCGGCCGCACGCCGCGCTGCGCCGCGACTGCCAATACATACATGGAGTTGGGGCCGGGCAGGATCACGATAAAGATCGTGCCCAGCAAGAAAGTCCAGAAATCGGTAATGCCAAGGCTGGCGTGGAAAAAAGCGTTCATGTTAATACTCAGTTGATCTGTACATGGTGGAACTGCAGCGCGGCCAGGTTGGCGTAGATGCCGCCGAGCGCCACCAGGGACGCGTGGGTGCCGGTCTCGACGATCTTGCCGTCTTCCATGACGATAATGCGGTCGGCGCGCTGCACGGTGGCCAGGCGGTGCGCGATGATGACGGTGGTGCGGCCGACCATGGCCGCTTCCAGCGCCTTTTGCACCAGGCGTTCCGATTCGGCGTCCAGCGCGCTGGTCGCCTCGTCGAGCAGCAGCAGCGGCGGGTTTTTCAGCAGCGCGCGCGCAATCGCGATGCGCTGGCGCTGGCCGCCTGACAGGCGCACGCCGCGCTCGCCGAGGAACGATTTGTAGCCGTTCGGCAGGCGCTCGATGAATTCGTGGGCGGCGGCCATTTTTGCTGCTGCAATCACTTCCTCGTCGCTGGCATTGGCGCGGCCATAGCGGATGTTTTCCATCGCATCGGCCGAAAAAATCACGGTGTCTTGCGGCACGATGCCGATCGCGTCGCGCAAGGTGTGCAGGTCGAGCTGCTTGATGTCGACGCCATCGAGGCGGATGCTGCCGCTTTGCGGATCGTAGAAGCGCAGGAACAGCTGGAACAGGGTGGTCTTGCCGGCGCCCGATGGGCCCACCACGGCCACGGTTTCGCCGGCGCGGATATCGAGGCTGACGTGATCGAGGGCGGCCGTGTCCGGGCGCGATGGATAGGAAAACATCACATCGTCCAGGGCAAGGGCGGCGCCAGTGGCGGCCCGCGCGGGCAGCGCCAGTGGCGTCACTGGCGACTCGATTTCCGATTTGACGGCCATCAGTTCGAGCAGGCGTTCGGTGGCGCCGGCCGCGCGCTGGGCTTCGCCCATCACTTCGGACAAGGCACCGATGGCGCCGGCGACGATCGAGGCGTACAGGATAAACTGGCCCAGGTCGCCGCCCGTCATCGAACCGTCAAGCACGGCGCGCGCACCGAGCCACAGCACGAAGACGATGGCGCCAAACACCAGCAGGATCGCGATCATCGTCAGCAGGGCGCGTGCGCGGATGCGGCGCATGGCGGTCATGAAGGCACCTTCGACCGAATCGCCAAAGCGTTTCGATTCGATATGCTCGTGCGTGAACGCCTGCACGGTCGGCATGGCGTTCAGGATTTCGCCGGCCATGGCCGAGGCGTCGGCGATGCGGTCCTGCGAGTCGCGCGACAGCTTGCGTACCTTGCGGCCAAACACAATGATGGGCACGATCACCAGCACCAGCAGGCCGATGATGATGCCGGCCAGTTTGGCGCTGGTGACAAACAGCATCACCAGGCCGCCGATAAACAGCAGCACGTTACGCAGCGCCATCGAGATGCTGGTGCCGACCACTGCCTGGATCAGGGTGGTGTCGGTGGTGATGCGCGACAGGACTTCGCCAGTCTGCGTGGTTTCAAAAAATTCAGGGCTTTGCGTCACCACATGGCGGTAGACGGCGCTGCGGATATCGGCCGTGACGCGTTCGCCCAGCCACGACACGGTATAGAAGCGTGCGGCCGTGGCCAGCGCCAGGATCGAGGCCACGCCGAACAGGGCCAGGAATACCAGGTCGACGTGCTGGATGCTTTTCGAACCGGCCGCGCCGCCGAAACCGAGGTCGATCATCTGCTTGAAGGCGGCGGGAATGGCCAGGGTGGAGGCGGCTGCCACCACCAGCGCGATGCCGGCCAGCATGAACTGCTTGCGGTAGGGCGTGAGGAAGGGCATCAGGCCCTTGAAGGCGGCCAGGCTGCCTTTTTTTAGTTCGCGGCTGCTGCCGGTGTCGGCGGGTGCGGTGCTGGTGATGGTCTTGCTTGCTTCGGTGCTGGTTGTCATTGGTTTTCGCTTTGATTTACATATCCGGTATTACAGTTTTACAGCTTCATCGGCGCCACATACCCCGTCATTTCCAGGTAGGCGTGGCCGGCTGGCTGGCCATCGCGTTTTACCGTCACCGCGCCTTCCCAGTAGACGGCGCCGGTGGATCTGCGCGAATCGAGTTCCTGGTCCGGCTGCAGCGGCGTGACCTGCCAGCGCGTGGTGCCGGTACGGATCTCGGTGGCGACCGGGTACTCGGCCTTGGTGCGCGGCGAGCGCCACAGCTGCGTCGGCGTGAAATCGACCTCGCCCGGTGCGAACTGCGTCACCTTGCCCTGCGCATCGCGCAAGCTGGCATGGGCCCATAGTTTAGCACCTGTCTTGCTGCGGATCTGGAAGGCCATCAGGGCGCCGCCGTCATCGAGGTTGGCGCCCAGCCAGTTCCAGCCGCTGGCGTTTTCGTCCAGCACCTGGCTCGACCACTCATGGTCCAACCAGGTGGTGCCGGTCACCGCTTCCGCCTTGCCGCCCGCGCGGGCGATGGTGCCGCTGGTAGCGAGCTGCGGCACGCTGTAGTAATAGCTGGCCTGGCTGGCGCGCGGACCCTTGCGCGAAAAGCCGTTTTCACCCTGTAGCAGCTCGCGCTGGGTCGGCGCCAAACGCAGTTGCAGGTTGAAGTCGCGCGCCGCCAGGCTGACCTGGTAGCTGCCGTCTTTGTCGCGCCGCATGCGCCAGTCGTCAAGCTTGACGTCGGTGTCGCCCACCTTGGCATACGCCAGGCCAAAGCCTTCGCGCGCGCTTTTTTCATCGTGCAGCAGCTTGCCCACTTTCGGGTCCGACAAGGCCGCATGGCCGATGATCAGCTGTTTCGGCGCGAATGCGCTGGGGTTGTCGGCGTCAAAGCCGGTGGCGCTGCGAAAGAACGTCACCTGGTAGCCCAGTTGCTCGCCCCCGGCGGTTTTCACCCAGCCGGTGGCATACCACCATTCCGTCTTGAAGGCCGGATGGGCGCCGAAGTCGTGCGGCAGCTGCAGCGAGGCGCCGGCGGCCAGCGGCGTGACGGGGGCAAACGCCGGCGGCGCGGCCAAAGCCGGCAAGGCCAGTGTGATCAACATTACGAACAGACGGCGCATTACCAGTCCTCCCTGACGGCGCGGATGGGGCCACCGGACAGCGCCTGGCGGCCAGACACCAGCGCCGTGGCGGCAGCTGCCGTCAGCAAGGCGCCGGCAACGGTGGCGATCAGGGGCCACGGCAGGTGCAGCTGCATGGTCCAGTGGAACGATTGCGGATTGACGATAAACACCAGCACAAAGCTGATCAACAGGCCCAGCACAAAGCCGGTGGCAATCCCCAGCGCCGTCAGCGCGCCGCCTTCGAACGCCAGGATGCCGAGGATTTGCCCGCGCGTGACGCCCACATGTCGCAGCATGCCGAATTCACGCGCGCGCGCCAGGGTCTGCGCGGAAAACGTGGCAGCCACGCCAAACAGGCCGATCACGATGGCAATCGCCTCCAGCAGATAGGTGACGGCAAAGCTGCGGTCAAAGATCTGCAGGCTGAGCGCGCGGATCGCCGACGGCTCAGACACTTCCAGGCTGTCGCCGAACGGCAGTGACTTCAAGGTTTCTTTCAGTGCGCCGGCCGAGACGCCCTTGTCCAGCCAGATGGCGGCGTCGCTGACATCCATGTCGCGCGTGATGGCGCGGTAGGCGTCGAGCGGCATCTGGATCGAACCGCTGGAACGCGCATAGTCGCGCCAGATGCCGGCCACGAAGAAGGGGTGCAGGCCACCGGCCAGCGGCAAGTCGATCTGCTGGCCCGGCTTGCGGTTGTACAGGTCTGCCGCGGCCTCGGACAGCCACACGGGTTTGGCGCCGGCGGGAACCGGCAGGCTGTCGCCGACCAGCACCAGGCTCTTGCCCGGGTCCTGCAGGTTGACCGGGCGCGCAATCAGCACCACATTGGGCCGGTCGGGCGCCAGCGACATGCTGCGCAGGCGCTGGAAATCGACCTTGGCCACGCCGGGCAGGGCGGCGATCAGCGTCTGCTCGCGCGGATTCATGCCTGCAGTGCTGCCGGCGGCAGCCGTGCGCGCATAGACGTCGGCCGGCAGGATCTGCAGCAGCCAGTCGTCGACCGAGACGCGAAAACTCGACACCATGATGGCCATCGCCACCATCAGGCTGAAACTCGACAGCACGCCACCCAGGGCGATGCCGGCCTGGCCCGAAGCGTTGGCAAGCCGTGCCAGAGTCAGGCTGAGCACTGGCGAGTGGCCGCTGGCGGCCGTGCGCAGCCAGGCGCGGTTCAAAAAGCGGAAGACCAGCGCCGCCAGCTGCGGCATCAGCGCAATTGCGCCGATCAGGAGCAGGGCGATCGACAGGTAGCCGAACAAGGGTAGCTCGAACACGGGCGGCAGCTGGCTCAAGATGCCGGCCAGCAGCAGGCAAGCCAGCGCCGGCCAGCTTTTCGCCAGGCGCGTGGTGACCGCTTCCTCGCTGCCCGACTTCAGCGCGATGGCCGGTGCCGCGCGCGCCGCTTCCAGCGCCGGCGCGGCGCAGCCCAGCAAGGCTACG
Source organism: Janthinobacterium sp. 1L-D-8-B-C4 (assembly GCF_057291295.1). Lineage (NCBI taxonomy): Bacteria > Pseudomonadati > Pseudomonadota > Betaproteobacteria > Burkholderiales > Oxalobacteraceae > Janthinobacterium > Janthinobacterium sp. 1L-D-8-B-C4. The sequence continues at coordinate 362,380 of NZ_JBXAVX010000001.1, forward strand.
CCCAGGCCCAGCGCGAAATAGACCAATGCGGCAACGGGTGTAAACTGCACTTCGGGCTGGACGCCCGCAAAATAGCCCGCGCCCAGGTCGCCGCCGAAAAAGCGCAGCGCCACCGCCGCCAGCGCGTAGCCGCAGGCGATGCCCAGGGCCGAGCCGACCACGCCCAGGCTGGCGCCTTCCAGCAGTACCTGGCGCAGCAGGCTGGCGCGCTCCATGCCCAGCACGCGCAGCAGCGCAAACTGGCTGCGGCGGCGGATCACCGACAAGGCCTGGGTGGAAAACACCAGGAACGCACCGGTGAATAATGCCACCAGGGCCAGCACCGTCAGGTTGACGCGGTAGGCGCGGCTGAGGTTATTGTTGCGGCTGTTCTGGTTTTCATCGTTGGGCTGGCTGACCCGGAAGCGGCCCGGATACTGCGCTTCAAGGTCGCGCGCCAGCGCCGCCTGGAAGGCGTCGCGGTTGACGCCATTGCGCAGCTTCAGATCGATGCGCGACAGCTGACCCAGCTTGCCGAAGCGCCACTGGGCCGCGCCGATATCCATCACGGCCAGGCGCTGGCCGGCGCGCGCCCGCTGCAATGACCCTGCCACGCGCAGCGACACGCTGCCGGTGCCGGTGCGCAGGTCCAGCTTGCCGCCCTCGACCAGGTTCAGCCAGCGCAGCGCGGCCGGCGACAAAAAAATCGCATCGTCGGCCAGCGTGTCGAAGGGCTGGCCGTTTTCCGCCGTGCCGATCAGGTCGGGCGAGATAAAGCCGACACGAAACACATCGAAGGCCAGCACATGCAGCGGCTCGCCGCTCTTGTCGGCGCCATTGACGACGCCAACCTGCAGGTCCAGCACGGGCGAGGCGACGGCCACGCCTTCGCGCTGCGCCAGTTGCGGATAGATGCTTTCATCGAACAGCGCTTCGCGCCCGGCCACCTGTACGTCGGCCTGGCCAGACAGGCTTTTGACGGCGCTGGAAAACTCGTTGAAGGCAGCCGCGTTAATCAGGTGGATCGCAAAGCCCAGCGATACGCCGATGGCAATGGCCAGGATGGCGACCAGCGCGCGCACCGGATGGGCGCGCCATTCGCCCAGCAGCAGCCAGCGCGACAGCAAGCGTCTCGACGTGGTTGCTGCGCTAGCGGGGGCGCTCAATGGAGGCATTCGATGGCGAGTTTTTCACCGGCGCGGCGCACCTTGGCCTGCGCCGCATCGCGATTTTTATCACCGGCACCGACGGCGTCCTGCGCCGCCCATTTCTGTTCCAGCCGTAGCTGGGCGCAGCGTTTTTCACGCACTTCGGCCTGCGCGGCGCCACGCGCCCGTGCTGCGTCTTCGCGTGCTTCGCGCTGCTTGCGCGTGGACTCGAGCTGGCTGGCGACGCGCTCCTGGCGCGTGGTGGCGCCCTTGTCGACAGCGGGCGGCGGCGGCGGCACGTCGATGATCTGCAACTGGCCGGCCGCGCACGGCGTATCGCTGTAGCTGGTCTGGCCGTCCTGCACGCATTTGTAGGCGGTCTGCGCGCTGGCGGCACCGGCCGCAGCGAGCAATACGATGGCAGCTAGCACTTTCACAATATCTTCCCCGGATTCATGATGTTCTGCGGGTCCAGCGCTTGCTTGACGGCGCGCATCAGCTGCAGTTCCAGCGGCGATTTATAGTGGGCGAGATCGGCTTTTTTCAGCGCGCCGATGCCGTGTTCGGCCGAGATCGAGCCGCCAAAGGCGTGGACCTGGTCATGCACGATGCGATTGATGGGTTCCTGGTTGGCAAGGAAGTCCCGGTCCGTCATGCCTGGTGGTGGCGCCACGTTGTAATGCAGGTTGCCGTCGCCCAGATGGCCGAAGCACACCAGTTGGCAGCCGGGAAAAGCGCTTGCCAAAGCCACATCGGTGATGGCGATAAAGTCGGCGATGACGGAGATCGGCAGCGAGATATCGTGCTTGATGTTCTTGCCGGCCTGCGCCTGGGCCAGCGGAATATGTTCACGCAGCTGCCATAGCGCTTCGCTTTGCGCCACCGAACTGGCAACCACGGCGTCGTCGATCAATTCGTTTTCCAGCGCCGTGCCGATGCTCGCTTCGAGCAATTCGATCGCGTGCGCTTCGGACTGGCTGCTGGACAGTTCCAGCAATACGTACTGGCCATGCGCTGCGGCAAACGGGCGCGGCAGTTGCGGGAACTGCTCGGCCACCAGTTGCAGACAGTAGCGCGACATCAGCTCGAAACCGGTCAGGCTGGCGCCGCAATGGTCCTGCATCAGGCTCAATAGCCGCAGCGCGTGGACCGGCGATTTCATCGCCGCCAGCGCCGTGATGCAGGCTTTCGGCTGCGGATACAGCTTCATCACCGCACCGGTGATCACGCCCAGGGTACCCTCGGCGCCGATATACAGGTCGCGCAAGTCATAGCCGGTATTGTCCTTGCGCAGGCCGCGCAGGCCGCTCCAGACTTCGCCTTGCGGCGTGACCACTTCCAGGCCCAGGCACAGCTCGCGCGTATTGCCATAGCGCAGCACGGCCGTGCCGCCAGCGTTGGTGGCGAGGTTGCCGCCGATGGTGCAACTGCCTTCGGCCGCCAGCGACAGCGGGAACAGACAACCCGCTTTTGTAGCCGCTTCCTGGACGGTTTGCAGAATGCAGCCGGCGTCCACCGTGATGGTGCGGTTGACCGGATCGACCTGGCGGATGCGGTTCAGGCGCGCCAGCGACAGCACCACGGCCGTGCCGGACGCATCAGGAATGCTGCCCAGCACCAGGCCCGTATTGCCGCCCTGCGGCACCACGGGAATCGCCCACTGGCTGCAGGCGCGCAGCACGCCGGCCACCTGTTCCACGGTAGCGGGACGCAGCACGGCCAGCGCACTGCCGGTAAAACGGTCGCGCCAGTCGGTGAGAAACGGCGCCATGTCGGCTGGTGCCGTCAACACAAAGGCGTCGCCCAGCAGTGCGCGACAGGTATCGAGAAACGTGGATTGATCACTCATTTTCTGGTACTCACCTTGTTTACTTTTTCCAGCAATTCCTTCGCCATGCGCTTGGCGGCTTTTTTATAGGGGCGCACATACAATATGGCGCAGCAGAAATATATGCCAACGATAATCGCTTCGCCCCAGGCCATGAATGCCGAGGTGGCATCGGTATCGCTGTAGCCGCGCACCACGCCTTCGGTGAAATACAGCAGGATCACCATCGATGACCATTGCAGCGTGTACACATCGCGCTTGATCACGCCATACAGGGGAATCAGCAGCGGCACGGCTTTCAGGACCAGCCACGAGCCGCCTGGCTTCAGGGGCGCGACCACGGTTTCCCACAGCACGCACCAGATGATGAGCGTGGCCAGGCTGGCGATCGCGCCCCAGTGGAAATACTTGTGCAGTGGGCCTGTCATCATGTCCTCGCAAGCTTGACGGCGTTGTCGGCCAGGCGGCGGCCCAGGGCCAGCGCCAGGCGCTTTTCATCGTCGCTGATGGCCTTGTCGCCATCGATGCCGGACCAGTGCGTGGCGCCATACGGCGAGCCGCCGGTGGCGGTGGTCATCAGTTCGGGGTGGGTGTAGGGCAGGCCCATGACCAGCATGCCGTGGTGGAACAGCGGTATCATCATCGACAGCAGGGTCGATTCCTGGCCGCCGTGCAGGCTGCCGGTGGACGTAAACACGCAGGCCGGTTTGCCGGCCAGGCTGCCGGCCAGCCAGTCGCTGGCCGTGCCGTCCCAGAAATACTTCATGGCGGCGGCCATATTGCCAAAGCGCGTGGGCGAGCCCAGCGCCAGGCCCGCGCATTCCTGCAAGTCTTCCAACTCAACGTACGGCGCGCCATGCGCCGGCACTTCGGGCGCGGTTGCTTCGGCCACGGTGGAGACGGCTGGCACGGTGCGCAGCCGGGCATCGCAGCCGGGCACGCTTTCCACCCCTTGCGCGATCAGTTCGGCCAACTGGCGTGTGGCGCCATGGCGGGAGTAGAACAATACAAGAATAATCAGATTGGTTGGCTTCATCGTTGGTATTATAGGGCGCTTTGCAGCCCGAGACGAAGCCGACATGGCGCCGTTCTGATTTCGATTACATGTTTTTAAAATATATACAGTCCTTCTTCCTCTACCTGTCGCAGACCGTGCGCTTCGGCGTCGCCGTCATGCGCGGCATGAAGTGGCCCGAAGTGCGCGACCTTCTGCTGTTTGCCGGGCGCCGCGTGCGCGAGGAAAGCCTGCCGCAAGTGGCTGGCAGCCTGACGTTTGCCACCGTGTTCGCGCTGGTGCCGCTGCTGACGCTGGCGCTGGCGATCTTTACCACCTTCCCGCTGTTCAATACTTTTCGCCACGCACTGGAAGACTATTTCATCCAGAGCGTGATGCCCAAGGGTATCTCGAACACCATCCTCGGCTACCTGACGACGTTTGCCTCGAAAGCCACGCGCCTGTCGGCGATAGGCGCCGGTGCACTGATCTTTACCTCGGTGGCGATGATGAATTTGATCGAGCGCGTCTTCAACCGCATCTGGCGGGTGCGCCAGGAGCGGCGCTGGACCAAACGCTTGCTGGTGTACTGGGCGATTGTCACGCTCGGTCCGCTATTGGTCGGCGTGTCGTTGACGGTCACCACGCGCGTATTCATGGCCACCAGCGGCCTGGTCGGCGATGTGCCTTTCCTCGGCGCCGTGTTCTATACCATGGTGTCGATCGGCCTGACGATGCTGGCGTTTACCCTGCTGTACATGACGGTGCCCAACCGCGACGTCGACTGGCGCGACGCCGCCTGGGGCGGTCTGCTGGCCGCGCTGGCGTTCGAGGTGGCCAAGCGCGGCTTTGGCGAATTCATCCAGGACTTCCCCACCTATTCGCGCATCTATGGCGCGCTGGCCGCGCTGCCGCTGTTCCTGGTATGGATCTACCTGAGCTGGATGATCACGCTGGTTGGCGCTTTGCTGGTGGCCGCCTTGCCGGTGGTCAAATACGAACGCTGGTGGTACCAGGCCGCGCCCGGCAGCGAATTTGTCGACGCCGTGGCGATATTGAAGGTGCTGCACCAGGCCTGCCACTGCGCCGATTCGGCGCTGGTCGGTGCGGCCGAGATACGCAGCAGCACGCGCCTGGGTTTCGATGAAATGGAAAAGCTGCTCGACAAGATGGTCGAGCAGGGCTGGGTCGGCCGGGTCAACGTGGAAGCGGCCGTGCGGGTGCAGTGGGGCAAAAGAGTCGCCGACAGTTCCGACCACTGGGTCTTGCTGGGCAATGTCAACCGCATCACCCTGGCCGACGTCTACCGCCTGTTCGTGTTTGGCGGCATGCGCGTCAATTCCGGCTATCCGGCCGGCTCCACCAACGAGCGCGACATCGAGGCTGCCGAGGAAGCTGCCAGGCTGGCGGCGCAGGTCGAGGGCGCGGTGGAAGAGGGGCTGGGCATGACGCTGGCGAAGCACTTTGGCGAAGTGCGCTGCAAGTGAATCAGTAGACCCGCGGCTCGATGGCCGACTGCCGCGCGATCGCATCGAACGCCGCCAGGTCCTGCTCGCGCAGCACCGCCAGCCAGTAGGTGTCTTCGAGGTCATGCATATTGACCAGTTTTAATCCATGCGGCGCCAGATGACGCGCGATGGCCTCGAAACCATCGGTGATGCTGTCGCCATTCTCCTCGCCATCCCAGGTAAAGTCCTGCAGCGCCGGCACGGCGATATGCTGGCCGATGATGGCGATTTCATCGACCGACTTCCAGTCCAGCGTGGTGCCAAACCCCAGTACATCGGCGACGGTGGACCATAGCAGGAACAAACAAGCCGCCTCAATCGTGTCGCCTTCGTATTCTTCTTCCGGGTCGTCTTCCTCCATCTCTTCCAATGTCAGGTCGACGCAGCGTCGCGCCAGTGTTTCATCGCCCTGCAGCAGCAGGGTGGCGATGGCGCGCAGCTGGTCGCGGTCGGCCTGGTCGATGATCTGGGCTGGCGTATAGCTGTTGCGCTCCATCGGTGCTTGCGTGCTCAAGCCCAGGGCCTGGTTCAGCTGCGCCGAGATATCTGCCTTGAAACCGTCCACGGTATCGACCTGCGCCAGCAGTTCGCCGGCGAAGTCCATGCGCCACACCATGTTGTCCCTGATCACGAACAGGAAGTCGCTTTGCGCCGTGATGCCGTGCAGATGGTGGGCGGGGGCATATTTCGGCGTGAACGCGGGCTGGCCGTCCAGGGTCAGCATGCACACCAGACCCTGCGCGTCGATGGCGTAGATCAGGTTCTTGCGCAGCTTCGGTGGCGAGGACGTCGTGGCGCTGTCGATAAAGGTGTACTGGCAGGGCGCCAGCGGCTCGCCCTTGCTGTTGACCAGGCCAAACAGGAAGCGGCCGGCGATATGCTGGCTGACGAGGGCGATTTTTTTCCGCGTGCCGAAGTCCTGCACCGAACTGTAGACGGGCGGCACCACCACCGCGCCGTGAGCATCCATCACGCCGTGCACGTTGCGCTCGTCGTCATCCTGGCTGGGCCGCTCGAAATCGAGCAGGCCGTCATGGCGCTCACAGGTGTTCTCGACGCCCTCCATCACCACCGCGCCATCGGGCAGGTGCAGCAGGCTGCTGGCGCCCTGGTCGCGCAGGCGCAGCGCCAGGTGCGGGCTGATTACGTACAGCTTGCCGGGGGCGGGCGGCAGCACCACGCTGCCGTTCAGGTCCAGCAGGCCCTGGCAGCCCGTTTGCGCCTTTGGCTCGTAGGTGAACCAGCCGTTTTCGGCATCGTGCGTGTACAGTTCCACCGCCTGCAGCGACAGCGGCACGATCCAGCGGCCGTACGGCGTGACCAGCCCATGCACGCCCGGAGCGGCGGCGCTCACGTCGTAGCACTGCGCATCGTTGACCCATTGGTGCACCTGCAACTGCTGCAGGAACGGCAGCTCTTCCACCTCGCGTTCTTCGATATTGCCCAGGTGGGCGGAGGCTGAGGAGCACCAGTAGCCGATCGCGTCCCTGTCCGCCGCCAGCAGCGGCTGCAAGGCCTGCTGTTCGCCACGCAGCAGCGCCGCGTGCAGCGCCGCCGATTCATCGGCGATCGCCCGCAGCTGCGCCGCAAATTCCGGTGTGCCGATATCGTGATCAATCAGCTGGACGCAGTCGAGCACCAGCCACTGTTCGCCGTCAGCCAGCAGGGAAGCGATGGCGCTGCGCGCGACAATCGCTTGCGCGTCGCGCGGCGGCTCCATCAGCGACGACAAGGCCTGCCAGCTGGCGCGCGCCTGCGCCATCGGCGCGGCCAGCGCGCAAACGTGTTCCACGCCATCGTCGTAGAGCGGCCAGGTGATGGCCTGCGCAGCGCCGCCCAGCAGCAGCTTGAACAGCATCGGCGTGGCTTGGCGCCATTCGGCCAGGCCGCTGATGGCCTCGATGTCGAAATCGGGGTGGTCGGGAAGATGGTGGGTGCTGAACAGGACGGCGGTGGAAATCATGAGGTCTTCGTTAAAAAAGCGGGTTTGGTGGCGGCAAAGGCGTACAGGGCGTCGAGCACGGCGTCGGGCTGCTCGGCCATCAATTCATGGCCGGCATCGACCTGTACCAGCTTGCCATGCGCGATGCTGTTTGTCAGCAGTCTGGTCGATTTCGGTGGCGTCATCATGTCGCGTGCGCCGAAGATGAACAGGGTTGGACAGGTAACCGAGGTGGCGGCGACTTCGCCGTTGGCGTAGGCATTGCAGGCGTAAAAATCGGTATGGAACACATGCTGCGGGTTGATGGCCGAAATGCGCTGCTTGAGCCTGCGTGCGCCGCCCATGGCGTAGAAGCCGGGACCGGGAAAAGACGGTTTTTGCGCGATCGACGAATGCGACCAGATGTTGACCATGTCGATCGCCGCCTGTTCGTCGTTTTTCGACGTTTCCAGCAGCGCCGGCGAGACGGTCATCGGATAAGTCGAGCCCAGCATGGCAAGCTGGCTGACGCGCCCAGGCGACTGGTACGCCGCTTCGAGGGCGATCAATGAGCCCATGCTGTGGCCGACCAGCATCGCCTGCGCCACGCCGGCCGCGTCAAGCACGGCCAGTATCCAGCGCGCCAGTTCTTCCACGGTTGTCTTGGCGGCACCGGCGCTCCTGCCATGGCCGGGCAGGTCGACCGCCAGCACGTTCCAGCCGTGGTGGGCAAAATAGCGCGTCTGCAGCGCCCACACGGAGTGGTCGTTCTGCGCGCCGTGGATAAACACGGCGGTGGGCTGGCCGGGGTTGAACGGCTTGCCGCCGGTGTAGCAGTAGGCTGCGGTGTTGTCGATGGTGCAGATCATCTCAAGCGCCTTTCTGCGACAGTTTCAGGCCGCGCGCCAGATCGGCAATCAGGTCGTCCGCGTCTTCCAGGCCGACCGACAACCGCATAGTGCCTTGCGTGATGCCGGCTTTTTCGAGTTGCTCGTCGGGTACCCGGAAGTGCGTGGTGGAGGCGGGGTGGATTACCAGCGACTTGGCGTCGCCGACGTTGGCCAGGTGTGAAAAAATCGCGAGGCTGTCGACGAAGCGCTGGCCGGCCGCGCGGTCGCCGCGCAGCTTGAAGGTAAACACCGCGCCCGCGCCTTTCGGCAGCAGGGTCTTGGCCAGTTCGTAGTCGGGATGGCTGGGCAGCTCGGGATAGGACACCGATTCCACCGCCGGGTTGGCCAACAGAAAATCGATGACCTTGCGCGTATTGGCCACATGGCGGTCCATGCGCAGGCCCAGGGTTTCGATGCCCTGCAGCACGGCAAATGCATTGTGCGGGCTCATCACGGCGCCAAAATCGCGCAAGCCTTCGCGCCGCGCGCGCAGGGCAAACGGCGCCACCGTCGATTCTTCCGCAAACACCATGCCGTGAAAGCCGTCATAGGGCTCGCACAGTTCGGCGAAGCGGCCGGTCTGGTCGTACGCGGCCTGCCAGTCGAAGGTGCCGCCGTCGACCAGCAGGCCGCCGATGGCCGTGCCGTGGCCGCACAAGAACTTGGTGGCCGAATGGAACACCAGGTCGGCGCCGTGGTCAAAAGGCTTGAGCAGGTAGGGCGTGGTAAAGGTCGAGTCCAGCATCAGCGGCAGATGGTGTTCGTGCGCCAGCGCGGCCACCTGGGGAATGTTGAGCACGTCGAGCCCTGGGTTGCCCAGCGTTTCGGCAAACAGCACCTTGGTTTCTGGCCGGATCGCGGCGCGCCAGGCGTCGATATCGCGCGGGTCGACAAACGTCGTTGCTATGCCGAAACGTTTCATGGTGTAGGCCAGCAGGTTGTGCGAGCCGCCGTACAGCGCGCGCGAGGCCACCACGTGCGAGCCGGCGCCGGCAATCGTGCACAAGCCCAGGTGCATGGCGGCCTGGCCGCTGGCCGTGGCGATGCCGGCCACGCCGCCTTCGAGGGCGGCAATGCGCTCTTCGAGCACGGCGTTGGTGGGGTTCGAGATGCGCGAATACACATGGCCGGCGCGCTCCATGTTGAACAGGGAGGCAGCGTGGTCCGAGCTCTTGAAGGCGAACGAGGAGGTGAAATGGATCGGCGTGGCGCGCGCGCCGGTGGCCGGGTCGGGCGTGGCGCCCGCATGCAGGGAAAGAGTGTCGAAACCCAGGTACTTCGGACCGCTCATGATGTCTCCGTCATTATTTTAGTGACCAGATCGTAACCCGATTAGCCAGGCAATAGAAGAGTGGCCGTGCAGGGCGCATGGATGATAGGATGTCGGCGTCAGCGATCTTTGGCATCTGTTTCACTGAAATCCTGGGCTAATGACTACGCTTGCAATCGCACGCGCAGGTGTACTTCCACCAGGAAAGATTTGCCCGATGCTGACGTCGCCCACCGCATGCGCCCTGTCGTTCGATGATTTGCACCGCCAGGGCTGGTCGCGCCATGATGGCTTTCTATCTCATCAACTGAGCAGCTTGCTGGCGGCGCAATGCGTGCAGGCGCGCGATACTGGCCGCATGAAGGCGGCCGGTACCGGCAGCGGCCGCACGCCGGGCCTCGACAGCGCGATACGTGGCGACAGCATCGCCTGGCTGGAGCCGGGCCAGGGCACCGCCAGCGACCAGTACCTGGCCTTGATGGAGGCCTTGCGCCGGCAACTGAACCGCGAGCTGTTCCTGGGCCTGGACGAATACGAAAGCCATTTTGCCGTGTATGCGCCGGGGGCCTTTTACCGCGCCCACCTGGACCGCTTTCGCGACGATGATATGCGCACGGTGTCGGTGGTGATCTACCTCAATGACGACTGGCTGCCCGGCCAGGGCGGCGCGCTGCGCCTGCATCCCGAAGGGGAGGCCAGCCGCGATATCTTGCCCGAAGCGGGCCGCATGGTGATGTTTTTGTCGGCCGAGATGCTGCACGAGGTGTTGCCGACCGCCCGCGAACGGCTATCGCTGGCCGGCTGGTTCCGCCGCCGTGCCTGAAAATTGATCTTTCCTGTGGGATTTGATTGACCGCAAAGCTGGATTTTTTGGCAGGCATAGGCTACAGTCCGAGTCAGGGCTCAGAACAACTACAATACCACTCTCACGCGGACAGGACGGCCAATATGAAAGTATCTGAAATTCTCCAAGTCAAGGGCAACATCCTTTATACGGTAACGCCTGACCAGCCTTTGCTGGATGCGGCCAATACCATGGCGGAAAAAGACATCGGTTCGCTGGTGGTCATGGAATTTGGCGACCTGGTCGGCATGCTGACGTTCCGTGAAGTGCTCAATGCGCTGCACGAAAACGCCGGCCAGATCGGCGGCGGCACCGTGCGCAAGCATATGGATGACCACCCGATCACCGTCACCCCGGACACGGAAGTGAACGAAGTGCGCCGCATCATGCTGGAAAAACATGCGCGCTACTTGCCCGTGATGAACGCCAAGACCTTGCTGGGCGTGATTTCCTTCTATGACGTGGCGCGCGCCGTGCTCGAAGCGCAAAGTTTCGAGAACCAGATGCTGAAAGCGTATATCCGCGACTGGCCGGCCGAAACGCCGGACTGAACTTGACCTGAATGAAACGAAGCGCCGGCAGATGCCGGCGTTGCTGTCTTCAGGCCGCGCCCTGCATGGCCTCGTCTCTGAGCCAGCTGGCCAGCGCATCGTTCGTCATCGGCCGCGCGAACAAAAAGCCCTGCGCGATCGGGCAACCCAGCGATTGCAAGATCTGCGCCTGGCGCTCGTCTTCCACGCCTTCGGCGATCACCGCCAGGCCCAGGTTGCGCCCCAGCTGGATGACCATTTCGGCGATGCTGCTGCCGCGCGCCGAGCCGGTAATTTCCGTCACGAAAGCGCGGTCGATCTTCAGCCGGTCTACCTGCAGCCGCTGCAGGTACGATAGCGAAGAAAAACCGGTGCCGAAGTCGTCGATGGCGATGCTGACACCCGTCTGCTTGATCTGCCACAGCATCTTGATCAAGAGGTCCGGCTCTTCCATGGCCATCGATTCGGTGATTTCCAGTTCGATGAATTCGGGCGGCGCCTGCGTGTCTTCGAGCGCCGTGCGCAGCATTTCCAGGAACAGCGGATGGCGGAACTGCACCTGCGACACGTTGACCGACATGACAAAATTGCGGTGCCCCAGTTCACGCAGGCGCACCAGCTCGCGGCAGGCGGTGCGCAACACCCATTCGCCAAGCTCGATGATGATGCCCGAATACTCGGCGATCGGGATAAAGCGGTCGGGCGAGATGAACTTGCCATCCGGCGTCTGCCAGCGCAGCAGCGCTTCGGCGCCGACCGGTCGGCGCGTCGACAGGTCGATCTGCGGCTGGTACACCACGAACAGCTGGCCTTGCGCAAAACCGGTGCGCAGCGCATGCATCATGCGCACGCGCTCGCGAATCTCGATGCCCATGCTGCGCGAAAAATAGAAGTGGCCGGCGCGCTGCTGGGTCTTGGCGCGTTTCAGCGCGATGTCGGCGTCTTTCAGCGCATCGGCGCCGGTGCCCGCATGTTCGCCCAGGCGCACCAGGCCCAGGGTGGCCGACAATTGCACGTCCTGGCCGTCGATGCCGAACGGCGTCTGGAACAGCGCCAGGATCTGCGCCGGATTGACTTGTGAGGCGTCGCCGAGCACGCAAAAAATGTCGCCACCCAGGCGCGCCACCGTCAGCTGCGAGCCGAGCTGGGTTTGCAGCCGGCCGGCTACGGCGACCAGCAGCAGATCGCCGAACTTGTGGCCCAGTGCATCATTGGTTTCGGCAAAATGGTCGAGGTCGACCAGGCACAGCGTGGCGTCGTCGCGGGCCGGGCCGGCCAGCGCCGCGTCGAGGATCTCGACCAGGCGCGTGCGGTTCGGCAACTTCGACAACTGGTCATAAAACGCCGCGTTATGCAGGTGGCTGACCAGCTCGACATTGTCCAGGCCGACGGCGACATTGCTGCAAAATACTTCAAGCAGGCTTTCCTCGATGGCGCTCAAGGGGCGCGGCAGCAGCAGGTAGGCGGCCGAATCGCGGCTGGACTTGCCGGCGAAATACAGGGTGGCGTAATCGTGGGCGTAGATATTGCGCCGCTGCGCCAGCGCGTGCTCGATGGCGGCGGCGATGCGCGGGTTTTCCACGCTGCACAGGGCGCCGTGGGCCACGCCGGAAAAGCAGCCCGCATGGGCGCATACCAGCAGGCTGCGCTTGCCCTTGTCATTGATTTCCTGGGTGCACAGCACGCCGTCGGCGCGCAGTTGCAGCAGGTCGGCCACTTGCGCCAGCACGCCGGCCGAGAAATTCTGCACGCCATGCAGCGCCATCAGCTCGGTGCTGGCCTGGACGATGCGGTCCAGGCCGCGCCGGCTGTTGCTGATGGAACGGATCTGCTCGTACGAGCGGATCGCCGCTGTCACGGTGGTAAACAGCTTGATGCGGGTCAGCTCGGACTTGGTCTTGTAGTCGTTGATGTCGAAATCGCGGATGGCGTCGATTTCCGGCGCGTAGCCGGGCTGGCCGGTGCGCAGGATAATGCGCACATCGCTCATCTTCAGCGTGTCGCGGATATAACGCACCAGGTGCAGGCCGGCGTCGTCCTGCTCCATCACCACGTCGAGCAGGATGACGGCGATATCGCTTTCATGCTTGAGCAACTCGCGCGCCTGGCCCGCCGAATAGGCGTGTACGAACTCGAGCGGACGGTGCTGCATCTCCAGGTTGCCGAGGGCAAAGGTGGTGGTGGAATGGACGTCTTCATCGTCGTCGATGATCATCACGCGCCACACGCTGCGCGCACCGCTACTGGCCGGCGCGGCAGGCTGCTCGTCAAGGAATACCAGGTCGTCGTGATCGTCCTTGTCGGCATCAAGGGGAGTGATCGGTGCGGGCATGTAGTTAACTTCTCCAGAGCTCAGTGAGGCAGGCATATCGGCAAGTACAGGGAACGACACCGGGGCCGACCATTTTTCCAGCGGTCTTGATCCAAGTATATAGCGATTTAACAAGGCAAAAGTTTTTTTTAGGATTATTCATTGCGACAATATTTGCAGCTTTGCATGATTGTAACTGTTGCTCCACATTTTCAGCCGAAACGCTGCGGCAGCCAGCCGTCGTCAGGGTAGGGCGGGGCACAGGCTGGTAGAATGGTGTTTTCCAGTCTTCCATATTCCCTACTATGTCCGGCAACTCTTTTGGCAAGCTGTTTACTGTTACCACTTTCGGCGAATCGCATGGTCCGGCCATCGGCTGTGTGATCGATGGCTGCCCGCCCGGGCTGGTGTTGTCCGAAGCCGATATCCAGCCCGAGCTGGACCGCCGCAAGCCCGGCACCTCGCGCCACGTGACGCAGCGCCAGGAGTCCGATACGGTAGAGATCTTGTCCGGCGTGTACCAGGGTGTGACCACCGGCACGCCGATCGCCTTGCTGATCCGCAATGAAGACCAGCGCAGCAAGGATTACGGCAATATCGCCGAGAGTTTCCGCCCCGGCCATGCCGACTACACCTACTGGCACAAATACGGCGTGCGCGATCCGCGCGGCGGCGGGCGTTCCTCGGCGCGCCTGACGGCGCCGGTGGTGGGCGCGGCGGCGATCGCCAAGAAATGGCTGCTGCAGCAGTACGGCACCACCTTCAAGGGCTGCATGAGCCAGCTGGGCAATATCGCGGTGCCGTTCCAGTCCTGGGATCACGTGCACGCCAACCCCTTCTTTGCCGCCAGCGATGACGCCGCGCTGATTGCCAGCATGGAAGAGGCGATGGACCAATTGCGCCGCGACGGCGACTCGATCGGCGCCCGTATCGATGTGATTGCGCAGAACGTGCCGGTGGGCCTGGGCCAGCCGATCTATGACAAGCTCGATGCCGACATCGCCTACGCGATGATGGGCATCAATGCGGTAAAAGGCGTGGAAATTGGCGCCGGCTTCGATTCGGTGGCGCAAAAAGGCTCGGAACATGGCGACGAACTGACGCCGGAAGGCTTTGTCGGCAATAACGCCGGCGGCGTGCTGGGGGGCATCTCGACGGGGCAGGACATCAGCGTCTCGATCGCCATCAAGCCCACCTCGTCGATCCGCACGCCGCGCCGTTCGATCGATAAAGAGGGCAATCCGGTGATGGTGGAAACCTTTGGCCGCCACGACCCCTGCGTGGGCATTCGCGCCACGCCGATCGCCGAAGCGATGCTGGCGCTGGTGCTGATTGACCATGCGCTGATGCACCGCGCGCAGTGCGGGGATGTGGCTGTTTCGACGCCGAAGTTGAAATAAGAATCGCGTAGGTCGGATTAGCGCTTCGCGCGTAATCCGACATCATCGTTGGCCGCGTTAACAATGTTGTCGGATTACGGCGCTTCGCGCCTAATCCGACCTACGCGGTAAACGTTACGCCACCTTGTTCGCCACCAGCTCCAGCTGATGCCGCATCTCCACCGACTGCACCAATAACGCCCGGATATCGTTGATCAGGTTGAATTCCGTCTGGTTCAGCTGGATCGGCGGGAAGCTGTCGTCCCAGTCGCCGTATAAAAATCCCGTCGGGTGGCCGTTGGCCGACAGCGGCAGCACCACGAAGCTGCGCGCGTCCGACAGCGTGCTTTTCCACCATTGCGGCAGCTTGGCGGCGAATTTCGGGTCGCGCGCATTGTCGATGAAGATCACGCGGTCGCTGTTGAGGGCGGCATGGAACACGTTCGGCTCGTAGGCGTCGCCGAACACCATCAGGTCCTGCAGTTCGGCCGCGCCTTCGCCCATGCAGATGCGCGCCGAGTACAGGTGTTCCTTGTGGTTGCGCACAAAGGCCACCGAGCGCGAGAAATCAAAGCCTTGGTGCAGGGTTTCGAGCGCCATCGAGACCATCTGGCCCGGATTGGCGGTGCCGATGGCGCCGCGCAGGTCCGACAGGCCGCCGATCAGGATGCGATTGCCTTCGGCGCGCAAACGGGTCGACGCCAGCTGGCGCGCGCGCCGCTCCATCGGTTTCGACAGCGGCGCGATGGTCAGGTCGGCGGCCGCCATGACCTTGGCCTTTTCCACCGCTTCGAGCACCGTTTCAGGCTGCATGCCCAGCATGCCGGCGTAGTTGCCGATCAGTGCTTGCACTTCGGCCGCGCCGTTGGCGTCGTCATGCCACAGCGAGTCGGCGCAGCGCGCCGCCATGGTCGACAGGCCGGCCATCCAGTCGGCGCCGCTCACCACTTCATCGGGCTGCATCGGACCCAAAGGGCGCATGCCGTCGATCAGGTGCTGCGGCAAGCCCCAGTGCGCAGCCGTGGCATAGCCCACTTCGGGAAGGGTGAGACCGAGGATTTCCGGCGCCGCCGCCGCTTCGTTGCCGGGGCCGCCGTGCGCCTGCAGCCGCGCCCAATAGTCGGTCATATAGAAGGTGACCATCATGCGTCCCAGGGTATGCAGCATCGAACACACCACGGCCTGCTCGGCCTGCAGGCTGCCGGCGCTGGTGGCCACCTGCTGGGCTACCATGCCGGCCAATACGGCTTTTTCCATCTCGACGTGGGCGCTGACCGAATCCGGCGTCGCCTGCGACAATTCCTCGATCAGTTTCAGGCCCAGCGCCAGGTGGCCGATGGCGTCCATGCCCAGCACCAGCACGGCTTTCGACACCGTGTTGACGCGCTGGCCGAAGGCCGAGTACATGCCGCTGTTGGCCAGGCGCAGCACCTTGTGCGTCAGGACCGGGTCCGACAGCACCGTTTGCGTCATGTCGAATGCGTGATCGTCTTCGCCGCGCATGGCGCCCAGGATGGCGCTGATGGCCTTGGCAAAGCCGGGCATGTCGCCTTGCTGGCGGGTGCGCGACCACAGCAGTTCCAGGGTGTTCCTGCCGAGCTGAGTCGGCGCGGTGTAGTGGCCTCGGTTCATTGCACGCCTCCGCGCAGCTCGCCGGGAACCAGCGCCGCATAGGTTTTTTCGCTCAAGGCCGATAGCGCCGCGTGGGCGGGCATCGGTTTTCCGGTCAGGTAGCCCTGCACATACTGGCAGCCGCGTGATTCGATGAAATGCATTTGTTCTTCAGTTTCCACCCCTTCGGCCACCACCGACAGGTTCAGGTGTTTGGCCAGGTCGAGAATGGTGTTGCAGATGGCGGCGTCCTTGCTCGATTCGGGCAAGTCCTTGATGAAAGTACGGTCTATCTTCAGCACCGAGATCGGGAAGCGCTTCAGGTAGGCCAGCGAGGAGTAGCCGGTGCCGAAGTCGTCGATGGCGATGCGCGCGCGGCGTTCCGTCATCTTGACCAGGATGGCTTCGGCGTGCACCGGGTCGATCATCAGCGTGCCTTCGGTAATTTCCAGCACCAGGTTGTCGCCGGACAGGCCGGAAAACGCCAGCGCGTCGTCGAGCACGTCGAGGAATTTATCGTTGCGGAACTGGCGCGGGCTGATATTGACCGAGATATACAGGTGGCGCTGCGCTACCTCCTGGAACTGGCGCAGCTGCACGCAGGCCGCTTTCAGCGCCCAGGCACCCAGCAGGTTGATCAGGCCATTGGCTTCGGCGATCGGGATAAAGCGCACCGGCGGCACCAGGCCCAAAGTAGGGTGCTTCCAGCGCATCAGCGTTTCAAAGCCCTGGATCTGGCGAGTGCGCGCGTCGACGATGGGCTGGTAATACAGCAAAAATTCGCCTTCGCGCACGGCCTGGAACATGGCCGCTTCGAGCGAGATATCGTGTTCGGACGGGCCGTTCAGGCGCGGGCTGTAGATCAGGCAGCGCGCCTTGCCGGTTTCCTTGGCGCGCGACATGGCCGCGTCGGCCAGCGCGACGAGGCGCACTTCGTCTTCCGCATGCAGCGGATAGATCGACACGCCGATCGAGGCGCCGACATAGATCTTGTGGCCATCGACCTCGAACGGCGCCTGCAAGGTGGCCAGCAAACGGCCGGTGACCAGCTTGATCTGCGCGTCGGTGGCGCTGCCGGGCAGAACGGCGACGAATTCATCGCCGCCGGCGCGCGCCAGGGTGTCGCTGTCGCGCAAGGTCTTGCGCAGGCGCGCGGCGGCCAGGCGCAGCACGGCGTCGCCGACCGGGTGGCCCAGGCCGTCGTTGACTTTCTTGAAGCCGTCAAGGCCGATGGTGGCCACCGAAAAGCCCTGGCCCGAACGCGCCGCCTGGGCGATCACCATCCGGATGCGGTCCGACAGCAGCAAGCGGTTCGGCAAGCCCGTCAGCGCATCGTGGGTCGCCATATGGCGCAGCCGCTCTTCCGTATTGTGCTGGGCCGAGGTGTCGCGCCCGACCACCAGCAATTCGGCCAGGCCGGCCTGGTTTGCATAGGACGACAAGCGCAGCTCGAACCAGATCTCCTGTTCCGGCGTTTGCAGGCGTACTTCCAGGCGGCCCGGTACTTCGAGCGCGTCTTGCAGCGCCGCCTGCAGCGCGGCGCGCGAAGCTTCGGCCGCCAGCGGCAGCAGCAAATGGCCGACCAGGCCGGCCGCTGCTGCGAACAGGATGGCGGCGCGCTGGCTGGCAAACAGGATCACGCCGTCCGCATCGAGCCGGAACACGATATCGCCGGCCTCTTCCATGAGGTTGTCCAGCTCGTGGCGTGTCTCGCGGTGGGCGGCGGATGGGGTACTGGAAAACATCGTGCTGGCTCTACCTTTATCAGTGCTGCCGCCCAACTATGCGCATGGCGGCAAGCAAAATCATTGCGCATGGCGCGCCGCCTCATGGGCAGTGCGCCTGGTCAGGGGAATCATCTTGACAGGACGGCAATACATCGCCGTAGCCTTCTCGCTGGAACCCGATTTATAGGAAATGTATCATTGAAAACCTGACAAAAACATGAAATTGAGCAACATTCCTTCAAGTAATAGAAAGAGTGTTGTTCATCCTGAAATCCCATGGCCGTGCGGCGTCACGCTTGCCGGCACCGTGCCTTTGCGCTAGTCTCGCAGGCAGGCTGGCGCGATTGCGTGCCGCCTGCCTGCCCAGTCCGCCATGATAGCAAACCGCAATGGGGAACCGCCATGAATGCTTGTCAACAGCAGGAAAATACGCATGAAGTTTTCAACCAGGCCACGCCTTTCGAGAACATCAACCTGTTTGCCTGCGATCCGGCATTGCAGGAGGCGGTGCGGCGCGAAGGAGGCGAGGCGGCAGCGGCCGGGCTGGACGCCTTGGGTGAACGGCTCGCTAGTGCCGAGCTGATCGCGCTGGCGCGACTGGCCAATGTGCATGGGCCGCAATTGCATCAGTTCGACCGCAGCGGACGGCGCATCGACGAAGTGGAATTCCACCCCGCCTGGCATGGCCTGATGGAGGTGTTCATCGGTGCGGGACTGCACGCCGCACCGTGGTCCGCGCCGGGACCGGGTGCGCATGCGGCGCGCGCCGCTGCCTATATATTAGTGGGGCAGCTGGAAAACGGCGCGCAATGCCCGGTCACGATGACCTTTGCGTCGGTGCCGGCGCTGCACCAGGCGGTGGGCCTGCCGCAAATCATGGCGCGCTGGCTGCCGAAGATCCTTTCGCGCGACTACGATCCGCGCTCATTGCCGGTCGAGCAGAAGCGCGGCGCGCTGATCGGCATGGGCATGACGGAAAAGCAGGGCGGCTCCGATGTGCGCACTAATACTACCTGTGCCGAAGCGCTGCCTCTGCTGGAGGCGCAAGCACTGTTCGGCGACGAGGCTGCCGGGGTGTGCCGCATCGTCGGCCATAAATGGTTTTTCTCGGCGCCGCAAAGCGACGCCCATCTGATTCTGGCGCAGGACGGCGACGCTGCGGGCCTGTCGTGCTTCTTCCTGCCGCGCTACCTGCCCGATGGCAGCCGCAACGCCATCCGCGTGCAGCGCCTGAAGGACAAGCTGGGCAACCGTTCGAACGCCTCGGCCGAAGTGGAATTTGCCGGCGCGTATGGCTGGCGGGTGGGGGTGGCGGGCAGGGGCGTGCCGACCATCATCGAAATGGCCAGCCATACGCGGCTCGATTGCGTGCTGGGCAGCACCGGCATCATGCGTGCCGCCCTGAGTCAGGCGCTGCACCATGCGCGCCAGCGCACGGCCTTCGGCAAGGTGCTGGCCGAGCAGCCGCTGATGCAGAACGTGCTGGCCGACTTGGCGCTGGAATCGGAAGCGGCTACCGTATTCGCCATGCGCCTGGCGCGCTGCTTCGATCAGAAAGAAGACGCGGCGCAGGCCGCGCTGGCGCGTGTGCTGACGCCTGCCGGCAAGTACTGGATCTGCAAGCGCGGGCCGGGCTTTGGTGCCGAGGCGATGGAGGTGTTGGGCGGCACCGGCTATGTGGAAGAGGCGCCGCTGGCGCGTCTGTACCGCGAATTGCCCGTCAACTCGATCTGGGAGGGATCGGGCAATGTGATGTGCCTGGACGTGCTGCGCGCCCTGGCCCGTTCGCCGGTTGCGCGCGCGGCGCTGGCGGCCGAGCTGGCGCTGGCCGGCGATGCCAACGCCACCTTCGTGGCCTATCGCGCGCAGCTGCTGCAGGCGCTGGAGCAGGCCGATGCCGACGAATTCGGCGCACGCAGTTTGTCCGAGCGCATCGTGCTGGCGGTGCAGGCGGCCTTGCTGCTGCGCCATGCGCCGGCCTTTGTTTCCACGGCGTTCGTTGCCTCGCGCCTGGCGCAGGCGCCGGGCGGCGCCTATGGCCGCCTGCCCGCCGGCACCGATTGCCCGGCCATCCTGGCGCGCGCCTTGCGCGAATAGTGCACGAATAGTGAACATTACTTGGTGTAATTATTTCGTAAATTCCAGCCACAGCAATGCTTGGGGCTGGGATAATGCGGTCATATATCACCAATAGATAGCGATGCGCAGGCCTGGTCCCTTGCTGCCGCGCCGCGCTTGAAGAAAGAGCACAACCACATGAAACAAGATCCACGCTTTCCCAATCTGTTCATCACCGATCATCCGCTGATCCAGCACAAGCTGAGCCATATGCGCGAGCACGACACCTCGACGCGCACCTTCCGTGAGTTGCTCAAGGAAATCACCCTGCTGATGGGTTATGAAATTACGCGCGACCTGCCGCTGACCACCCGCGAAATCACGACGCCCTTGATGACCGTCGATGCGCCCGTCATCGCAGGCAAGAAACTGGCCATCGTGCCGATCCTGCGCGCCGGTATCGGCATGAGCGACGGCTTGCTGAACTTGGTGCCGTCGGCCAGGGTCGGCCATATCGGCGTGTACCGCGATCCGGCCACCCATATGCCGGTGGAATACCTGGTGCGCCTGCCGGACCCGAGCGAGCGTACCTTTATCCTGTGCGACCCGATGGTTGCCACCGGCAACTCGGCTGTGTACGCCGTCGACGTGCTGAAAAAGCGTGGCGTTTCCGATGAACAGATCATCTTCCTGGCGCTGGTGGCTGCACCGGAAGGCGTGACGGTATTCCAGAATGCCCATCCGAACGTCAAGATGTATGCTGCCGCGCTCGATTCGCACCTGAACGAGCATGCTTATATCGTGCCGGGCCTGGGCGACGCGGGTGACCGCATCTTCGGCACCAAATAATTCACTCACGGGTATCACCAACATGGCAACCTTGATCGACCCCGACTTCCGCGCCCGCTTGCGCGCCCTGAATGACAAATATGCGGCCGGCGTGCCAGCGCTGATGCAGGCGATCGCCGCTGCCCAGGCCCGCTGCGACAGCGAAGGGCCGCGCCTGGAGCAGCTGACCGCCTTGCACCATGCCTTGCACGCGGTAGCCGGTTCGGCTGCCACCTTCGGCTTTGCCACCCTGGGCCAGGAATGCCGGCGCCTGGAGCAGCTGGCGCGCCAGTTATTGAACCAGCCGGCCAATGTGCTGGCCGAGTGGCCATTGCTGAGCGCGCAGGTCGGCGCCTTGCTGCGCTGGGCCGCGATTGACCCGGCCGCCACGCATTTTTCGGCTTGAGCGACAATGTTAGTTGGGCGTGGTTCAAATGATATATTTGATACAACGCAAAGCGTACGCGGCTCGGATTAGGATATAGTGTGTTCATGCCGCAGCATCAGCGGCGCCGCAAGACCGGGATTTTTGGCTGTTTTGACTATGAAAGTAGGCCTCGCAAGTTTATTTTGCGAAAAAATGGTTTTTCCCAGTTTTGTTGGTATAATTGGGCATCGTTGGATTCGAGGTAGTAGTGCAGTTTGTCTGTCATTTCTTTCTTGCTTCAAACGATATAACGGGCGCAAGCCCAACTTAACTGAAATAGGAAATTGTAATGGCAACTGGCATCGTAAAATGGTTCAATGATTCGAAGGGTTTCGGCTTTATTACCCCTGACGAAGGCGGCGAAGATCTGTTCGCTCACTTCTCGGCTATCCAGTCGAACGGCTTCAAGTCCCTGCAAGAGAACCAACGCGTTTCTTTTGAAGTGACCGCTGGCCCTAAAGGCAAGCAAGCTTCGAACATTCAGCCAATCTAATACGCTGGATCAAACGAAATAAAGAAATCCTCGGTCTCCGGGGATTTTTTTTCGCCTGATGCTTTGTAAAAGTTGTGATTGGTGCCGCACCGGTGTCAAATTGCTCGTTCTCTCCAGTAATCGGGCTGCGAATAGCTGTGCCGCAAAAAATCCACAAACGCCCGTATCCGTAGCGGCAAATGCCGGCGCTGCGCAAACACGGCATAAATATCGTTGCCCGGTGCCGCAAACTGGTCCAGCATGGTCACCAGCTGTCCCGATTCAATCTCCGCGCCCACTTCCCACATCGACCGCCACGCCAGCCCTTTGCCGGCCAGCGCCCAGTCGTGCAGCACTTCGCCATCATTACAGACCATATTGCCCGACACTTTCAAGGTTACGTTCTTGCCGTTTTCACGGAAGGTCCAGCCGCGCTGGCTACCCTCACCACTGATCACCAAGCAATTATGCTTGATCAGGTCGGCCGGCACGCGTGGCGTACCGGCCCGCTTCAAGTAGGCGGGGGCACCGACCACCACGCGGTGATTGTCGGCCAGTTTGGTGCTGACCAGGGATGAGTCGGACAGGCTGGCAATGCGGATCGCCACGTCGAGGCCTTCGCCGATCAGGTCGACCAGCCGGTCGTTCAGGTTCAGCGCCACCGTTACATCGCGGTGCTCTGCCACAAACGAGGGGATCAGCGGCGCCACGTGCTGGCGGCCAAAGCCCGCTGGCGCGGAAATCAACAGGTGGCCGCTGGCTTTCACGCTGCGCTCGGCCACCGCCAGTTCCGCTTCTTCCAGCTCGGCCAAAATCCGCTGACAGTCGTCCAGGAAGGCCGCGCCCTCATTGGTCAGGGCCAGCTTGCGCGTGGTGCGCTGCAGCAGCTTGACGCCCAGGCGCTGTTCAAGCGCATCGAGGCGGCGTCCTATCATGGCCGGCGCGATGCCCTCGGCGCGCGCGGCGGCCGACAGGCTGCCCCTGGCGACGACTTCCACGAAGGTCGAAATTTGCCGGAACTGTCCCATGATGCCCTTTCACTTGTGATAAAAACGCATGGATGAAGTGATTTTTAATCTCGTTTCCATGCCTAATAGTGAATATACTATACAACAACAGCACGCGGAACGACCGTGCCGCAACATCGCCACAGCTTATACTTTGCCAGCCAGATTACCTTTACTTATAACGGAGAACATCATGACGCAATCCCCCATCGCTTTGCCGGAAGGCATGCAGATCACTGGCGAAATCGCGCCTGGCTACGAGCAGATCCTGACGCCCGCAGCGCTGGCGCTGGTGGCCAAGCTGACGCGTGAATTCGAGCCGCGCCGTCAGCAATTGCTGGCCGTGCGGCTCGAGCGCGCCAAGCGCCTCGATGCCGGCGAGCGTCCTGATTTCCTGCCAGAAACCGCGCATATCCGTGACGGCGACTGGAAGATCGCACCGATTCCGCAGGCGCTGGAATGCCGCCGCGTGGAAATCACCGGCCCTGTCGAGCGCAAGATGGTCATCAACGCCTTCAATTCGGGCGCCGACAGCTACATGACCGACTTCGAAGACTCGAACACGCCCAACTGGGACAACCAGATCACCGGCCAGATCAATATGTTTGACGCTGTGCGCAAGACCATTTCGCTGGAGCAGAACGGCAAGTCGTACAAGCTCAACGACAAGATCGCCACCTTGGTGGTGCGTCCGCGCGGCTGGCATCTCGATGAAAAGCACGTGCTGGTCGACGGCAAGCGCATTTCGGGCGGCATTTTCGATTTCGCGCTGTTCATGTTCCATAACGCCAAGGAACAGCTGGCGCGCGGCGCCGGCCCGTATTTCTATCTGCCCAAGATGGAATCGCACCTGGAAGCGCGCCTGTGGAACGATATTTTCGTCATGACGCAAAACGAGCTGGGCTTGCCACAAGGCACCATCAAGGCCACCGTGCTGATCGAAACCATTTTGGCCGCTTTTGAAATGGATGAAATCCTGTATGAGCTGAAAGAACACAGCTCGGGTCTGAACGCGGGCCGCTGGGATTACATCTTCTCGTGCATCAAGAAATTCAAGCTCGACAAGGACTTCTGCCTGGCCGACCGCGCCAAGGTCACCATGACGGCACCGTTCATGCGTGCCTATGCCTTGCTGCTGCTGAAAACCTGCCATAAACGCGGTGCGCCGGCGATCGGCGGCATGGCGGCATTGATTCCGATCAAGAACGATCCTGAAAAGAACGATGTCGCCATGGGCGGCGTGCGCAACGACAAGGCGCGCGATGCGACCGACGGCTACGACGGCGGCTGGGTCGCCCATCCTGGCCTGGTGGAACTGGCCATGGGCGAGTTCACCAAAGTGCTCGGCGACAAGCCGAACCAGATCGACAAGCAGCGCCCGGACATTGACGTCAAGGCGGCCGACCTGCTGAACTTCCAGCCGGAAGCGCCGATCACGGAAGCGGGTTTACGCTACAACATCAATGTCGGCATCCACTACCTGGGCAGCTGGCTGGCCGGCAATGGCTGCGTGCCGATTCATAACCTGATGGAAGACGCCGCGACCGCCGAAATCAGTCGCTCGCAAGTGTGGCAGTGGATCCGTTCTGCCAAGGGCGTGCTGGAAGACGGCCGCAAGGTGACGGCCGAGATGGTGCGCGCCATGATTCCGGAAGAACTGGCCAAGGTGCAGCGCGATGCGCCGGGCGGCGATGGCCCGACCTATGTGCGCGCCGGCCAGATTTTCGAGGAGATGTCGACTTCGGAGTCGTTTGCCGAATTCCTGACCTTGCCACTGTATGAAGAAATCTGATTTTTAGCGTACCCAGCATGAAAAATCCCGGCATGCCGGGATTTTTTACGTGCACAGCTGCTGCAGCAACTTAAAAATTGTTTTTCCACATGCGCAGCGCTGCAAACGCTTCCACCGGCGAGGCATCGTTGCCCAGCTTGCCGGCCACTTTCAGGCTGGTCAGGATGGCCGGTTCACGATAGCGCAAAAAGGGATTGGTGGCTTTTTCCAGGCCTATGGTCGACGGCACGGTAGGCAAGCCCTGCTGGCGCTTTTCCGTATCGACGGCCACTCGTTCCTGCAGCGCCAGGTTGCCAGGCTCGACCGCGCTGGCAAAGCGCAAGTTGGACAGGGTATACTCGTGTGCACAATACACCAGCGTATCGTCGGGCAGGGCGGCCAGCTTGCCCAAGGAGTCGGCCATCTGGCCCGGCGTGCCTTCGAACAGGCGGCCGCAACCGCCGGCAAACAGGGTGTCGCCGGAAAACAGCCACGGCGCGCCATTAGTCTCCGTGCCCTGGCGCACATAGGCAATATGGCCTTTGGTATGGCCGGGTACATCGATCACGCTCAGTTGCAGGCCCAGTTCGGCAACAAGGGCGACATCATTTTCTGCCAGCGGTTCCGTGATGGCTGTGATAGCCTCGTTGCGCGGACCGAAGACGGGAACGGTGAAATGCTGTAACAATTCAGGCACGCCACCGGTGTGGTCGGCGTGGTGATGCGTCAGTAGAATGGCGCACAGGTTCAGGCCATGTTGCGCAAGCGCGGCGAGGATGGGCCTGGCGTCGCCAGGGTCGACCACGGCGGCCTGCTTGCCGTCATGGATCAGCCACAGGTAATTGTCGTTAAATGCGGGCACGGCAAGTACCGATAAAGCGTGTTCAGGGGAGTTGGTCATGTGTAAGAGAGAAAACTGAATGGACAGTGCGGCATCCGAAAAATCCATTATAGCGCTTGACGGCTGGTTGCAGACACCGGCCGGCCTGTACGTGCGTCAATGGGAACAGCAATGCCTGGACAGCCTGACGGTCGATATCTTCGGTTTTAACGCCGTGCAACTGGGCCTGCCGCAGTTCGACGCGCTGGCCGCCAGCCGCATGCCCAACAAATGGCAGATTGACGCGCGTCTGCCTGGCAGCCAGCCGCAGGGCAGCGCGCTCAAGCTGGTTTCGGCGTTTGACGAGCTGCCTTTCGATTCGCATAGCCTGGACCTGGTGGTGTTGCCGCACGTGCTTGAATTTGCCGCTGAGCCG
Organism: Janthinobacterium sp. 1L-D-8-B-C4; assembly: GCF_057291295.1. Lineage (NCBI taxonomy): Bacteria > Pseudomonadati > Pseudomonadota > Betaproteobacteria > Burkholderiales > Oxalobacteraceae > Janthinobacterium > Janthinobacterium sp. 1L-D-8-B-C4. Next base: position 388,139 of record NZ_JBXAVX010000001.1, read on the forward strand.
CACCAGGTGCTGCGCGAAGTCGAGCGCGTGCTGATCCCGGAAGGCCAGCTGATCATCTGCGGCTTCAATCCGGCCAGCCTGTGGGGCGCGCGCCAGGGCTTGGCCCGAATCACCGGGCGCCATTACCTGCCCAGGGCAGGCGAGCTGATCTCCATGCCGCGCATGAAGGACTGGTTGAAATTGCTGAACATGGGCGTGAGCCGCAGCCATTTCGGCTGCTACGCGCCGGCCTGCAAGACCGATAAATGGCTGCGCCGCCACGCCTATATGGACCGGGCCGGCGCGCGCTGGTGGCCATATCTGGGCGCAGTGTATATAGTGCAGGCCATCAAGCGCGTCAAAGGGATGCGCCTGATCGGTCCGGCGTGGACCAAGAAACCGGCGACGGCGCCCGCAGGCGCACCGGTTACCAATAAAAGGCGGGAACAGGAACATGGATAAGGTTGAAATTTACGCCGATGGCGCATGCAAGGGCAACCCCGGCACAGGCGGCTGGGGCGCGCTGATGGTGGCCGATGGCGCCAAGAAGGAAATTTACGGTGGCGCACTCGATACGACCAACAACCGCATGGAATTGCAGGCCGTGATCGAGGCGCTGACGGCGCTCAAGCGCCCCTGCCAGGTGGTAATGTATACCGACAGTCAGTACGTGCAAAAAGGCATCAGCGAGTGGATCCATGGCTGGAAGGCGCGCGGCTGGAAGACAGCCGCCAAGGCGCCCGTGAAAAACGTCGACCTGTGGCAGGCCCTCGACCTGGCCCAGTCCGTGCACCAGGTGGAATGGCGCTGGGTGCGCGGCCACAACGGCCATCCGGGCAATGAACGAGCCGATCAACTGGCCAACCTGGGCGTGGAAACCGTGCGCGCCTAGCGTTGTATCGGCGTTCGCCATGACGGAATGAAGGACGCAGGTTTGCTATACTGCGTCCTTCGCTTTTTTGCTTTTATGTGAGTGCCTCATGCGTCAAATTGTTCTCGATACTGAAACCACCGGCCTGAACCCGCGCACGGGCGACCGCATCCTGGAAATCGGTGCGGTCGAGATGATCAACCGCATGCTGACCGGGAATAATTTTCACCACTACATCAATCCCGAGCGTGATTCGGAAGAGGGCGCGCTGGCAGTCCACGGCCTGACCACCGAATTTCTCAGCGATAAACCGAAGTTCGCCGAAATCGCCGACGAATTCCGCGCCTACATCGCCGGCGCCGAACTGATCATCCATAACGCCCCGTTCGACATCGGCTTCCTGAACGCCGAATTCAAGCGCATGAATTTGCCACCCGTGCAAGAACAGGTACACGGCGTGATCGACACCCTGGTGCAAGCGAAGGAAATGCATCCCGGCAAGCGCAACTCGCTCGACGCCCTGTGCGACCGCTACGGCGTCTCGAACGCCCACCGCAAGCTGCACGGCGCGCTGCTCGACTCGGAACTGCTGGCGGACGTCTACCTGGCCATGACCCGCGGCCAGAACAGCCTCAGCATGGAAGAAGAAGTGGCCGCCCCCGTCGATGGCGCCATCCTGGAAATCGTGCCGCTGGCCGAAGTCATCTTCCAGGCCGCCAGCGCCGACGAAATCGCCGCCCACGAAGCCACCATCGCCGGCCTCGACAAGGCCGTCAAAGGCCAGTGCATCTGGACCGCCGTCAGCACCGCACCCGCGGCCTGAAAGGAAAGAATGGCCGGTTTACATTTTTTTCTTGCCCCGGCCCTTGCAGATGGCGCAATACGTATGCGATAATTCGCCTCGCTTCGGGAGGTTAGCTCAGGGGTAGAGCACTGCATTCACACTGCAGGGGTCGCAAGTTCGAAACTTGCACTTCCCACCAAGAATTCGCTGTATATCAAGCACGTAAATGAAAGCCGTTCATCTGATTCAGATGCACGGCTTTTTTTATGCATGTAAATGATGCCATTTCGATTGAGTCCGCTGGACTGTCCCTCGTACTGCAAAGTACACTCTATATAACCTGATTGTCTTCGTTTATATAATATTTCTGCTGACTCTTGCATATCTGAGAATAGATTGCCCAGATTCCCTATGTGTCGATTTTGGTCAATCGTTTCCATTTTGCATCAGTAAAGTCAAATTGATAAGCAGGCTTTTGCACCTGAGCTTTGATATTCCGTATTAATCAAAAACGACGTGAGGAAAAATATGAAAGACGTAAAAGTAGATGTGCGCGTCAATGTAGACGTTGATGCGGCAAGCGTGATTTTGATGCTTGCATCTGCTGTAATTTTAAAATTTCTCTACAAGCAACACAAGGCAGAAAAGTTAAAATGACAAGCCCCGTGAGTTTGGGGTGTACATTGGCGTTTAGCGCAGGCTAAAGGTTCTGACTACAAGAGTCTGTTACCAACCTTGGCGCAAACGGAAGGTTTGCCAGCTACCGCGGCGAGCTCAAAGCAGCCCGCGCGCGGAACGGCGCCAACTTCGCCCATGAGGGCGACGTGATGACCAGTACAAAGTTTTGAAAAATTACTTTACCGGCCCATGCAATGCAACCAGGCCCTGGAAAACCGCAGCGATCACAGCGGGGTCATTTTGAAACGCGCTGTCGAAATGAATGCCCACCAAAGTCCGCGCATTTTTAAGCAGGGCCCCGCCAACCGCTTCAATTTCGCGTGCCCTTTCTTGTACCTCAAGTTCGACGTCCGAATCCCATGGTTCTACGGTCATATTCAATCTCCAGTGTCGGTAAAAGGTAATCCTATCATGATCATCAATCCACCCCAGGTTACTCTCCACCACATGGCGAACCAGGCCGCGCCCGCCTTTTCACTGATCCGCAAGGTCTGCACTTGCGGCAAGGCCAGCGCCACCAGGCAACTGTCCCAGCACGGCGAATGCGTCGCCTGCGCGCTGGCTGCGCGCGAGAATGGGTGAAGGAGGGCGCCGCCTGGGACGCGCAAGCTGCCCAGGCACTTTGATGCGCATGCAGTGCAATGCTTGATTCAGCGCAAACTGGTACTCCGACGACTTGGCTCCTGAATGTCAAGTTCCCCCCTCCCTCAAATCTGCTGCAACCCCCCATCCACAAACAACTCAATCCCATTCACAAAACTTGCATCATCCGACGCCAGGAACACCGCTGCTTTCGCGATCTCGTCCGGTTCGCCGACCCGGCCCATCGGGATCAGGGTCGCCAGGTGGTCGAGGAAGCCTTGCTGCTGGCCCGCATCGTCACCGACCAGTTCCACCAGGCCTGGAGTCTTGATCGGGCCGGGGCTGAGGGTGTTGACGCGGATGTCGCGGCCTTTCAGGTCCAGGATCCAGTTGCGGGCAAAGGCGCGCACTGCTGCTTTTGACGCCGCGTAGACGCTGAACGCTTCGGTGCCGCCGCTCGCTGCGGTCGAGCCGGTCAGTATCACCGACGAGCCCTTGCCCAGCAGGGGCAGGGCGGTCTGCACGGTGAACAGGGTGCCCTTGACGTTGCGCGCAAAGGTGTCGTCGAAGTGCTCTTCGGTAATCTGGCCCAGCGGCAGCAGGGAGCCGCCACCGGCATTGGCGACCAGGACGTCGAGCTTGCCGTGTTTTTCCTTGACGCGGTCGAACAGGGCTTGCAGTTGCGCCAGGTCGGTCGAATCGACGCGGGCGCTTTCGGCGGTGCCGCCGATGGCTTGCACTGCGGCATCGAGCTCGGCCTGGCGGCGGCCGGTGATGTAGACGTGGGCGCCTTCGCTGACAAAACGTTTTGCGATGGCCAGGCCGATGCCGGTGCTGCCGCCGGTGATGACGGCTACTTTTTCTGCGAGTTTCATGATGTTTTTCCTTGATCTGGTGAATGGGTATGGCTGCAGTGTGCCTCGCGAACGCCGCCGTGATAAGACAGGCCACGCTCATATCAGCTATGCTTCAGTTGCATGAATTGATCGTGGAGAGGTATGAAAATGGATAAATTGCTGTGGATGCAGTGCCTGGTGCGCGCTGTCGAGACAGGCAGCTTTTCGGCGGTGGCGCGCGAGCTGGGCATCGGCCAGCCGAATGTCAGCCGGCATATCGCGTCATTGGAAAAATCGCTCGATACGCGGCTGCTGCATCGCTCGACGCGCCAGCTGGTCGCGACGCCGGAAGGGCAACGCTATTACGCGCAGGCACGCCAGGCGCTCGATCTGATCGCGCAGGCGGACGCCGATGCGCGCGGCCAGCAAAAGCCACATGGCTTGCTGAGGGTGTCTTGTGCGCCTACGCTGGGCACGGAAAAAATCATCGTCGCGCTGCCGGATTTCCTGGAGCGCTATCCTGATGTCGAGGTGGAGCTGCGGCTGGGCGACGATTACATCGATCTGGTCGCGGAAGGCGTCGATATCGCCATTCGAGGCGGTGTCCTCAAGGACAGTTCCTTGCGGGCGCGCCGTGTCGGCACCTCCGAGCGCATTTGCGTGGCCAGCGCGACCTATCTGGAAAAACATGGTGTGCCAGAGCAACCGGCCGATCTGCTGCAGCACCAGTGCCTGATCTATACCTTGATGACGGGTGGCGGCGGCTGGCCGTTCAAGGACGGCGAGGTGCATGTACAGGGCCGCTTGCGGCTGAACAGCCTGGAAGGCATACGCAAAGCGGTGCTGCAGGATATCGGCATCGCGTATTTGCCATCGTGGACCGTGGCCGAAGAGCTGCGTATCGGCAAGCTGCGTGCCGTGCTGAGCACGCATGCGGCCGGGCGCTCCCCACTCAATGCCGTCTACGCTGCCGAGCGCTTGCTGCCCCGGCGCGCCGCCGTGTTCATCGATTTTATTACTGCCTTGTTTGCGGCCACGCCCGGGCTCGATGGCAATTCGATTTCCTGATTCTCTTGCCGTGTGTCAGCGCGCCGTGCCGTCGCTCTCGCGCACCGTCGTCACATAGGTCGGCAAGTCCCAGGCGCCGCCAGGCGCGACCAGGCGGCACATGCCGGTCGACGATTCCTTGGTCCAGACAAATTGCTGGCCATCCCAGGTATGCACGGCCGAATTCCAGCAGTCGCCCAGGCCGCGTCCTTTGTGCGACGCTGAAATCTCGCCAACGCTGTAGTCGCTGGCATCGCCGGCGACACTGGCCGGCGCATACGGTGCTGCGGGATTGATCATCCAGAACATCACCGACTGATTGTAGGCAAACGTCTCGCAGACCATGCCCGCCAGCCATTTGGTCGCCGACAAACGATGGACGCGCAGTTCGCCCGCCGCCTCCTGGCCTGCGGACGGAAACATGCCGGGACATTCGTCTTGGCTGGAAACCTTGCGCAGCGCCTGCACGATGTCGGCCCGCTGCGCCGGCTGCAGAAACAGATCTTTCCTGTTTTCACGCGGCATGGGGCCGGCGACCACCACTGGCGCCACGCTCGGCTGCAGCACGCCGGTTTCAGGCTTGCCGCCTTTGCGCACCAGAGCGCCGATGGTGCCGATGCGGCCCTGGGCTTCGTCCATTTTCAACAGAACGGCACTGGCGCCGGCGGTGGACAAGGTCCAGTCCTGCTTGCCATTGGAAAATACCAGGTTTGTGGACTGCAACAGCGCCGGCAAGATGACGGCCAGCGTTGCGCCGTTCAGGGGGCTGGACTGGGCGCCAGGGACCAGGTCGATTGTCCCGAGTTTGCGTGCGCCGGACTTGATCACCAGGTGAGTGGCATTGGCGGCCAGTGCAACATCGCTCTCGGCATAGGAGCCCAGCTGGATCTTCGCGCTCACCGCCTGTTTGGCGCCTGCGTCGCGCACCAGCAGCAAGGATACGGCCGGCTCGGCGCCCTCGACCTGGTAACCGGCGGCGCGGCAGGTGCCCGTGTTGTCGCAGGCCAGTTCCCAGTCCTTGTGCGAGAAACTGATGCCCGGCTTGTCAGCGGCATGGCCGAGACCGGGAAGGGCGGATGCGCCACTCAACAAGATGATGGCCAGGCCTATGTTCATTTCAACTCCACTGATCGATCGATCCCCATTATAGGGCCGGATGGGCCCGGCTTCGAACTCAGTTGGCTGGCACCTGCCGAGGGGAATGCATCAAGGTTTGGCCGGATCGAAATGCTTGCCGATGCCCATCCAGCACTCAAAGTAGTCAGGCTGCAATTGCGGCGAGGCCAGCGCGTGGGCGGTCGGGCACAGCACGCTGCGCGTTTCGAACATGAAGGCCATGGTGTTGTCGACCTTTTGCGGCACCCTGGTATCGATGCTGCTGGCCTTGTCGAAGGTGCCCGAGTCGGGGCCGTGGCCGCTCATGCAGTTGTGCAGGCTGGCGCCGCCGGGGCGGAAACCGGCGGATTTCGCATCGTACTGGCCGTGGATCAGGCCCATGAATTCGCTGGCCACGTTGCGGTGGAACCAGGGCGGGCGGAAGGTGTCTTCGGCCACCAGCCAGCGCGGCGGGAAGATCACGAAGTCGAGCGTATCGACGCCGGGGGTGTCGCTGGGCGCCTGCAGCACCAGGAAGATCGACGGGTCGGGGTGGTCGTGGCTGATCGAACCGATGGTGTTGAAGTGGCGCAGGTCGTATTTATACGGTGCGTAATTGCCGTGCCAGGCGACGACGTCGAGCGGCGAGTGGCCGATTTTGGCCGTCCACAGGTTGCCGCAGAACTTGGCCACCAGTTCGAACTCGCCTTCCACGTCTTCATAGGCCGCGCAGGGTGTCAGGAAATCGCGCGGATTGGCCAGGCCGTTCGAGCCGATCGGACCCAGGTCGGGCAGGCGCAGCAGGGCGCCGAAATTTTCGCAGATATAGCCGCGCGCCTCGCCGTCCGGCAGCAGGGCCTGGAAGCGGATGCCGCGCGGGATCACGGCGATTTCCTGCGGTTCGATGTCGATCACGCCCAGCTCGGTGCGCAATTGCAAGCGGCCCTGCTGCGGCACGATCAGCAGTTCGCCATCGGCCGAATAGAAATAACGGCCCTGCATGTCGCGGTTGGCCGCGTACAGGTGGATGGCGCAGCCCGTTTGAGCGGCCGCCGAGCCGTTGCCGGCCATGGTCACCCAGCCGTCGATAAAGTCGGTGGCATCGACAGGCATCGGCAGCGGATCCCAGCGCAGCTGGTTCGGCGGCGCTTCGACCCGCTCGAAATCGGTGGCGATGCGGCCATTGTCCAGGCGCTGGAACGGCCGGTGTATGGCGGCCGGGCGGATGCGGTACAGCCACGATCGGCGGTTATGGCTGCGTGGCGCGGTAAACGCCGTGCCCGACACTTGCTCCGCGTACAGGCCATAGGCGGCGCGCTGCGGCGAGTTGCGGTGGGCGGGCAGGGCGCCGGGCAGGGCCTCGGTGGCAAATTCATTGGCAAAGCCGGATTGGTAGGATGCATTCATCGTGTTTGTCTCCATGGTGATGGCAGGCCCTACTCTAGAACGTGGGATAATATTTGACGAGATAAATAGGTGAATACAGAGTATTTACAATATGAATAGCCCCCGCTTGAAAGCCTCGCCATGATCGACGTTCGCAATATCGACCTGAACCTGCTGGTGGTATTCCACGAGGTGTACCGCGAACGCCAGATTTCAAACGCGGCCAGGCGGCTGCGCCTGAGCCAGTCGGCCGTCAGCAATGCGCTGGGGCGGCTGCGGCGCACCTTTGACGATGAACTGTTCGTGCGCACCGCGCAGGGCATGCAGCCCACGCCCTACGCGCAGCTGCTGGCCGAGCCGGTGGCCAGCGCCCTGGCAACACTCGCCGAGGCCTTCAGGCCGCCGCAGGCCTTCGACGCCGGCAGCAGCGCGCGTCATTTTCGCCTGGCCATGAGCGACGTGGGCGAAGTGTATTTCATGCCGGTACTGATTGAATTGCTGCGCCAACAGGCGCCCACCGTGCAGGTCAGCACCGTGCGCGCCGGCGCCATCGACATCAAGACCGAGATGGAGGCGGGCCGGGTCGACCTGGCGATCGGCGCGTTTGATGATGTGTCGGGCGCGCTGTACCAGCGGCGGCTGTTCGAGCAGGCCTATGTGACGATGTTCCGCAAGGGCCATGCGCTGGCACGCGGCAAGCTGACCCTGAAGCGTTTTTTGGACTGTGAACACCTGCTCGTGGCCTCGTCGGACAGCCCCTACGACAAGGTCAATGCGCTGCTGGAAAAAGCCGGCGTGCGCGCCGCCACCAGTTTCCAGGTGCCGCATTTCACGGCCGTGCCGTATATCGTCGGCAGCACCGACCTGGTGGTGACGGTGCCCGAAAAGCTGGCGCAGCGCGCGGCCGCCCCGTTCAACCTGGCTTATTTGCGCCCGCCTCTAGAGTTGCCCTCGCTGCAAACGAATATCTTCTGGCACCGGCGCTATACCCAGGATGCGGGCAACCAGTGGCTGCGCAACCTGCTGGCCGAAACGTTCGCCGAATAGCGCTGATTCTGCATTACCATGGTGCTTTGCTTACAAGGAACACCATGGCCATCCGCATACATCATCTGAATCAAAGCCGCTCGCAACGCATCGTCTGGCTGCTCGAGGAACTGGGGCTGGACTATGAACTGGTGCGCTACCAGCGCGACGCCGTCACCCATTTCGCGCCGCCGGAACTGAAAGCCATCCACCCGCTGGGCAAGTCGCCGCTGCTGGAAGTCGATGGCGTGCTGATCGAAGAGTCGGGCGCCATCGTGCAATATTTGTGCGAACAGCATGGGCGGTTTTTGCCGGCCGCCGGTTCGCCGGACGCGCTGCGCCATCTGCAACTGATGCATTTTGCCGAAGGCTCGGCCATGATTCCGCTGCTGCTGCGTATTTATGTGTCACGCTTGGGTGACGGCGGCGCGCCGCTGCACGGGCGCATCGATGGCGAGGTGGTCAGCCATTTTGACTATCTGGAAAGCATCGTGCAGCCGTCCGGCCATTTTATCGGCGAGGGACTCACCGGCGCCGACATCATGCTCAGCTTCCCGGTCGGGATTGCCGTCAAGCAGCCGGAAGGCGCACGCTGGCCGAATCTGCAGGCGTTTATGCGCGCCATCGAAGCGCGCCCGGCCTGGCAGAAGGCCATGGCCATCACCGAAGGCTGATCAGGGCGCGCGATGGACAACTTCCCGAGAGACTTGACTTGAACGGTCCGGACGCCGTGGCCTTGCTGGCGGCGCTGCGCCAGGGCACATTGAGCGTGGAGCAACTGATGCAAAGCCAACTGGCGCGGCTCGACCAGGTGCAGCCGCAGATCAATGGCGCGACGCGGATTTTTCACGATCAGGCGCTGGCGCAGGCACGCCTGCTGGACGCCAGCGGCGACAGGTCGCTGCCGCTGTTCGGTTTGCCATGCAGCGTCAAGGAAACCTTTGGCCTGGCCGGCGAGCCGCTGACGGCCGGTTCCCTGCGCATGGCGCCGCAAGTCCCCACGGAAGACGCGCAGATCGTGCGCCGCCTGAAGGATGCCGGCGCGATCGTGATTGCGCGCAGCAATGTGCCGGAGTTCGCCATGACGGCCGAGAGCGTCAATCCGCGCTACGGGCGCACCCGCAATCCGCTCGATGTCGATCGCGTGGCCGGTGGGTCGAGCGGTGGCGAGGGCGCGTTGGTCGGCTCGGGCAGCTCGGTGTTTGGCGTCGGCTCCGATATCCTCGGCTCAATACGCATCCCCGCCGCCTTTTGTGGCGTGGTCGGCTTCAAACCCCATTCCGGCGCCGTCGACCAAAGCGGCACCTGGCCGGTGGTCACCGGCAACACACAATCCTGGCTGGGCCTGGGGCCACTGACGCGCAGCGTGCGCGATGCGCGGCTGGTCTACGACGTGATTGCCAGGCAGCCGGTTCCTGCTGCGCTGCCCGCCACTGGCCGCATGGTGATCCCGGGCGGTTTTCCGCTGGCAATGCAGCAGCCCTGCATGGCCGGGGCGCTGGCCGCCGCCAGGACCGCCTTGCTGGAAGAAGGCTATCGCCAGGAGGCGCAGGATTTTTCGGACGTTCCCTATTTATACAACCAGATACCCAAACTGATTCTCGATGATTTCTACGACGGCTGGCTGCGCCTGCTGTCGACACCCGAGGCAGGGCGCTTTTCGCCGTGGGCCGAGTTGCTGCGCCAGCTGATGAAAAAGCCGACCATCGACGAAGGCCTGCTGCGCTGGATGCTGATTGCGCCGCTGATGAAGCCGCGCAGCGCGGCGAAGGTAAGCACGATCGCGGTGCGGTTTGCCGAAGCCAGGTCGCGCTACCAGGCAATGCTCGGCAGCGATGGCGTGATGGTGTTGCCGACCCTGGGGCTGCTGGCGCCCCGCCATGGGCAGATGAACCGGCTGTCGTTGAAGCCTGGTGTGAATGGCTGGTTTACCGCCCATACGCTTGGCAATTACCTCGACTTGCCGGCGATTGCCATTCCAGCCTGGAAATTTACTGACCCGGCCAGCGGCTTGCCGCCGAGCATATCCGTGATGTGCGCACCGGGCGCGGAAACACAGCTGTTTGCAGCCGCCACACGCATCGAGGCCGCGCTGAACTGAGCTTGTTTTCATGTTGATATTATCAATATTGCATTTCAGCAGGTGAAATTTCGTTTTATTGCATGAAATTGGCGCTTGCGCACTGGCTTGGCCGTCTAATTTGCTGTCTTATATAAGATTCCGCGCCATCGTGTACACAAATGGCGGCAGGACAGTCTAAAATACGTGGTGGGCCAAGCACGGCGTCACCGCCGGTACACTAGCCGTCCAAAGCAAGGTCAACCACCCTGTGTTTGGAACGAAGAAAGTTAACCACCAAGCATCACCGCATACAAGGGACTGAACATGGCAACACAAAAATCCAAGATCATCTACACGCTGACCGATGAAGCGCCCATGCTGGCGACGTATTCCCTGCTGCCGATCATCAAGAAGTTCACTGCGCCGGCCGGCGTCGACGTCGTCGCCAGTGATATTTCGGTCGCCTCGCGCGTGCTGGCTGAGTTCCCCGAGTACCTCTCCGACGACCAGAAAGTCCCGAACACCCTGGCCGAGCTGGGCGCCCTGACGCAAAACCCCGACACCAACATCATCAAGCTGCCGAACATCAGCGCTTCGGTAGGCCAGCTGGTATCGTGCATCCGTGAATTGCAAGGCCGCGGCTACAAGCTGCCGGACTATCCGGAAGACGCAAAAACCGACGAAGAAAAGGCCCTCAAGGCGCGCTACGGCAAATGCGTCGGCAGCTCGGTCAATCCGGTGCTGCGCGAAGGTAACTCCGACCGCCGCGCACCAAAAGCGGTGAAGGAATTCGCCCGCAAGCACCCGCATTCGATGGGCGAGTGGAGCCAGGCATCGCGCACCCACGTGTCGCACATGCATCATGGCGACTTCTACCATGGCGAAAAATCGCTGACGATTGCCGCCGCGCGCGACGTCAAGATGGAACTGGTCACCAATTCCGGCAAGACTATCGTGTTGAAACCGAAGGTCTCGCTGCTGGCCGGCGAAATCATCGACAGCATGTTCATGAGCAAGAAAGCGCTGCTGGAATTCTACGAGAAGGAAATCGACGACGCGTTCAAGACCGGCGTGATGTTCTCGCTGCACGTCAAGGCAACCATGATGAAGGTCTCGCACCCGATCGTGTTTGGCCACTGCGTGCGCATTTTCTACAAGGATGCGTTCGAAAAGCACGCCGCGCTGTTCGATGAACTGGGCGTGAACGTCAACAACGGCATGGTCAATCTGTACGACAAGATCGAAACCCTGCCGGCGTCGAAGAAAGAAGAGATCCTCAAGGACCTGCACGCCTGCCACGCCAACCGTCCGGAACTGGCGATGGTCGATTCGGCCAAGGGCATTACCAACTTCCATTCGCCGAACGACATTATCGTCGACGCGTCGATGCCAGCCATGATCCGTATCGGCGGCAAGATGTGGGGCGCCGATGGCCGTCCGAAAGATGTCAAGGCCGTGATGCCGGAATCGACTTTCGCACGCATCTACCAGGAAATGATTGGTTTTTGCAAATGGCATGGCAACTTCGATCCGAAGACCATGGGCACCGTGCCGAACGTGGGCCTGATGGCGCAGCAAGCCGAAGAATACGGCTCGCATGACAAGACGTTCGAAGTGTCGGAAGCCGGCGTGGCCAACATTACCGACATCGCCACCGGCGAAGTGCTGCTGTCGCAGAACGTGGAAGAAGGCGATATCTGGCGCATGTGCCAGGTCAAGGACGCACCGATCCGTGACTGGGTCAAGCTGGCCGTCACCCGCGCGCGCAACTCGGGCATGCCTGCCGTGTTCTGGCTCGATACCTTCCGTCCGCATGAGAACGAAGTCATCAAGAAGGTGCAGACCTACCTGAAGGATCACGACACGAGCGGTCTGGACATCCAGATCATGTCGCAGACGCGCGCCATGCGCTACACGCTCGAGCGCGTGGCCCGTGGCCTGGACACCATCTCGGTGACCGGCAACATCCTGCGCGACTACCTGACCGACCTGTTCCCGATCCTGGAACTGGGCACTTCGGCCAAGATGCTGTCGATCGTGCCGCTGATGGCCGGCGGCGGCATGTACGAAACGGGCGCTGGCGGTTCGGCACCGAAACACGTCAAGCAACTGGTCGAAGAAAACCACCTGCGCTGGGATTCGCTGGGCGAGTTCCTGGCGCTGGCCGTGTCGCTGGAAGACATGGGCATCAAGACCGGCAACGACAAGGCCAAGATTTTGGCCAAGACGCTGGACGAAGCCACCGGCAAGCTGCTCGACAACAACAAGTCGCCATCGCCACGCACGGGCGAGCTGGACAACCGCGGCAGTCATTTCTACCTGGCGCTGTACTGGGCCCAGGCACTGGCTGCGCAGAACGACGACGCCGAACTGAAAGCCCATTTCACGCCAGTGGCCACCGCCCTGAGCGAAAATGAGACGAAGATCGTCGAAGAACTGCTGGCGGCGCAAGGCGCGGCGGCCGATATCGGCGGCTACTACATGCCTGATCCGGCAAAAACCGACGCCGTGATGCGTCCTAGCGCCACCTTGAACACGGTGCTGGGCAGCATCTGATAGCGTAGCAAGAACGTGTGGCGCAGAAAGTAAAGGCGCCGCATCACGACGCCGCCGGGAGTGATCCCGGCGGCGTTTTTTTATGGCTTGGTCACCTGAGCCTTGGCCGCATACATGGCCTGGTCGGCATGGCGCAACAGCAGCTGCGTGCTGTCGCCGTGTTCGGGATAGTGCGCGTTGCCGATGCTCGCGCCGATGCGCAGGCAGCAGCCGTTATCGAGCGCAAAGTCCAGCGCCAGCGCCGCATGGATTTTCTGCTCGACCAGCAACACGCCGCTGCCAGGCATGCTGTTTTCCAGCAGTACCACGAATTCGTCGCCGCCCAGGCGCGCCAGGGTGTCGCTCTCGCGCAGGCACTGCCTGAGCCGCGTGGCCACCGCCTGCAGCAGCAGGTCGCCGCAGGCATGGCCATGTTCGTCATTGACCAGTTTGAATCCGTCGAGGTCCAGGAACAGCAGCGACAGCCGTTGCTGCTTGCGCTGGGCATGCGCAAAGGCAGTTTGCAGGCGGTCGTGGAACAGGCGGCGGTTCGGCAGGCCGGTCAGTTCGTCGTGCATGGCCATGAATTGCATGTGGGCATGCAGTTGCTTGCGTTCGATGACGGTGGCGATCTGCTTGGCAACGAACTGCAGCAGTTCCTGGTCCTGTTCCGTATAGGCGCCGGTGTCGCTGCCGCCATGCAGCAACAGCGCGCCCAAGGTGCGCCGCGCGGTGGTCAACGGCACGGCCAGCCAGTGTTCGTGGCCAGGACCGGAACCGAGCAGCATAGGCAGGCCACTGGCCAGTACCTCGCCGGCCAGCAGGCGCGCCAGGTCGCACGGTGGGGCGGTTTGCTGCTCATCGGCGCGCGAGGCAAATTCTTCCGGCTGGCCGTGCTGGTCCAGCAAGGTCATGTACAAGCCGGCCGCCGGCAATAGTTCGCCGAGGATCTGGTGGATATGATGGAACAGGGTTGCCAGGTCTTCGGAGGCGTGGGCCGCTTCGGAAATCGCGTACAGCGCCGCCTGTTTTTGCCGCGCCTGCTTCAATACCGTGATGTCGCGCGCCACCGCCACCCGCAACTGGTCAGCCTCGGACCAGCGGGCCGACCACATGATATGCGCCAGGCTGCCGTCCTTGCGGATGTAGCGGTTCTCGAAATGCGCCTGGGCGTGACCGTCCATGATGGCGCGCGCCGCCGCCACGGTGCGCTGGCGGTCGGCCGGCGCAACCAGGTCGAGCATGACCATGCCGATCATTTCGCGCTGGGTGTAGCCAAAGATGCGTTCACAGGCGGCGCTGACAAACACGAAGCGTCCGTCCGTGTCGACCATGCAAACGGCATCTAACAGCAGGTCGGCAAAGCTGGCCATCGGGGCGCGAATGAGGGGTTCCATCAGCGCATTCTAATGGACATTTCAGCACCGCACAGAAAATGTTCATTATGGAAATAATTTCAATATTTACATTTTCACAGCGCCAGCAGCTGGCGCATGCGTGCGCTGCTGTTCCAGCGCCTCGTAGCCAGGCGCAATGTGAGCGGCCAGCTGCGCCAGCCGCTCTGCCTGCGGCGGGCGCGCATCGCCACCGTAGGCATTGCCGGTGTACTTGGAGTGGAACTGCGAGCGCTGCCGCATTGCGTCGAGCTGCGTCGGCGTGCAGCTTATCTTCAGTCTGGCCAGCAGGTCCGAAAAGACAATTCCGGGCAACTGCTTGTAATTGATCAGTTCGATCCGTCCGGCCGCCGCATGGGCCAGGGCGGCGGTGTAAAAACTGTCCAGCACCAGGCCGGCATAGGCATCGAGGTCGCCGGGGACAATCTGGTGTGCCGGCAAGGGCAGCAGGGCGGGATGGATCAGGCCAGGCACCATCTGCGGGCCGCGCTGGCGCTGGTGCGAGGCCAGCACCGCCTGCGGCTCGCGGTACAGGAACAGGCAGGGCGTCGCGGGGAAGGCTGCCTGCAGCAGTTCCAGGCTGTGGATGTGCCAGCAGTCGAACTTGATGACAAAGTGTTTTTCCTGCCCCGTTCGGCGCTGGCCTAGGGCGCCGATGGCCTGGCGCAGCAGGTCGATGGTAGTGCCGGGCGCTCGCTGGTCATGGTGCAGGCGCAGCACCGAGTCGATGATGGGCGGCTCGGACATGACGATGCATTGCGGCAGCGACGCCAGCAACTGCGTCAGCAGGGTCGAGCCGCAGCGCGAGACGTGGAAAATAAAGGCGTCAGGCGCCGTGACGTGATTGCCTTGCGTGAACTGCGCCAGCGCCGCCAGCGGCGCATGGCAGACCCGGCGTTCGTCGCGGTGCTGGCGTGCCAGCGTGTTTTCAAAGAAGGAATCGGTAAACGCGATGTCCGCCATGTCGCGCCAGGCCAGCGTGGTTTCGCCATGCTGATGGGTGGCGGTGAGCGGATACCAGTTGCGCAGGTCCATGCCCGGTTGCCAGTCGACTTGCAGGCCCCTGGTCAGCAGGCGTTCCTGCACTGCGAAGCCGTTATGCGCGTTCATGCCGCCCCCGCGCGGTAAATTGCATCGAGCCGCTCGGCCTGGGCCAGCACGGCCGGCGCGCCGGTCGCGCGCAGGCTGGCGATGATGTGCTGCACATTGCCGTCGTTGATGCTGGCGTCGCCATACTTGGGCGGCGCTTTCGGCACGAAGCCGGCGCCGGCGAACAACTGTTCCAGCCAGTCGTTGGTGACGCAGTCGATCACCAGGTGCACACGTGGCGCCGTGCCACGGTTTTCCACCGCGTGGCGGCAACTGGCGTCCATGTACCAGGCGTGGCCGGCGCTGAAATGCACGCTGACGCCATCGATGCGGAACAGCACCTGCGGCGAGGTATGGATCGGGATATGAATGCGCGTGACGCCGTCGGCCAGCGCCGTGCCGGCATCGCGGTGCTCGCGGATCACGGCGCCGGCTTCGAGTGCCATCAGGCGCGCGGCGCCGACCTCGCAGTCGAAACTGGCGATCACCTGCCGCAGATACGGGCAGTGCGCCAGGTGCGGCGTGTCGGCATACGCGATGTCGTCAAGCGACATGATATGGCGCGCATCGCCGCCAGCCGAACGCAGCGGCAGCACGCTCCAGCCGTTTTCATACGCGCCAGTGTTGAAATGTGCCAGCCAGTCGGTGGCAAGGAAGCGGGCGATTTCCTGCTGCATGCGCGCCACGTCGAAGAGCATGGGCAGGCGCAGATGGGTGCTGGGCGCCGTCATGGCGCGCTCCAGCGCAATTGTTGCTGGATCGGGTCTTCGCTCTCGGCAACAAAGCCCAGCCGCGCATACAGGCGGCGCGCGGCCAGGTTGGCGTGATTGACGCCCAGGCTGATGCTCCACCGCTGCGCGGCGGCATGGGCCTGCAAGCCGGCCAGCACGGCGCTGCCCGCGCCCTGGCCCTGCGCCTGCGGCAGCAGCGTGATGTCGACCACGCGCAGCGCCTGCTCGCCGGGGTTGACGATCAGCCGGCCGATGGCTGCGCCGCCGCGTTCGATCATCAGGTGGCGCGCCTGCGGATAGGACTGGCGGTAGCCCTGGTCGTGCATGCGCTGCTGCATGGCGATCAGCTGTTCGATGAAGTCGGCCTCGGCCTGCATCTGCAGCAAATCGCCGCGGCTGCTGCGGTACAGCACGCGCACGAAAGCCTGGTCGCTTGCGCTGTCGGCATCGAACTCGCGCAATTTGAAAGGGGAGGGTAAGGAATACACCGGCGCTCCAAAAAAGGGGTGGTTCAAATGGCTGTCTATTTGCTATGCTGCCAATGTTTACGTCGTCTTGCAATCACATTTACAGGATTTCTCCTATGGACATCACTCTTGAACTGGTCTCTCCGCTGGTCGACAGCGTCTTCATGGCCCATACGGCGGCCGGCGTGGTTCCCTTGATCCTGAGCGAAGCGAAGGAACTGCCGCGGCGCGGCTTGCCGGAGCAGTTTCGTACCCCGCTCAGCATGATCTTCGCGGGCCCGGCCGAACTGGTGCTGTCAGACGGCAATTACACGCTCGATCATGCACAACTGGGCCGGCTGGAACTGTACTTGTGGCCGATCTCGGCGCCTTTGCCGGCCAATCCCAGCGAGATCGGCAAGCAGTGCTACCAGGTATCGCTGTCGTGAGCGGCGCCGATCGCGATGCCTGGCAGGCGGAACTGGCGCAGATCGCCCGCGCCATCGCCGATCCGGCGCGGCCACTGGCTTCGCTGATCGGCGAAACCGGGCAGCTGCGCGCCTTTGTCGAGCGCCATTCGCAGCTGTCGATGGCAGGCTCGGACCGCATGACCGAGGGCGAGAGCACCTTGCCCAGCGGCTGGGCGATTTCACCAGTGCAAGCGGCGCTGTGCGCACGCGAACCGCTGCGCAGCGCCGCCTTTATCCAGGGCCTGGCGGCAGCCATCAACGCTGCCCTCGATGCCGGGCGGCCGGTATCGGTGCTGTATGCGGGATGCGGCCCGTTTGCCTTGCTGGCCTTGCCGCTGATGGCGATTTTTTCTCCGCTGCAGGTGCGCTTCACCATCCTCGAGGTGCACCAGGAAGCACTCGACTATGCGCGCGCGCTGATAGAAGAGCTCGGTTATGGCGCGCACGTGGCGGCATTTGTCTGCGCCGACGCCGCCACCTGGCGCATCGCGCCCGACGCGATGCCTGACGTGATCGTCAGTGAAACCATGAATACCGCATTGGGCAAGGAACCACAGGTGGCCATCATGCGCAATCTGCTGGTGCAGGCGCCGCAAGCGGCACTGGTGCCTGCCGCCATCGCGGTACACCTGGGCCTGCCGGGGCGCGCCATGGGCGAGCCGTGTGCCGACTGGGGCCGCATCTTTGAAGTGAATGCCGCCAGCATCCTGGCGTGGCAAGGGCAAAGCGGCAGTTCGCTGCCGGCCGCCAGCATCCGCCTGCCGGCGGAACTGGGAAGCGGCCCGAAACTGCTCACGCGCATCCGGGTGCATGGCGCGATCGTGTTGCACGACTATGACTGCAGCCTGAATCTGCCGCTGCACCTGCCCGGCAAGCCGCAGCTGACGGGATCGGAAACACTGGCCTTTTCCTATCAGCTGGGCAGCACGCCGGGCCTGGCGTGCGAGGTGCTGCGGTGATTCTTAATTACGGGTAGGGAAGTAGCCGTTGACCGCGATCAGGTAATTCATCGCCAGGAACGGTGGCGTCGGCGCGCTCTGCGCCGTCAATGTAACCGGCGTGGTGATCGCCTGGCCGCTACCGGTAGTGGCATTGGTGACGGCCGGATTGAAGCTCACTTGCGCGCTGGCCTTGGCCAGCGTGACACTGCCGCTGGCGCCCAGCGCGGGCAGGTACATATTGGTCACCGAAGTACCCGCCGATGCCGCCGTGGCCAGGTAGCCGCCGGCCGTCGGCCCGGGATCGCTGGCTTCATCGAGGGCGGCGGACAGGCTGACGTCAACCGTCGACGAACCGCTCGACACGGTGGCGGCGTGGGTGTGCGCCGGCAGGTTGGCCACCGTCAGCGTGATGTTGGCGGGACCGGTGCTGACCAGGCGCACATTGGCGCCCAGGGTGTCGCCGTTTTGCGATGCCCGCGTGGGCGCGCCTTGTGCATTGACCGGCGCCGTCACGATCCGGTCAGGCGCGACCGTGTCGTTCAGCGCCACTGGAATGCGCCCGCGCAGGTCTGGCAGCGCAAACGTGGTCTTGCCGTCGCCGCCGAATTGCGTGCCCAGCAGTGCAAACAGCGCGGTGTTGGAGGTGACGTTGAGTATCTGGCCATTGCAAAACATCCAGCCCTTCGGTGCGAAAGGGAATGCCGCCAGCATGATGGTGCCAATGAGTGGATCCATAGTGTCTCCGGTGAGGTGATGGTGTGTGAGATGGTTAGCTGAACTGATGCGACAGATGCAACCGCTGCGGAACCGGGGCGCGCGTTGCATGCCCCGGTTCGTGCTGCGTGGTTTAGTTGCGGCTAGGGAAAATGCCGTCGATGCAGATGATGTACTGTATCGTCTGAAACGGTGGCACGATGGCCACGTTGCCGTTGGTGGTCACGGTAACCGGTGCCACCACGGCCGTGCCGCCGCCGGTATTGCCAACGGTGACCGTCCCGCCGCCACCGCCGCCAGACACTGTTGCCGTGGCGGAATTGAGTTTGGTCAGCGTGCCGCCAGCGGCATACAGGAACGGCGTGCTGGTGCCATCGGTAGCGCCGGCGGCCAGGTAGCCGGCGGCCAGGGGATTTGCCGACGTGCCATCGGCGGTGCTGACATTGATGTCGACGGTGATGGGCGAGCCGCCGCTGCCGGCCGTAAACGTCGCCGGATGGTTGTGGGCCGGCAGGTTGGCGACGGTCAGGGTGGCGGTGGCAGTACCGGTGCCGGACGCGATGAACGTGCTGGACACGGTGCCGCCGGCGGCGCCATTGCTACCCGGAATGCGGCCCGCCATGTTGCCCTGATTCTGGCCGACGGCCACGCGGCCGCGCAAATCGGGCAAGGCAAAGGTGTTGACGCCATCGCCGCCATATTGCGTGCCGAGCAGTGCATACAGGGCGGAGTAAGTATTAATGCTCAACATTTGGCCGTTGCACGACATCCAGCCGCGTGGTGGAAAAGAAAAACCTACGCCAAGAATGGTACCCATAAATGCATCCATGTTTGCTGCCTTTCAAATGAGAGCTTCGATATTATGTGGCCAGGCTCGCCAGACCGGCTTTGGTAAAGTGCGTGCTGCCTGGCTATGTTAATTCAAATTTAAAAACATGATGCTGAAATTTGCACTACGGTGTTATTTTTAAAAATGCAATATGCCATTGCATGGTCAAAATATGTAAACCATAATAATCAATCGCCGCATGCCGCACGTTTTTATCAGTTACGTTGTGGGAAAACGCCCTCCACGGCAATAATGTATTGCAGCGCCAGGAAAGGCGGCGTTGGCGCGCTCTGCGCTGTCAGCGTGACCGGCGTGGAAACCGCCTGGCCATCGCCGGTAGGGCCATTGGTGACGGCCGGATTGAAGCTCACTTGTGCGCTGGCCTTGGCCAGCGTGACGCTGCCGCTGGTGCCCAGCGCGGGCAGGTACATATTGGTCACCGAAGTGCCCGCCGATGCCGCCGTGGCCAGGTAGCCGCCGGCTGTCGGCCCAGGGTCATTGGCCTCATCGAGGGCGGCGGACAGGCTGACATCGACCGACGACGAACCGCTCGACACGGTGGCGGCGTGGGTGTGCGCCGGCAGGTTGGCGACCGTCAGCGTGAAGCTGGCAGCGCCGCTGCTGACCAGGCGTACATTGGCGCCCAGGGTGTCGCCCACCACGCCTGGCCTGGTCGGCGCGCCTTGCGCGTTGACCGGGGCGGTGACGATGCGGTCGGCGGCGACGGTGTTGTTGACCGCCACCGGAATGCGGCCGCGCAGGTCTGGCAGATTGAAGGTGGTCTGGCCATCGCCGCCAAACTGTATGCCGATCAGTGCGTACAGCGCGACATTGGTTTGAATGCTGAGGCTCTGGCCGTTGCAAAACATCCAGCCCTGCGGTGCAAAGGTGTAGGGGCACAACATGACACTACCTAAAATCGGATCCATGCGTGTTCTCTTTCAGATGATGGGAATGAAAAGACAGGCAGCGCGACAACGCAGCCGGGACGATGCCGAGGCTTCTGCGTGCAAGGATCAGCTTGCCTGGATTTGAAAAGAAAAATCCGCATGAATTATGCTGGCGGCATGGGCTTGCATGTTCTTCCTTTCGAATCGGGAATACGGCAGTATCTCGCTGCCGATCACGCGGCGCGGCATGGAGTGGATATATTAATTCAAAATTTTAAAAATATCTATTAATTATCGCTGCCATATTATTATTGAAAAAAATGCAATTACTTCGATGGCAACTGCTTGTGCAAAGCCGGGCATAATCATGGAATGCCGTGCGGCGGCCTCATGTTTCGACCCGGCCTGCCGTTATAGCTGTGTCTGCCTTGCATGCGTCGGCGTGCCTGGCGGTAAATAATTATCAAAAACTGAAAGTTATCAGTTTTGCCCATGCACACGACCGCGTTCAGCAAGGTATGAAGGCCATGACTACTGTTTCTTCCATCGCAAGTTGGAATGCCAACCCCATCCGCGGCGGCACCACCACCAACACTGCCAGCCGTGCAGAGGCTGCCGCCATGCCCGCGACCTCGCCGTCGAGCATCGTCGCGCTTGGCGTCACCGCCGGCCAGGGCGCCACGCCGACAGCTGCCGCACCGCTGCAGTGGGAACGCACCTCACGCGACGCCGTCAGCGACCAGATGGCGAAAAATTTTTCGGCGCAAGGCGCGGCCGGTCGGTTCAACGGGCTGGGCGCGGCGCTGCTTGACCAATTGAAGGGTGGCGTGACGCAGTTGTCGCAAACGGCGCAGCGAGCCCCGGGCGGCGCGCCGGCCGCGACCTATGCCAGCATCGCCGGTGGCGTGTCGGGCGCCTTGCATGGCATGGGCGACGACAAGTTCAGCCTCGGCATCACCACCAAAAGCGGGGTCGAGGTCAAGCTTTCGCTCGACAGCGATGGCGACGCGCTGGCCGTGCAGATGACGGCCAGCGGTGACTTGACCGACGACGAAACGCGGGCGCTGGGCCAGTTGTCGAAAGCCTTCCAGGAAGCGATCGACGGCATGGCGCAGGATCCGCCGCAGCTCAAGCTGACCGGCCTGATGCAGTTCGACAGCAAACAGCTGGCCTCGCTTGACCTGCGCGCGCAGGTGGGCCTGAACACCGAACCGCCCAGCGTGCAGACCTTGTCATTCCAGGCCGACGCCACGCAGCGCAAGGTGGCGTTCAGCGGCGCGGCCGGCAGCGTCGACGTGAAGGTGGACGCCAGCAAGCTGGCCAGCCTGGGCAGCGCCGAGCAGCAGGCGCGCGCCCTGAAAAGCTACATGAGCCAGTTCGACCAGGCAGCCACGCGCGGCCACGCCGACGGCGCGCTGATGACCATGTTCAAGGAAACCTTCGGCGCCCTGCACAGTACCGTCGGCGATGCAGCCCAGCTTTCCACCGGTGGCGCCACGCCAGGCAAATGGCAGCTGGCGGCGCAGGACAAGGCCATGCTGACCGGCCTGGCCGATTTTTTCGCGTCCGTGTCGCAAACGCCGAAGATGGACAATCCGATGCGCCTGTCCGAGCAGGACGCGTTCAACTATGAAGTGGGGCAGAGCACCAGCCTGGGCGGGCGCAGCTACGATGACCGTTCGATTGCGCAGAAGCAGACCAGCGCGCTGAGCGCCAGCTTCCATATGCCGCTGGTGGCCGGTACTTCGCTGCGCCTGACCGGTGACGCCGAATCGCAGAACTACACCTACCACCAGATCGACGACACGGCCAGCAGCCTGGCCAGCATCGCCTACCAGGACGGCAAGCTCGCCAAGGCCAGCCTGGAGCAGTCGTCCAGCCAGTCCACGCGCATCGAGCGCTATGAAATGGGCAAGCTCAAGTCCGATCTCTCCAACCCGAGCGTACACTCGCTGGCGCGCGACCTGTTGGCAGCCTTGGCGCCGTACCAGGCTGGCCAGACGAACCTGAACGCGGAACAAAAGACGCAGCAGCGCACGCAGATGCTGTCGGCGCTGAACGACGATGTGTTCCTGACGGCGACAGCGGGGCGTTAAGCGGGCAGTTGAGTCAGCCCTTTGCGCGGCTTTGCCTGATTGCGTAGCCGATGCCAAGCACGCCCAGCCAGACGGGAATCAGGTAGACGGAAATGCGCAGCCCCGGCGTGAGAAACATGATCACCAGGATGCCGGCCAAAAACGCCAGGCACAGGTAGTTGGTCAGCGGGTAGCCCAGGCTTTGGAACGCGGTGGTCTTGCCCTCGATTTTCTTCTGCGCGCGAAAGCGCAGGTGGATCCAGCTGATCATGGCCCAGTTGATGATCAGGGCCGAGACCACCAGTCCCATCAGCACTTCGAACGCTTCGCCCGGCATGAAATAATTGACCACCACGCAGATGCCGGTGGCCAGCGCCGATACGCCCAGCGCGACCAGCGGCACGCCGCGGCGGTTCAGATGCAGCAGCGCGCGCGGCGCATTGCCCTGTTTCGCCAGGCCGAACAGCATGCGCGTGTTGCAGTACACGCCGCTGTTATAGACCGAGAGGGCGGCTGTCAGCACCACCACGTTCAACGCCGTGGCCACCAGGTTGCTGTCGAGCGCATGGAAAATCAGCACGAACGGGCTGCCGCCGGTGACCACGTTCTGCCAAGGATACAGCGACAATAAAATGCCCAGCGCGCCGATGTAAAAGATCAGGATGCGGTAGATGGCCTGGTTGGTGGCGCGCGGAATGGTGGTGCCAGGGTCGTCCGCTTCGGCCGCCGTGATGCCGACCAGTTCCAGCCCGCCAAACGAGAACATGATCACGGCCATCGCCATGACCAGCCCCTGCCAGCCGTTCGGGAAAAAGCCGCCGTGCTGCCACAAATTGGCCACCGAGGCCTGCGGCCCGGCGTCGCCGGAGGCCAGCAAGTAAGCGCCGAACACGATCATGCCGATGATGGCCACCACCTTGATCAGCGCGAACCAGAATTCCATTTCGCCAAACGCCTTGACGTTGAGCAGGCTGATGGCATTGATCACGCAAAAGAACACCAGCGCCGAGACCCAGGTCGGCACGTCCGGCCACCAGTACTGCACATAGATGCCGACGGCCGTCAGTTCGGCCATGCTGACGAGCACATACAGCACCCAGTAATTCCAGCCCGACAAAAAGCCGGGCAGGTGGCCGCAGTATTTATCGGCAAAATAGCTGAAGGAGCCGGCCACCGGTTCATCGACCACCATCTCGCCCAGCTGGCGCATGATCAGAAAGGCGATCACGCCGGCAATGCCGTAGCCGAGCAGCACTGACGGCCCCGCCATCTTGATGGTTTGCGCGATGCCCAGGAACAGGCCGGTGCCGATCGCGCCACCCAAGGCGATCAGCTGGATATGGCGGCTTTTCAGGCCGCGCTTGAGTTCCGTTGTTTCAGTACCGCTGACTGCCGTCATCTTGTTTTATCCTGTTTTCATGGGTGGCCAAGGCCAGTGATTCTAATGCATGAAACGCATGAACAGCAGGGAAAAGCATGTTGCATTGCGGGCAGGCCAGCCACACCGCGTTCAGGCGGGCCTGGCGCCGGCGATGGCCGGCTCGTAGACGGCCAGGAACTCGGGAGGCAGGCGGCGCGCCCGCCCGCTGGTCAGTTCAATGCAGACCAGTTCCCAACGAGCGCGCACCACGGTGGCGCCGTCGCTGGCGCGCACCAGCTGGAAGGACCGCTCCATGCTGGAGCGGCCATCGCTGGCGCACAGCCAGGTGGCCAGGCTCAAGGCTTCGCCTTCGCGGGTGGGCAGCAGGTAGTCGTATTCGCTGCGGCGGATTGCCATGGCCCGGTCCAGCCGGCGGTAGTCTTCCAGGTCCAGTCCCAGCGCCTTTGAATGCTGCCAGGCAGCGTGTTCGCACCAGCGCACGTAAACAGCATTATTGGTGTGCTGCAGGCCGTCGATATCGCCGGCTTGCGGCGTGACGGCAACCAGGTGAGGCTGCGGATAATCCCAGTTCACGACAGTCCTTGTGCGAGTGATGGTGGCCGGTATTGTAGCCTTGCGCACGCATGATTGAGCTTGTTTTTTGCGATTGATGTATGATGCATCATGATTTGAATGAGGGATGGCATGGCTTTTCAGCTCGATCCACTGGCGCACGCCAACCTGGGCAAATCGGCGCATGCGCGCCTGCGCGAGGCGCTGGCAGCGGGGCGCTTCCGGCCCAATGACCGGTTGCGCATTCGCGAACTGGCAATGCAGCTGGGTACCAGCGTCACCCCGGTGCGCGACGCCATGCTGCAGCTGGTGCAGGAAGAAGCGCTGGTGCTGCGTTCACCGCGCGACTTTCGGGTGCCCATGCTGAGCGAAAAACGCTACCTGGAAATCCGCGCCCTGCGGGTGGAACTCGAAGGATTGGGCGCGGCGATGGCGGCGCGAAATATCGACGCCGCCAGCCTGGCGCAGCTGGAACAGCTGTTGCAGGACAACGAAGCAGCGATCGCGCGCCAGGACCTGGCCGGTGCCCTGCAGTGCAACCAGGCCTTCCACCTGGGGCTGGCGCAGGCGTCTGCCATGCCGACCTTGAAACGCTTTGTCGACCATCTGTGGATGCAGATCGCGCCACTGATCGCCGCCGGGTACGCGGCATTTACGCCCACCATGCGCGTAGGGCATCACCGCGCCATCCTCGACGCCCTGCATGCGCGCGACGAAGATGCCGCCCGGCAGGCGATACAGCGCGACATCCTCGACGGTGGCGCGCAGTTGCTGGCGTATGTACGGCAGATGGAACAGCCAGGCTTGGCAGATGAAAAGGAGCAAGATGAATAGCACCGAACAGAAAACCGCCATCGTCACCGGCGCCAGCCGGGGCATCGGCCACGCCGTCGCCGAGCGTTTCCGCAGCCTGGGCTGGCGCGTGATCACGGTCTCGCGCAGCCCGATACCGCTCGGCTGCCCGCGCAGCCAGGAACACAATACGCATTTTTGCATGGACTTGTCGGACCTCGGCCAGATTGGCCAGATGGTTGACATGCTGCGCCCGATGCTGGTCGGCGGCAAACTGCATGCGCTGGTCAACAATGCAGGCGTGTCGCCGAAAGGGCCGGGCGGCGCGCGCGTCAATTCGCTGACCACCGACCTGCAGACCTGGCAGGAAATGTATAACACCAACTTTTTCGCGCCGCTGGCGCTGACGCGCGGCTTTGCCCAGGAACTGTCGAACGCGGCCGGCTCGGTGGTCAACCTGTGCTCGATCGCCGGCTACCGCGTGCATCCGTTCGCCGGTTCGGCCTACGCCAGTTCGAAGGCGGCGCTGGCGTCCTTGACGCGCGAAATGGCCAACGACATGGCACCGATGAAGGTGCGCGTCAACGCGATTGCGCCCGGCGAAATCGATACGGCCATTTTGTCGCCAGGCACCTCGCATATCGTTGACACCCAGATCCCGCTGCGTCGCCTGGGCACCACGGCCGAAGTGGCCGACCTGGTGGAGTTTTTGTGCAGCGAACGCGCCTCGTATATTACCGGCGCCGAGATTCCCATCGATGGCGGGCAGCGGATCTAGAAAATCACAACGGGCCTTCATTGCCATCCTGGCAAGTCATGCGCTACACTGGGCATGCAGGAGGCACCATGTATAGCAGCAATAGCAGCAATATCAGCAACATCCATCGACATGCCGACCTTGCCGCGCTGGCGTTTGCCGCGCTATCCGTTCCTGTCGCCAAAATTGTGCTGATGTACTGGCAGTATCAATTGCATTGGCCTCTGACGCGGCAGGTTGACACCGTTGTTCCCTATCTGGCGCTGGTCCTGGCGGTGCTGGCGGCAGCTACTTCCCGCGTTCGTGGATGACGAAAGTGCTGCGGATGGCCGCTGTCGCCGTGTGGTCTTGCATCGCGTACTTTGCCTCAGCGATCATCCCTGGCTGTCTGTGGGCGCCGGCTTGCCTGTAGGTTCGGTTGGTAGCGCTGGCGCAAGAACAAAGGAGAAAGAAATGCAGCACTACGTATTTGCATCGTCTGAAAAATCAGCCATGTTGGCGACGACTTCAATCGATACATTGATGGGCGCTTCGCCAGAATTATTTGACGTCGTGTTGGCTGATGATGAGGAGCTTGAGCTGCTGCTGGGTTTGCTGGGCATCAGACCGCCATCCCCCGTATTGTTGTCGCCGGCTGCTGACTTTTCGGCCATCTTCGACTATTCCACCGATTTGTTGCCGGTATTTACGCAGGAAGAGTTTGATGCCTTCTATTCGGAGTGGTTACGCTTGAGCAAGCGTGAATCGACCATGGACGAATATGGACAACTGCTTTTCCTGCAGGGACATGGCAAATGCTGGAACAGCAAGGCCAGCCGCTTCATTCTTCGAGAGAATGCATGAAACGATATTTGCGTTAATGATGAGGTTCACGCCCTTTGGACGGATACCATGGCCCGCTCTGCAGCCTGGTTAAAATAGGATGGAACGATGGTCATGGGATGGTGTTTTCAAATGAAGCGTATTTATGTGCAGACGCTGTCGGCGGCAGCCGGCATGTTGTCTCTTGCCTGCTGTCCGGCAATTGCGCAATCGCAGGTGGCTGCAAAGTCCGTCGATTGCGCCGCCACCGCCGAACGTGCAAGCGGCTTGACACTGGTGGAGACCGGGCAGTCGTTGGCCGACCTGTCGATCACCGTTGCCACGGATCAGGCGAAGAGATTCCTGCTGGCCCGCGTCACTTTGCTCGAAGGTCCATGCGCACACGACCTCCAGGCATTTCGCATGAGCCAGCTTGTGTTCAGCGATAGCGCTGTCTTCACCGTCCAGCTGGACGGCCGCCTGGTGCATGCCACCGACCCCGCAGGGTTGACGGCGTACCGGGATGGGCAGCGTGCCACCGACCATCCGGAGATCAAGCAGGCGCGCTTTATCATGGCCTACGATGTTGATACTACCAGCACGCCCGGCGACAGGCCGGTACTGCGCGTTGGCGTGTGGCAAGCTGGCGAGACCTGGCTGGTGGCAGCGTTCATTCGGCGCAGTGGTGGCTACAGCGAGCCGATCGAGTTGCTGCGTTCGCGCCAGCCCATCAGGGGCGTCAGCTATTTTCCTTCTCCCGACACGAATACCGGCAGATTGGGACTGGTGGCCGATACCGGCCACGGCATCGCACTGGTGAGCCTGGATTGGGATCATATTGCGCTCTCCAGGACACTCAGAGTGGCAAAATAATGCTGGCTTGGCGTAGCTGGCGACACCAAATCGAGGCCTGACTACAATAACAATCTTGTATGACGAGGCCGCTTCTGGCGACTGTCGTTCCAAACCTACCACCTGTACAGGAGTCAACCAGATGAATATTCGCAGCCTGCTTTCCTCGATCCTGATTGGCGCTGTCGCCAGCGCCCGCTCGATGACGCCGATGGCCACCATCGCCGCCGCACGCCTTGCCGGGCGCCACACCACGGGCCAGCTGGTCCTGCTCGACCGTCCCGTATTCAAGGCCGGCGCGCTGCTGATGGGCGCCGGCGAACTGTATGGCGACAAGATGAAGACGGCGCCCGACCGCACCGTGTTCCTGGGCTTGCTGGCGCGCGTGATGAGCGCCGGCATAGCTGGTGCGGCGCTGGCGCCCGAGGGCCGTGAAAAGGCTGGTGCAGCGGTCGCGGTCGCCACCGCCGTGCCGCTGGCCTACCTGACCCTGGCCGGCCGCAAGCAGGCCATGGCGCGCATCGGCCAGACGCGTAGCGGACTGATCGAAGATGCGCTGATCGTGGCGGCGGGTGTAGCGATCGTGGCCTTGTCGACCAGGCCGAAGTAAGCGCATGACAGAGCGGATAAGCACGCAGCGGCTGGTACTGGCACGGCCCGCTGCCGATGACGGGCCTGCTCTGTTGCATTACCGTCAGTCGAACCGGATGCACCTGGCCCTCTGGGAGCCGCTGCGTGCCGCGTCGTTCTACACTATCGAAGATGTCGAATTGCAACTGCGCCAGATGCGCGAGCATATGGCTGGCGGCAGCGCAGTGCACTGGTTGCTGGCAAGGCAGGGCAGCGCGGAACTGATCGGCCTGTGCAGTTTCACGAATATCGTGCTTGGTCCGTTCCAGGCCTGCCATCTTGGTTTTTCACTATCTGAAGAGCATCAAGGCAACGGTTATATGGCCGAAGCGCTGCAAGCGGCGATTGCCCACATCTTCCAGTCCATCGGGCTGCACCGCATCATGGCAAATTACCAGCCCGCCAACGTCAGGAGCGAGGCCTTGCTGCAGCGGCTGGGATTTGAAAGGGAAGGCTTGGCCAGGCGCTACCTGAAAATCAACGGGCACTGGGCCGACCATGTGCTGACCTCGCTGATCAACCCATCCTGAGCGCCAGCCGGAGCCTTCACTTGTACCCAGCAACTGTCACCATAGACCGTGTTTTCAGCGTCGCCTACCGCTGGGGCAAGCCTGGCCCCAGGACGGAGTTTGGTTTTGCTTCCGGCAACAAGCGGTATTACGGGCTGGAACTGCCAGGCAAGCCTGCGATCGAGGCTGGCATGCAAGTCACTGCGATTCTGGAGAAGGAAGGGGACTGGAGCTCGCTGCAGGGCTGGTTCAATCACACGACTGGCGAGGTGGTGTCGCCGTCAAGAGGCGGCCATGTGTTTCAACTGCTGGTTTGCTTCATGCTTGCCTGCGGCTTGTTCAGCTCGTTGTACCAACCGTTCGCCATTATCTTGCTTGCAATCTTGTTGCTGATCGCATTGCTGAGTGGTTCGATGCTGTTGCGCGCACATCGCGCGCAAAAGGCATTGGCAGCACTGTCGCGCGCCGCTCCGGCATCCTGATCAGTGCGCGTCCAGCTGCGCCTGCAAGGCCGCCACCACCAGCGCATGGTCATCGGCCTGCGCCAGGCCCGACACGGTAATCGTGCCGATCATGCCCACGCCGCGGATCAGCAAGGGGAATGCGCCGCCATGGCCGGCATATTCCAGGGTGTCCAGGTAAGCCACCTCTTCGAATGTGGCGCCCTTGTTTTTGTAGGTAATGCCCATCGCGTACGAGCTGCGCGCAAAGCGCTGCACCGTGTTGTTCTTGCGCCGTATCCAGTCGGCCTGGTCGATGGTGGCGCCGCTCATGGCGTAGTGGAACAGCACCTGGCCGTTGCGCGTGATATTGACGGTGACGGCTTTGCCACGCTTGCGCACTTCCTCGACGATCCACAGGCCGACGGCCAGCGCGGTGTCGTTGTCGAAGCGGTCGAATTGCAGGGTTTCTTCCTGCTGTGCCAGGGTGTTGAGCAAATCGGCGTAATGATCCATCATAGTGATCCAGGTAAGGTGCTGTTGAGTGGTCGGAAACGCTACTGTAACCGACGCCACGGCTTTTTTCACGGCGCGCTAGAATAAGGCATGAACCTGTCCCTGTTTGCCGACGACGATTACCCAGCCAGCGGCCCGGTACCACTGGTGCCTGGCAGCACCGCGTCCGTGCTGCTGCGCGGTTTTGCCTTGCCCAGGGTCGGGCAATTGCTATCTGCTCTTGATGCCATCGTGCAGGCGGCGCCGCTGCGCCATATGGCCACGCCGGGCGGCTTGCGCATGTCGGTGGCGATGAGCAATTGTGGTCAGCTGGGCTGGGTCACCGATGCGCGCGGCTACCGCTATGTGCGTCAGGATCCGGCCAGCAGCGCACCGTGGCCGGCGATGCCGCGCGTATTTTTGCAGCTGGCGCAGGACGCAGCCGAGGCCGCTGGCTACCCCAGCTTTGCGCCCGATGCCTGCCTGGTCAACTGCTACGTGCCCGGCGCGCGCATGGCGCTGCACCAGGACAAGGACGAGTGCGACTTCACCGCGCCCATCGTCTCGGTCTCGCTGGGCCTGCCCGCCACCTTCCTGTTCGGCGGCGCACTGCGCGCCGACCGCGCCGCGCGCATTGCCTTGTTGCATGGCGATGTAGTGGTATGGGGCGGCGAAGACCGCCTGCGCTTTCACGGCGTGGCACCCTTGAAGGACGGGCAGCACGCGCTGCTGGGCGCGCAGCGCATCAACCTGACTTTCCGCAAAGCCCTGTAGTCTAGCGGGCCATCGAGCTGTCGAGCGCCTGGGCAAACGCGATATGGTTGCCGTCCGGATCGGTCAGCATGATGATGCGTACCTGCGGCGTGGAGCTGAGCGCGCCATGCGCCACGCCGACCTGTTGCAAATGCGTCGCCAGTGCCTCGATATCGTCCACGGCCAGGGTCACCGAGCCACCGCCGGCACGGTCCGGCTGCTGGTACAGCTGCAGCCAGCCGCCCCGGTCAAATTTCCATTCTGCTACGTCAGGCATGGGCTGCGATGCCGCTTTCTTGCCCAGCAGGCGGGCATACCACAAGGAAGAGGCTGGCAGATCGCTGACGGCAAGGCTGGCGATGGCGTTCAAGATGGTCATGGGGGACTCGCTTTCAGTCGTCAAAAAAGCGCGGCAATCATGCAATTCTAGCCTACACTGGTTTTCATGCAAGCAAAGGAGAATCATCATGGCGCACAAGAACGGCGAATCCGACCTGGACGAGGTGGAGTACGAAGTGGAGGCGGACGTGGAGCGCGAACGGCGCGAACATGATTTGCTTGACGAAGAAAAAATGGGCATGGGTGAACTCGAGGAAGAGCGCATGAAACCACAGCGCTCGCCGGCAGACGGAAAAGAAGAGCGAGGCTAAAGCGCCGGGCACTGGCAAGTACCGCCGCAGGTGGTTACAATTTTGCTTTGCCATCTGCACGCAACCCGGAGGCCCATGAAATTTCGCTCTGCCCTGATTCTACTTTTACCGCTGGCGTTCAGCGTGTCCCCGGCGGCCCAGGCCGCCACCATCTGCACCGCCATCGCCGATGCCGTGTCCGGCACGGTGGTGCTGCAAGAGGGCAATTGCGTCGACCGGGTCACGCCTGCATCGACCTTCAAGATCGCACTCAGCCTGATGGGCTACGACGCCGGCTTCCTCAAGGACCAGCACGCGCCGCGCCTGCCGTACAAGCAGGGCTATGTGGACTGGGGCGGCGATGCCTGGCGCCAGGAGACCGATCCTGCGCGCTGGATGCAGTATTCCGTGGTCTGGTATTCGCAGCAGATCACGCAGGCGCTCGGCACGGTGCGCTTTCAGAAGTACGCGCGGGCGCTGGGCTACGGCAATGCCGATGTGTCGGGTGACCCCGGCAAGGACAACAGCCTTGAGCGTTCCTGGATCAGTTCCTCGCTGAAAATTTCGCCACTGGAGCAACTGGGCTTCCTGCGTAAACTGGTCAACCATCAACTGCCTGTCAGCCGCCAGGCGATGGACCAGACGGCCCACCTGACGCGCCTGGCCGACCTGCCTGATGGCTGGCAGTTGCACGGCAAGACGGGCGCGGCCTTTCCGCGCAAGCGCGACGGCAGCTTCGATGAAGCGCATGGCTACGGCTGGTTTGTCGGCTGGGCCAGCAAGGGCGAGCGCACCTATGTGTTTGCGCGGCTGGTGCAGGACGAACAGGCCGGCCAGCAGTCGGCCGGCCTGCGCACGCGCGAGGCCATGGTCAAGGAGCTGCCGGCGATGCTGGCCAAGCTGCCTTAGGCGTTCACGCCTGCTGTAATTTCCGCCAAGCTACGCCTGCGTTCTATATACTTGCCGAAACGGATCATCCGGCAACAAACAAGGGTAAGGCATGGCGTCAAGCATGGAGCAGTTACGGGCAAAGGCAAGGCAATGGACGGCGCGCGGCAAGGATAGTGCCGCACGCCTGGGTCGGCATGGTGGAGCACGCCTGGCGGCCCTGTACCGGCGCGGCCATGCCCACCTGATGAGCTTGCCGCCGGGGCGGCGCGCCGCAGTGATGGCGCTATGGTCGTTTCTCACCTTGCTCACGCTGCTGGTCGCTTATCTGCTGCTGCTGATACCGTTGACGCCCAGCATCCACGACCTGCGCCAGGCCCGCTCGGCCGCACCCAGCACCATGGTGGCTGCTGGCGGCGAGGAACTGGCCCGCTTCGACCAGGGCTTGCAGGAGCGCGTCACCTTGCAGCAGATTTCGCCCAATGTGGTCAGCGCGCTGATCGCCACCGAAGACCACCGTTTTTACCAGCATCATGGCGTCGATTTCAAGCGCCTGGCCGGCGCCATCGTGCATAGCCTCAGTGGCGACCCGCAAGGCGGCTCGACCATTACCCAGCAACTGGCGCGCAATATGTTCCCGGCCGAAATAGGGCGCTCGCGCAGCCTGAACCGCAAGCTCAAGGAACTGGTCACGGCCCTGAAAATCGAGGCCACCTACAGCAAGACGGAAATCCTCGAAGCCTACCTGAACACCGTGCCTTTTCTGTACAACACCTTCGGCATCGAAATGGCGGCCCGCACGTATTTCGACAAGCCGGCCGCGCGCCTCGATATCCTCGAAAGCGCAACCCTGGTCGGCATGCTCAAGGGCACGAATTACTACAATCCGGTCGGCAACCCGGAGCGCTCGCTGCAGCGCCGCAACGTGGTGCTGGGCCAGATGCGCAAGCACGAGGTGATCGACGAGAAGCGCTACAGGCAACTGGTCAAGCGCCCGCTGCGCCTGCACTTCGAGCGCCAGAGCGAACGCGCGCAGACCGACAGCCACTTCACGGCCTATGTGCGCAAATGGCTGATCGACTGGGCCGACGAAAACGACTACAACCTGGAACTCGATGGCCTGGTGGTCCACACCACGCTCGACAGTGACCTGCAGCAGGCGGCCGAGCGCGCCGTCGAACGCCAGGCCAATGCCTTGCAGGCGATTGCCGACGTGGAATGGAGCCGCGCCGGCGTGCCGTCGTCGACCTCGACCGGCATGTACGCCTCGATGCAGTCGGGTAGTGTGCCGTTCGATTATTTCTGGAAGTCGCATCCGGCCCTGGTCGACGCCTTCGTCAGGGAAACCGCCGACTACCGCAAGCTGGTGGCGGCCGGCGGCACCGCCGAAGATGCGCTGGCGCAATTGAAGGGCGACCGCGCCTTTATTGCCGCCTTGCGCAAGTCCAAAACGCGGTTGCAGGCCGGTTTCGTGGCGATGGACCCGGCCACCGGCGCCTTGCGCGCCTGGGTCGGCAGCCGCGACTTCGCACGCGAGCAGTTCGACCATGTGGCCCAGGCCGCGCGCCAGCCCGGTTCCACCTTCAAGCCTATCGTGTACGGCGCGGCGCTGGAAAAAGGCCTGAGCCCGGAACATGTCTACCGCGATGCAGTGATGGACATCAAGGCCGCCGACGGCACCAAATGGCGCCCGACCGACATGGGCGGCAGCACCGGGCGCGAGATGACCATGCGCGAGGGCCTGGTGTACTCCAAGAACACGATTACCGCGCAAGTGATGCAGGACGTCGGCCTGCCGCCGATTATCAAGCTGGCGCGTGCGCTGGGCGTGCGTGACAGCAAGCTCGCTTCCGTGCCGTCGCTGGCGCTGGGCACCAGCCCGGTCACCTTGCTGGAAATGGTCAACGCCTACGCCAGCATCGCGGCCCAGGGCCAGGCGCGCAAGCCATATGTGGTCACGCATATCACCGACCGCGACGGCAAATTGATTGCGCGTTTCGGCGAAGACAAACCGGTGCAGGCAATGAAGGCCGAGTCGGCCGATACGCTGACCGACATGATGCGCGGCGTGATCGACCGCGGCACGGGCACGGCCATCCGCAACCGCTTCGGCATCCGCTCCGACGTGGCCGGCAAGAGCGGCACCACGCAGAACAATGCCGACGGCTGGTTCATCCTGATGCACCCGCAACTGGTCGGCGGCGCCTGGGTGGGCTTCAACGACGCGCGCGTTACCATGCGCAGCAACTACTGGGGCCAGGGCGGCCACAACGCCGTGCTGGTGGTGGGCGACTTCTTCAAGACGGCGCTCGACACGGGCAAGCTGGCGCGCGACGCCATCTTCGCCGGCGGCAAGCCGCCGCCGCCACCGCGCCGCATCGAAGCGATGGAGCCCGAAGGCGAGCCGGTGGAAGAGGGCGGCGACATGCAGCAGGAAGGCGCGCCGCCCGCGCCGCTTGCCATGCCGGCCGAGGAAAGTGGTGGCCAGGAATCGAATGGCCGCGCGGTGCCGCAGGAGTCCCCGGTCCCGGTGCCGGTCCCGGCGCCATTGCCGACACCGGCCTTGCCGCCGCCACCGCAAGGCTGAGCATGACGATCGCTTTCCGTCACGCTGAGATCATTACCGAGATCGGCATCGATGTGGTGCTGCACTCCCTGCTGTCGACGGTGGCGGTGCGCCTGGCTGGAACTGCGGCAGATCGGGCAAGGCCTGGCTGCGCTGGCGCCGGACCAGGTCGTCTGGGACTTCAATGACCTGTCCAGGCAGCCGCCGTGGGCGCGGCAATCGCACCGAGGACCACATCGATGGACAGCTACGACACTACCAACGACGGCTATAACATGGTCGACCAGATGCTCGCTTGCGTGGCGTCGCTAAAGGATGCGGGCGGTGTGCTGGAAATCATTGCGTTTGACGGTATCGCGCCGTTTTATTAGGCTCTGTCACCATAAACAGTGGGAACACGCCGACATTACCGAGGTCTAACTAATCAGTTACTTCCTTTCAGGAGCTGATCATGGACCTTATCCAGTGGCAGATTTTCATCAAGCAATTCGAGCTACTGTCGCCGCGCCAGCGGGTTGTCAGCGGCAACCTGTTGCGTAGCAGCGCGGCGCAGGATGCCAGCGTGACCTTGATCGAACAAGTGGCACAACGGCAGTTACATTGCCCAGCCTGCCAGTCGGTACATTTTCACCGGCATGGTCTTGCCCACGGCCTGCAACGCTACCGATGCGTGCCTTGCGGCAAAACCTTCAATGCCCTGACGGGCACCCCGCTGGCGCACTTGCGCTACAAGGCTCGCTGGCTGGCCTATGCCGATTGCCTGCTCAATTCGTTTTCGGTGCGCAAGGCTGCAAGCGAAGTCAATATCCATCGCAATACCAGTTTTCGCTGGCGCCACCGCTTCCTGGCCCTGGCTAAAACCGACCGGCCGCGCTGCCTGCATGGCATATCCGAGGCCGACGAGATGTATGTGCTGGAGTCGCAGAAAGGTTCACGGCACCTGATGCGTCCGGCGCGCAAGCGTGGTGGTGTGGCCCGCCAGCGCGGCATTTCGAATGAACAAGTGTGCATCCTGGTAGCCCGTGACCGCACCGGGCAGACCGTCGATTTCGTTACCGGCCTGGGCCCACTGACCAAGGCCAAGCTGCACGCCTGCCTGCCAGCGGTGATCGACCGTGACATTCTACTGGTCAGCGATGGGCATCCGGCCTATCCGGTGTTTGCGAAGGAAATCGGCATCCTGCATGCTGCAGTGAACTTGCGCGCCGGCATCCGCGTGCGTGGCACAGTCCACGTGCAGAACGTGAACGCCTATCACAGTCGCTTGCGCGAATGGTTGCGCGCCTTTCATGGCGTGGCAACGCGCTACTTGCCCAACTACCTGGGCTGGCGCTGGATACTCGACGCAAAGAGGATATTGTCCTCCGAAAGCTTGCTCAGGGCTACCTTGGGTACGTTCCCACATTTGACAGTGACATAGCCTTTTATTACGTGGATTGAATCAGCCCTGAACCGCCGCAGAATTTTTGCTTGCCTGCCGCCTGTGCATGCCAATTGTCTACCCAATCCATCGTTTACAACTCTTCGCCCCGTCACCATTTGGGCTGCCGTGACCAGCGCTGCGCGGTCGCCAGCCTGACCCTGACTGTTTGACAGCCGACGGTTTCATATTCCAGCCACCGCACTCCGTTGTCGATGATCACCCATGCGTTGACGATCAGGGTGTCAAAAGGCGTTGCGCTGTCCTTTATATCAATCTTCAGTCGTCCGGCTTCGGTGTCGATGGATCGCAGGACCCGCGTTGTGCGTTGCGTAAATTCAATAGTGTACATGGGGCGGCAATTTTATTTACGTGATCAGTTTGGTGCATGTTTGATATTACTATACAAAAATTTTTCCATGCGCACGCGATAATGGACGGTTTGAAATTTGATAATTGAAAGTTTTCAAATTGCAACAACTATTCAATTATAAAAAAATAAAAGTTATCTTTATATTTCATTTTGTAATGCGCAAATTAAAATTGCAAAAATTTAATAAATATTTATTTTAAGAAATTTTTTGATTAATCGTTACCATAAGAAGATTGTTGTTTTTATTTTAATTTGATATATATCAATGCTACATCACATGTCAACCGAATGGGAAATTCTTGCTGATAGGATACGACATTAACCTTTGCTGACGCGTGAGGCAATCATGTCTGATAATAATAAAAATTTCTTTTTGGAAAGAGTGCGAACTGGCGATGAGCAGGCCTTTACCGCCCTGTATCTGGCATATCGGACACGGGTATCGAATGTTATTCGCCGCCATATTAAAAACCAGCAGGATATCGAGGATTTAATTCAGCTTGTCTTTTTCAGGGCTTATCAAGGTTTGAAGAATTTTCGGGGCGATGCCGAATTTTTTACCTGGATTTATTCCATCACCATGAATTGCATAAGATTTCATGCCAGGAAAGAGACCAGGAGATTTTGTTTTTTACCCGAAATGGATGAGTTATCCGGCAAGGCAATTGAAATGGATGCCTGCCACGAAGACGGGCCTGAAGCCATTTGCATTGCCGTTCAGCAGAAAATGGAAGTCATAGGCGTCATCACGAACTTTCCACCGTTCCTGGGCGAAATTTTCATGTTGCGCGAAAGCGAAGGACTAAGTTATGCCGAAATCGCCAGGAGAGTGAATTGCCCTGTAGGCACGGTGAAAAGCCGTCTGCATCGCGCCAGGGAGTCCATCATGATGGTATTGGAAAAAGACGATGAATTCGGTGGGGAAACAAACAAGTGAATATGCATATGCCGGAAGCTGCCATAAAGTGGTTTCGTCCCATGAAAAATGTTCATGCTGTTTCAGTTCGGCAGGAAGCTGAATCAGGCTTGCACAGACGAGCAGACGCACTGATGGCTCAAAAAATAGATGTCGCACTTATTTTCCAGCAAATGCTGGGGACTTTCACTGCGGCCAAATACCTGCGAGAGCAGCAAGTGCCATTGCAGGTCGCCTTGCGCGTGCTGGTTCATTGCCGCAGGAATAGCCCTTCGCCGCCGACGCTGATCGGCCACGGGGAGCCTGCCTGTCCATCGCAGGCTGGCTGAACATGGCAAATCAATCAAGGCCCGCCATTGCCGCCGACCGCCGCATACACCTGGCCCGTCGCATAGCTGGACTCGCCCGACGCCAGCAGCACATAGACGCCCGCCAGTTCCGCTGGCTGGCCTGGCCTGCCCATC
The DNA here is from genome assembly GCF_057291295.1 of Janthinobacterium sp. 1L-D-8-B-C4. NCBI lineage: Bacteria > Pseudomonadati > Pseudomonadota > Betaproteobacteria > Burkholderiales > Oxalobacteraceae > Janthinobacterium > Janthinobacterium sp. 1L-D-8-B-C4. Next base: position 425,817 of record NZ_JBXAVX010000001.1, read on the forward strand.
GGCGTGTCCTTGCCGAATTCAGGCAGCTTCTCGGGCGGCTGGCCGCCAGTCACTTGCAGCGGGGTCCAGAACGGGCCAGGTGCGACGGCGTTGACGCGGATGCCCTTGCTGGCCAGCTGCTTGGCCAGGCCCTTGCTGAAGATCATGATGGCGCCCTTTGTGGCGGCATAGTCGAGCAGGTTCTCGCTGGGGTCGTAGGCGTTGACGGACGCGGTGTTGATGATGGCCGAGCCGGGCTTCATCAGTGGCACGGCCGCCTTGGTGATCCAGAACATGGCGTACACATTGGTCTTGAAGGTTTCGTCGAAACGGGCGGTGGTCATGTCCACGATGGAATCCGCCGAAAACTGGCGCGCCGCGTTGTTGACGAGGATGTCGAGGCCGCCCAGTGCGCGCGCCGCGTCCGCCACCAGCTTCTGGCAGAACGCTTCATCCTTGATGTCGCCAGGAATGGTGACGGCCTTGCGGCCGGCGGCGCGGATCAGCTGCGCCACTTCGCGCGCGTCTTCCTCTTCGGCTGGCAGGTAGTTGATGGCGACGTCCGCGCCTTCGCGCGCATAGGCGATGGCGGCGGCGCGGCCGATGCCCGAGTCGCCACCCGTGATCAGGGCGCGCCGGCCCGTCAGGCGGCCAGAACCCTTGTAGCTGGTTTCGCCATGGTCGGGGCGGGGATTCATCTTGCTCGTCAGGCCAGGCCAGGGTTGCTGCTGGACGGCGAACGGCGGCTGCGGATATTGCGTGACGGGATTGGGCGGCAGGCCGGCAGGGCGCGCGGCGCTGCCAGACTGCGCCATGGCGGGCGCGACGACCGAGGCGATGGCCCCGGTGGCAGCCACGCCGACAAACTGGCGGCGTGAGCGGTTGGTGTTATCAGCATCCATGGTGTGACCTTTCTTGAAAGCATGCGTGGACAAAATACCAGCACGTTCAAGCATGGACGACGCAGCGCCTGGCCTCCGTTCGATAGCTCACATGTCAGTGATTTTGCTATTTGGCATCATTCAGCCTGGCAAACGCCGCCGCAAACGCCAGCGCGGCCGATTCCACACGCAGCGCGCCGACGTCAAACGTGCAATGGCGCAGCAGCGGTTCGCGTGCCAGGCCGGTGTCGGCCAGCAGCCATTCGGCGGCCAGTGCACCCAGCATGCCTTCCAGCATGACTTCGGGCATGTCCAGCGCGGCATTGTCGGTGTGCCCCGCGTCGAGCACGCTGGGCGCAAACGCCATCGAGCGCGCGCCGTGGCGTATCGCTTCGCGCATGGCCACGCGGGTGGCGCGGCGCAGCACCTCGGAGGTCAGCAAGCCAGGGTCGCCCAGGCCAATTACCAGTATCGCTCGTGGCACCATGGTGGCAGGCGGCACGGTGATCAGCAGGGTTTCCATCGGCTGAGCGCGAAAGGCGCCGCTGGCGCGCAGCAGCGTCAACTGGCCGCCCAGCGCCTGATCCAGGGCCAGCAGGCCGCCGGCGATGGGAGCGCCACCAACTTCGTGTTCGAACATGCAAGCGACGCTGAGGTCGACGTCGGCCATCGCCGGACCCCAGGCCACCACGTCGAAGGTGACGCCGCGGACGATGCCGATCGGGTGGCGTACGGGAAGATGGCTGGCTTGATGGCTGGTCATGGCGGTGTTTCCTTGCGTAAGAGGGTACGCCCATCCTAGCTGCTTGCCATGTCTCGCACACCTGCCAGAAGGCAGGCGGCGTTAGACCGTATTGCGCATCAGGCCGGCATGGCGCACGAACACCTGCATGGCCGGCATGGTCTGCTCGTGCAGCGCTTCGAGTTCCTTTTCAAGCGCGGGCGTGACCGCCAGGATGCCGTCCGGCCGCTTGCGCACGGGCAAGCCCAGCGCCTGCGCCATCTCGACCGGGTAGTTGGTGAAATCGCCATACGGCCGCTTGCCATCGACCGACGGCGTGGGCCAATAGCCTTCGCCCAGATAGTCTTCAGCTTCCAGGCCCAGCATTTCCAGCGAGCGCCACGATTGGCGGCGCAGCAGCAACTGGTGGCGTTCGGTAAATGCAAAGCTGGCCTTGCCAAGCGCGTAGCTGCCCGGTTTCAGTTTCGCCATCTGCATGAAATGGGGCAGCAACTGCGCCGCTTCCATCAGGCGCTGCGCGGCCAGGGGCGTGTCGTTGCCGGCGGTCGCCTGCATGGCCAGCGCCAGGGTGTCGCCTTCGCCCAGCGGCTGGGCCGGGTTCAGCATCGGCGCGCCACTTTCCACCGGCGACCAGGCGATATTGAAGCGCCGTATCAAAGCCAGGTGCTGTACGTTCAGCACCCTGGGCGCGGCCAGTTCGATGGTGGACAGGATGCGCTTGCGCACGGGGCCGCTCAAGCCCGTTTCTGCCGCGCGCACCAGCACCGGAGAGCACAGCAAGGTGCCGGCCAGGCGCAGCAACTGGCGCCGCATCATGGTTTCACGCTGGCTTGCTGCTGGAATTCGATGCGGTTTTCCTTGTAGTCCCATTTGTTGTAGGGGCCGAAGACGCGGCGGTTTTCCTTGCTGTCGGCATTGCCCTGTTCGCGCTTCATGCGCCGCACCAGGGCCGTATCGGTCAGTGGGGCGGTGGTGGCGGCGAACACGTCGTGGCGCACGCTGGCCTTGGCGTCGGCGCCACGCGAAATAATGGTGAGCTTGCGCGAAGCGGGATCGAAATACAGGCGCATGGCGAAGGTATTCATGTCCTGCAGGTACAGGCCGTCGTCGCGCCACTGGGCGTAGAAATAATCGCCGCAGACAGCCTTCGGTTCGCGTTTCCATTCGCACGACAGGACAATCAGCAGGTGCTTGTCATCGAGCTGCTTGATGGCGATGCGTCCCTTGGAATAGCCCCAGGTGCTGGCCGGCACGGTGGTCGAGGACGCCAGATTGTAGTCGCCCACCAGATTGGGCATGGGAGCTTGCGCAAAGGCGCCAAGGCTGAAGGTCAGGGCGGCAAGCGCGGCGGTGGCGCGTAGGGCAGGAATAGTGATCATGGCAAGTATCGAGAAAAGTTGCCACATTCTATATGGCAACGTTTCAGCAGGCGCGCGCGATTGAAGCCGGCGCCAAATTCAGGCCAGTTTGCTCAGTTCCGCCACGTCGATCTTGACGACCTTGTCGCCGACGGCATCAACCAGTTGCTTGAAATGCGGCGTCGCTTCATGCGCGCGCAAGGCGGGTTCGCTGGCCCATTCTTCCAGCATGATGAAGCGGGTGGGGATTTTATTATCCAGGTGCAGCTCGTAGCGCAAACAAGTGCTCTCTGCGCGGCTGGGCGGCACCACCGCTTCCAATGCGGCGCGCACGGCGGCGATATGGTCGGCTTTGGCATCGATGGTGGCGACGACGATCAGGGTCATGGTGTTCCTTGTGTGAGGGTGGGCTCAAGAGCTTAGCGCATCTGGCGCCTTTCTGCCCAGCCCCCACCACAATGGCCCGGTTCCCTATGCCGCCTTCAGCTGTGCGATCTGCTCGAACGCCGACGCCAGCGCCTGCGCGCGGACCTCGTCGCTGACCTTCAGGCCTTCGGCACGCACGATTTCGAGCTGGCTTACGCCGAGGAAACCGAAAAAGCTCTTCAGGTAGTTTTCCTGGTGGTCGAGGCTGGCCATCGGCGTGCCAGGCGTATAGATGCCGCCGCGCGCCGAGGCAACGATCACGCGCTTGGCGCCAAGCAAGCCTTCGGGGCCGCTGGCGCCGTACTGAAACGTCTTGCCCGGCACTGCCAGCGCGTCCAGCCACGATTTGAGTTGCGAAGGAATGCTGAAGTTGTACAACGGCGCGCCGATCACGATCACGTCGGCGGCCAGTACTTGCTCAAGTGCAGTCGCCAGCGCCGCTGCATCATCGGCGCCGGGGGCCGCCGTGAATTGCGGTAGCGGATCAAACGCCAGGTCGCGGTAAGTGACGTGCGCGCCGGGCGCGGCCGCTTGCAGGCGCGCGGCGATGGCCGCCGTCAGCTGGCGCGTGGTGGAATGGTCGCCCAGGATGCTGGAATCGATATGCAAGATATTCATTTGGAGCCTTGTAATTTGGTCGGTTCAGGGTGGTATCATTTTGTACCTGAGGCTCATAGTGATGAAAAAAAATTGAACGCACAAGAAGGCACTTTTTCCATACCCGGGCACATGGATGTGACCGATGGCGGCGCAGCGCTGGAACAGCGCATGCGCACGGCAGGCGGCTATCCGGCCGTGGCGCATTCCTGCCAGCCGGCGACCGATATCCTGGCGCGCGTGGGCGACAAGTGGAGCGTGCTGGTGGTGATCTTGCTGGGCAACGGCACCAAGCGCTTCAATGAAATGCGCCGCCTGATCAACGGCATTTCGCAGCGCATGCTGACCTTGACCCTGCGCGGCCTGGAGCGCGACGGCCTGGTCACGCGCACGGTATTTCCCACCGTGCCGCCGCGCGTCGACTATGCGCTGACGGACCTGGGCCGGTCCTTGCTCGGCCCCATCAGCGCACTGGGCGCCTGGGCTTTTGGCCACCGCGCGCAGATAGACGCGGCGCGGCTGGCGTATGACATGCAGCATGCCGATGGCGCCGGCGACACGGAACAGGCCTAGAGCGGTTTGAGGCATCCTGGTCAAATTCTCGCGTGCTGGCGGCCGTGGCGCTCAAGCAGAACGATGTGATGGCCGGCGTGAGGCGCTTTTTCTGACGTGGCTTTTTTACCTGGCGCTGGCCACTTCTGTCTGATTCTCCGGCGCCTGCCAGCCGCCGCCCAGCGCCCGGTAAGTGGCCACAGCCGCGCGCGCCGACGCCGTTTGCGCCTGCGTGCGCGCGTCGGCCGCGCGCAGCAGTTGGCTTTCTGCCTGCAGCACGTCGATGCGGCTGGTCACGCCCTTGTCGTAGGCGGCCAGCGCGGCGGCGCGGGTGCGCTCAAACGCTGCCACGCCTTGTGCCAGAAAGGCCGCCTGTTCTTCATGCCGCAGCAGTGCCGAACAGGCGTTTTCCACGTCTTCGGTGGCGCGCAGCACGGCCAGCCGGTAGGCCGCCAGCAGCTCGGCTTCCCGGCCCCGGGAAGCGTCGATCTGCGCGTCGATGCGGCCGAAATCGAACAGGCGCCAGCGCAGGCCCAGCACGCCGGCGGCCTGGCCTGAACCGCTGCCGAACAGGGCGCCGCCGGCAGTGGCGCTGCCAAGCAGGGCGCCAATATCGAATTTCGGGTAGTACTCGGCCACGGCCGCGCCGGTGCGCGCGCTGGCGGCGGCCAGACGCCGTTCGGCGGCGATCAGGTCGGGCCGGCGCCGCAGCAGCTCGCCCGGCGCGCCGCCTGCCGTGATGCGCGGCGCGGCCGCCAGCACGCCGGCGGCGGCCATTTCCGCACCGTAGGTGCCGGGCGCCGCACCCAGCATCACGTCCAGCGCATGCAGCGCCACCTCGCGCGCCGTGTCGAGGCCAGGCACGACGGCGCGCGCCTGCGCCAGCGCCGCTTCGGCCTGGCGCAGCGACGGCTCGTTCACCAGCCCCTTGCCATGTAACAGGGTGGCGATCTGCAGCAGCGCCGCCTGGGTCTCGACTTGTTTGCGCGCCAGTTCCAACCGCGCCTGCAGGCCCTGGACCGCCAGGTACAAGTCGGCCGTTTGCGCCGCCACCGCCAGCCGCGTCGCGGCCCATCCCGCTTCGATGGCGGCATAATCGGCACGCGCCGCTTCGCGTTCGCGGCGCAGGCCGCCGAACAGGTCGAGTTCCCACGACGCTTGCAGGTTCAGTTCGCGCGCGCTGCCGGCACGCTCATAGCCTGGCGTGGCGTTCAGCACCTGGCCCAGCGGCGTTTGCACCGATTGATAGGCGCGCGCCGCCTGGCCGCCAAGGCTGGCCGATGGCAGCAGCGCGGCGTCGGCCGCACCGATGGCGGCGCGCGCCTGGCTGACTTTGGCCTGCGCCTGCGCCAGATCGAGGTTTTGCGCCAGCGCCACGGTTACCAGCCGCGTCAGGCGCGGATCGCCGAATGCCGTCCACCACTGCCGCAGTTCGGCGGCGCTGTCGTCCCTTGACTCGCCCAGCGCCGCCTGGTGCAGATAGCTTGCCGCTTGCGGCAGTTCGGGCCGGCGGTAATCCGCGCCGGTGGTGCAGCCGGCGGCCAGGCCGGCGGCGATCATCAGGAAGGGGAGGCGCAGGCGTGGCAGTGGCATGATGGTCATCCAGTTCAAAAGAAATAAAATGTGACTATAATACATATTGGTCACTTATTGTGAATTCTGGCGCGGCGCGTTAAGCTGTCGCCATGAATCCGACCACACCCGACACACCCACCCCTGCGCGCGGCCCCGCCGGCCATGACGTGCGCGACCAGATCGTCGCCGCCGCCACCGATTACTTCAGCCGCTACGGCTATGAAAAGACCACCGTCTCCGACCTGGCCAAGGCGATCGGCTTTTCCAAGGCCTATATCTACAAGTTCTTTGAATCGAAGCAGGCCATCGGCGAGCATATCTGCGCCAACTGCCTGCGCCAGATCGAAACCGAAGTGAGAAACGCGGTGGCGGCGGCCGGGCGGCCGCCAGAGCAGCTGCGGCGCATGTTCAAGACCAGTGTCGAGGCCAGCTTGCGGCTGTTTTTCCAGGACCGCAAGCTGTACGATATCGCCGCCTCGGCCGCTACCGAGCGCTGGCCGTCCGTGCTGGCCTACGAGCTGGCGATGGGCGATTTGCTGCAGGATATCTTGCAGCAGGGGCGCAAGACGGGCGACTTCGAACGCAAGACGCCGCTCGATGAGACGGCCAGCGCGATCTACCTGGTGATGCGTCCCTACGTCAATCCGCTGCTGCTGCAGCACAGCTTCGACACCAGCGAAACAGCGGTGGTGCAGCTGTCGAGCCTGGTGTTGCGCAGCCTGTCGCCATAATCACTTTGTCAATATGTGACCATTGACTTATTTGGTCACTAGTACCAGAATGAGAACCCTGATCAATTCGTTCACAGGATTCTTATGCACTGGCGCCGCCTCGCTTCATCTGTAGTCATCTCCGCCTTGCCGCTGGCCCTGGCCGCCTGCGCCGACAAGGCGCAGGCCGATCCGCGCACCGCCACGCCGCTGGTGCGCGCCGTCGCGGTGCAGGGCGCCGAATCGGGCGCGCGCAGCTTTACCGGCGTGGTCGCGCCGCGCGTGCAAAGCGACCTGGCTTTTCGGGTGGCCGGCAAGGTGCGCGAACGGCTGGTCGACGCCGGCCAGGCCGTGCGCCGTGGCCAGCCATTGATGCGCCTCGATGCCGACGACCTGCAGTTGCAGGCGCAGGCGCGCCAGGAGGCGGTCATGGCCGACCGCGCCCGTGCGCGCCAGGCGGGCGACGAGGAAGCGCGCTACCGCGACCTGCGCGGTACCGGCGCCATTTCGGCATCACAGTACGACCAGGTCAAAACGACGCTGGACGCGGCCAGTGCCCAGCTGAAGGCCTCCGAAGCGCAGGCCGAAGTGGCGCGCAATGCGCTGCGCTACGCGGTGCTGCTGGCCGACGCCGACGGTGTCGTGATGGACACCCTGGCCGAACCTGGCCAGGTGGTCGCCGCCGGGCAGGTGGTGGTGCGCCTGGCCCAGGATGGCCGGCGCGAAGCGGCGATCCAGCTGCCGGAAACCCTGCGTCCCGCGCTGGGGTCGACCGGCCAGGCCACGCTGTTCGGCCGTCCGGGTGCCGGCGTGCCGGCCACGCTGCGCCAGCTGTCGCAGACGGCGGACCGGCAGACGCGTACTTTCGAGGCGCGCTACGTGCTCGATGCGGCGTTGTCGAACGCGCCGCTGGGCGCCACCGTCACCTTGCGCCTGGCCGGCGGGCCAGCTGGCGGCGCCAGCGTGCAAGTGCCGCTGGCGGCGCTGCATGACGCCGGCAAGGGGCAGGGCGTGTGGGTGATCGGCGGCGCTCCGGCGCAGGTTAGCTGGCGGCCGGTCAGGGTGCAAAGGCTGCACCAGGATGGCGCCGATGTGGATGGCCTGAAGGCGGGCGAGCGCATCGTCGCGCTGGGCGCCCATCTGCTGCACCAGGGCGAACAGGTCAGGGTCGAGCAGGCGCCGCTGGTCGAACTGGCCGCCGGCGCCGGGGCGCGTCCATGAGCGCGGGCGGCTTCAACCTGTCGGCGCTGGCCGTGCGCGAGCGCTCCGTCACCCTGTTCCTGATCTGCCTGATTTCCCTGGCCGGCCTGCTGTCGTTCTTCAAGCTGGGGCGGGCGGAAGACCCCGCCTTTACCGTCAAGGTGATGACCATCGTCACCGCCTGGCCCGGCGCCAGCGCGCGCGAGATGCAGGACCAGGTGGCCGAAAAGATCGAAAAGCGTCTGCAGGAACTGCGCTGGTATGAACGCGCCGAGACCTACACCACGCCCGGCCTGGCCTTCACCACCTTGACGCTGCTCGACGGCACGCCGCCCGACCAGGTGCAGGCCGAGTTTTACCAGGCCCGAAAAAAAGCCGGCGACGAGGCGGCCAATTTGCCGGCCGGCGTGATCGGCCCCATGATCAACGATGAATACGCCGACGTCACGTTTGCCCTGTACGCGCTGAAAGCGCGCGGCGAGCCGCAGCGCCTGCTGGTGCGCGAGGCGGAAACCCTGCGCCAGCGCCTGCTGCACGTGCCGGGAGTGAAAAAGGTCAATATCATCGGCGAGCAGGCCGAACGCATCTATGTGGAGTTTTCGCAGGAGCGCCTGGCCACCCTCGGCGTGCGCGCGCAGGATGTGTTCGCCGCGCTCAATGGCCAGAACGCCCTGACGCCGGCCGGCTCGGTCGAAACGCGCGGGCCGCAGGTGTTCATTCGCCTCGACGGCGCGCTCGACGCGCTGCAAAAGATCCGCGACACGCCGGTGGCGTCGCAGGGGCGCACCCTGGCCCTGTCCGATATCGCCACCGTGCGCCGTGGCCAGGAAGACCCGGCCAGTTTCATGGTGCGCAATGGCGGCGAGCCGGCGCTGCTGCTGGGCGTGGTGATGCGCGACGGCTGGAACGGGCTGGACCTGGGCAAGGCGCTGGACAGCGAAGTGACGGCCATTGGCGCCGCCATGCCGCTGGGCATGAGCCTGGCCAAGGTCACCGACCAGGCCGTCAATATCGGCGCGGCGGTCGACGAATTCATGCTCAAGTTCCTGGCCGCGCTGCTGGTGGTGATGCTGGTGTGCTTTGTCAGCATGGGCTGGCGGGTCGGCATCGTGGTGGCCGCCGCCGTGCCATTGACGCTGGCGGTGGTGTTCATCGTGATGGCGGCGACCGGCAAGAACTTCGACCGGATTACCCTGGGTTCGCTGATCCTGGGCCTGGGCCTGCTGGTGGACGACGCCATCATCGCCATCGAAATGATGGTGGTGAAAATGGAGGAGGGCTACAGCCGCATCGCCGCCTCCGCCTACGCCTGGAGCCACACGGCCGCGCCCATGCTGGCCGGCACGCTGGTCACGGCGGTGGGCTTCATGCCGAACGGCTTTGCGCGTTCGAGCGCCGGCGAATACACCAGCAATATGTTCTGGATCGTCGGCATCGCGCTGATCGCCTCGTGGGTGGTGGCGGTGGTGTTTACGCCCTATCTCGGCGTGAAACTGCTGCCCGAACTCAAACAGGTCGCCAGCGGCCACGAAGGCTTGTACGATACACCGCGCTACCACCGTTTTCGCCGGCTGCTGGGGCGCGTGATCGCCGGCAAGTGGCTGGTGTTCTGCACCGTGATCGGCCTGTTCGTGCTGGCGGTGCTGGGCATGGCCATCGTCAAGAAGCAGTTTTTCCCAGTCTCGGACCGCCCTGAAGTGCTGATCGAAGTGCAACTGCCATATGGCAGCGCGATCGGGCAGACCAGCGGCGCGGCCGCCAAAGTCGAAGCGTGGCTGGCGCGCCAGAGCGAGGCGAAGATCGTCACCGCCTATGTGGGCCAGGGCGCGCCGCGCTTCTACCTGGCGATGGGACCGGAATTGCCCGACCCGTCGTTTGCCAAGATCGTTGTGCGTACCGACAGCCAGCAGGCGCGCGACGCCCTGAAACAGCGCCTGCGCGTGGCGGTGGCCGCCGGGCTGGCGCCCGAGGCGCGCGTGCGCGTGACGCAACTGGTGTTCGGCCCGTATTCGCCGTTTCCGGTCGCCTACCGGGTCAGCGGCCCGGACCCCGAGGTCTTGCGCGGTGTCGCCGGCCAGGTGCGGCAGGTAATGCAGGCCAGCCCGATGATGCGCACCGTCAATACCGACTGGGGCACGCGCACGCCGACCCTGCATTTCAGCCTGCAGCAGGAGCGCTTGCAGGCGATGGGATTGACCTCCGCCGCGGTGGCGCAGCAGCTGCAGTTCATGCTCAGCGGCGTGCCGGTGACCGCCGTGCGCGAAGATATCCGCACGGTGCAGGTGATGGCGCGCGCGGCCGGCGACGTGCGCTTTGACCCGGCGCGCATCGCCGACCTGACCCTGGCCGGCGCCAATGGCGAACGCATCGCGCTGTCGCAGGTGGGCACCGTCGAGGTGCGTTCGGAGGAGCCCGTGATGCGCCGGCGCGACCGCCAGCCGACCATCACCGTGCGTGGCGACATCGCCGACGGCCTGCAGCCGCCCGACGTCTCGGGCGCCATCACGGCGCAGCTGCAAGCCATCATCGACAAGCTGCCGGCCGGCTATCGCATCGAGCAGGCCGGCTCGATCGAGGAATCGGCCAAGGCGACGCAGGCCATGCTGCCGCTGTTTCCCATCATGCTGGCATTGACCCTGCTGATGATTATCCTGCAGGTGCGCTCGATCTCGGCGATGGTGATGGTGTTCCTGACCAGCCCGCTGGGCCTGATCGGCGTGGTGCCGACCTTGCTGCTGTTCCAGCAGCCATTCGGCATCAATGCGCTGGTTGGCCTGATCGCGCTGTCGGGTATTTTGATGCGCAATACGCTGATCCTGATCGGCCAGATCCACCAGAACGAGGCGGCCGGCCTGGCGCCGTTCGATGCCGTGGTTGAAGCGACGGTACAGCGTGCACGGCCCGTGATACTGACCGCGCTGGCGGCCATCCTCGCGTTTATTCCGCTGACGCATTCGGTGTTCTGGGGCACGCTGGCCTATACCTTGATTGGTGGTACTTTTGCCGGCACGGTGCTGACCCTCGTGTTCCTGCCGGCGATGTATGCGATCTGGTTTCGCATACGGCCGCAGGCAAGGGCGCTGGCGCAGTCCTAGACTGGCGCGGCAGGAGCGGCAGCGGCGTGCGCCAGGCGGGCGCGCCGCAGTTCCGCCCACTCGATCAGCGCCTGCATCGACGGTCCCAGCGCCTGGCCGATCTCGCTCAAGGCGTATTCCACCCTGGGCGGCACCTGGGCGTAGACCGTGCGCACGACGATGCCGTCCTTTTCCAGCTGCTTGAGCTGCTGGATCAGCATTTTCTGGTTGACGTCCTCGATCAGCCGCTCCAGGTCGGAAAAGCGCAGGGGCGCCTTGGCCGCAAACAGCTGGCACAGGATGATGATCTTCCATTTGCCTTCGAGGACACGCAAGGTCTCGGTGGTGGCCTCGGCCCAGTCGCGGCGATTTTGCGGATCGCCACAATTCCATTCCCGTGGTTCTGCCATGATATGTGGGTTACTTACTTTTTGGTGGGTACTTCCTATTATTGCATGAGCCACCTAAAATCGCAGCATATTGAGTTATCTGGAGCTAGTAAACATGAAGATCGGCATTATTGGGACGGGAAATATCGGCGCCACACTGGCGCGCAAGCTGCTGGCCGCCGGCCATGCGGTCAAAGTGGCCAATTCCGGCGGCGTCAAAGGCGTGCAAAGCCTGGCCGACGACATGGGAGCGGAGCCGGCCGACGTGCATGGCGCCGTCGATGGCGTGGACGTGGTGGTGCTGGCCATTCCGCTGCCGGCCATGGCCAGCCTGCCGGACGACCTGTTCGACGCGGTGCCGGCGCAAGTTGCCGTGATCGACACCAGCAACTATTACCCCGGCATGCGCGACGCGGCGATTGCCCAGATCGATGCCGGCCTGGCCGAAAGTGTCTGGGTGGCACGCCAGCTGGGGCGTCCGGTGGTCAAGGCTTTCAACAATGTGCTGGCGCACACCCTGGCCGCGCTGGGCCAGCCAGCGGGCACGCCGGGCCGCCTGGCGATTGCAGTCGCCGGCGATGACCCCATGGCCATGCAGACGGCGATGATCCTGGTCGACCAGGCCGGTTTTGACGCGGTCGATGGCGGCACCCTGGCACAGTCCTGGCGCCAGCAGCCATGCACGCCCGCCTATTGTTGCGATCTCGATGCGCCGGCCATGACAAAGGCGCTGGCTGCGGCGGTACCTGGCAAGGCGCGGGCGATACGCGAACAGATGCCGGCGCAGTTCGCCCAGCTGGGCGCGCACCCAGGCCATGACGACATCGTCGCCATGAACCGCCGTCTGAACATCTAGGCCCCGGCCGCGTCCTGCCGGTAGCGCGCCGGTGGCAGTTCGAACTGGGTCTTGAAAAAGCGGGTGAAGGCGCTTTGCGAGGAAAAACCCAGGCGGTCGCTGATTTCGGCCACGCTGAGCGTCGTTTCGCGCAGCAGCCGGCGCGATTCGCGGCTTTTGGCGCGCAGCTCGAGCGCGCGAAACGAGGTTTGTTCCTGCTGCAGTTGGCGGCGCAAGGTCCAGCTGTTCATCGCCAGGCCGTCGCACAGGGCCGGCAGCAGCTTGGCGCCATCGGCTGCTGCGCCTTCCTGCCGGCCCAGCAGGTCGATGATGGCCTGCTCCACGCGCGCGGAAAACAGCTGCGCGCCCTGCAGGCTTTGCAGCTGCGCGTGGGCGTGGCGCAGCGCGTGCGGCGCCAGGGTAGCGTTGAACTGGCCGAACGGGAGATCCAGCGCGGGCGCCCGGAAGCGCAGGGTATTGCGCGCCTGGCCAAACGTGGCGGGCGCGCCGAAGCACTCGGAGATGGCGTGCGCAAAGCGCGGTGCGGCGCCGCAAAAGCCGGCCTGGAATACGCTGGGCGTGCCCTGGTCATAGGCGCGCGTGACCAGGGACAGCATGCGGAAATTGGCCAGCGCCTGCATGGCGCCGCCGGCCGGGCAGAACTCGGACAAGTACTCGATTTCGATCGCGTGGCCGTTCTCGCTCATCAGCATGAAATCGAACTGGCCGATCAGTCCCCGCAAATGCAGGAACTCGTTCAGCGCGCCGCGCAGGGTGGGGCGGTTGAAGCAGACGTGGGCCATGCCCGAAAAATGCGCAAACCAGTGCGTGACGTCGAGGTCCAGTATGCCGCGCTGTGGCGGCAGCTGATGCGCATAGCTGACCATGCGGCGGTGCCGCTCGGCACTGATGCGCCCGCCAGGTTCGTCCAGCTGCGTCTGGTTGATGCCCGTATGGCGGAAAAAACTGGCAGGATCGTGGCCATCGGCCAGCATGGCGCGCGCGCATTGCTGCGCGATCCGGTTGGAAACCGTGCGCGTGTCGGGTTTGTGCATGGCGTCTCCAGTTCTGCGAACTTGTAGTAATTTTTCACAAATACTAGCACTTTTGTTGGAAAGCGATGTTGTATGTTGCTTAACTTGCATCAATATCAAAAATTGTTCTCGGCAGTATAAACAGTGTTTTGTGCAGTCAAAAAACTCACGCAATCTCACGTTATATTGCATCCGGGCCGACCTGCAAGGCGGACCCTGATTTTTATAAAAACCACAGGAGACAAGCATGAATCACCCTTTGAAACCGATGGCCCGCGTGGTCGCCGGCTGCCTCGCCACGCTCGCCCTGGTCGCCTGCGGCAGCAGTGATAACGACAGCGCGGGATACACCCAGCCCGTGTTCGGCACCACCACCTACAGCCAGCTCAAGGTCGACAGCTACATGTTCAAGGACATGAACCGCAACGGCAAGATCGACCCTTACGAGGATTGGCGCCTGACCGCCGAGGCGCGTGCCGACGACCTGATTTCGCGCATGTCGCTTGATGAGAAAGCCGGCCTGATGATGCACGGCACGGCGCCCACCGTGGCCGACCCGACCGGCATCGGCCAGGGCAGCGGCTATGACCTGACCGCGCTGCAAGACCTGATCGTCAAGCAGTACGTCAACACCTTCATTACCCGCATGGCCGGCGACTCGGCCAATATGGCGGCGCAGTACAACAAGGTGCAGGCGTTGAGCGAAACCTCGCGCCACGGCATCCCGGTGTCGATCAGCACCGATCCGCGCCACCATTTCCAGTACACGGTGGGCGCCAGCGCATCGACCAACGGCTTCTCGCAATGGCCTGAAACGCTGGGCCTGGCCGCGATCGGCGACAATGCGCTGGTGCGCCGCTTCGGCGATATCGCGCGCCAGGAATACCTGGCCGTCGGCATCACGCAGGCGCTGTCGCCACAGGCCGACCTGGCTACCGAGCCGCGCTGGTCGCGCATCAACGGCACCTTCGGCGAAGACGCCGACCTGGCCAAGCGCATGGTGCAGAACTATATCGAGGGCTTCCAGGACGGCAATACCGGCCTGCACGACGGCAGCGTGGTGGCCGTGGTCAAACACTGGGTCGGCTATGGCGCGACCAAAGAAGGTTTTGACGGCCACAATTACTATGGCCGCTACATGACCTACCCGGGCAACAATTTCGCCTATCATGTGAAACCGTTCGAAGGCGCGTTCAACGCCAGGGCCGCTTCGGTGATGCCGACCTACGCCATGCCGGAAGGCAATATCACGATCGATGGCATCACGCTGGAACAAACGGCGGCTGGCTTCAGCAAGACCATGCTGACCGACCTGCTGCGCGGCAAATACGGTTTCGAAGGCGTGATTTTGTCCGACTGGGGCATCACCTCGGACTGCGATGCCAACTGCCGCAACGGCACTGCGCCCGGCGTCGCGCCATCGTTCTTCGGCTTTGGCACGCCGTGGGGCATGGAAAACGCCACCAAGGCCGAGCGTTATGTGAAGGCCGTCAATGCCGGCATGGACCAGTTTGGCGGCGTGACGGAGGCGCCTTATTTGACCCAGGCCGTGCAGCGCGGCCAGTTGACGGAAGAGCGCATCAACGCTTCGGCGCGCCGCATCCTGGTGCAGAAATTCAAGCAGGGCCTGTTCGAGCATCCATTTGTCGATACGGCGAAAGCCGCCGCCACGGTGGGCAAGGCCGATTTTGTTGCCGCCGGCCTGGAAGCGCAGCGCCGTTCGCTGGTGCTGCTGGAAAACAAGGACAAGGTGCTGCCGCTGGCCACCAGCGTCAAGAAGGTGTATTTGTACGGCATCGACGCTGCCGTTGCCCGCCAGTACGGCTACACCGTGGTGGCCACCCCGCAGGAAGCCGACGTGGCCTTGCTGCGCGTGGCCGCGCCATATGAAATCCTGCACCCGAACTATATCTTCGGCAGCATGCAGCACGAAGGCCGCCTGAACTTCGTCGACGGCGACGCCGACTACGAGGCGATCAAGAATGCCGCCCGCCTGGCGCCGAAAACCGTCGTCACGGTCTACCTGGACCGCCCGGCCATCCTCGGCAATGTGCAGGACAAGGCCAGCGCGATTATCGGCAACTTCGGCGTCAGCGATGGCGCGCTGTTCGATGTGTTGACCGGCAAGGCCAAACCGGAAGGCAAGCTGCCGTTCGAGCTGCCCTCGTCGATGGCCGAAGTGCAGGCGCAGAAGTCCGACGTGCCGTATGACACGGCGCGGCCGCTGTACAAGTTCGGGTATGGGCTGGGATATTGACGCAATTAGTCGGGTTGACTATGGCTACGTCTATGCAATCAAAAGAAGCCTGTTTTTTTAGGTGACGATGATTTGTTGGATAGGCATGGCTCAATACGCAATTACTCGACGGTACCCTGGTCGCTTCGCAAATGAACTGACCAAGGGTTACTTATTTCTAACTATATATAGTCAAAAAGATATTTTGCATCGTAAATCTCATTCTCGGAAAAATTTCTCAAAAATCCGGGCTGAATATTAATGGGAATAAATGACAACCCCCGTCCCTTAATGCTAGTTAAAACTCCGTCGCAACCGCCCCCTGGAATGCTGATCCATCGAACTTGAGATTTTGCATTATAACTAATTTCTTTTAAGGAATTAATTTTGGAAAATTCATATAAAGAAAATAGTAAGGGAGAGGAATCATTTTCTGTTGGGGAAGAAATGCCAATTTTTATTTGAATTTCATTTGTGTTTGGAATTTTCAAAGAGACAATATGTTGATCTCGCATTGTTGAATCAAGAATCAACGTATTTTCTCTTCCAGGCAGAGACCATTTTGAAAATATCCGAGTCGACTCATTTCTTTCCTTGATGCACCATTCCCGCATCGATAGCGAAATATCGTAATTTATTTCAGTTTCATCTTGCAATTCCTGTGCAATATTTGCATGAAAATACAAGGATTGCATGCTGAATTAATTCATCAATCTTTTCTAGGTTTTCTTTGGAGTAATTGAGAAAAAATCTTGAGTTCATTTTTTTACTTTCCATGTTTCTTTCCAAGTTCCATTTTTCAAACAAAAATCGGCAATATCAATTATGTCGCGGTTTTGCTTGTCTGGGTCATTAATTAATAATAGCGTATTTGTAAAAAAGAACTTCGTGATGATGCCTGTTATGATAACGAAGTGGCCCACAGACGTGCCATAATCTTTATAAGCCATTAGGGGGCTTTTATCGATCATACTTTCCCTGATGAATGAAGTATCTACATGGGATTGAAAATGACTGCTATTTCCATATCCAATTTTAACGAGATCCTTAATAATTTCAGTATTTTTTCTGGCATTATCGCATTCATTGCATGGAATTATTTCGCAAGTAAAACGTTTACATGCTGGGTTTTTTAATTCAAGATATTTCTTGAAGGCGGCATCTTTTTTTTGATAGCTATCAATCATCCTGTAGCATCCCGCCCAGCAAGTCAATTTTCCACTTTTTTGAATTTGTGGGACAGCTATAGTTATGTTTGCAATTTTATTAATTAGTAATTTTAGTTTCTTTCCTGTAATTATTCGCATTGCAGCCTTAAGATGGAGTGGTTAGTGTATGTTTATGACTAAAATAATTTTAATTGTATTTAATTCGAAGAATATATAAATTTTTATAAAAATAAATAATTTTGAATAAAGCGGTTTGTTTAATTTATGATTCTCCAATAATTTTTCGTGTGCCTGTTAAAATTATTATGAGTAATTTTTTTTCTTGGTATGCTTATGATGAATGAAATACTCAACTTCAGTTGTTAAACTCTCTTGCTATCCAATGCGTGGTTGCGGCCGCCAATTGATTTATCCAACAGGCAATAATAAAAGAGAAAACGAAAAATAAAATAAAATCTGGAAGTGGCAGCCTAGAATATCGCATATTTTATCTTTTGACAACGGGAAGGAAGTTAATGACGAAATTCAGTCGATCATGTAGTCGTAAATTCGGTGAAAATGCTCACTGGCGAACCAGGCGTTGCGGTGGCAGATAGTCGTTGCCAAGGCGGGATAAATTGATAATGCAGCTTGTTGGCCGAACTGCATCTGTCAGGGGAACATTTTGGTCGAAGCGGCCGTGGGACAGGCTTCTATATCGGTAGTTAAGTTAGCAAGCGGGAAAACCCACAAGAAAAATATATAGCCAAACTTGTGGAAGGTTATCTATTTGAAAGAATGTTACAATGTTTTGTTGTTAAATAACTACTTCATGCGGTGGCGCAGCTTCCAATGTCAAGTAAGTCACAACCTCGCGTCGGACACGAACGCGTGTGAAATGGCGCGAAATGCACTCTATTCTATTGACCGGCCAGGAAATGGAACGGCACGACTAAAATAGTGGAGGACGCCTTTCCGTCCCTGAAAAAGGCGCTGGCTTTGACTGTCATTCCAGATTGACTCGCAGTGCAAGTTGCTGGCGCTGACAGTTCCTTAAGCATCAAGGCCGCTGGCCGCATCAAACTGTTCGATATCCTCTATGCCTAGCAGCAGCTGCGTGGCCGTCGCTAAGTCGGCCACCTGTTCCAGCCGCGTGGCGATGGTGATCGGCGCGCTGATGCTGGGGCGTGCCGTCAGCCAGGCCAGCGCGACTTGTGTCGGAGTTGGCCTGGTGACGTCGTCGAGCGCCGTTAGCACGCGCAGACCACGCGGCGTCAGGTAGTTGGCACCGCGCGTGGCGTTGTCCGTGCTCGCGCTGCTGGGGTATTTGCCGCTCAGGAAGCCTGATGCCAGGGAGTAAAACGGCATCACGCCTATGCCCTTATCGCGCACCAATGGTTTCATCTCACGTTCATAATCGCTGCGTTCGACCAAGTTGTATTGCGGCTGCATGCTGACATAGCGCGCCAGGCCCAGGCGCTCGCTGGTATCGAGCGCTTCCCTGAAGCGCGCCGCGCCATAGTTTGAAGCGCCGATGGCGCGCACCTTGCCTGCCTTGATCAAGTCGTCTAAGGCGGCTAGCGTTTCTTCGAGTGGCGTGTCCGGATCATCCGCATGCGTTTGGTACAGGTCGATGTAGTCGGTGTTCAGGCGGCGCAGCGAATCGTCGGCCGCCTTTTCTATTCACACTTTCGACAAGCCTTTGCAGTGGCCACCGCGTGCCACAGCCATGTGCCGATCAAGGTTTCCGATTCGCCACCCGTGTGGTCGGGCACCCATGCCGAATACGCGTCGGCCGTATCGATGATATTGATGCCGGCGTCGACGATGGCGTCGAGCATTTGCAGCGGCTGTGCCTCGTCAGCCGTCTAGCCCAATACGTTGCCGCCAAAAACCAGCGGCGAGATTGCGATGCCGCTCTTGCCCAGAACGCCGTGTTTCATTGCGCTGTTCCTTTTCGTGACGGGGGAGGGACTATGGTAGCCAATTGACAGGCCCTCATCGCTGGCCGATACTCGCCGCTTCGCTCCGTACTTCGCTCATTGCTTACCTCAGGAAGGAAACCCCCGATGTCCGTACGCCCATATTTACGCCAGACCGTGTTTGCCATCGCGCTGGCCAGCGCGTTTCCTATCGCTTCAATCGCCGCTCCCGCAGCGCCGGCCGCCGCCTGGGTCGAGGCGAGCAACCGCAATGCCGCCATCGTGCTTGAAGCGCAGGCGAAATTTTCGCCTGAAAACGCGTCCGATACGGGCCTGTCGCAATACGATGGTCTGGCCGCGGACCTGGGGCCGAATATCGTCGAACGCCAGGTCGCTGCCCTGCAGCAGGCGCGTGCCAGGCTGCAGCAAAAACTGGAACTCGAACGCGATGAACGCATCCGCCAGGACCTCGAAATCCTGATTGGCGCGGTTGACCAGGAAATCGCCGGCGCGCAGATCGACGCCAAATACAGCCTGCCGTGGATCGATGTGCCGCAGATGGTGTTCGGCTCCATGCAAAGCCTGCTGCAGGAGCAGCGTCCGGCCGCGCGCCGGGCCAAGGCGCTGGAACGGCTGCAGCGTTATACGGGCCAGTTTGCGGGCAGCACTTCGATCACGGAACTGGCAAAAGCACGCTTTACCGAAAAAATCGGCCAGCCTGGCCTGAGCGGCCC
Organism: Janthinobacterium sp. 1L-D-8-B-C4; assembly: GCF_057291295.1. NCBI lineage: Bacteria > Pseudomonadati > Pseudomonadota > Betaproteobacteria > Burkholderiales > Oxalobacteraceae > Janthinobacterium > Janthinobacterium sp. 1L-D-8-B-C4. Next base: position 445,209 of record NZ_JBXAVX010000001.1, read on the forward strand.
GGTGCGGCTGCAAGTGGAGCAGTCGCTGGACAACGTGCCGACCTATATCGCCGGCATCCGCAAGCTGTTTGCCGACATGAAGATCGCGGGTGCCGAACCGGCGCTGGCGGCAATGGAAAAGCAACTGAACAGCTACGCCGCCTGGGAACGCGAGGTGGTGCTGCCACTGTCGCGTACCGATTTCCGCATGGCGCCCGAGCAGTATGCGTTTCGCCTGAAGCAGGTCGGCATCGATATCGAACCGCGCGCGCTGGTCGAACGGGCCGAGGTGGCTTACCTGGAAACGCGCTCGGCGCTGCAGGCGCTGGCGCCGGTGGTGGCGGCCAAACTTGCTTTGAAGGGCGTCGATGGCAGCGACTATCGCCAGGTGCTGCGCGCGCTGAAAAGCGAGGCGATTGCCAATGACAAGCTGGAAGCCCACTACAAGGACGTCAATACCGAGCTGGAAAAACGCATCCGCCAGCAAGGCGTGGTCGATGTTCCGGCGCGCGCGATGACCATGCGCCTGGCTTCGCCGGCCGAATCGGCGGCCCAGCCGGCGCCGCACATGCGTCCGCCTCCGCTGATCGGCAATACCGGCGAGCATGGCCAGTTCGTGCTGCCGGTGGGTAACCCGGCCGCCAGCGGCAAGGGCGAAGCGTATGACGATTTCAACTTCGCCGGCGCCGCCTGGACACTCAGCGCGCACGAGGGCCGTCCCGGCCACGAGTTGCAATTCAGCGCCATGGTCGAACGCGGCGTGTCGCAGGCGCGCAGCCTGTATGCCTTCAACAGCGTCAACGTCGAAGGCTGGGCGCTGTATGCGGAAGCGGAGATGATTCCCTACGAGCCGGTAGAAGGCCAGTTTATCGCGCTGCAGTTCCGCATGCTGCGCGCCGCGCGCGCCATGCTCGACCCGATGCTGAACCTGGGCCAGGTCACGCGCGAAGAGGCGGGGCGCATCCTGACCGACGAAGTGATGCTGTCGAAACCGATGGCGCGCCAGGAACTGGACCGCTATACCTTCAATATGCCGGGCCAGGCGGGCAGCTATTTCTACGGCTATACGCGCATATTGCAACTGCGCGCCGAAACGGAGCTGGCACTTGGCGCGAAGTTCGACCGCCTGGCCTTTAACAACTTCCTGCTGGGCCAGGGCCTGCTGCCGCCGGAGCTGCTGGCCAAGGCCGTGCGCGAACAGTTCATCCCGGCGCAGAAGTCGCGCAGCTGAGGTAGCTTCATGGGGCGCGCGCGATCCTGCGCGCGCCGTATAATTGTCAGTATTGTCATTTGTTCAGGAGTCCAGTTTGCAGCTACCGATCCGCTATCCCAATATGCCGCAGCTGCTGCTCAAGGCGCGCGATAGCCTGCTGCAGCATTTCCGGCCCATTCTCAACCACTACGGCGTGACGGAACAGCAGTGGCGCATCATGCGCGCGCTCAATGAGGCAAACATGCTCGAGCCGCGCGAATTGTGCGATATCTGCCAGATATCCAGCCCCAGCATGAGCGGCATCCTGGCCCGCATGGAAGAGACGGGCTGGCTGGCGCGCAGCAAATTCGAAGGCGACCAGCGCCGCCGCAAGGTGCATCTGTCGGAGGCGGGCGCGGCCTTGCTGATAGAGATGGGCAAGCTGATCGACCAGCAATATGAAAACCTCGAAGCGGCCTACGGCAAGCAGGTATTCGAAGACATGCGCCTGGCGCTGGAAGCATTTGTTGCGCTCGATACCTTGCCGGTGGCGCCGGCGATCTTGCATCGGTCCTGACAGTCAATCACTTACATGTTAGTGAAAAGGCGTATAATTTCCTGCACTTGATGTAAATCAAGAAAGACGCGATGTCATGGCTTTGGTTTGCCAGGCAATAACGCGCTACCTCACCCCAGGAATAGTCAGGAAAAAAATAATGAATACCCCATGCATGCGCATTGCCGCGCTGGCCGCCTCCACGCTCGTCTGCGCAAACGTTTGCGCGCAGAGTAATGTCACCATTTACGGTGTTGTCGACGAGGCCGCTGCATACGCCAGCAACCAGGCCGGCCATTCGAACACCTATATGCGCAGCGGCAGTTTGTCGGCCAGCAAGATCGGTTTCCAGGGCACCGAAGACCTCGGTGGCGATCTGCAAGCGCTGTTCTTGCTGGAAAGCGGCTTCGAAGCCGATACCGGCGCGCAAAGCGTGGCAGGCTCCTTGTTCAACCGTCAGGCTTACGTGGGCCTGCAGTCGCGCGCCTGGGGCAGTTTGACGGCCGGGCGCCAGTACACGCCGTATTATTTGCTGGTCGGCTCGCTTGCATCGAGCAATATCCTGACCGGCGCCACCGGCGCGCATCCTGGCGACTTCGATGGCCTCGATACCACCGTGCGCGTCAGCAATTCCCTCACCTACAGCTCGCCCGTCTGGCGCGGCCTGCAGGCCAGCACGCAATATGGTTTTGGCGAAGCGAAAGACGGCAATGGCGCCGGCAGCAGCTTCAGCGCCGCCGTCAAGTACAGCGCCTCGCCGGCCGAATTTGCGCTCGGCTACCTGAAACTGAAAAACGGCAGCAACGCCGCCGGCTGGAGCAACACGGCGTCGGGCAACTTCGGCGTCTCGGCCATCAACCAGGGCTATGTTTCAGCCGAATCGATCCAGTTCATCGCCGCCAGCGCGCGCTACAGCTTCGGCAAGTTCATGGTCGGCGCCAACGCCAGCAACGTGCAGTTCCAGGCCGCCAGCGCATCTGTTTTCCGCGACACGGCGGTGTTCAACACGGCCGGCCTGGTTGCCAGCTATCAGGCGGCGCCCGCGCTGTTCCTGTCGGCCGGCTACAGCGACACGCGCGCAGCCCACGCCAATGACATCGGCAACCGCGCGCGCTACCGCCAGCTGTCGTTCGAGCAGAACTACGCGCTGTCGAAACGCACGGCCCTGTACGCGATCGAAGCGCGCCAGCTGGCCCGTGGCCAGACCCTGGGTACCAGTGGCAATGTCGTCGCTGCGGTGGCCTCGATCGGCGACTCGCAAAACGGCACGCCGTCGTCGAATGGCGGCCAGACGGTGCTGATGCTCGGTCTCAAACACGCCTTTTAAGCTGTCCCCATCCAAAGGAGCTGCAATGAAAACGCATACCAATGAGGGCAGCGGCCCGTTCAATCCTGGCCGCCGCATGGTGCTGGCCGGTTTGCTGTCGGCCTCGGCCGCGGCGCTGATACCGTGGGCGCTGGCCGAGCCGGTCGCCAATGCGGAAGAGGGCGCTTTCCTGGCCGTGTCCGCCGTGCTGGTGGGGCGCCAGGCGCTCGAGCCTGGCCTGGCCCGCCGCCTGTACAAGGCACTGGTGGCGCAGGACGCCGCTTTCCCGGCCAATCTGCGCGCCTTGCTGGCGCTGATCAATGCCGAAGGACTGACCAGCGCCGGCATCCAGGCCGCGCTCGATGCGGCGCAGTCGCCGGTGGCGGCCCTGCCGCGCCAGATCGCCGGCGCCTGGTACCTGGGCATCGTCGGCACCGGCGAGGCGGCAGTCTGCGTGGCCTATGAAGAGGCGCTGAACGCGGCTGTCGTGGCCGATGTGCTGGTACCTCCCTCGTATTCCTACGGCGCCTACGGCAGCTGGGCCAGAAAACCAATCTAAGGAGCCATTATGGCTGAACAATATACTGCCGATTACATCGTGATCGGCTCCGGCATCATCGGCTCGCTGGCCGCGCGCAAGCTCGCGCTGGCCGGCGCCTCGGTGCAGATCCTGGAAGCGGGGCCGCGCGTGACGCGCGGCGAGATCGTCGGCCGCTTTCGCAATTCCACGCGCCGCAGCGACCTGATGTCGCCCTATCCGTCGGTGCCGACCGCGCCGCACCCGATCTACCAGCCCAGGGACAGCGGCTACCTGGTGCAGGCCGGCCCGTATCCTTATCCGGCCGAATATATCCGCCAGTTCGGCGGCACCTCGTGGCACTGGGCCGCGCAAGCGTGGCGCAATGTACCTAACGACTTCCGCATCCACAGCCTGTATGGCGTCGGCGTCGACTGGCCGATCAGTTATGAAGACCTGGAACCGTTCTACCAGGAAGCCGAAGAGATCATGGGCGTATCCGGTCTTGCCAACACCGGCTCGCCACGCAAGCAGGCTTTCCCGATGGCGCCGGTGACCGAGCCGTACGCCATGCGCCGCATCCGCGAACGCCTCGACCCGTCCTACAAGGTGGTCGGCAACACGGTGGCGCGCAACAGCGTCAGCTACGATGGCCGCCCGGCCTGCTGCGGCAACAACAGCTGCCAGCCGATCTGTCCGATCGACGCGCAATACCACGGCGGCATCGCCGCCCTGCAGGCAGAAGACGCCGGCGTCAGGATCCTGTGCAACGCCAATGTCTACAAGCTCGAACACGACGAAAAGGGTCGTATCACCGCCGCGCTGTACTACGATGTCGACCGCAAGAGCCACCGCGTCACCGCGAAAACCTTCATCCTGGCCGCCAACGGCATCGAAAGTCCGCGCCTGCTGTTGTTGTCCGCGTCGGACAAATATCCGAAAGGCCTGGCCAACAGCAGCGACATGGTGGGCCGCAACCTGATGGATCACCCGAGCACCTCGCTGACCTTTGACGCCGACGAAGACCTGTGGCTGGGCCGGGGCCCGCAAAGCCCCAACTCGATCAACACCATGCGCGACGGCGATTTCCGCGGCGAGCATGCGCCATACCGGCTGGACTTCACGAATATTTCGCGCGTCGATGGCGCGACCAAGGAGCTGATCGGCAAGGGCGTGTTCGGCGAAGAATTCGAACAGCAGCTGCGTTTCCGCTCGGCGCGTGAAATGAGCCTGAAGACCGTGCTCGAGGTGCTGCCCCATCCTGACAATCGCATCACTTTGAGCGAGGAAAAGGACAGCATGGGCATACCCAAGCCGCAGGCGCACTATGCGATCGACGCGTACACCAGGCGTGGCCACGAGCGCGCGAAACAGGATTTCGAACGCATCGCCAGGCTGATGGGCGGCACCAATCTGCGCCACAGCAAGGAGGGGGTGTTTTCCAACAACCAGCATATCTGCGGCACCTTGTCGATGGGATCGGACCCGGCCAAGGCCGTGTGCGACCAGTGGGGCAGCACCTACGATCATCCGAACCTGTTCCTGTGCAGCACCGGCGTGCTGCCGACGTCCGGCACCTGCAATTCGACCGAAAACGGCCTGGCCCTGGCGCTGCGCACGGTCAAGCATATTCTCGGCGAACAGGGAGCGACAGCATGATGACGAACTTCAGGCTGGCCGCTGGCGCGACCCTGCTGTCCCTGGCGGCGATGCCGGCGCTGGCCGCCGATACGGCCAGCATCGAACGGGGCCGCTACCTGGCCACGGCCGGCGACTGCATCGCCTGCCATAGCGTGCCAGGCGGGAAACCCATGGCTGGCGGCCTGTCGCTGGCAACCCCGCTCGGCGCCGTCGTGGCGACCAATATCACGCCGTCGAAAACCCATGGCATCGGCAACTACACGCTGGCGCAATTTTCCGCTGCGCTGCGCCACGGCGTGCGCGCCGATGGCGCCAACCTGTATCCGGCCATGCCCTACACGGCGTATGCCAAGGTGAGCGACGCCGATACGGCGGCCCTGTACGACTACTTCATGCATGGCGTGGCGGCGGTCGACGCGGCCCCGGCGAAAGTCACCGACTTGCCGTTTCCGTTCAATATCCGCCTGTCGATGGCTGGCTGGAACCTGCTTTTCCTGGACAAGACGCCCTATGTGGCCGATGCGTCCAAAAGCGTGGAGTGGAACCGCGGCGCCTATCTGGCGCAAGGCCTGGCGCACTGCACCACCTGTCATACGCCACGCAATGCGTTGATGGCCGAGCAGTTGTCGAAGGAACTGGGCGGTGCCGATCTTGGGACCTGGCATGCGCCCAATATCACTTCGGACGTCAACAGCGGCGTCGGCGGCTGGAGCCAGCAGGAACTGGTCGACTACCTGCGCACCGGCCGCGCCGCGAACAAGGCGCAGGCGGCAGGGCCGATGGCCGAAGCCATCGATCACAGCCTGAAGCACCTGAGCGACAGCGACCTGAACGCCATTGCACATTACGTCAAGAGCGTGCCGGCGCTGCGCGATGCGGCTGACACCAGGGCGGTGACGCAATGGGGCCAGCCTGGCAACGAGCTCTCTGCGATCCGTGGCGTGGCGCTGCCGAAAGACCTGAACAAGATGAGCGGCGCGCAGCTGTACGATGCCCAATGCGCGAGCTGCCATCATGCCAGGGGCGAAGGCAGCGCCGATGGCAGTTTGCCGTCGCTGTTCCACAACTCGGTGACGGGCCGCAGCAACAGCAACAACCTGGTGATGGCCATCCTCGATGGTGTCGAGCGCCAGGACGGCGGCAGCGGGCATCTGATGCCGGCGTTCCGCCAGACCCTGTCGGACGAGCAGATTGTTACTTTGGGCAATTACGTGCAGAAGATGTACGGCAATCCCGACGTCAAGGTAACGGCGCAGCAGGTAACGACCTTGCGCAATGGTGGTGCACCGTCCAGCCTGATAGGCCTGGTGCGTGGCGGCATCATCGTTGGGCTGCTGGCCTTGCTGCTGGTCTTCCTGTGGTGGCGCCGGCGCAAGCAGGAATGAACCCCATCTGCCGGGCATGCTAGTATACGCAAATCAATTGCGTTTTTAGGCACGCCCGGTCTTATGGTTGCAAACAGTTCCTGGATCCAGAGGTGGTTGGCATGGCTGGTCATGGCCATGCTGGTGCTGCAGCTGTTCGGCCTGACGCAACATCATCATGCCCCGGGCAGCCAGGCGCCCGACTGCGCCAGCTGCTTTGCCGGCAGCGTGCCGCCGGCCGACCAGGCGCTGGCGCCACCGGCACTGCTGGTGCTGCGCCTGGCCGGCAGCTATTCTCTTTCTTCAGCAGTGCAGCCGGCCAGCCCGGTACTGCGCAGCTTTCTGATTCCGCATGCGCACGGGCCGCCGGCCCTGGTCTCCTGATACCGCTACCACGACCGCAGGGCGCAAGCAGCCGCTGCGGCCTTGTTGTCATTGCCGATCGAGACCATCTTGCTGACCATTTCCAAACTGGAGCACCGCTACCACGGTGTGACCGTACTATCCTTGCCTTTTTTTGAACTGGCGCGTGGCCAGCACGCGCTGCTGCTGGGGCCATCGGGCTGCGGCAAATCGACCCTGCTGCACCTGCTGGCGGCCATCCTGAGCCCGCAAAACGGGCGCATCGCTATCGACGGCGTCGACCTGGCGGCCCTGGCGCCGCGCGAAGCCGATGCCTGGCGCGGCCGCCATGTCGGCCTGCTGCCGCAGCAGCTGGCGCTGGTCGCCAGCTTGTCCGTGCGCGACAATGTGCTGCTGCCGGCCTATGCCTGCGGCTTGCCTCCCGACGTGGAACGCGCCCAGGCGCTGCTGGCAGGGCTGGGCCTGGCCGACAAGGCGCACGCCATGCCGCATCAACTGAGCGGCGGCCAGCGCCAGCGCGTGGCGATCGCGCGCGCCATGTTTACCCAGCCACGCTTGCTGCTGGCCGACGAACCGACCGCCAACCTGGACGATGCCGCCTGCGCGCAAGTGGCCGCCTTGCTGGCGCGCCAGGCCAGGGACGCCAGCGCCTCGCTCCTGATCGCCAGCCACGATGCGCGCCTGATTGCCGCCTTGCCCGGTGCCGCCGTCTTGCGCCTGCCGGCGCGCGGGGAGCTGCCATGCGCCGCCTGAACGCCGTGACCATGGCGCTGGCCGCGCTGCGCCACAAACCGCTGGCCACTTGCCTCAATCTGCTGCTGATGGCGATTGGCGTGGCGATGATGACCTTTATCCTGTCGGCCTCGCGCCAGCTGGAGGACGGCGCCCTGAGAGACGCCAACGGCATCGACATGGTGGTCGGCGCCAAGGGCTCGCCGCTGCAGCTGATTTTGTCCTCGATCTACCATATCGATATCCCGACCGGCAATATCCCGGCCGCCGCGCAGGCCGAACTGGCGGCCAATCCGCTGGTGGCCGAGGCGATCCCGCTGGCGCTCGGTGACAGCTACCAGGGCTACCGCATTGTCGGCAGCACCGCTGATTATATTCGCCACTACGGTGGCCAGGCGGCCAGCGGCGTGCGCTTCGGCGGCACCATGCAGGTGGTGCTGGGGGCTGAAGTAGCACGTCGCACGGGGACCTTACTGGGTGCGCGCTTTGCCGGCTCGCACGGCCTGGTGGCCGGCGGCGAGGTCCACACCCATGCGCCGTACACGGTGGTGGGCATCCTGCAGCCGACGGGCACCGTGCTGGACCGGCTGATCGTCACGCCGGTCGCCTCAGTGTGGCGCGTGCACGAAACCGACCCGGACGAACCGCATGCGCAGGTCAATGAGGGCGAGCATGAAGCGCAGCATGAAATCACCGTGCTGCTGGTGCGCTATGCCTCGCCGCTGGCGGCCATCAGCCTGCCGCGCTGGGTCAACAGCCAGACCCGTTTGCAGGCGGCGCAGCCGGCGCTGGAATCGGCCAAATTGTTCGAGCTGGTGGGCGTGGGCGCCGATGTGCTGCGCGCGATTGCCGCCATCGTGCTGGCCGTCGCCTGCCTGTCGATGTTTGTTGCGCTGTACCACGCGCTGGAAGAGCGCAAGACGGACCTGGCGATTTTGCGCGCGCTGGGCGCGCCGCCACACAAGCTGCTGCTGCTGTTGCTGACCCAGGGCCTGGCGCTGGCTTTGGGCGGCGCCGTGCTGGGCTGGCTGCTGGGCCATGCGGCGGTAGGCCTGTTGGGCGCGCTGATGGAAGGCCAGCAGAACCTGGCGCTGTCGGCCTGGGCCATGGACCCGCAGGAAGCGTGGCTGCTGCCGGCCGCCTTGCTGGTCGGCCTGCTCGCTTCGATCGTGCCCGCCGTGCGCGCCTACCGCACCGATATCGCCGCCACGTTGGCGCATTCCTGAAGGAGACATCATGAAATCATTGCTGCTTGTTTTGCTGCTCGCCGCTGGCACCGCGCACGCGGCCAAGGTGACAACCCCTGCCACCGCCGACCATCCGCCATCGTTCTTCGCGCCATTGGAGGACATTCCCGGCGTGCTGCCCTGGAGCCTGCTGTCGAAAGCCACCACCGTCAAGGCGAAAGGCGGGCGCATGGTGCCGAAATATACGGAAGAAATCACTGCGCTGGACCAGACCGAAGTCAAGGTGCAGGGCTTCATGATGCCGCTGCAGCCAGGGCAGAAGCAGAAGCATTTCCTGCTGACGGTGACCTCGGCCAGCTGCCCGTTCTGCCTGCCGGCCGGGCCGGAAGGGGTGGTGGAAATCAACAGCAGCACGCCGGTCAAGTTCACCTATGCGCCGATGGTCATGAGCGGCAAGATGACGGTGCTGAAAAGCGACTCGATGGGTTTGTATTACCGCATCAACGACGCCAGCCTGGTGCAGCCGTGAATGCGGTATTGCTGGCGGCGGCGCTGGCGGTGGCACAGCCCAACCCTGACTTCAAATTGCCCACCCTGGACGCCAGCCGCAGCGTGACCCTGGCCGCCTTGCCCGGCCCCGTATTGCTCAACTTCTGGGCCAGCGACTGCCTGCCTTGCGTGCGCGAATTGCCGCTGCTGCAAGCGCAGTCGCAGCGCCTGCCCGGCTTGCGCTTTGTCGGCATCGCCATCGACGAGGGGCGGCGGGCGGCGCCGTTTGCGCACAAGGCGGGGGCGGCGTATCTGCAACTGGCGGCGCCGGGCCGGCAGGATTTGCTGCGCCAGTTCGGCAATCCGCTGGGCGCCTTGCCCTATACGGTGGTGCTGAACGGCGCGCACCAGGTATGCACCACGCGCCTGGGCGCCGTCGATGCGCAGTGGCTGCAAAAGGCAGCGCAAGCTTGCGTCTCTCCCTGATATTTGCAAACGGTTTGCATTAGCCGGTCTTATGTAATATCATTAGTTACATGAAACCTGACAGCAAACTTTCATCGATATTGCATGTGCTATTGCATATGGCGCATGCCGGACGCCCGATGACGTCCGACGAGATGGCCGCCTGCCTGGGCACCAATCCGGTGCTGGTGCGGCGCGTAATGGCGGGCCTGCGCGAGCGCGGCTATGTGGCCTCGACCAAGGGCCATGGCGGCGGCTGGACCATCAACTGCGATCTTGAACAAGTCACCCTGCGCGATATCTACGACGCCGTCGGCGCGCCCACCGTGTTCGCCATGGGCAACCGGGTCGAGCAGCCCGGCTGCCTCGTCGAGCAGGCCGTCAACCAGTCGCTGGCGAGTGCCTTCGATGAAGCCGAAGCCCTGCTGATCGCCCGCCTCGGCGAAGTCAGCCTGGCCGACCTGTCCTCGCGTTTCAGCCAACTGCATGCCAACCACCGGAGCCATACCCATGAAACCAACTGAACTTCAACAGCCCTATGACGTCATCATCGTTGGCGGCAGCTATGCGGGCTTGTCCTGCGCCATGCAACTGGGCCGCGCGCGCCGCCGCGTGCTGGTGATCGACGCCGGCCAGCGCCGCAACCGCTACGCCAGCCACTCGCACGGCTTTCTCACGCAGGACGGGCGCGCACCCGCTGATATCGCCGCCGACGGCAAGCGCCAGGTGCTTGCTTACCCCACGGTGAGCTGGCGCGAGGGCAGGGCACTGCAAGCCGCGCAAACGGCTGGCGGTTTCGAGGTGCTGCTGGACGATGGCAGCACCGTGCAGGCCCTGCGCCTGGTGTTGGCCAGCGGCGTGGTCGACGAACTGCCGCCGGTCGAGGGCTTGCGCGAACGCTGGGGCGCCAGCGTGTTTCACTGCCCGTATTGCCACGGCTATGAACTCGATCAGGGGCCAATCGGCGTGATCGCCACCGGCCCCTTGTCCATGCATCATGGCCTGATGCTGCCCGACTGGGGCACGGTGACGTTTTTCCTCAATGGCGCCTTTGAGCCCGATGCGGCGCAGCTGGCCGAACTGGCGCGGCGCGGCACGACGGTCGAATCGAGACTGATTTCGCGCATCACCGGCGTGGCCGACGTGGTGCTGGCCGATGGCAGCACGCACGCCATGGCCGGCCTGTTCGTGGCACCGCGCACGCAGCAGGCCAGCCCGCTGGCCGAACAGCTGGGCTGCGCGCTCGATGAAGGTCCGATGGGCCCGGTCGTGCGCACCGACGAGATGAAGTCCACCAGCCTGGCCGGCGTGTTCTGCTGCGGCGACGCCGGCCGCGCGGCCGGCAATGTGGCGTTTGCCGTGGCCGACGGCGCCATGGCCGGCGTGGCAGCGCACCGTACACTGATGTTCGGCCTGCCCCAGGCAGCTTGACCTTACGGTTTGCCGGGGTTTGATTGCCGTTCTGGCCTGGATGCCTTAAAATCATAAAATGCAACTCAATTGCATTAATAATGATTTCAAGGATGCCATGAACCACCGACTACCCAATGTAGCAGTGAAGCCAGGCTTTTTTCTGATGCAAAGGGCCGGCGTGTTTGCCTGGCCGGCCTGGCTGCGCGTGCTGGCCGTGCTGCCCGCCTGCAGCTTGCTGTGGCTGGGTGTGTACTGGGCACTGGCGTGAGCGCGCTGGCCAGCGTGCGCCAGCTGTCGGTGCGCTATCAAGGCACCGAGGCGCTGCACGGCATCAACGGGCATTTCGAACGCGGCGGCCTGTACGCGGTGGTGGGCGCGAATGGCGCCGGCAAGAGCACCTTGTTGAAAGCCATGCTGGGCCTGGTGCCGCTGGCCGGCGGCACGGTGGAACTGCACCTGCCGCGGGCGCGCATCGCTTATCTGCCGCAGCAGTGCGAGATTGAGCGCGGCTTTCCCATGCTGGCGCGCGACTGCGTGCTGCTGGGCGCCTGGCAGCGCGTGGGCTTGTTCGCCCGCGTGCCGGCCGAGGTGCAAACGAGGGTGGACCAGGCGCTGGCGGCGGTCGGCATGGCCGATCTGGCGCAAGCCCCGATTGGCGCGCTGTCGGCCGGCCAGTTCCAGCGCCTGCTGTTTGCGCGCCTGATGGTGCAGGAGGCCGAGCTGTTGCTGCTCGATGAACCGTTCAACGCCATCGATGCGGCCACCACCGCGCTGCTGCTGGCATTGATCCGCGAGTGGCACGGCCAGGGCCGCACGGTGGTAGCTGTGCTGCACGACCACGCCCAGGTGCATGCGCATTTTCCGCAGGCCGTGCTGCTGGCGCGCCGGTTGGTGGCGTGGGGTGATACGCAGCATGTGCTGAGCGCGCACCATCTTGAACGGGCGCGCGATGGTGATTGAGTTTGTGGCCGGACCGTTCCTGGAATTTGCCTTCATGCGCCGCGCGCTGGTGGCCGTGCTGGCGTTGTCGCTGGGTGCGGCGCCGCTCGGCGTGCTGTTGACCTTGCGCCGACTGAGCCTGGTCGGCGATGCGCTCAGCCACGCCGTGCTGCCCGGTGTGGCGCTGGGTTTCATGTTTTTCGGCCTGTCGCTGACCGCATTGAGCATCGGCGGTGTGCTGGCCGGCATGCTGGTGGTGCTGGCTGCTGCGCTGGTCAGCCGCCATACGCGCATCGCCGAAGACGCCAGCCTGGCAGCTTTGTACCTGGTGGCGCTGGCACTGGGCGTGATGCTCATTTCCCTGCAAGGCTCGCAGATCGACCTGCTGCATATATTGTTCGGCAATGTGCTGGGCGTCGACCGTGATGGCCTGCTGCTGGTGGCCGGCGTGGCCAGCGCCACCTTGCTGCTGCTGGCGCTGGCGTACCGGGGGCTGCTGCTGGAAAGTTTTGATCCGGCTTTTCTCGCGGCCGTGCATGGAAGCAGGGCCTGGTTCCAGCAGCTGTTTTTGATGCTGGTGGTGGTCAATCTGGTGGCGTCGTTCCAGACCTTGGGCACCCTGATGGCGGTCGGCCTGATGATGCTGCCGGCCATCTCGGCGCGGCTGTGGCACCACAGCTTGCCGGCACAACTGGTCCATGCGGCTTGCCAGGCGATGCTGGCCGGTGTCAGTGGTTTGCTGCTGTCGTATTACGCGGCCCTGCCATCGGGACCCGCGATCATCGTCTGCGCCGGATTGTTGTATGCCGGCTCCTTGCTGCTGTCGCCGCACGGCGCGCTGGCCGCGCTGCGCCGCGCGCGCAACTGATTTTTACCTTGGATTCCCCATGCTCCGTTTAAACAAAAATATGATATTGACCGCCGTGGCCTTGAGCCTGGCCCTGCTGCTGCCACAGCGTGCAGCGGCCGAAAAACTGCCGGTGGTGGCCAGCTTCAGCATCCTGGCCGACCTGGTGAAAGTGGTGGGCGGCGAGCGCGTCGCCGTGACCTCCCTGGTAGGGCCGGACGCCGATGCCCATGTGTTCGACCCCACGCCGCAGGACGCGGTGCGCATCGCGCGCGCCAGGCTGGTGGTGGTTAACGGCCTCGGTTTCGAAGGCTGGCAGCAGCGTTTGCTGCAGGCGGCCCGCTACCGGGGCGAGGTGGTGGTGGCGTCCACCGGTGTCAAGCCGCGCGGCCATGAACATCAAGCTGACCCTGATCATGGCCACGAACACGGGCACGAGCATGGCCACCTCGATCCGCACGCCTGGCAGGACCCGCACAACGTCATGCTGTATGTCGCCAATATCGCCGCCGCGCTGGCGCGGGCCGACCCGCAAGGCACCGCCATCTACCGCGCCAATGCGGCAAGCTACCAGGTGCTGCTGCGCGAACTGGACGCCTGGGCCGGCGCGCGCTTCGCGCAAATTCCCGTCAACCAGCGGCGCGCCGTCACCGCGCACGCGGCGTTTGACTACCTGGCCGCGCGCTACGGCCTGCGCCTGTCGGCGTTGCAGGCCCTGTCGACCGAAAGCGAACCGAGCGCCCGCGCCATGGGCGAGCTGGTACGGCGCATGCGCGCCGACGGCACGGCCGCCGTGTTTGCCGAAAACCTGCACAACGCGCGCCTGCTGCGCCAGCTGGCGGGCGAGGCTGGCGTGACGGTGGGCGGCAAGCTGTATTCGGACGCCTTGTCCGCGCCGCGCGGCCCGGCGCCCACCTATTTGGCGCTGATGCGCTACAACGTCGACCAGCTGGCTCGCGGCATGCAAGGCAATCCCCCTTAGAACACCTAACATAACCTACTGCGCGTCGTGATTTGCGGCCTCCGATGCTCACTGCCTCGGCGGCCCCGTACATTCGCACAGCTCCGCATCTCGGCCACAACTCACTGCCGCTCGCTACGGTTTTGTTAGGTATTCTTCAGCGATAATGGCGCCTGGACTTTTCAGGAATCACCATGAATGCTCAAGCGGCGCCGCCATCCGATCACCCTGACGAAGCGCGGAAGGCTCGTTGGATAGCGCTGCTGGTGGCGGGCGCTTTTTTCATGGAAAACCTCGACGGCACCGTGATCACCACCGCCGTGCCCGACATCGCCAAGTCATTCGGCGTGGCGCCGCTGGACCTCAATATCGGCGTCAGCGCCTATCTGCTGACCTTGGGCGTGTTCATCCCCATCAGCGGCTGGGTGGCCGACCGTTTCGGCGCGCGCAAGGTATTTGCCGCGGCGCTGGCGCTGTTTACCATCGCGTCCGTCCTGTGCGGCATGGCCGACGGCCTGCTGGAATTCGTGCTGCTGCGCGCGTTGCAGGGCGTGGGCGGCGCCATGATGGTGCCGGTCGGGCGGCTGGTGGTGCTGAAAAGCACTCCCAAGGACAAGCTCATTTCCGTGATCGCGACCCTGACCTGGCCGGCGCTGGTGGCGCCCGTACTGGGGCCACCGCTGGGCGGCTTCATTACCAGCTACAGTTCCTGGCGCTGGATCTTTTATCTGAACCTGCCTCTGGGCCTGCTGGCGCTGTTTTTTGCCTGGCGCCTGATTCCCGATCACCGGCCCAGCGAACGCAAGCCTTTTGATGCCGTCGGTTTCCTGTACGCGGGCGGCGCGCTGCTGTCCCTGACCTGGGCCGCCGAAACACTGAGCCGGCCCGATGCGCCGTGGAGCGAGGCAGGGTTTTTCCTTGCGCTCGGTGCGCTGCTGGGGACTCTGGCCGTGCGCCATCTGCGCCGGGCCGTGCATCCGTTGATCGACTTGCGTACCCTGGGCACGCCCACCTTTGCCGTGGCGATTTACGGCGGCTCGCTGTTCCGCATGGCGATCGGCGCCGTGCCCTTCTTGCTGCCACTGCTGTTCCAGGTCGGCTTCGGCCTGAACGCTTTTCACTCGGGCATGCTGGTGATCGCCGTGTTTGCCGGAAATCTGATGATGAAACCTGCCACCACCGGCATCCTGCGCCGCTTCGGCTTCAGGCCGGTACTGCTGGTCAATGGCGCCATCAATGTGCTGTCCCTGCTGGCCTGCGCCTTTCTGACGCCTGCGACTCCCATCTGGCTGATCGCCTTGGTCCTGTTCATCGGCGGCCTGACGCGCTCGATGCAGTTCACGGCCTACAACACCATCGCCTTTGCCGACATGGCGCAGGCCCGCATGGCCGCCGCCAACACCCTGTTCAGCACCGCTTTCCAGGTCGCCATGGGCTTGGGCGTGGCGCTGGGCGCGCTGGGCGTGCGCCTCGGCCACTGGCTGGCGCGGACGGCCGGCATTCAACAGATGCCGGCCGCCGAGTTTCGCCTGGCCTTTGTGCTGGTGGCTGTGGTCAGCCTGCTGGGCATGATCGATACCTGGCGACTGCAAGCGGGCGCCGGCGATCATCTGTCGAAGAAGGCCTCCGCTTAGGCCGCAAAACCGCCGTCGATCTTCAGCCCGGCGCCGGTGACGAACGCCGCTTCTTCGCTGGCCAGGTAGGCCACCATGCCGGCGATTTCGTCGCCGGTGCCGTGGCGCGGCAGGGCCATCAGGCCGTGCATCAGGTCGGCGAAGTCGCCGGTGGGCGGGTTCATGTCGGTGGCGACCGGGCCAGGTTCCACGTTGTTGATGGTGATGCCGCGTGGACCCAGGTCGCGCGACAGGCCTTGCGTCAGGCCCGACAGCGCCGACTTGCTCATGGCGTAGGCGGCCGCGCCGGCAAACGGCATGCGGTGCGCATTGGTGCTGCCGATATTGATGATGCGCCCGCCCGACGGCATCAGCGGCACGGCTGCCTTGATGGCGACAAACACGGCGCGCACGTTGACGGCCAGCGTCTTGTCGAAGTCTTCCAGTGAAAAATCGTCGATGGAACCAGGCACGAAGACGCCGGCGTTATTGACCAGGATATCGAGCTTGCCGGTCACTTTTGCCGCCTCGGTGACGGCCGCCGACAGCGCTTGCGCATCGGCCGCATCGGCTTTCACCGCCTGCGCCTGGCCGCCGGCATCACGCACGCTGGCGGCCAGCGCTTCGGCTTCATTGCTTGAGCTTTGATAGGTGAAGACGACATGGGCGCCCTGGCGCGCCAGGCGGCGCACGATGGCGGCGCCGATGCCGCGCGAGCCACCGGTGACAAATGCGGTTTTGCCGGCGAAGGGCAGGGAGGTGGAGTTTTGCGTGGCAGTCATGACGGGCTTTCAAAGTGTGGGTAAGGAGTAGCCAGTATCTGCCTGTTGTTAATGATGCGCTAGCCAGTAATCGATACAATCACTTTCAACCATTGGTATCAAATGAGCAGATAGAATGGCGGCATGGAAGCGCTCAATCATTTGCAATCATTTGTGCTGTCGGCCGAAGCCGGCAGCTTTTCGGCGGCCGCGCGCCGCCTGGGGCTGACGCCGGCCGCAGTCAGCAAGAACGTGGCGCGCCTGGAGGCCAGCCTGGGCTTGCGCCTGTTCCAGCGCAGCACGCGCAAGCTGACCCTGACCGAAGGCGGCGAGCGCTTTTTGCAGCAAATAGGCGGTGCGCTGGCCACCTTGCGCGAAGCGATCGCCGATGTGGCCGAGGAGGGCGGCCAGCCAGCCGGCATATTGAAAATCAGCCTGGCGCCGTCGTTCGGCCGCAGCTATGTGGTGCCGCTGCTGGCCGAATTCATCCGCCGCTATCCGGGCGTGATCCCCGACTGCCATTTCGATAACCGCCAGGTCGACCTGATCGGCGAAGGCTTCGATGTCGCCATCGGCGGCGGCATCGAACTGACGCAAGGCGTGGTGGCGCGCGAACTGGGCCACGCCCATATCGTCGCCACCGCCTCGCCCGCCTATATGCGCGGCAGGCAGATGCCGTCGCATCCTTCCGACCTGGCGCAGTTCGACGGCGTGGCGCGCCGCTCTGCCGGCAGCGGGCGCCTGCGCAGCTGGGTACTGCGCGACGGCCAGGGCGGCGAGGGCGTGGCCGAATGCCGGCCACGCGCCATCTTCGACGATCCGGAAGCGATGGCGATGGCGGCCATCGACGGCGTCGGTGTAGCCCTGCTGCCGATGCCGCATGCGCTGGCGCATTTGCGCAGCGGCGCCCTGATCCGCTTGCTGCCCGGCTGGCGCGCCGATTCCGGCCCCCTGTCGCTATACTATCCCGGCAAGAAACTGCTGCCCGCCAAAACGCGGGTGTTTGTCGACTACCTGCTGGAACAATTCCGCCAGCAGGACTTCGCGGCGCAGATCACCCCCGATTAACTGATGAACCGACCTGATGACGACCGACTACAGCCTGTTTTACCAATACGACGGCGCCATGCCGGCACGCTTTCGCGAAGTGCGCGTGTTTGACGCCACTGTCTGGACCGCCGAAGGCGCGGCCATGACCTGGGGCGAGGAAACCCGTACCGTGCATGCCGGTGATGCGTCAGCGCGGGCCGCCTATGCCGCCTTCTGCGCGGCCGCGCTGAGCGAAGGCTACACCCTGGAGCGCGCCAGCCTGATCGACCCCGCCGTGTTCGACGCGCCGCTGTTACAAACCTTGCTCGTCACCGCCACGCGCCAGGCTGTCGCCTTCGTTCGCGCCGCCCATCCCGACCAGCATTTCAATGCCTGGGCGCTGCTCAGCGACGACAGCGCCATGACGATTTCCCTGCTCGCCAACAGCCGCGAAGCACTGGCTACCGCGGAAGACGAAAACGAGATGTTCTGGAATCCCGGCGAATGGCAGTTCGATGAAGGCGGCGCATATTTTGACAGCGCCTATCGCTTGCTGCTGCAGGCGCACCGCGGCTTGCCGTTCGAGGTCGATTTCGAGGTGTTTCGCGCCAGCGCGTTCGAGGCGGGCATCGCGGCCTTGGAGCAGCTGGCTGCGGAAGGGCTGTTTGGTACGGGCGTTGAACGCGAGGAGACGCTGGTGCTGTTCGAGGTCAGCGATAGCGAGGAACTGGACGGCGTACTGGAGCGGTTGAATACGCCGAAGATGGTCATGCGGCTCAATGACTGGATGGCAAGCTGGGACCAGTGAATATAAGGGACATATCAATGCCAAATTTGCACATCACACTGCCATTCCAGAATGAAAGCACAAAAGTGCTGAAGATTTATCTGGAGCCAATTCCGGAATACTTTTTTGTACAGCCTGGTGAAAAAGTCGTGGTGCATGGGATCTGTGACGCCAATACAGTTAATACCGTATTTACCGTCGCTCCCAATGACGATTGTATCGTGGTGTATGCACCAGGCGAAATCGGCGGGTTTGTCGACTGTTACCTGACGCGCGATGGCGTACGATTGAAGCCGGATGGGCATTGATTCTCGCACCGAAGATAATCATGGCTGAAGTGCCAGCTCCAGCTTGAATGAGCAATTTTCTTCAGATAGTCAGCCCGCCACCAGCACAATCCGCGTAATTTCCGCCGGCGCGCCCACCCGTTTCGGCGGCCCCCAGTAGCCCGTGCCGCGGCTGACGTAGATCTGCAGCTTGCCGCTGCGGTGCAAACCCGCCACATACGGCTGCTGCAGCGGCACGAACAAATTCCATGGCCAGAACTGGCCGCCGTGGGTGTGGCCTGACAGTTGCAGGTCGAAGCCTGCCGCTTCGGCGGCCGGCGCGCTGCGCGGCTGGTGCGCCAGCAGGATGCGGGGCAGGCCTGGCGGTGCGCCGGCGATGGCTGCCTGCGGGTCGCTGGTGTTGGCCGGGTCGAAATGCGCGGCGTTGAAGTCGGTCACGCCGGCCAGCACCAGTTGCGCGCCGTCGTGTTCGATTACCTGATGCTGGTTCATCAGTACCTGCAAACCCAGGCGCCGAAATTCGGCCACCCATGGCGCGGCGCCGGAATAGTATTCGTGGTTGCCGGTGACGAGGAACACGCCGTGGCGTGCGGTCAAGGTGCCCAGCGGCGCCGTATGCGCGCCCAGTTGCGGCACGGTGCCGTCGACAACATCGCCGGTAATCGCGATCGCATCGGCATCCAGGCTGTTGGCGCGTTTCACCATCGCCTCGACCCAGGCGCGCTTGATGGTGGCGCCGACGTGAATGTCACTCAGCTGGACGATGGTAAAGCCATGCAGCGCCGGCGGCAGCCCGGCGATGGCGACCTTGACGTCTTTTACGCGTGCCACGCGGCGTGCATTGATGAAACCGATTACGGTGGCCAGCGAGGCCAGGAAGATGACCCCGACTGCGCTCGCTTGCGCATGCAGGCGCGCGGGCGGGTACAGCATCAGCAGTTCGCGCAGCACGGCCAGCACGAACAGCGAGGAAAAAAAGCCCATGCACAGGGAACCGGCCCAGCTCAGGCGGTCGGCCAGGCGCGCGTCATTGGTGAGGCCGCGCGAAAAAATCGTCATCGGCATCAGCATGGTCGAAGCCAGCAGTATGGCGCCGCCCAGCAGCAGGCCGGCCAGGCCGATGTTCAGGGCCGGCAGCAGCAGATAGCCCAGCACGGCGTGCAGGGCGCCGAGGATCATGGTGATGCGTAGCAGGGGCGGGCGCAGGCTCATGGTGGATGACAGTCAGGGTTCCAGGGCGTCGAGGCCCAGGTAGGATGAAGTGAGGCGCGCAAAGGTGCCGTCCTGGCGCATGCGCGCGAAAGCGCGGTCAAAGGCGGCTGCCAGCGCGGCCGAATGAGCGCTCTTGCGAAATACCAGATAAG
Organism: Janthinobacterium sp. 1L-D-8-B-C4; assembly: GCF_057291295.1. NCBI lineage: Bacteria > Pseudomonadati > Pseudomonadota > Betaproteobacteria > Burkholderiales > Oxalobacteraceae > Janthinobacterium > Janthinobacterium sp. 1L-D-8-B-C4. Next base: position 465,001 of record NZ_JBXAVX010000001.1, read on the forward strand.
TGTCGAAGCGCGTTAGCGGCGGCGTGATGCGTTTGACGCCTTGCAGTTTCAGCTGGCGCAGCGTGTACAGCCCCACATAGCTGTCGGCCAGCACGGCGTCGATGCGGTGCAGCGCCAGCTTCTGGAAGTTGGCCGCGTCGGTCGGCACTTCGGCCACGCTCCAGCGCCCGCTGGCCACGCCGGCGGCTATCTCGTCGGGCAGGCGAAAGCCGGCGCGCACGCCGATTACCTTGCCGGCCAGGTCTTCAAGGCGGAAGGCAGGCAGGCCGCCGCCCTGGCGCACGAACAGCGCATATTCGGTCGGCTGCAGCGCTACCTTGCCAAATTCCAGGTACTGTTCGCGCAGCGGCGTGCGGCTCAGGGCGAACGCGCAATCGACGGCGCCGTCGGGTTTGGCCAGTTCGCTTTCCAGGCGGCGCCAGGGCGTGGCGCGAAACGCGATGGATATTCCCAGCCGGCTTGCGGCCTCGCGCAGCACGTCCACGTTCAGGCCTTCGATGCGGCCGTCGTTCTGCATGAAATAGGGCACGAACACATCGTCGTGGCAGACCAGGCTGGCCGGCAAGGCGTCGTTTGCCACCGGCGCGGCCCAGGCCAGCGCAGGCAGCGCAAGGCAGGCGGCCGCCAGCGTGCAGCGCCAGCTTGTGCCAGCGCGCAGCCTATCTGCCAACATGCAGCCCCAGGGTGGCCAGCTTGCCGAAATCGACTGGCTTGGCAAAGTGGTCGTCGAAGCCGGCGTCCAGCGCCGCGCGCCGGTCGTGTTCCTGGCCGTAGCCGGTCAGGGCGATCAGCTGGAAATCTTGCGGGATCGGCAGCTGGCGCAGCTTGCCTGCCACTTCATGGCCGTTGATGTCGGGCAGGCCGATATCGAGGAAGACGATGTCGGGCTTGAATTCCAGCGTGCGTTCGATCGCCTGCGCGCCGGTGTAGGCGGTGCGCACCTGGTGGCCGTCCAGTTCCAGCAGTTCGGCCAGCGTGTCGGCGGCGTCTTCATTGTCGTCGACCACCAGGATGCGCTTGCTGCTGCCGGCCACCGGCTCGGGCTCTGCCACGGCTTGCGGCGCGGCTGTCAGGTCGAGCGGCAGATCGATTTCAAACGTGCTGCCCAGCCCGACGCCGGGGCTTTGCACGGTGACCTGGCCGCCGTGAAGTTCCACCAGCTTGCGCACCAGCGACAGGCCGATGCCCAGGCCGTCCTGTACCCGGTCCGGCGCGTGGCCGCTCTGCTCGAACAGGCCGAAGATGGTTTCGATGCTGCCGGCGGCGATGCCGATGCCGTTGTCCGCCAGGTGGATAGCCACACGCTCGCCCTGGCGCTCGGCGCTGATGCTGATGGCGCCGCCCGGCGCGGTAAACTTGGCCGCGTTGAGCAGCAGGTTGGCGAGGATCTGCGACAGGCGCACCGGGTCGCCGTGCACCCACAGTTCTTCCTGCGGCAGCGCCACGGTCAAGGCATGGCCACGCCCGGTGACGATGTGCGAACTGGTCTCCAGCGCGCTATTGATGATGCTGGCCAGGCTGACCCGTTCCCACTGCAGCGAGATCTTGCCCTGCGAAATGCGCGACACGTCGAGCAGGTCGTCGACCAGGCGCACCAGATGATCGGTATGGCGGCCGATGGTGGCGCGGGCGTTTTCCTGCATCGCCGGCACCACCGGGTCGAGCTTGCGCAGCAGCGCCAGCGCAGTGCGGATCGGGCCGAGCGGATTGCGCAGCTCGTGCGCCAGGGTGGCCAGGAATTCGTCCTTGCGCCGGTCCACTTCGCGCAGTTCGCGCTCGACCCGGCCCAGGCGCAGCAGCGCCTTGACGTTGGCGATCAGTTCATCGGGTTCGATCGGCTCGACCAGGTAGTTGTCGGCGCCGCCATCGAGGGCGCGGATCTTGTCGGCCGTGCCGATGAACGAGGCCGAGGTCTGCAGCACCAGGATGGTATTGGTGTCGGGGTTGTCTTTCAGCCGGCGGCACACTTCCAGGCCATTGATGTCGGGCAGCTTGACGTCGAGCAGGATCAGGGCCGGCCGGTCCTTGGCCGCGCGCAGCAGGGCGTCGCCGCCATTCGACGCTTCGATCACATTGAAGCCGGCGCGCGTGAGGATGCGCGACTTGGCGTAGCGCGCGCCGTCGCTGTCATCGACATTGAGTATCAGTGCATCGCTATTGTTGGACGAAAACATGCGCTAGTTCCCAGGTTTAGTTGCCATGCGGCGCGGCGCGTCCTGCATGGGATCTTGCGTCGTTGGGCTGCCGGATTGCTGGATCAGCGCGCGCAGGCTAGCCAGCAGTTGCGGGCGCAGCAGCGGTTTGATGTAATAGGCATCGGCGCCCAGCGCCAGTCCCTTGCGCCGGTCCTCGACTTCCGTGGCGACGATGACGGGCACCTGGCGCCGCAGCGGATCGTTTTTCAGCTCGGCCAGCCAGTGCCAGGCATTTTCGCCGTGCAGCAGGATGTCGAGCAGCACGGCGGCAGGCGGATCCTGCGCCCATGCTTCGACGGCTTCGCGCACGCTACGCGCGAACACGGCGCGAAACTCGGTCTCGGCCAGGAATTTTTCATACAGCAGGCGTATCGATGCATTGTCTTCCACCACCAGCACGGGAATGCGCTGGTCGTGCGCGGTTTCCTGCGCCGGCTGTGGCGCCGCGTCGCCGGTACCGGCGTCATGCCGGACCGGCAGGGTAACCGAAAACACCGAACCGACGCCGGGCGTGCTGTCCACGGCGACCTTGCCATCGAGCAGGGTCGCCAGGTTGCGGCACAGTGGCAGGCCAAGGCCGGTACCCTTGACCCGGCGTTGCAGGTGGTTTTCCACCTGGCTGAATTCTTCGAAGATGAGTTGCTGGTCTTCGGCGCTGATGCCCAGGCCCGTGTCGGACACGGAAAAATGGATCATGCCTTCCGCGGGCAGCGGCGTGGCGCTGACGATGATGGCGCCCGTTTCGGTAAATTTGAGCGCATTCGAGATGAAATTGCGCAGGATTTGCGACAGCTTGCCTTCATCGGTATGCATCTCCAGCGCCGGATCCGGATCGATGAAGGTCAGGTTCAGCGATTCGGACACCAGCAGCGGGCGCAGCATGCCGCGCAGGGCGCTGAACAGGTCGGCCACGTTGAAGGTATTGGCGTGCACATCGACCTTGCCCGCTTCGATCTTCGCCAGGTCCAGCAGGTCGTTTACCAGGTCGTTCAGGCCGACCGCGCTTTGCAGGATGAACATCACCTGTTTTTCCTGTTCCGTCGACAGCTCGCCGTCGACCTTGTCGATCAGCAGCTTGGCCAGCGCACGGATCGAGCTTAACGGCGTGCGAAATTCATGGCTCATGTTCGACAAAAAGCGCGACTTCATCTGGTCGGCGCGGCGCAGGTGGTCGGCCTTTTCGTCGAGTTCCGCATACAGCGCCACCACGCCGCGGTTGGTGTCTTCCAGCTCGCGCGTCAGCTGCAGCAGTTCGTCCTGGCGCGTCTTCAGTTCGGCCAGCGTCGCCAGCAACTCATGGTTCTGCTGCTGCACCTCGGACAGGGTGATGTCGGACGGTAGCGCCTGCAGGCTGCCGGACAGCGCGCCGATCATCGGCCCGGTCAGCAACGGCGCCTCGCGCGGGAAGAACTTTTGCAGCGTGATCTCCGTCCCCTTGCCCGGCACACTGTGGATATGGAAGCGGTCCATCAGGCGGCGCGCGCCCAGGATGCCCAGGCCCATGCCGGTTTGCGACTCGTACTGGCCGGCCAGGATGCGGTCGAGCTGGGCGATGCCGGGGCCACGGTCTTCGATGCGGATGGCAAGCACCTGCGGCGCCGTGCTGCCCTCGATGGCGAAGTGGATCTTGCCGGTACCAGCGTAGTTCCAGACATTGCGCGCCAGTTCCGACACCGCCGTGGCGATGCGCACCTGGTCCTGCACGCCGAAGCCGCACAGGGCGGCGATCTGGCGCGCGCGCTGGCGCGCACCCACCACGTCGAGTTCATTGCCGATCACCGCCGTCAGGATGCGCTGGGTCATGCCGTCCCCGGCGCGTCGTCGTCCGCCATGTGCTCGCGCAGCACCACCACGCCGACGTCGTCGCGCCCGCGCGAAAAGTCGCGGTACAGCACGGCGGCCACCAGGGCCGGGTGGCAATGCGTCAGGCCCGGGTATTGATCGAGATCCCAGCGCGTATGCAGGCCGTCCGAGTGCATCACCAGCAAGGTGCCGGTTTGCCACGGATGCTGGAATTCCTGCACCTTGCGCAGATTGCTGCCGACGATGCCGTTATGCGACAGCAGGTGACGGCATTGGCCGCCATCGAAAGCATAGGCGGCGATATTGCCGACGCCGGCATAGCGCAGTTCGCGCCGTTCGCGGTCGACATGCGCCACTGCCATGGCGGCACCACGCGTGCCGGCCAGCGCGGCGTGCGCCAGTTTCAAAAAAGCGCCGGGCAGCGGCGCCAGGCCGGGCGCGCAGCTTTCCAGCAGGGCGCTGGCTTTTTCAGACGCTTCGGCCGCATGTGGGCCATGGCCCAGGCCATCGGCCATCACCAGGCTCATTTCATGGCCCTCGAAGACCACGTTCCAGGCGTCGCCGCTGACCTCTTCGGAGGCGAGCGGCAGGCAGACGGCGCCGACCTGCCAGCCCGGATCGGCCGGCATGGGCGCGTTGACCGTCGTGCCCCATACCACCATCATCAGCACCGTACCCATGCCCGGCAGGGAGTACAGGTCGAATTCCTGGCTCAGGCGGCGGATCGCGCCCAGGCCCACGCCATAGGTGCCGGCCGTCGACTGGCCGTCTTCCATGTATTGGGCCACGTTGCGCATGCCCGGGCCCTTGTCGATGGCCAGCACTTCGATGCCTTGGGTGCCACCGCGCGTGACCTTGCGCAGCAGGATTTCGCCATGGCCGGCGTGCTTGACGATATTGGTGGCCGCTTCGGTGATCAGGATGGCCAGCTGGCCGGTGCGCACATCGTCAAAACCGATGCGCCGCGCCAGCATATTGCCGGCGCGGCGGGCCGCGGCGATTTCGCTCGGTTCGCCAACCAGGAACCGTTGTTGCCTGAATGCGTCAGGCGAGAGTGCGGGTGCAGGTGCAGCAGGGTTCAAAACAGCTTCCATTTCACAATCGTGACGGTGGTGCCGGCACCGGGTGTGGTGTCGATCTGGAATTCATCGGACAGGCGCTTGGCGCCGCCCAAGCCCAGTCCCAGGCCGCCGCCGCTGGTATAGCCGTCGGACAGCGCCAGAGGGATATCGGCGATGCCCGGGCCCTGGTCGCTGAAACTCAGTTCCAGGCCCTGGCGGCTGCCGTCGCGCAAATAATTGATGCGGCCTTCGCCGCCGCCGCCATAACGCAGCACATTGCGCGCCAGTTCGCTGGCCGCCGTGATGTACTTGGTCTGCTCGACCAGGCCGAAACGCATGGCGATCATGCTTTCACGGACCTGCTTGCGCAGGCGTACCACGTCTTCGTCCGTATGCAGCGGCAGCACCTGCGCTTCGCCGGGGCCGCTCATGGGGCACCCGCAATGGTTGCGCGCTCACGCGCCCTCAATCCCACAGGCTGCCCCGTTCGAGCAGCTTGATCCCCAGTTCCACGTTCAGCGCCGTGCTGACGCCGTCGAGTGTCAGGCCCAGTTCCACCAGCGTGATGGCGACGGCAGGCTGCATGCCCACCACCACCGTGCGCGCGTCGAGGATCTTGGCCATCGCCGCCGTATTGCTGATCATGCGGCCGATAAAGGAGTCGACGATATCGAGTGCGGAAATGTCGATCAGCACGCCGGTGGCGCGGTCCTTGACGATGCGCGCCGTCAGGTCGTCCTGCAGGGTCATGGCCAGGCGGTCATGCATGTCGACCTGGATCGTGACCAGCAGCAGCCGGCCCATGCGTAAAATGGGAATTCTTTCCATGGGCGTCTCAGTGCTCTTGCTTGGAGTAGGTGATGGTGGAACCCGTGCGTTTCAGGGCCACCACGAAGGCGTCGGCCAGGGTGGCCTTGGTGATCACGTCCTCCAGGTTCACGCCCAGATGCACGATGGTTTGCGCGATCTGCGGGCGGATGCCGCTGATGATGCAGTCGGCGCCCATCAGGCGCGCGGCGGCGATGGTTTTCAGCAGGTGCTGGGCCACCAGGGTGTCGACGGTGGGCACGCCGGTGATGTCGATGATGGCGATCAGGGCGCCGGTGTCGACGATTTTCTGCAACAGGCTTTCCATCACCACCTGGGTGCGGGCGCTATCCAGGGTGCCGATCAGGGGCAGGGCCAGTACGTTTTGCCACAATTGCACCACCGGCGTGGACAGCTCCAGCAATTCCTGCTGCTGGCGCATGATGACCTGCTCGCGCGCCTTTTGATAGATCTCGATGGTCAACAGGCCCAGCTTGTCGAACAGGTTGCTGGTATTGACGATGGCGTCACCCAGTTGTTCCGGCGTGCCGCTCAGCGCCGCGCGCAGGTAGCCGAACAGCGGTTCCTTGAGCGAGAAGATGAAGCTGGCCGTGTCGATCGGCGAATAGCCCTGGCGTACGCGCGACTGCGAAATCTCGGTCAGCAACTGGCGCGTGTCGTCCCAGGCGCGCGCTTCGATGTCGAACGAGTCGCTGCTTTCCAGTGCGCCGGCCAGCGAGGGCAGGAATTGTGTCGCCTGCTGGCGCAGCTCGTTTTCCGCGATTTTGTCACGGCGCATCAGGCGACCGATCAGGTCGGCCATCCAGCCTTCCAGCAATTGGGTATGGTGTTGGCTGATAATGCTGGCCAGTTGCCTGGCCTGGCCCGCGCCTGTCTCTGTATTCATGCTCATCCTTGGCTGGTAATGTTTGGTATGCCGTTCGTCCCGTCAACGCCGCTCGGTAGCGGCGCCGGGACACAATCTGTCGAGATCGAATTATAGGCTGTACAGGCTATTTTATTACGTTCTCTTGAGCAATTTACAGCAAAAGGATGAGACTTTTTAACCACGCCATGAAAGCTCAGGTTTTCATGGCGATCACCACCTTGCCTTTCGCGCGGCCCGTCTCGACATGCGCCAGCGCCTGCGCTGTCTCGGCGAACGGGAACACGCGATCGATCACCGGCCGGATCGCGCCTGCGTCGACCAGTTCGGCGATCTGGCGCAGCTGGGCGCCATCGGCGCGCATGAACAGGAAGTCATACCGTACCTGGCGCAGGCGCGCCTTGCGGCGCACGCCAGCGCTCAGCAAACGGATCGCTGTTTTTACCAGCCACGGCGCGCCGAGTTTTTGCGCAAAGGCCGGGTCGGGCGGGCCGGAAATCGAGATCAGGCGGCCGCCCGGTTTGAGCACCCCCAGCGATTTGACCAGGGTGGCGCTGTCCTGGCTGTGCAGCACCACATCGTAGTCGTGCAGCATGGCGGCGATATCGTCCTTCCTGTAGTCGATCACCAGGTCGGCGCCCAGTTCCCTGACCCAGCCCGCATTGGCGGCGCTGGTGGTAGTGGCGACAAACGCGCCCAGGTGTTTGGCCAGCTGGATCGCAAAGCTGCCCACGCCGCCCGAGCCGGCCTGGATAAAGACCTTTTGCCCTGGCCGCAGTTGCGCCAGGCCGACCAGCGCCTGCCAGGCCGTCAGGCCCACCAGCGGCAGCGACGCTGCCTGTTCCATCGTCAGGGTCGCAGGCTTCCTGGCCAGCGCATGCTGTTTGACGGCGATGCGTTCGGCAAACGCGCCGATGCGCATGTCGCCGGGGCGCGCATAGACCTCGTCGCCGGTCTGGAAGCCGGTCACGTGCGCGCCCACCTGCAGCACCGTGCCGGCCACATCGTGGCCCAGCACCAGCGGCAGCTGGTAGGGCAGGATCAGCTTGAATTCGCCGTTCTTGATTTTTGCGTCCAGCAGGTTGACGCTGGCGGCATGCACTTGCACCAGCACTTCATCGCAGGCCAGCACCGGTTCGGCCACCTGGGCCAGGCGCAGCTGCTGTTGTTTGCCGTAAGCGTCGAGCAGATAGGCTTGCATGGTTCAGCCCTCCAGCCGCAGGTCTTTGCGCACGCCCGCGTCGACCATGCCGGCCGGCGCAAAGCGGCGCAGCAGGCGCAGGCCGTTCGCCCGGCCCGGCGTATAGCGCAGCTGTGGCGTGCGCGCGCCGGCGGCCTTGACGATGATGCGAGCCACCAGTTCCGGGCCCTCGGCGCCGACCAGCACGTCCTTGACGCGCTGCCCGACTTTTTCGCAGATGGCGCGGTAGGCGGCCAGCGGCGCGTCCGGCGCCATCAGGTTGGCGTCGAACGGCGTGTTGATATAGGCAGGTTCGACCACCGACACGCGTACCCCGGCCGTGCGCAGCTCATGGTCGAGCGCTTCGGAATAGCCGGCCACCGCATGCTTGCTGGCCGAATACAGGGCCATATAAGGCATCGGCAAAAAGCCCAGCACCGAGCCGATATTGATGATATGGCCGCTGCCTTGCGCGCGCATCTGCGGCGCCACGGCGCACGTCATGCGCACGATGCCGAAGAAATTGGTGTCGAAGATCGCTTGCGCCTGCGCCAGCGAGCTTTCCTCGGCAGCGGCCGGCGCCACGCCGAAGCCGGCATTATTGACCAGCAGGTCGATGCGGCCGGCGCGCTGCAGCACTTCCTTGACCAGCGCCTCGACCGAGGCGTCGCTGGTGACGTCGAGCACCAGCATCTCGACGCCCGAAATGGTTTGTGCCGCGCCGCGGCGGCTGGTGCCGAATACGCGGTAGCCGGCCTGGGCCAGGTGCTGCGCCGTGGCCTGGCCGATGCCGGACGAGGCGCCGGTAACGAGCGCGATGCGCTGGGTCTGTTGATGCATGAAGGACTCCTGGTGATGATGGCTGGTGCGGTGGGTGGGTTCGTGTTACTATCTTTTTAGTACGAATATTACTATCATTTTGAAAGTAAAAGTAAACCATTGCCATGAATAGTGAAAATAATTTCGCCGCCGGCGTGTGCCCCATCGCGCGCAGCCTTGCCGTGTTCGGCGACACCTGGAGCCTGCTGATCCTGCGCGACGCGCATGCCGGCCTGACGCGCTTCGACCAGTTCCGCAAGAGCCTGGGCATCGTGCCGACCATGCTCACGCGCCGCCTGGCGACGCTGACGCAGGAAGGCCTGCTGGAAAAGCACCGCTACTCGGACAGCACGCGCGAGGAGTATCTGCTGACCGATGCAGGCCGCGACCTGCTGCCGGTGCTGTTCATGCTGGGCGAGTGGGGCAGGCGGCACCGCTGCGAAGGCAAGCTGTCGCGTATTTTCGACGCTGAAGCGGGCACCGAAATCAAGCCGGTGGTGATCGATGAAGTAACGGGCGCCAGGATAGGCACGCGGCCGCTGCGCCTCGACTTGCCCAAGGCCTGAACGGTCAGCGCGAAAGGCGCTTTTTTGTCTGCGCTTTTAAACATGTATTGTGTTTGCATGTTTAAGCGTAAAGCGCTACACTGGCAGCACTTCTACTTGAACAGAACAATGATGAATATCGATAAATTCAAACATGAGCACGTGGCCATCCTGTCGGCGATCGACCAGTTGCGCGAACTGGCACGCAGCGGCGTGGCAATGCAATCGCAGGCGATCGCCGCACAGATCGTCGCCATGAGCGGCTTGATCAAGCTGCACCTGGCCGTCGAGCAGCGCTATCTGTATCCGGCCGTGCAGGCGAGCGGCGTGGCAAAGGTGGCGCGCCTGGGGCTCCAGTATGAAAACGAAATGCAGGGCATCGCCGGCGACTACCTGGCCTTTGCCGGCCGCTGGAACACGGCCGCGCGCCTGGCGCAGGAACCGGACGCGTTTCGCAACGAAGCCAATACCGTATTGCACGCGCTATACCAGCGCATGCGGCGCGAAGACACGGAACTGTACCCGGCCATCGAAGCCATCTGATTTTTCACATTCATCTACCATTTTTCACAGGAGTCTCACATGCTGACCCAGCCACAACGCGACATCGTTACCGCCACCGTGCCCATCCTCGAACAGGGCGGCGAAGCGCTGACCCGCCACTTCTACCTGGGCCTGTTCCGCGATTATCCGGAAGTGCTGCCTTACTTTAACCAGGCGCACCAGCACAACGGCGAGCAGCAGCGCGCGCTGGCCAACGGCGTGCTGGCGTATGCGCGCAATATCGAACGGCTCGATGCGCTGGGCGGCCTGGTGGCCACCATCGTCAACAAGCATGTGGCGCTGCAGATCCGCGCCGAGCACTATCCGCTGGTGGGTGCCAGCCTGCTCAAGGCGATCCGCGAAGTGCTGGGCGCCGATGTGGCGACTGACGCCGTGATCGAGGCCTGGGGCGCGGCCTACGGCCAGCTGGCCGATATCCTGTCCGGCGAAGAAGGGCGCATCTACAAGGCGCAGGCCAATGCGCCGGGCGGCTGGAGCGGCGCGCGCGATTTTCACGTCGTCAGCAAGGTGGCAGAGAGCGCGGAGATCACCTCGTTTTTGATGGCGCCGGCGGACGGCAAGCCGGTGCTGGACTTTGCGCCGGGCCAGTATATCGGGGTAGTGGTGACCGTCGACGGCGTGTCGATGCGGCGCCAGTATTCGCTGTCGGCCGCCAGCAATCAAGAGACGTATCGCATCAGCATCAAGCGCGAGCCGGGCGGCAAGGTGTCGAATTATTTCCATGATCAGGTACAGGTGGGCGATACGCTGCAGCTGACGCCGCCGTCGGGCGAATTCGTGCTGGCCGAGTCTGGCAAGCCTTTGGTGCTGATCAGCGGCGGCGTAGGCATCACGCCGACCCTGGCCATGCTGACGCAGGCGCTGCGCGGCGGGCGCCCGGTGCACTTCATCCATGCTGCGCGCAACCATGGCGTGCATGCGTTTCGCGCGCAGATCGACGAACTGGCGGCACGCTATCCTCAACTGAAGCGCCATTACTGCTATGCGGAACATGGCGGGCTTGAACATGCGCCGGACGCGGTGGGTTTGCTGGACCAGGCGCAGCTGGAGCAGTGGCTGCCCGAGTCGCGCGATATCGATGCGTATTTCCTGGGGCCGCAGCCGTTCATGCGCGCCGTGAAACGCTATCTGCGTGAGTTGGGCGTGCCGGAAAGCCAGACCCACCATGAGTTTTTCGGCCCTGCGTCCGCCCTGAACTGAAAACGAAGAAAACCTGCCCGCCGTAAGGGGCGGGTAAGCCTCGCCCTTTATTGTGAAGCCAAGCTCGACGCAAAAGAGCATGGTTTCATATAAAAGGAGGCAACAAATGCAAGACGATCTGGTTCAAAAAATCAAGGGCGACCCGAATTATCACAAACTGGTCAAGGTACGTTCCAGTTTTGGCTGGTGGCTGACAGCCGCGATGATGGTGGTCTATTACGGCTACATCCTGCTGATCGCCTTCAACAAGGAATTTCTCGCCTCGAAAACCGGCGCCGGCGTGATGACCTGGGGCATGCCGATCGGCCTGTTCGTGATCGTCTTCACGGTGGTGGTGACCGGCATCTATGTCAGCCGCGCCAACAAGCAGTTCGACGAATTGACGGCCGCCATCGCCAAGCGGGTGCAGGCATGAGCGCCGTCCAGCAATTCCAGCGCGCCCTGGCAGGCTTGGCCCTGGCGGTCGGCAGCGGCGCAGTCATGGCCGCGGGCGCCGACCTGGGCCAGGCGGTGAAGCAGCCGACCAACTGGACCGCGATCATCATGTTCGCCGTGTTCGTCATCTTTACCCTGTTCGTTACCAAGTGGGCGGCCGCCAAGACCAAGTCGGCCTCCGACTTCTATACGGCCGGCGGCGGCATCACCGGCTTCCAGAACGGCCTGGCGATCGCCGGCGACTATATGTCGGCCGCCTCGTTCCTCGGTATTTCCGCCGCCGTGTTCCTGAACGGCTACGATGGCCTGATCTACGCCATCGGCTTCCTGGTCGGCTGGCCCATCATCACCTTCCTGATGGCCGAGCGCCTGCGCAACCTGGGCCGCTATACCTTTGCCGATGTCGCGGCGTATCGCTTCAAGCAGGCGCCGATCCGCATTTTCTCCGCTTCCGGCACGCTGGTGGTGGTGGCGTTTTACCTGATCGCGCAGATGGTTGGCGCGGGCCAGCTGATCAAGCTTCTGTTCGGCCTGGAATACTGGATCGCCGTGGTGCTGGTCGGTACATTGATGATGATTTACGTGCTGTTTGGCGGCATGACGGCCACCACCTGGGTGCAGATCATCAAGGCGGTAATGCTGCTGGGCGGCGCCACCTTCATGGCCGTGGCCGTGCTGGCGCAGTTCAATTTCAGCCCCGAAGCGCTGTTCGCCAAGTCGGTCGACGTACACGCCGCCAAGGAAGCCATCATGGGCCCCGGCAGCTTTATCAAGGATCCGATTTCCGCGATCTCGTTCGGCATGGCGCTGATGTTCGGCACCGCCGGCCTGCCGCACATCCTGATGCGTTTCTTCACCGTGCCGAGCGCCAAGGAAGCGCGCAAATCGGTGTTCTGGGCTACCACCTGGATCGCGTATTTTTATATCCTGACCTTCATCATCGGTTTTGGCGCCATCGTTTTGGTCAGCACCAATCCCGAATTCAAGGACGCAGCCGGCAAGCTGCTGGGCGGCAATAACATGGCGGCGGTGCACCTGGCCAAGGCGGTTGGCGGCAATGTGTTCCTGGGCTTTATGTCGGCCGTGGCGTTTGCCACCATCCTGGCAGTAGTGGCTGGTTTGACCCTGTCGGGCGCTTCGGCGGTCTCGCATGATTTGTACGCCACTGTCATCAAGAAGGGCAAGGCCACCGGCGCGAACGAACTGAAAGTGTCGCGCGTGACCACCATCGTGCTGGGCATTATCGCCGTCGTGCTGGGCATCGCCTTTGAAAAGCAGAACATCGCCTTCATGGTCTCGCTGGCCTTCGCGATTGCCGCTTCGGCCAACTTCCCGGTGCTGTTCATGTCGGTGCTGTGGAAAGACTGCACCACGCGCGGCGCCACCATCGGCGGCTTCCTGGGCTTGACCACGGCAGTGGCCCTGACGGTGGTGTCGAAATCGGTATGGGTCGACGTGCTGGGCCATCCGGAAGCGCTGTTCCCCTACGCTTCGCCGGCGCTGTTCTCGATGACGGCCGGTTTTGTCGGCATCTGGCTGTTCTCCATCCTCGACAAGAGCCCGCGCGCACGCATCGACCGCGCCGGCTACGAGGCGCAACAAATGCGTTCGGAAACGGGCATCGGCGCGTCTGGCGCCAGCGCCCATTGATGTAGCAGGCATGGCGTAAAGAAAAGGCCGGTGCGCAAATGCACCGGCCTTTTTTTATCGCCAAATAAACACCCGGTCCGGCGGCAATCATGGCATAGTCCCCGGTTACGCCTGACTGGAGTCCGAAGTTGTATGGATATGCCGCCGACCTTTCCCTGTGACGCCGCCAAGGAAGGTCCCCGGGCTTTCGAGCCGTTTCTGCAGGCCATGCCCATGGCCTGTGTGGTGATGACGCCACAAATGATCATCGTTTCCGCCAATCCCGCCTATTTGCGGCTGGCCGGACGCAGTGCGGCCGAGATCCTGGGCCGCAATATCTTCGACGCCTTTCCCGGCAATCCACACGATCCGCATGCCGACGGCGCCGCCAACCTGCGCGCCTCGCTGCTGCGCGTGTGCGCCACCGGGCGCGCCGACAAGATGGAACTGCAGCGCTACGACATCGCCACGCAGGAAAATGGCAGCGATTTCCAGACCCGCTACTGGAAGATCCAGAACATGCCGGTGCCGGACGCCGATGGCGCGGTGGCGTGGATCATGCACACAGCCGAGGAACTGACGGATTTCTACCTGCCCCGCAAGAACACCCTGCGCGATGTGCTGGCCAGCCTTGCCGAGTCGCTGCGCGACCTGAAGAGCGAGAGCGAGATCGGACATGCGGCGTCGGCCATCCTGGGCCAGGCGCTGGGCACCAGCCGGGTCGGCTACGGCACCATCGCCCAGGCCGACGATACCCTGACTGTCGTGCGCGACTGGTGCGCGCCGGGTGTCGAGACTCTGGCTGGCGTGACCGAGCTGCGCAGCTATGGCTCCTTCATCGATGACCTCAAGCGCGATCGCTTCATTGCGATTGCCAATGTGGACCACGATCCGCGCACGGCGCCGGCGGCGGCCATGCTGCGCGCGCGCGATGCGGCCGCCTTTGTCAATGTGCCGGTGGTGGAAGATGGCGTGCTGGTGGCCGTGCTGTTCGTCAACGACACGCGCGAGCGGCACTGGACGGCCGAAGAACTGGTGCTGGTCAAGGAAGTGGCGGCGCGCATCCGTATCGCGGCCGAGCGTGCGCACGGCGCGGCGGCACTGAGCCAGAGCGAAGCGAAGTTTCGCATCATCACCGACGCCATGCCGCAGATGGTGTGGTCGACCCTGCCGGACGGCTATCACGATTACTACAACGAACAATGGTACCGCTACACGGGCGTGCCGCCGGGCTCGACCAATGGTACCGGCTGGAACGATATTTTCCATCCCGACGACCGCGCGCGCGCCTGGGACGCCTGGCGCGACAGCCTGGCCAGCGGCAAGGTATATGAAATCCAGTACCGCCTGCGCCACTACAGCGGCGTGTACCGCTGGGTGCTGGGCCGGGCCTTGCCGGTCCGCGACCACTTCGGCGGCATCACGCGCTGGATGGGCACCTGTACCGATATCGACGACCAGAAACGGGCCGAGGACGAACTGCGCCGCCTGGGCGTGCGCAAGGACGAATTTCTGGCGATGCTGGCGCACGAGCTGCGCAATCCGCTCGCGCCCATCAGCAGCGCGGCGCAGTTGCTGATGCTGGGTGCAAGCGACCCGCAGCGGGTGCAGAAATCGGCCGGCGTGATCCAGCGCCAAGTGCGCCACCTGACCAACCTGGTCGATGATCTGCTCGATGTGTCGCGCGTGACGCGCGGCCTGGTGCAGCTGGACCGGCGCGTGATCGACCTGCGCGAGGCGCTGCATGGCGCCATCGAACAGGTGCGCCCGGCGATCGAGGCGCGCGGCCACCAGCTGGCGCTGGACTTGCCGGCGGCGCCGCTGCCGGTGCATGGCGACCGGACAAGGCTGGTGCAGGTGGTGGCCAACCTGCTGGCCAATGCCGCCAAATATACGCCGCCCGGCGGCCATCTCGGCTTGTCCCTGCGGCTTGAAAACGGCCAGGCCTGCATTACCGTCAGCGACAACGGCATCGGCATGGCGGCCGATCTGCTGCCGCATGTGTTCGAGCTGTTCGTGCAAGCCGAGCGTACGCCGGACCGCGCCCAGGGTGGTCTGGGGCTGGGCCTGGCGCTGGTGCACCGCATTGCCCAATTGCATGGCGGCAGCGCGCGGGCGCGTAGCGGCGGGCTGGGCCAGGGCAGCACCCTGACCGTCTGCCTGCCGGCCTCCAGCGCGCAGGCGCACGACAGCGCGCCGTTGCCGGCCGGTGCGCCGGAAACCTTGCTGCCGGCCAGCGCAAGCTTGCCGACCTTGCTGCTGCTGGACGACCATGTCGATGGCGCGCAGATGCTGGGCGCCTTGCTGCGCGCGCGCGGCTTCGAGGTGACGATCGCCCATGACGGCGCCAGCGTGCTGCGCCTGGAGCAAGCGCGCCATTTCGACGTGTATATCCTCGATATCGGTTTGCCCGGCATGGACGGCTACGAACTGGCGCGGCGCCTGCGCGACAACGCCGGCACCGCCCGGGCGCGGCTGCTGGCGCTGACCGGCTACGGCAAGGCGGAAGACCGCCAGCGCGCGCTGGACGCCGGTTTTGATCATCACCTGGTCAAGCCGGTGGATTTGCCGGCGCTGCTCAGGCTGCTGGCCAGGTGAGAATAAGCTCGACGCTTGCAGTATCAGCTTTCCAGCTTTAATGGAATCACGGTCGCCAGGTCCGCCCCGGCCAGCGCGGCCGGCGCCGGCGCCAGAATGGTTGCCAGGGTCACCTGGTCCAGCACGGCCAGGAAAGCACCGGTGGCCTGGCCCAGCGCCGATTTGAGCTTGCAGTCCGGCGTCAGCGGGCAGGTATTGTTTTCCTTGTTAAAACACTCGGCCATGAAGAAATCGCTTTCCGTCTCGCGCACCACCTTGCCGATATTGATCTCGGACGGCTCGCGCGCCAGGCGCAGCCCGCCGTTGCGCCCCCGTACGGTTTCCACGATGCCCGACAGGCCAAGCTGGTGCACCACCTTCATCAGATGGTTTTTTGAAATCAAATGCAGGTCGGCGATATCCTGGATGGTGACCAGCCGGTCGCGGTTGGCGCCCAGGTACATCAGGGTGCGCAGGGTGTAGTCGGTATAGGCGGTCAGTCGCATGGCAAGTTCAGTCTTCAAATTCAGCGCTTAAAGATGTGGAATACATCCTTGTTTCTGGTGCCAGCATACAGCAAAAGAACGTCGTTTTCATGGCCTGCGAATGAAAAGCAGATTGCAATTCGGCTAAATGCGTAGTAAATTTTCATATTGTTGGACGAAGCTTCCACGAACAAGCAGGCAGCAAGCCCTGTAACACTCTTTTTGCATGGAAAAAGGGCGCATAATGAAGGAGATGCCAGGGCATTGAAGTAAATTTACTACAAATTGAAGAATGCGTTTTCCTTGACGGAGATGCATATGCGCAATCAGTGCGGTCCGCTTGCGGCTGCCCCGGGAATGACTACCATGCAAATGAATGAAGTAAAAGACGAACTGCTCAGCAGCGATATACGCCAGCTGGGCCGCCTCTTGGGCGACGCCATCCGCAGCCAGCTGGGCGACGCCGCCTTCGACGGTATCGAAAACGTGCGCCAGCTGGCGATCCGTTTCCGCCGCGACAATGACGAGACGGCGCGCGCGCAATTGTCCGATGCGCTCGAAAGCATGTCGCAGGAAGAAACCACGCAACTCATCCGCGCCTTCAGCTACTTCTCGCTGCTGGCCAATATTGCCGAAGACCAGCACCATATCCGCCGCACGCGCGCCCACCTGATCGCCGGCTCACCGCCGCGTCAGGGCAGCTTGCGTCACGCCGTGGGCAATGTATTTGACGCCGGCAAGGCCGATGCGCTGGAAACCTTTTTTGAAGACGCGTTTGTCAGCCCCGTGTTCACGGCGCACCCGACCGAAGTGCAGCGCAAGAGCATCCAGAATTGCCAGCTGGCCATCGCGCGCCTGCTGAACGAACGCGACCGTGTGCAGATGACGCCCGATGAATCGGAACAGAACGAGGAAGCGCTGGGGCGCGGCATCGTCACCTTGTGGCAGACGCGCTTGCTGCGCACCACCAAGCTGTCGGTCATGGACGAGGTGGAAAATGGCCTGTCGTTCTACGACCATACGATCTTGCGCGAACTGCCGCAGCTGTATTCATCGCTGGAAACCATGCTGGCCCAGCGCGATGCGCGCTGGGAAGATGCCGAATTGCCCAACTTCATGAAGGTCGGCAGCTGGATCGGCGGCGACCGCGACGGCAACCCGTTTGTGACGGCCGATATCCTGCGCAGCACCTTGCAGCAGCAGGCCAGCAAGGTCTTTGGTTTTTACCTGGAAGAACTGCGCAAGCTCGCTTCGCAATTGTCGCTGGCGCAAAAACTCAATGGCTGCAGCGCGGAACTGGCCGATTTGGCCGAACGCTCGGCCGATGCCTCGCCGCACCATGCGGATGAGCCGTACCGCCGCGCCCTGCATGGCGTGGTGGCAAGGGTCGAGGCGGCGCGCTATGTGCTATGTGGCAAGGGCAAGCAGGCTGAAGGCGTGCAGCCGTATGCCTCGGCGGCCGACCTGCTGGCCGACTTGGACGTGGTGCATCACTCGCTGGTGGCCAACGGCCTGCGCGCGCTGGCGCGTGGCCGCTTGCGCCAGCTGCGCCGCGCCGTGAAGGTGTTCGGTTTTTCGCTGGCGCCGCTGGACCTGCGCCAGAATTCCGACGTGCACGAGCGCGTGGTGGGCGAACTGTTTGCCGGCGTGCAGCCTGGCCTGGTCTATCTCGAGCTGGACGAAGAAGCGCGCATCACCTTGCTGCTGAAGGAACTGGCTTCGCCGCGGCTGCTGATGTCGCCGTATGCTATCTACTCTGAAGAAACCACCGGCGAACTCGATATCTTCCACGCGGTGCGCGAGGCGCATGCCAAATACGGCCGCGAATCGGTGCCGAACTGCATTATCTCGAAGGCGGCCAGCGTCTCGGACCTGCTGGAAGTGGCGCTGCTGCTGAAAGAAGTGGGCCTGCTGCGCCAGGACAGTTTGCAGGTTGACGTGAATATCATCCCGCTGTTTGAAACCATCGACGATTTGCGCGCCGGCCCGGCCATCATGTCGCGCGCCTTTGGCCTGCCGTTCTACAGCGGCCTGCTGGCCTCGCGCGGCAAGCAACAGGAAGTCATGCTGGGGTACTCGGACAGCAACAAGGACGGCGGTTTCCTCACTTCCGGCTGGGAACTGTACAAGGCGGAAATTGAACTGGTGAATGTATTCAAGGAACACCAGGTCAAGCTTCGCTTGTTCCATGGCCGTGGCGGCTCGGTTGGCCGCGGCGGTGGCCCAAGCTATGAAGCCATCCTGGCCCAGCCGGCCGGCGCCGTGCAAGGCCAGATCCGTTTGACGGAGCAGGGCGAAGTCATTACCGCCAAGTATGCGAACCCGGAAGTGGGGCGCCGCAACCTGGAAGTGCTGGTCGCCGCCACCATCCAGTCGACCCTGCTGCCGCAAGCGCAGTTGCAGCCCAAAGCCTCGGCCGGCGCGGGCCACCTGGCCGCGATGGAAGAGTTGTCCGGTACCGCCCTGAACGCCTACCGCGAGCTGGTCTACGGCACCGAAGGTTTTGAACAGTATTTCTGGGAATCGACCGTGATCGCCGAGATTGCCGCGCTGAATATCGGCAGCCGCCCGGCCTCACGCAAGAAATCGACCTCGATCGAAGACCTGCGCGCAATTCCCTGGGTGCTGAGCTGGGCCCAATGCCGTTTGATGCTGCCGGGCTGGTTCGGCTTCGGTTCGGCCGTGCAAGCGTATTTGAAGGCCTATCCGGACACCGGCGCCGAGCTGCTGCGCGGCATGTACCAGGACTGGCCGTTCTTTACCTCGCTGCTGTCGAACATGGACATGGTGCTGGCCAAGAGCGATATCGCGATTGCCGGCAAGTATGCCGAGCTGGTCAAGGACGAAGCCTTGCGCACGGCGATTTTCACGCGCATTCGCGCCGAATATGCGGCCACGCTGGAGGCCCTGAAACTCATCACCGGCCAGGAAGAATTGCAGCAAGCCAATCCGTTGCTGCAGCGCTCGATCCGCCACCGCTTCCCGTATATCGATCCGCTCAATCACGTGCAGGTGGAACTGCTGAAACGCTTCCGCGAAGGCAAGCAGGACGCCGCCGCACGTACCGGCATTCATCTGTCGATCAATGGTATTGCGGCGGGCTTGCGCAATAGCGGTTAGGCCGTCAGCCCGCAGCGGAAATCCGGGGTCAGACCCGTCGGGTCTGACCCCAGCACTTAACTCGGCAAGCTCATAAGGCATGCCGACTTACGAACTTTATAAGAAAGCACCCATCATGACTCTGCAAACCCAGCAACGCGCGACCAAGATCGTCGCCACCATCGGCCCCGCTTCCAACGATATCGACACCCTGGTGCGCATGTTCAAGGCGGGCGTCGACGTGGTGCGCTTGAACTTTTCGCACGGCAAGGCGCAGGACCATATCGACCGCGCACGCATGGTGCGCGAAGCGGCGGCCCTGTGCGGCCGCGAAGTGGCCATCATGGCCGACTTGCAAGGCCCTAAAATTCGCGTCGGCAAGTTTGAAGAAGGCAAGATTTTCCTGGAAAACGGCGCCAAGTTCGTGCTGGACTCCAAATGGGGCGAAAACGGCGAGCTGGGCAACCAGGAACGCTGCGGCCTTGACTACAAGGAACTGCCGCGTGACCTGCGCGCCGCCGACGTGCTGCTGCTGAACGACGGCCTGATCGTGCTGACGGTCGATAAAGTGATCGGCAGCGAGATCCACACTACCGTGAAAATCGGCGGCGAACTGTCGAACAACAAGGGCATCAACCGCCAGGGTGGCGGCCTGTCGGCGCCGGCGCTGACGGCGAAAGACATGGAAGACGTCAAGACCGCCATGAGCTTCCAGGCCGACTACGTGGCCGTGTCGTTCCCGAAAAACGCCACCGACATGGTGATGGCGCGCCAGCTGGCCAATATCGCCGGCGAAGCGTGGGACCACAAGCCGATGATGATCGCCAAGATCGAACGCGCCGAAGCGATTCCTGCGCTGCAGGAAATTCTCGACGCCTCCGACGGCATCATGGTGGCGCGTGGCGACCTGGCCGTGGAAGTGGGCAATGCGGCCGTGCCGGCCCTGCAAAAGCGCATGATCAAGATGGCGCGCGTGTCCAACAAGCTGGCGATTACCGCCACGCAGATGATGGAATCGATGATCGTCAACGCCGTGCCGACCCGCGCCGAGGTTTCCGACGTGGCCAACGCCGTGCTCGACGGCACCGACGCCGTGATGACCTCGGCTGAAACGGCCTCGGGCCGCTACCCGATCGAAACCGTCGAGGCGATGGCCGCGATTTGCCTGGACGCGGAAAAATGGGATACCGTCAAGCTCGACGCCGATTTCCTGAATGCCACTTTTACGCGCATCGACCAGTCGATCGCCTATGGCGCCCTGTTCACGGCGTATCACCTGCGCGTGAAGGCGATTGCCGCCCTGACGGAGTCGGGTTCGACCGCCTTGTGGATGAGCCGCTGCAATATCGATATCCCGATCGTCGCGCTGACCCCGAGCGTGGCCACGCAACGCAAGCTGGCGCTGTATCGCAACGTCAGCACGATCAGCCTGGAGTCCGGCACCGACCGCGACAAGGTCCTGAAACAGGCGGAAGAGCTGCTGGTCGAGCACAAGGTGGTATCGAAAGGCGACACCGTGGTGGTGACCTGGGGCGAGCCGATGGGCAAGGTGGGCGGCACCAACTCGTTGAAGATCACCAAGATCGGCCAGCACTGATCGCCCATGGCTGGCCGGGACCATGCAAATTGGAACCCGGCCGGCCGCGCCCGTACGGCCCATGTGTTACCAGATGCATCTGCGCTTGAACGCGCGAACGTTTCTGATACCATCGGCGGCTGGTAGTTATTTCGGGAGCAAAGCATGGCAATATGGCATCGGCTAGTGGCGTGGGGTGTAGGTGGCTTGCTGTTGGCAAACACGGCGTTTGCCGCGCCACCTGAGGCATCCGATAGCGCGCCCGCCTGGAGTCGGATCAGCACGCTGGCAGGTTTGCCTCCCGAGGTCAGCGCTTATCTGATCGAGCGCACCGGACTGGCCGACCAGGGTGGCGATTACAACGACAGCTGCGTGCTCGATCCCGCCCGGCCCTCGATGCGCTTCGTGCTCGGCGCTGTCAGCGAGAACGACGTTATCGTGGCTGTCGAGCATGGCGGCCGGGGCCACGGCATCAATACCTGGTCATTTCGGCGAGAAAATAATCATTGGAAGCCCAGGGAGCAGGGCCGTATTACCTCGGGCGTGACCTTGATGACCGCCAAAATACTGGTCGAGCAGCACCAGAAGTCAACGCATCACCTGTAGTCGTCCAGCTTAAGAACGACTGAAAATAGCGCTGCGGGCGGCCAGTTGCCGCACCCGCGCGCAAACCGCCATTGCGCCGCCCGCAGTTCCATGTCAGCATGCCTCTTCCCTGAACGCTATTGCGGAGTGCGCCATGACTGCCTATATTCCTGCCCTGATCTGGTCGATGTCGGCCTTTGCCTGCCTCTTCATTGCCAAGCGCCGCAACTTGAAAACCACCTCGCCCATGGCATGCATGGTCACCTTGCTGGGGCCGCTCGCAATTCCGTATGTGCTGGCCTTGAAACCCGTGAAACGGAACGATGCGTGACCGACAGCGAACAACATGTGGCCGACAGCATCGCCCAATGGGTGTGGTCGGGTTTTTACACGCGCGACGATATCGAACAGATGATGGACGATATCGTCGATGACGACTGCGATGTCGATGCGTTGCGCTCCTTGATAGGCCCGAAGCTGCGCGAGAAGCAAAAGGCCGAACGCAGCTGGCCGGCGCTGACCGATTGCGACCGGCTCGACAAGGTCTTTTATGACCTGCACGAGCAGGGTATCTGCGCGCTGGCCAATGCCGGCTACACCAAGTCCGATGGTTATTCCGACGTGGCCGAAGCGGTGGCGGACGCGCCTGACGGTCATTACACGGGCTATTGTTTTTATCACGGCCAGGACGTCGAGCGTGCCATCGAAGGCCATGGCGTGATGCTGGCGTTTGGCGACCTGGGCGATGACGACGCACGGGGCATGCAGGTGGGGCAAGTCATAGTCGATGCTCTGCGCCAGGCCGGCTTCCAGGTCGACTGGGATGGCACCATGCAAACGCGCATCAATCTGCCCGTGTTTGACTGGAAAAGGCGGGCGGCGGCGCAAGCATCATGATTTTTGACATCGTTGCGGATATCACGTTTCTCGAGGACGTGGCTGAGCCCAAGCTCAACGGCGTGAAGAGCGGTTACGCACCGCACCACAAATTCCCGCACATCGACTGGCTGGCCAGCGGCTGCCACTACTACCAGGATGAAGAGTGACATTTTCCCGGTGAAACCATCGAGGCCGGCATCCGTTTTGTGAGCTGGGAGCTGTTGAGCGAATCCTTGCTGCCAGGAATGGAGTTTGAAGTACGCGAGTTAGGCAGAGTAGTCGGTACTGGGCAGATAAAAGACATACGAGGCAGTTAGCCAGGCACTGGCCCGGGAGTACCCTCAGTTTGCTTCTGAAAGGGCGTTGAAAAGGGCCCACATTCCTTCGCGTTTGTTTATCACAAGCGAGTGCCGGGCAGGCCGCAGGGACTGACCCAAGGCGCGGCCCGCCTTTTGGCTTATTGGCTCACCGCCCGATCAGGAATAATCCATTGGAAATCCGTCAGCGTGAGCGGCGCCAGGCAGCTGCTCTTGGGATTGAGCGAGGCGCGCAGGTTCGGGCACGCCGGATTTTGATAACTGGCCACGCCCGGCGTCATCGCTTGAAAACTGCTCGGCCAGCCCGCGTTCGCGTGGCAGGTGTAGCAACTGGTGGCGACCGGATGCGTGACCAGTTCAATATACGGGTTGGTGGCAACGGGCAGCAGTTCCGGATTGTCTTTTTCCGGGATGCCATAGGCTTGCGTCAGCAAATAATGCTTCCATGGTCCCTTGGCTTGCGGGTTGGCGGGGCGGTTGGCGGCATATGGCATGCTGTCGGGCATGTCCGACCACCATACGCTTTGCAGACCCCAGCTGGGAATTTCCTTGGTATTGATATGCATGGCGACCGTCACCAGATAATCGCCGGCGCCGAATGGCTGGCCGCTCAGCCAATAGCTGGCGGCGTTGATGATGGCCTTGTCGGCCTCGTCGAAGCTGTCCCAGTCGGCCTGGCTGACCTGGTGATGGTAAAAGTCCTGCAAGCCATATATTCTGGCCGCTTTCGTGATCGTCGGCCATGGCGTGGTGGCGTCGTGCCGGAACACGCCATGCAGGTAGCTTACTTGCGCTATTTTGCCGACCTGCTTGCCGCTGGGGTCGATGGCAGCCAGGGTGTTCCACTTTTCGTAGCCCGCATAACCGGGATAGCTTGCGCCAAAGTCGTTGTGCCACACCGGCAAGGCGCTCAAGCCCGTGGCCTTGACGGGCCAGTACATATGCTTGGTCACCACATAGCTGGCCGGCGCATTCAGGTTATGTACCCTTTTGCCAGGATCGTCCTTGCTGTACAGGGCGTCCAGCGTGCTTTTCTGGTAGACCGGCTGTTTCGGATCGCGGATGAAGTCCAGCGCTTCCTTGCTGAGCGATTCAGTCGCGATCATGATATCGCCGTTGAAGGCAAAATGGCTGCCGTCGCGGATGCTGAGCTTGGTTTTCCCTCCTTCGCTGGAGCTGATAATCGCGTTCGGATACGCCTTGACGACCTGGGCCGGAACCACGTAAGCGGGGGTATCCGGCAGGTTGACGGGCGGCAGGGTGCTGGCGCCCAGGCGTCCCATGCGGCGCTTCGGGGTACTGCCGGCCGCCGTGTCGCCGGGTGCGGCATTGGCTGAAATGGGCTTGCTGGCAAACGCATCGCTTGTGTTTGGCCAGGTGTACCAGACCGGCCAGGCCAGGCCGGCCGCCGGCTGCATGATGCCGGCCCACAGCCGCCAGCCGTGCGCTCGTACAACGGCATTGTTGCCTTGCGTTACCGCCGCCTGCAGCGCGCGCGTTTCGGCCGGCTCCAGGTAGCCGTAGCCCTTTGGAAACGGCTGATAAGCGGGCTCGGCGGCGGAAGCGGCGACGGCGAACAGCAGAGCGAGGCTGGCGCAAGCTGGCTTGAAGACGGACATGAACGTTCCTGGAGAAGTTGGCAACAATGGCAATGGTATCCCCAAATCAATTGTAGATTCTATGCAATTGTCACGCGACGGGCCTGGCGCTGCTTTCTGGCGCAACGCACGCTGAATTGACCATATGTGCGGGACCGCATATAAGAACCGCCACTGCAAACTTAATATTCACACATCGCCACACAGATGATGAAGGGTTTGCCATGGACACTCGTTTGCCCGCCACACCGAATTCCCCCGCCCCCGCAGCACCGCCGGTGCCGCTGTATCCGCTCAAACTGAGTGTCAATGGCCGCCAGCACCAGTTGCACGTCGAAGCCTGGGTCAGCCTGCTGGACCTGTTGCGTGACCGCCTGGCGCTGACCGGCACCAAGAAGGGCTGCGACCACGGCCAGTGCGGCGCCTGCACGGTGCTGGTCGATGGCAAGCGCATCAATTCCTGCCTGACCCTGGCGCTGATGCAGGAAGGACGCAGTATCAGCACCATCGAAGGCATGGCCGAAGGCAGCGAGCTGCATCCGCTGCAGCAGGCCTTTATCGCCCACGATGCTTTCCAGTGCGGCTACTGCACCCCGGGCCAGCTGTGTTCCGCCATGGGCCTGATGGCCGAAGGCCAGGCGCAGACGCGCGCCCAGGTGCGTGAACTGATGAGCGGCAACGTTTGCCGCTGCGGCGCCTATCCGCAGATCGTCGAAGCGCTGGCTGACGTGATGCAGTTGCCGGCCGAACACGAGGACGGCCGCGCCACGGCGCCGGTCGGCATGGTGCCGGCATGAACCCGCTTTCGTTCGTGGTGCCGTTCGACCAGTCGGCTGCGCTGACGCAGATCCAGGCCGAAGGCGCGCGCTTTATCGCCGGCGGCACCAACCTGGTCGACCTGATGAAAGAGCGCGTGATGCTGCCGCAGCGGCTGGTCGACATCAACCGCCTGGCGCTGGACGCCATCGAGGAAAATGGCGATGGCGGCCTGCTGCTGGGCGCACTGGCGCGCAATGCGGCCACCGCCTACCACCCGCTGGTGCAGGAACGCTATCCGGTGCTCAGCGCGGCGATCCTGGCCGGCGCCTCGCCGCAGATCCGCAATATGGCCAGCAACGGTGGCAACCTGCTGCAGCGCACGCGCTGCCATTATTTCTATGATATCGGCGTGCCTTGCAACAAGCGCGAACCTGGCACCGGCTGCCCGGCCATTGGCGGCGTCTCGCGCCAGCACGCCATACTCGGCGCCAGCGACGCCTGCATCGCCACCCATCCCTCCGACATGTGCGTGGCGCTGCGTGCGTTAGGCGCCGTGGTGCACGTCGCTTCAAGCCGTGGCGAACGGGCGATTCCGTTCGGCGAATTCCACCGCCTGCCGGGCGACCAGCCACAAATCGACACCACCCTGGCGCCAGACGAACTGATCACGCATATCGCCTTGCCGGCGGCGCCGCAATTTGCCGCGCACGCCGTCTACCTGAAACTGCGCGAGCGCGCTTCCTATGCGTTTGCGCTGGTGTCGGTGGCGGCCATGCTCGATATCGGCGAGGACGGGGCGATCCGCGCAGGCAGGGTGGCGTTGGGCGGCGTCGCGCACAAGCCGTGGCGCGTGGAGGAAGCCGAAGCGATGCTGCAGGGGGCACCCGATGCGGCGCGCTTTGGCGCCTTTGCCGACCGTCTGCTGCACGGGGCGCAGGGGCAGGGCGGCAACGATTTCAAGCTTGTCATGGCAAGGCGCGCCATCGTGCGCGCCCTGAGCATGGCGGTGGCGGGCACGCATAACAATACCGGCCATGGCAGCACGGTGATGGCAAGGGGGGCGGCATGAGCACATTGATCAAGGAACTGCGCACACCGGTGGCCGATGCCGGTACCGGGCACGTCAGGACGGGCACGGCCGTGTCGCGCGTCGACGGGCGCGACAAGGTGACCGGGGCGGCGCGTTATACGGCCGAATTCCTGGTTGACGATCTGCTGCATGGGGTAGTGGTCAACAGCACCATCACGCGTGGGCGCATCGTGTCGATCGATACTGCCGCCGCGCTGGCCCAGCCCGGCGTGGTCGAGGTGATCACCTATCAAAACCGGCCGAAGATGCGCAGTTTCGACCTGTTCTACAAGGACATGACGGCGCCCGCCGGCGCGCCATTTCGCCCGCTGTACGACGAGCGTATCGTCAGCAATGGCCAGCCGGTGGCGCTGGTGGTGGCCGAAACGTTCGAGGCAGCGCGCCATGCGGCCGCGCTGGTAGACGTGCAGTACGCGCTGGAGCCGCATGAGACCGGCCTGCTTTATTACCTGTCGCGGCCGCATGAACCGAAGAGTTTCAAGGCCGGCTATTCGCCACCGCCCGATGAAAAAGGCCATGCCGAGCAAGCCTGGCAGGGCGCCGACTGCAAGATCGACAGCCAGTACTACAGCGGCGTGGAGCATCACAATCCGATGGAGCTGTTCGCCTCGACCGTGATCCGCTCGGCCGACGGCCACCTCACCATCTACGACAAGACGCAAAGTTCGCAGAACAGCCGCTGGTATGTTTCGCGCGTGTTCGGCCTGTCAAAATCCGAGGTGACGGTGCGCAACCCCTATGTGGGCGGCGCCTTCGGCTCGGGCCTGCGGCCCCAGTACCAGTTGCCGCTGGCGGTGATGGCTGCCTTGAAACTGCAGCGCTCGGTGCGCGTGGTGATGACGCGCCAGCAGATGTTCAGCTTTGGCCACCGGCCCGAAACCTGGCAGCGCGTGAAGCTGGCGGCCAGCCGCGACGGCATGCTGCGCGCCATCTGGCACGAGGCGGTGGCCGAGACGTCGCGCTTTGAAGACTATGTGGAAGTGGTGGTGAACTGGTCGGGCCAGCTGTACGCCTGCGACAATATCCGTCTCGGCTACCAACTGGTGGACCTCGACCAGTTCACGCCGATGGACATGCGCGCACCCGGTGCGGCCCACGGCGTGCATGCGCTGGAAGTGGCGATGGATGAATTGTCCTACGAAGTCGGCATGGACCCGCTGGCCTTCAGGCTGAAGAACTACGCCGAGTCCAACCCGATGGACGACCTGCCGTATTCGACCAAGGAACTGCGCGCCTGCTATGCGCAAGGCGCCGAGCGTTTCGGCTGGAGCGCGCGCCCGGCCGCGCCGCGCAGCCGGCGCGAAGGTACGGAGTGGGTCGGTTGGGGCATGGCCACCGGCATCTGGGATGCGATGCAGATGTTTGCCCGCGCCAGCGCCGTGCTGCATGCGGACGGGCGCCTGGTGGTCAGCAGCGCAGCCACCGATATCGGCACCGGCACGTACACCGTGATGGCCACCATCGCGGCCGAAGAACTGGGCCTGCCGCTCGAACATGTCGCCTTCCAGCTCGGTGACTCGACCCTGCCTGTGGCGCCCGTTGAAGGCGGCTCGTCGCACGTGACCACTGTGGGTTCGGCGGTGCAGGGCGCCTGCGAAAAACTGAAAAAGTCCTTGTTCAAGCTGGCCAGGCAACTGCCCGACACGCCGTTTGCCAAGGCGCGCTTTGCCGACGTGGAATTCGCCGAAGGACGGCTGCGGCTGCGCCGCGATCATGCTGCCGGCATCGGCCTGGCGGCGCTGCTGCAGGCGGCGGAAGTGACGCAACTGGAGGAAAAATACCTGCTGCTGCCGAACATGCTCAAGCAGAAAAAATACGTGCGTGCCGTGCACTCGGCGGTGTTCTGCGAAGTGCGCGTGGACGAGGAGTTCGGCACGGTGAGAGTGACGCGCGTGGTCAGCGCGGTGGCGGCCGGGCGCATCATCAATACCAAAACGGCGGCCAGCCAGGTCAGCGGCGCCGTGGTGTGGGGCATCAGCCAGGCGCTGCATGAAGAAACCCATATGGACCAGCGCCTGGGCCGCTTCATGAACCACAACCTGTCCGAGTACCACGTGGCCGTGAACGCCGACATCCACGATATCGACGTCATCTTCGTGCAGGAGGACGACCGCATCGTCAGCCGCCTGGGCGCCAAGGGCGTGGGCGAGATCGGCATCGTCGGCGTGGCGGCCGCCATTTCCAACGCCATTTATCACGCCACCGGCAAGCGGGTGCGCAGCACGCCGATGACGCCGGACAAGGTGATGAGCGACGGAGTGGTTGCTTGAGCGCTGCCGTGCTTATTTCAGATTGCTGCGAAAGAAGCTGGCCAGCTTGTCAAACGGGATCAGCTCGACCCGGTCATACAGATCGACATGACCGGCACCCGGAATCATGACCAGTTCCTTGGGCTGGCCCGCCAAGCGGTAGGCTTCTTCACTGAATTCGCGTGAATGGGCCTGGTCGCCGGTAATGAACAGCATCGGGCGCGGCGAGATCGTCTCGATATCGTTGAACGGATAGAAGTTCATGAACTTGACGTTGCTGGTCAAGGTAGGGTGGGTGGTGGTCAGCGTGGTGGCGCCCTGTGGCGTATATTCGCCGCGCGGCGTGCGGTAAAAGTCGTAGAATTCGCGTTCGATCGGATGGCTGTTTTCCGTCAGGGCGTGCACCGTGCCGCTGGTGTAGGCCATGGCGCCGCCGCCGAACTCCACGTCGCGCTGGGCCGCCGCTGCGGCGATCACCTGCTTGCGCTGCGCCAGCGTTTGCGAGTGGTTCAGTGCATTGCGGTTGGCGCCGCCCATGTCGTACATGCTGACGGTGGCAATCGCCTTCATGCGCGGGTCGATCTTGGCCGCGCTGATGACAAAGCTGCCGCTGCCGCAAATGCCCAGCACGCCGATGCGCTGGCGGTCCACGGACGCCTGTGTGCCCAGGAAATCGACCGCGGCGCTGAAATCTTCCGCATAGATGTCCGGTGAAACCGCATTACGCGGCTGGCCTTCGCTTTCGCCCCAGAATGACAAATCCAGCGACAGGGTCACGAAGCCCTGTTCGGCCAGCTTTTGCGCATACAGGTTGGCGCTTTGTTCCTTGACCGCACCCATCGGGTGGCCGACGATAATGGCGGCATGGCGCTCACCGGCCTTCGCTCCCTTCGGCAGGTACAGATTGCCGGCGACCTGCATTTTGTACTGGTTCTTGAAGACGACTTTTTGCGCCGTTACCTGGCTGCTGGCGTAAAAATTGTTGGCTCCTCTGGACATGTCTGCTCCTGTTGCGTTGAATGATGCACCGATCATCAGTGCGAGTATCGAAAGATATTTTTTCATCGTTATTCCTGGGGGTGGGGGAGGGAGAAGTAACTCAAAAAAGTAACTCAAGGCTGCAGCCGCCTGCCATTGCCGACCAGCAGGCAGGCCATGGCAAGCAGCGTTGCGCCACCGAGCAGGGTGGCCGTGACGGAAAAATTGTCGAGCAGCAGGCCGCCGAAAGCGGCGCCTGCCATGATCGACAGCTGGATCGCCGCCACCATCAGGCCGCCGCCACTTTCGGGCGCGTCGCGCACGCCCCGGGTAAGCCAGGTCGACCAGGCGACAGGAATCGCCGCATTCAGCGCACCCCAGGCGGCAAGCGCCAGCGCCACCCCCCACAGCTGGTGGCCAACAGCCAGCAGCAGCACGGTCACCAGCCCCAGCGCCAGCGGCAGCCAGCGCAGCAAGGCGTACAGGTGGCGGGCCAGCAGCACGGTGGCGCCGTAGGTGCCGGCAAAGCCGGCCACGCCCAGGCCCAGCAACAACATCGACAGTTGCGGCACGCTCACTTGGGTATAGGTTTCAAGGAAAGGGCGGAAATACGTAAAGCTGGTAAATGCGCCGCCAAACGACAGCATTGCGCCGGCCATCGCCAGTGCCACATGGCGGCGCTTCAACAGGCCCAGCACGCTGACCGGCGATTTGGTTGCATCGGGCGGCAAGGATGGCAGGCTGACGGCTTGCCACAGCAGGTTGGCCAGCACCAGCGGCACCAGGGTCCAGAACGTGGCGCGCCAGCCGATAATGGCGCCAAAGTAGCTGCCCATCGGTGCGGCAAACGCAGCGGCCACGGCATTGCCGGTGTACATCAATCCCAGGGCCTTGGGTACCGACTCGCTGGGTACCAGCCGCATCACGGTGGCGGTGGACAGGGCCCAGAAGCCGCCGATGGTAATGCCGAGCAGGGCGCGCGCCAGCATCAGCACGGCAAAGTTGGGCGCCATGGCGATCAGCACCAGCGACCCCAGCATGGTCCAGGTCAGTGCGATCAGCACATGGCGAAGATCAAAGCGGCGCGCCGCAGCCGGTATCAGCAGGCTGGTGGCAACGGCGAACAGGCCCGAGACGGCGATCGCCTGGCCGGCCATGCCTGGCGTGGCTTTCAAGTCCTGCGCAATCGGCGTAAGCAGGCTGACGGGCATGAATTCGGCCGCGATCAGCAGCGCCACGCACATGGTCATGGCGCCGACGGCGCTCCAGGCGGGCTGGCTGGCCGCGCCAGGGTGGTCAATCACAGGAGTAGATAGTTGCATGGAAGTCGGGGGCTTGAGAAGGAAGCACCGATGGTAGCTGCGTTCGCGCGCCCGAAAACGCGCCGCATCTGCTAGGGTTTATGCGCGGGCGTCATCAATCGATTGCCTCTGGTCGCCTGTTAGAATGAACAATTACCATTCCCTTCCAACTCCCATGGCGCGCGACAATATCAACGATATCCAGGTGTTCCTGGCGGTGGCGCGCGAGCGCAGTTTTACGCGCGCGGCCGCTACCCTGGGCATGTCGCAGTCGGCGCTGAGCCATATCGTGCGCGCGCTCGAAGCGCGCATGGGCGTGCAGCTGCTGGCGCGCACCACGCGCAGCGTGGCGCCGACCGCCGCCGGCCAGCGCCTGTTGGAGAACGTGGCGCCGCGCTTCGAAGAAATCGAAGCGGAAATCGCGGCCATCAGCGACATGGGTGGCAATCCCGCCGGCACCATCCGCATCACGGCTATCGACCATATCATCGACAGCGTGCTGTGGCCGCGCCTGGCCCATCTGCTGCCGCAATACCCGGACCTGCGCATCGAGATCAATTCCGACTACCGCATGCACGATATCGTGGCCGAACGCTATGACATCGGCGTGCGCTACGGCGACCAGGTGCAGCAGGACATGATCGCCGTCAGGCTCACGCCGGACGTGCAGATGGCCATCGTCGCCGCGCCCGATTACTGGCATGGCCGGCGTGCGCCGACCACCATCGCCGACCTGCAGCAGCATAACTGCATCACCTTGCGCCTGGCTGGCGGCGGACTGTATGCCTGGGAATTGCGCGATGGGGAGCAGGCGCTGGACGTGCGCGTAAGTGGCCAGGCGACCTTCAACAGCGCCTGCCAGATGCTCAATGCCGCGCTGTACGGTGTCGGCCTGGCGTTTTTGTCGCAGGAGATGGTCGCGCCCTACCTGAAGGATGGGCGCCTGGTCAGCGTGATGGACGAATGGTGCCCGGCGTTCCCCGCGCTGCACGCCTATTACCTGTCGCGCCGCCATACCTCGCGCGCGTTTTCGCTGGTGATCGAGGCCTTGCGCTACCAGGGGTAGGCGAGGCCAGGCCAACGTGATTGCTTGTCAGGGCGCGACGTGGGTGTGGTAGATCTTGCTCACCACAAGCCACTTGCCCTCGATTTTCAGCAGGTTGAAAAAGTCGGTAAAGCAGAAGCCCGATACATCGTTGGTGTCGATGCGCGCGCTGGCGGCGGTGCCCGCGATATCGACGTTGACGATGGCGCCCTGCACCTCGGGTGATGGGCGAAAGCCGGTATCGATGCCGTCGAACAGCGTCTGGATGGCGCCGCCGGCCAGCTTGCCGTCGGCGTCAACGCCGAACATGGTGGCCTGCGCATGGAAAGCCGGCCGCATGATGCTGCTGTCGGCCTGCTTGCATCCCTGGTTGTACTTGTTCAATACCTCGACGATGGCCTGGTAGTCCTGCACGTAAGTTGGTTTGTTCATGTTGTCACTCCTGTTGGTCATGGTGGGAAGGCCGGCCAGGCTGGCCGGCATGGGGTCAAGCTTGGGGTCAAGCCTGGGAGTCAAGCCTGGTTCTGATGCGCAAAGGCTGGCGTCCACGGTCCCAGTTCGTCCAGCTTGCTGGCGCGGTGTTCCAGCCACCAGCCGGCTTGCGCATGCCAGTTGGCATGGGACGTTTGCTGCGCATGCAGCGGAAAGTGCGGGTTGCGCAGCGCCGCATGGCCCAGCGCGACCAGGTCGGCCTGGCCGGACGCGATAATGGCGTCGGCCTGCGCCGGATCGACGATCATGCCGACGGCCATGGTGGCGATATGGGCCTCGCGGCGTATCTGCGCGGCGAACGGTACCTGGAAACCATAGCCGTTCGGATATTCATAGACGCCGAAGCCGCCCGACGAGCAATCGATCACGTCGACGCCCACCGCCTTCAGTGCTGCGGCCAGGGCCACGCTGTCGGCAATGGTCCAGCCGGTGCTGCTGCCATCGACGGCCGACAGGCGCACGAACAGCGGCTTGTCGTGCGGCCAGATGGCGCGCACGTCGCGGGCAATTTCCAACGCCAGGCGGATGCGGTTCTCGAAACTGCCGCCGTATTCGTCGCTGCGGTCGTTGGTCAGCGGCGACAGGAAAGCGTTGAGCAGGAAGCCGTGCGCGTAGTGCAGTTCCAGCACCTCGAAGCCGGCCTGCAGCGCGCGGCGCGCCGCGGCGGCAAAATCGGCGCGCACCCTGGCGATGCCATCTGCATCAAGGGCGGTTGGCGGCAGCCAGCCATCGGCCACCGGGCGCGCGCTGGGCGACACCACCTCCCAAGGCGTCTCGCCGCGCGCGGCGTCGGTGTCGTTCAGGGGGCCGTTGCCTTCGAAGGCGCGCTGGATGCAGGCCTTCGGTCCGGCATGAGCAATCTGGATGCCGGGCGTGGCGCCATACTCCTTGGCAAAGCCGCATCAGTGCATCGTATGTGGCTTACCATATCCTGGTCGAACCGCATCTGGCCGCGTTCCTGGCGCAATACCCGCTGATCAATATCGAGGTCTCGCTGGACAATCAATTGACCGATATCGTCGGCGCCGGTTTTGATATCGGCATCCGCATGGGGCGAAAGCTGCAAAATGACATGATTTCGGTGCAGTTAGGGGCGGTGCAAAAACGCATCGTGGTGGCGGCGCCCGATTACCTGCGCCAGCGCGGCGAACCGCAAACCCTGGCCGGGCTGCTCAAGCACGATTGCTTGCGCCAGCGCTATTCGGTCGGCGGCAGGCTGTATGACTGGAAGTTCGACGATCGCGGCCAGACAGTACACATCGATGTGCAGGGGCGCTTGATGTTTGACGAGATGCGCTCGGTATGCGATGCGGCGGTGCAAGGGCAGGGTATCGCTTTTATCCTGGAAGCCTTTGCGCGGCAGGCGCTGGACGATGGCAAGCTGCGGCATATCCTGGTGTCACATGGCGCGCTGGACGACGCTTTTCATCTGTATTATCCGCATCGCCAGCATATGCCGGGCAAGCTGCGCGCCTTTGTCGACTTCATGCGCATGGCCAATCATCGGCCATCGTCCTGATGGCAAGCGGCCGTCACATGCCGCGCTGTATCTCTTCAGAAACGATCGCCGCAAGTTCGGTCAGGGCCCAGGTCTGCTCATGGCTCAGCTGCCGCGGCTTGCGGTCGAGCACGCACAAACTGCCGAGGCGGCAGGCGTTGCTGTCCAACAATGGCACGCCGGCATAGAAACGTATCGCTTCCTGGCCTGTCACCAGCGGATTTTCTGCAAATCGCGGATCTTGCAAGGCGTCTTCCACGATCATGATCTTGTTATCAAGCACGGTGTAGTTGCAAAACGCCCATGACCTCGGGGTCTCGGTCATGCTCATGCCCAGGCGCGCCTTGAACCATTGACGGTCCTCGTCCAGCAGCGAAATGAGCGAGATCGGCATGTCCGTCAGCAGTGCCGCCACACGCACGATGCGGTCGTAATTGATGTGCGCTGGCGTATCGAACAAGCCCGTGGCACGCGTGGCGCGCAGTCGCGCACTTTCGTCCATGAGCTCGGACAAATGCTCGTGCAAGACGCGTTTGGCAGGCCGCCGCATGTTTTTCGGTTCCGCCATGCTTGGCACCGGCAAGCGGTCATGGTCGGGATGCAAAACGCCAAGGATGGAGGCAAGCGTGATGCGGCGATGCCCGCCCGGCGTTTTCCATGACTCCAGTTTTCCCAATTCCACCCATTTTTGCACGGTACTGACCGCCACGCCCAGCAAATCTGCTGCCTTGGTGGTGGTGACGATTTCGGGATCCACACCCGGTTCTGTAGTTGCTCGCATCTTTATCTTTCCTTCAAGTTCATCGCATATCGACTGACGATGCTTCCCTGGCATGCAGTGATTTTAACAAATTTCGTTTGCTCAAGGAAATATTTGATGCCATAATTGGCGCAAATTTAATGATTTCATCAAATTCGTCAAATTTATAATTTTAAATGAGTGCGTTTTCTGACCGGATACGTGCTCCTGACGGGCTCGCATCGAGCTTTAAAAAACTCACTTATCCTTTATGAAAAACTTCAGCATCAAAAATCTCATCGTCTCCGTGATCGGCTTGCTGGTCCTGGTGACCATCGCCGTCGGCGCGCTCGGCCACTATGCGGCAAGGCGCTCGGTCGACCTGCTGGAACAAACCTCGCTCAAATCGGCACAGCAGCAATTGACGATCGCCAGCCTGATTTATCGCATGGAGTCCAACCGCAGCCAGATCCTGCAAGCGCTGCAACATAACCCGGGCAGCAAATACGCTGTCATGCACGATCATCCGCTGAATAACCATTTCAAGAATATTGCCGATAATACCAAGCAACTTCAAAACGAACGTGAGGCCTTGCTTGCCTCCCTGCGTCGCCAGGCAACGAAAGATGCGGTGAACCATTGGCTGAACGAAAGCCAGAATCTGGGGCAGGCGCTGATTGCCGATGCATCGCGCGCCATCGAGGCGAATGACTGGGATCGTGCACAGGAAATACTGATTCGCGGCATCAATCCCACGTATTTGAAGGGCTATAAAGCCTATCAGCAACTGCAGAATTTTATGTCGCAACGAAACAGGCAGGAGAGCGTGGACCTGCATGCCGAACTCGATGCCATCAACCATATGGTGTTCGCTGCGATCATCTTTGCCGTGTTGCTGGCCGGTGGCGCAACGGTGTATCTGATACGCGCCATTACCAGGCCACTCGATGCCGCAGTGGTGGTCGCCCGTCGGGTGGCGGGCGGCGATTTGAGCGTGCAGGTCGATGTGACGTCGAATAACGAATTTGGCCAGTTGCTTGGCGCCCTGCGCGACATGACGGGCAGCCTGACGGGCATCGTGCATGAGGTCAGGACCGAGAGCGATATCATCGCCACGGCATCGAGCCAGATTGCTTCAGGCAATATGGACCTGTCCTTGCGCACCGAGCAGCAAGCAAGTTCGATCGAAGAGACCGCCGCCTCGATCGAAGAGCTGACCGGTACCGTGCGCCAGAATGCGGATAATGCCCGCCAGGCAAGCCAGCTGGCGGCGACGGCGTCCGAGGTGGCGCTGCGTGGCGGGGCCGTGGTGGCCAAAGTGGTCGCCACCATGGACGATATCAAGGATTCGGCCCGCCAGATCGTCGATATTATCGCGGTCATCGACAGCATCGCTTTCCAGACCAATATCCTTGCCTTGAATGCGGCGGTCGAGGCGGCCCGTGCCGGCGAGCAGGGGCGCGGTTTTGCCGTGGTTGCTACCGAAGTGCGCAATCTTGCACATCGCTCGGCGGGCGCCGCCAAGGAGATCAAGGAGCTGATCACCAATTCTGTGGGCAAGGTCGATAACGGCAGCCGTCTGGTCAACCAGGCCGGGACCACCATGGACGAAATTGTCCAGAGCGTGGGGCGGGTGACCGAGATCATGGGCGAGATCAGCAGCGCCAGTGCCGAGCAGAGTTCAGGCATCGAACAGATCCACCAGGCGATCAGCCACATGGATCAGGCCACGCAACAAAATGCGGCGCTGGTCGAGGAAGCGGCCAGCGCCGCATATTCCCTGCAAGACAGCGCCAGCAGCCTGGCGGCCAGAGTGAGCATTTTCAAGCTGGGCCAGCCGGTGCCGCCACCCCAGGCGATGCCGGAGCGGCTGCGCCTGGAGTCCGTGCCGGACCAATCATGGCTTCGCGCCTGAAGCCGGCCTGTGGCAGATTGGCTACGGCGCCAGCCTTGACGGCATGGGGCAAGAATTGCGATAATGAGAATTATTCTCAATTGTGCAGGAACCCATCGTGCAGATCGCGCAGTCCAGCCAGGCCATCGCCGGCATTTACAGCAGCCACCATGGCTGGCTGCTGCGCTGGCTGCGCGGCAAATTGCCCTGCGCCGACCAGGCGGCCGACCTGGCGCACGATACCTTCGTGCGCTTGCTGGCGGCGCCGCAGGCGGCCATGCCGGCCTTGCGCGAGCCGCGCGCCTACCTGACAACGGTGGCGCAGCGCCTGCTGATCGATCATTTCCGGCGCCTGTCGCTGGAACAGGCCTGGCTTGAAGCGCTGGCGCAGCAGCCGGAACTGCTGATGCAGTCGCCGGAAGAGCGCTTGATCATCGTGCAAGCGCTGCAGCGCGTTGACGCCATGCTTGCCGGCTTGCCCGATGCGGTGCGCAGCGCCTTTTTGATGGCGCATGTCGATGACATGGGCTACGCCGAGATCGCCCAGCGGCTGGGTGTCAGCGAGCGCACCGTCAAGCGCCATATGGTGCAGGCGTTCGAGCAATGCATCGTGCTGATATTGTGACCACCGCGGTCAGTCCCGGCGCAGCGCGCGTGGCGGCGCAGTGGCTGGTGCGCCTGCGCGACGGTGCCTTGAGCGCGGCCGAACAGCAGCAATTCGACGCCTGGCGCACCAGTCATCCCGATCACCTCGAGGCCTGGCGGCGCGCCGAACTGGTGTGCCAGGCCATGGCCATCGTGCCGCCCGCGCTGCGCCAGCACCAGGGCGAACGCCGCCGCGCCGTCAAGCACCTGGCCGTGCTGATCGCCTGCACCGCGCCGCCTTTGTGGCTGGCCAGCCAATCCGCCGTCTGGCAGTCGTGGCGCGCCGGCGTCAGCACCGCTACCGGCGAGATCCGTCAGGTGCTGCTGCCCGACGGCACGCAGCTGGCCCTTAATACCGCCACCGCCATCGATGTGGCATTTGACGATGCGACCCGCCTGATCGTGCTGCATGCGGGCGAAATCCATCTGCGCAGCGCGCCCGATCCGGCCAGGGTAGCGCGCCCGCTGCTGGTACGCTCGGCCAGCGGCAGCGTGCGCGCCATCGGCACGCGTTTTTCGGTGCGCGAGGAAGGCGGCCTTTTCTCGCCGCACACGCAGGTATGCGTGATGCAGGGCGCGGTGGAAATCGTGCCGTCGCAAGCGCGGCATGCGGCCCGCATCGTCGCCAGCGGCTGGCAAACCAGTTTTGACGCGAATGGGGTGGCCGGCGTTGCCGCCGCACCGGCCAGCAGCGAGGCCTGGCTGCAGGGCGTGCTGGTCGCCGAACGCATGCCGCTGTGCGAAGTATTGGCGCAGCTCGCGCGCTATCGGAATGGTGTGGTGCGCTGCGACCCGGCCGTGGCGCAGCTGCCGGTCGACGGCATTTTCCAGCTCAGGGATACCGACCGGATGCTGGCGCTGCTCCAGGTTTCACTGCCGATTCGGATCAGCCTGCGCACGTCGTACTGGGTCAGCGTCGGGCCGGCTTGAAAATAGTTGGCGCTGCATGTCCCTTCCATGTCCCTTTTTTATATCCCCTTCGTCATAACAGATAGAACAGCACTTCTGACGATCGAAAGGGACTCCATGCTTTTGCCGCACCGCTCTAACGCCACACCGATTCCATTGCACCCCACCGCCGGCGCAGTGCGCGCCGCGCTGGTCCTGTTGCTGGGCGCTTCGGCCGCCGCGCTTGCCATCGCGCCAGCGCCCGTGCGCGCTGCCGAAACGGCGCCGTCAACGGCCGCGCGCGACTATCAGATCGCCGCCGGTGACCTGCAAACGGCGCTCGCCAGCTATGCCGTCGCCGCTGGCGTCAACGTGTCGACTCAATCGACGCCACTGGCGGGCCTCTACAGCAAGGGCCTGCAGGGTCGCCATACGCCGTTGCAGGGCCTGCAGAAGCTGCTCGAAGGCAGCACGCTGGAAGCGATCGACGCCGGCAATGGCAATTACCTGGTGCGCAAGGCAGCCGAGGCGAATGTCGCCACCATGCCGGCCGTGACCATCAATGCCGAGGCTGACCGCAATACCGAAGGCACCGGTTCGTACACGACGAAAACCATGGGCACCGCCACCGGCCTGTCGCTGTCGCAGCGGCAGACGCCGCAGTCGGTCAGCGTCATCGCGCGCCAGCAGATGGACGATTTTCATCTCGCCACCTTGCAGGACGTGGCGCTGGCCACGCCCGGCATCTATACCAAGCAGCCCGGTGTGACGGACCAGGAAACCTCGTACTACGCGCGCGGTTTTGCGCTGACTCACGTCAATGTCGATGGCCTGCCACTGGACGTCACCGGTTTCAACCAGCGCAATGTATCGGCCGACATGATCATGTACGACCGCGTGGAAGTGGTGCGCGGCGCAACCGGCCTGATGGAAGGGGCGGGCGCGCCGTCGGGCAGTATCAACCTGGTGCGCAAGCGCCCGACCGCCACGCCGCTGGTGAATGGTTCGGTGGCGCTGGGCAGCTGGAAGGACCGGCAACTGACGCTTGACGCCAGTGCCGCCCTCAATGAATCGGGCAGCCTGCGCGGCCGGGTGGCGGGCAGCTGGCGCGACAGCGACAGTTTCATTGACGTCGTCAATAACAGGAACGGCACGCTGTACGGCATCGTCGAAGCCGACCTGGGGCCGGACACCGTGCTCGGTGCCGGCTTTTCGCGCCAGAGCAGCCGCACCGACGGCGTCTCGGTCGGCCTGCCGACGTTTGCGAACGGGCGCCACATGAATTTGCCCCGTTCCACTTTCCTCAACAATGCCGATTCCTTCCAGGACCGCGACAACGACGTGCTGTTTGCCGACCTGGAGCATCGCCTGGGCGGCGGCTGGAAGGCGCGTCTTGCCGTCACCCATATCGACGCCAGATCGTCGACCCGCAATACCACCAACAGCCGCATCGGCGGCCAGGACTATTTGCTGGAACAATCGGAAACGGGCTGGAAATACAGCACCGGCCAGGTGGTGGCGGACCTGCGCGCCAGTGGTCCCGTGACCTGGTTCGGCCGCCAGCATGAAGTGATACTGGGCGCCAGCTACCGCGATGACGACTCGGATGCGGCCCAGTCATGGCAAGGCGCGGGTACGCGCGTCATCGATATCCGCAGCTGGAACCCGCATGCCTATCCGATGCAGGCCGGCGTGCTTGAGCCCTATAACTGGGGCCGCAAGACGCGCGAGAAGGGCCTGTACGCGGCAGGCAACTTCAGCCTGGCCGACCCGCTGCACCTGGTGCTGGGCGCGCGCCTGGGCTGGTACACGCAGGATGTGACGGGCTGGTACGAGACGCAATTCACGTGGAAGCGCAGCCTGGACGAAAGCGCCAAGGTCACGCCTTATCTGGGCCTGGTCTACGATCTGGACAAGCATCACTCCGTGTATGTCAGCGGCACGCAGATCTTCGAGCCGCAAAGCAGCATGGACGTGAACGGCAATACCTTGCCACCATTGAGCGGCACCAATTACGAGGTGGGCGTGAAGGGCGAGTATTTTGGCGGCGCGCTCAATACCAGCGCCGCGCTGTTTCGCATCAAGCAGCGCAACCGCGAAATGGCCGACGAACGCAACTGCCCGAGCGGCGGCGCCATCTATTGCGCGCGCGCGGCCGGCGCAGTGGAAAGCGAAGGCGTGGACCTGCAGCTGTCCGGCTCGCCCTTGCCAGGCTGGCAGATCGCCGGCGGCTACACGTATGTGATGGCAAAGTACACCAGAGACGATATCGCCGCCAATGTCGGCCAGCGCATCGCCACCGACGAGCCGAAGCAGTTGTTCAAGCTGTCGACCACCTGGCAGCCGGGCGGCGCCCTGGCGCCATGGAGCGTCGGCGCCTCGGTGCAGGCGCAGGACAAGATGTTCCGCCGCGACACCGGCTTTTATACTTCGCAGGGGGCGTATGTCGTCGCGGGCCTGACGGCCGGCTACCGCATCAGCGACAAGCTGCAGCTGCGCCTGAACATCGACAATGTGTTCGACCGCCATTACTACCAGGCGCTGGGCTACAGCTGGTCGGGCGGCTTGGCGCGCTATGGTGCGCCGCGCGGCGCGCTGCTGACGCTGAGCTATAAAATGTAGGACTGGCCAGCGGAGCGCGCCGCCGGCGGCGCCTCTGCTACACTGCCGAGCCTGACCATTTTGCCATGATTGCCATGTCCATCACACCCACCCTGACACCGCTGAAGCGCGCCTTTGAACAATCGCGTGCCGAGAAAAACATCGAACTGATACTGCCCGAGCTGCTGCGTGCGCAGTTCCATGTGGTCATTGGCGGACAAAGCGAGCAGATCGACCTGTTCCTGGTGCCGTCGCCCGATCCCGAGCGCCGCTGCGTGACCGTGGCCGAAGAACTGGCGTTCCTGGCCGGCATCGATTATCCGAAGATTCCCGTTACCGGCCGCCAGCTGGTCGCCTCGATTCCGCCTGAAATTGAAATCGTCATACTGCACGGCGACGGCGCCAACTACCTGACGCGCGAGCAGTTGGCGTGGTTTCGCGGCATGCCGCAGCTGCACGCCTGAGCGGCATCAGGCCGGCGTCGACGCCGGCCAGTATCGTGTCGCATAATCGCCGCAAGACCTTGCTTTCCTTCTAACGGACTTGCTGAAGGTCCTATGAATATTTTCCAAAAGCAACTATAATCCCCCTTCTTCAGAATCATCGTCACGCCGGTTGCCGCTTTGTCATTGGCCGCGCCGGGGTTTGCACGCATGCCGCTTTTCCCATTCACGGAAGGCATCTGGAAGACATCTTTTCCCGCCCCGAAAACGCGGGCTGGCGACCGTGCAATCATCCGGTCGATACTCCCTGTTCCTGTTTGCCGCGTCGCCTGATTATTGCGATAGCGGCGCCCCTGGCGCGCGTTGCGCCGCTTGTTAATCTTATGCTCACGGATGCACACAGCATGCTCAGTTCCATCTTCGCGACCGGCCCGGCCTCGCTGCCTTACCAATACGGCACCCATGACGGGTCGCTGGTGCTCATTTCGGTTGCCATCGCCATCTTTGCCTCGTTCATGGCCCTGCAAGTGGCCGGCATGGCGCGCGACAGCGACGTGTGGCTGCAGCGCCAGACGGCCATCGTGACGGGCGCCATTGCGCTTGGTGGCGGCATCTGGTCGATGCATTTCATCGGCATGCTCGCGTTCGACCTGTGCACCCATGTCACGTTCGAACCGCGTTTGACGTTGCTGTCGATGTTGCCGGGCATGGGCGCTTCGTGGGTCGCGCTGCACCTGCTGGCGCGGCCGCAAATCAGCCGCGCGCAATTGCTGGTTGGCGGCGTGCTGGTCGGCACCGGCATCGGTTCCATGCATTACAGCGGCATGGCTGCCATGCAAAGCGCGCTTGACCTGCACTATGACCCGGCGCTGTTCGCCCTGTCGCTGGTGGTGGCCATCGTCATGGCCGTGCTGGCCCTGTGGATACGCTTCGGCCTGGCCGCCTCGCGACTGCAGCTGCGCCCGATGACGGCGCTGCTGGCCAGCAGTGTGGTGATGGGCCTGGCGATTTCGGGCATGCACTACACGGGCATGCTGGCGGCGCGCTTTTCCGGCCTGCCTGCCGCCGGCAGCAACACGATCACGGTGCAGGCCTCGTTTATCGCGCTGGCGGTGGCCTTGATCACTGTCACCCTGACCGTCTTCGTCGCCGCCGCGAATGGCCTGCTGCGCTACCGCCAGTTGCTGCGCCACGCCAGTGCGGGCGAATCGCGCCTGCGCGCCATCGTCGACACGGCCGCCGACGGCCTGATCACCATCGATGGCCAGGGCAAGGTGCGCTCCTTCAATCCGGCCGCCGAAGCGCTGTTCGGCTGGCGCGAAGCCGATATCCTCGGGCGCGATGCGAATATTTTGCTGCAGGATGACGATGCGGCGCGCTACCAGGGCTATCTGCGCGAATTCCTGGCCACCGGCGTGTCGCGCATCCTCGACAGCGGGCGCGAGCTCGAAGGGCGCCACAAGAATGGCGCGATGCTGCCGATCCGCGTCGCCATCGGCAAGATCGACACCCCCGGCCAGCCGCTGTTCGTGGCTTTTGTCACCGACATGCGCTCGTCGCGCGACATGGAACAGGCGCTCAAGGACAGCGAGCGCCAGTACCGCACCCTGATCCGCAATATCCCGGGCGTGTCTTTCCATTGCGCCTTTGCGCCGCAGTGGCAGATGATCTTCATCAGCGACGCCGTGTTCAACCTGACGGGCTGGATGCCGCAGGACTTCATCGACGGGCGCGTCAATATCTTTGAACTGGTGCATCCGGATGACCGCCAG
Organism: Janthinobacterium sp. 1L-D-8-B-C4; assembly: GCF_057291295.1. NCBI lineage: Bacteria > Pseudomonadati > Pseudomonadota > Betaproteobacteria > Burkholderiales > Oxalobacteraceae > Janthinobacterium > Janthinobacterium sp. 1L-D-8-B-C4. The sequence continues at coordinate 507,635 of NZ_JBXAVX010000001.1, forward strand.
CGCGTCAACGACACCTGCGTGCAGGCCGCCGGCCAGAAGCGCGACTTTGAAAACGTCTACCGCATGATCCACCGCGACGGTCGCGAACGCTGGGTGCGCGAGAGCAGCGGCCCGGTGCTCGACAACGACGGCGTGGTGCGCTGGATCGACGGCGTCATCCTCGACATCACCGAAAGCGAACTGCGCAATGCCGAATACGAAGGCAAGGTCACGGCCATTTCGCGCGCCATGGCGGTGATCGAATTCGACCTGCAGGGCCGGGTGCTGGCTGCCAACCAGAACTTCCTCGACCTGGTCGGCTACCAGCTTGACGAAGTGCTGGGCCAGCATCACAGCATGTTCTGCGAATCCGATTACGTACAGTCCGAAGCATATCCGCTGTTCTGGCAGCGCCTGGGCAATGGCGAATTCGACGCCGCCGAATACAACCGCATCGGCAAGGACGGCAGGAAGATCAGCATCCAGGCCTCGTACAATCCGATTTTCAATGCCGACGGCAAGCCGTTCAAGGTGGTCAAGCTGGCCACCGATATCAGCGAACAGCGCGCCATGCAGGAAAACCTGCGCGCGGCCAAGGACCGCGCCGAACTGGCCGCCGAGTCAAAAACCTCGTTCCTGGCCAATATGAGCCACGAGATACGCACGCCGATGAACGCCATTATCGGCTTCACGGAAGTGTTGCTGGGCACGGCGCTCGACACCCTGCAGCGGCGCCACCTGACGACGGTGCGCCAGTCGGCCCGCTCGCTGCTGGAACTGCTCAACGACATCCTCGACACGGCCAAGCTGGAAAAGGGCGCGACGGAACTGGAACTGGTGGACTTTTCGCTGCCCGACCTGGTCGATCACGTGGCCGCCTCGCTGCGCATTACGGCGCACAACAAGGAGATCGAGCTGCTGGTCGACTACGATCCGCGCGCCGGCCAGTTCTTCCTCGGCGACGCGCGCCGCATCCAGCAGGTGCTGACCAATCTGATCGGCAACGCCGTCAAGTTCACCGAGGCCGGGCAGGTGCGCGTGGCTGTCGACATGCAGGGCGACAGCGTGCATATCGCCGTGCACGATACGGGCATCGGCATTCCGGCCGACCGCCTCGACAAGATTTTTGCGCCATTTACCCAGGCCGACTCATCGATGAGCCGGCGCTTCGGCGGCACCGGCCTGGGCACCACCATTTCGCTGCAACTGGTCGAACTGATGTACGGCAGCATCACGGTGGAAAGCACCCTCGGCGTGGGCAGCGTGTTTCATGTGCTGCTGCCGCTGGCTCCCGGCAAGGTGGTGCTGCGCCGCAGCGAGCAGCCGGTGCTGGCCTTGCCGCCGCTGCGCATCCTGGCGGCCGACGACGTGCCGCAGAATATCGAACTGCTGATGATCAGCCTGGGCGCGGCCGGCCACCAGGTGATCACCGCCAGCGATGGCGAAAGCGCCGTGCGTGAATTTCGCAACGGCAGCTACGACATCGTGCTGATGGACGTGCAGATGCCGCGCATGGATGGCCTGGAAGCGACGCGATTGATACGCGTGCATGAACGCGAGCAGGGCTTGAAACCTACGCCGATCATCGCCCTGACGGCCAGCGTGCTGGAACAGGACCGCCGCGCCGCGCAGACTGCGGGCATGAATGGCTTCGCTTCCAAGCCGCTGGAAATGCACAAGCTGACGGCGGAAGTGGCGCGTTTGCTCGATATCGCCGTGGTTGCCGAGCTGGCGCCGGAGCAGGGCGCGCTGGGCTTCGCCGGCGGCCAGGTCGACTGGCAGCGCGGCACGGCACTGTGGGGCGGGCGCGATGCGCTGGCGCGCGCCATCGGCCGCTTTGCAAAAACCAATGCCGACAGCACGTCCCTGCTGGCGCGCGAGATCGACCGCGGCAGCGCCAGCGTGGCCGGCCACCTGCTGCACCGCCTGAAGGGCGCGGCCGCCAACTTGTGCCTGGTGCAGATCGAGGGCATCCTCGGGCGCATCGAGCAGGCGATCCATTACCAGGGGCCGGTGGCCGAACTGCTGGAACAGCTGGCGGCGGCATTTGCCGCGCTGGCCGCCGAGGTGGGCGAGGGCACCAGCGCCGGCGCAGCCAGCGTTGCCAGTGTGCCCGCCGCCAGCGCGCCATTGGACCACGCGGCCGCCGAGGCCGCGCTGCGCAAGGCGATCGCCAGCCTGGAAGGCGGCCAGCTCGATGACGCCCTGATGGCGGACGTAACGGACCTGCTCGCGCCGCACGGCCGGCAGCGCCAGCTGCAAACCCTGGCCGGCGCCATCGACGACTTCGAATTTGCGCGCGCTGCCGCCGTGCTCAGGCAGTTGCTTGAGTGGCTGCAGGCGCAGGCGACCGAAGAAGACGGTGCTGTATCATCCTGAACCGAATCCGAGTTAATGTATCGACATGAAATTACCCGAACAAAAACCGACCCTGCTGCTGGTCGACGATGAAGCAACCAACCTGCAGGTGCTGCGCCAGATCCTGCAGGACGACTATCGCCTGCTGTACGCGAAGGACGGCGAAAAAGCGCTGGAGCTGGCGCAGGCCAACCCGGTCGAGCTGATCCTGCTCGATATCATGATGCCCGCCATGACCGGCTATGAAGTGTGCCGCCAGCTCAAGGCCATGCCGCTTACTGCCGCCATCCCCGTCATTTTCGTCACTGCCCTGGCCGACGTGAAGGACGAAGCGGAAGGTTTTGACGTGGGCGCCGTCGACTACATCACCAAGCCGGTCAGCCCGCCCATCGTGCGTGCCCGCGTGCGCACGCATCTGTCGCTGGTCGACGCGGCCGAACTGCGCCGCTCGCGCCTGCAGGTAATCCAGCGCCTGGGCCAGGCGGCCGAGTACAAGGACAACGAAACGGGCATGCACGTGATCCGCATGAGTTATTACGCGCGCCAGCTGGCGCTGGCTGCCGGCTTCAGCGAAGCCCAGGCCGAAGACCTGCTGAACGCCGCGCCCATGCACGACGTGGGCAAGATCGGCATCCCCGACGCCATCTTGCAAAAGCCGGGCAAGCTCGATGCGGACGAATGGCAGGTCATGCGCAGCCACGCCGAAATCGGCGCCGCCATCATCGGCGAACATGCGGGAGGGTTGCTCAAAATGGCGCGCACCATCGCCCTGACGCACCATGAAAAATGGGACGGCAGCGGCTACCCGAACGGCCTGAAGGGCGAGGAAATCGCCCTGGAGGGACGCATCGTGGCGATCGCCGACGTGTTCGATGCCCTCACCAGCGAGCGCCCCTACAAGCGCGCCTGGACGGTGGAAGCGGCGATCGAGACCATGCAGCGCGACAGCGGCACGCATTTCGATCCCGAGCTGGTCGCTCTGTTCATTGCCAATTTACCGGCCATGCTGGAGATCAAGGCGCAGTGGAAGGAACCGGGTTGAGGTTCAGGGCGGGTCCGCCAGGAGGTGGTCAGCCAGCAAGCGGGCATAGGCGGGGCTGTCGCTGAACTTGATAGATGAGCATGTCATGGTGTTGCTCAAGATATCCATCTTGCGTGAAGAAATTGCATACGCAAGTTGGCCTGGATGGCGCCGCGACGGATAAATGAAGCCATGGATCGCATCGCCTTGCCCGGCGATGATTTGATCAAGCTGCCAGCCCAGCCATTGGCACCATGCATGATCGGGGCTGCGCAACTGATCATAGATGCCGAGCCGGCTGGCGGCCAGGCCCGTCAGGTCCAACAGCCGTAGCGGCTGGCCGAACGGAGTGTGGCGATCAGGGCATTTTCCGCCCCTGACTGAATGAAAAACGTGCCGGGCCGGGTCACATCATTGCGGCAAAGCTGCGCTTCCCGCACCGCGGTATACGTATCTTCCGCAACATAGATCCAGTGAAAAGGAAAGCCTTTCAAGCCGGCCAGCGCTTCCGGCGGGCCGAAGCGATAGGTGCGCTCGACCTTCTTCGGCCAGATCGATGCCGGATTCCACGCGGCGCGGATAAATGGTTTTCCTGCATCGCGTGTGATGATATTTCCCAATAGTTCGCTGCGCAGCAAGGCGAGCGGCGCCAGGCACTCCGCGATCGCGGGCGGTATAGCCACCACTTCAACGGCAGCCATGTGCTAGCCTACGATATCGGCCAAACCCTTGTGTTGCCATGTTGCCGCCGCCATCACCTGTCGCATCCTTTCGCGCGCTGGCAACTCCAGCAGCGCCTGCTGACTGGGATGGAGCTCGCCGCGCGTGTCAAACGGCTTGCCTGCAAGCATTTCCGCTGGCGACAGTTCGTTCAATTCTTCGGCGCTGCCGACCCAGAAGGCATGAATGTCATTATTTGGCTGGCCGGCAAGGATGGAGAGGACGGGCGCGATCAGTTCCGGCACCGGCTGGACAAATTGCCAGGCCGGAAATTCTTTGCCGATACTGCGTCCTGCCGGTGTCACGCAGTAAAACCGCCCGCTGTCCACTGCGCGGTACAGCGACGCTTGCGAGAGTTGCACCCATCCTTGTTCGAGTACTTCCTGCGCCTTGAGTTTTGACACGGGCAGAGAGTTATTGGCTGCTGGCAATGCGCCGCCCAGCGACATGCGCGCCTCGTCGAGCGCGCGCGTGGCCAGGTTGATCAGGCGGCTGCGATCGGGGCCTTGCGCCAGGATGTCGAGCCGGGCAGTGACCAGCCGCGAGAATTGTTCCACCGCCCGCAGGTCGCTGTTGGACAATTCCTGGTCGTCAGGCGCCAGCATGTCGTGCTTCAAATTGGCTGTCATATTTACCTCCGGCAAGTTCGATGCAGCAACCGCTGGCGTCATATGCAGATCACCAAACGTACAACAGGAGAATAGACGACATTCTTGTCTTTCGCAAGTTTATCATCGCATGCAATTTTCTTGATATGGCAAAATATTCGACAGGCGGGTTCCCAGCCGTTCAGATATCAGAACGAATAAACCAGCGTCAGCGAGGTCTGCGTATCGGTGTTCTTTTTATCATCCGGCACGCGCGTGTCGTTGCGGGCGCTGAAGGCGGCCTTCATCTGCATGGTGCCGTTGATCTTGGTGCTGAGCGCCGATTCGGCGATCGAGTGGGTGTTCGAGGTGCCGCGCTCGACGCTGACGGTTTGCGTAAACATCGCCGACTGGCTCACTTTCCATTTCATGGCGGCCGCGCCGCGGATGGTCAGGCCGTGTTCGGATATGCCTTCGTCGTTGGTACCGCTGAAGTAGCCCGGACCGACTTCCACGTCGACGCTCTTGTCGTCTGACTGGTACCAGCGCGAGCCGTGACCGACGGCAAAGGTGCTGTACTTGGTGTAGGCGCCGAAGCGGTCGTTCACGTGCGAGGCCAGCACGAACAGTTTTTCATTGTCCGACATCAGCTTGTAGGCGGCCTTGCCGGAAGCGGAAAAGCGCTCGGCCGAGCGCTCGCGGTAGCGGTGGCCCTCGTCATCGGTATTCTTGTCTTCCTTGAAGTAGCCGCTGAAGATGTACTGGTTGCTCCAGTCGTCGAGTTCCTGGCGCGCGTCGATCTTGCCGGTAACCGAGGTGCCGGCCGTATTGCCCGAGGTGGTGATGGCGCCCAGTTCGGCCGAAGTGCTCCAGCTGCCGATCGGGATTTCGTCGAACAGCAGGCTTTGCTTGGTGTCCTTGGCGATGGCGCCGGCGTGCGCGGTGGCCAAAGCCAGCGCCAGTACGAGGGTAGGAATGGATTTCATGGCTGTGTGCTTGTGTGTGGCGGGCGCACCGGCGCGGGCGCGTCCCATCAAGATCGAGCGCGTATTGTACCTGAGCCTGCAATCACCCGTCCTGCGCACGCGGTGCCTTGACTCTGCTATAGTTCAGGCCATCTTATCAACTTGCTATCTGCGCCGGGAGTGTCCATGAAGTCAGTCTGCAGTGCCATTGTGCTGGCCTCGGCCGCCACGCTCGCCGTCGCGCAGGTGCCGGCCGCCACGCCGTCGGCGCCGGCCCTGACCCAGGCGATGATCAGCGCCGCCGTGCGCGAGACCCTGGCCGAAGAAAAGCGCACGCAGGCCGAATCGGGCCAGCCGGCGATACAGCAGGTGACCATCCGCGCCGACAAATACGAACAATTCGCCGCCGCCTTCAGCGAAGCGAAAGTGCCCGACTGCCTGCATCCGGATGGCCTGAAACGCCAGCCGACCAACCTCGGGCCGATCGGCGTGGTCGGCGTGTATGCGCTGCCGTTCGTGGCAATCGCCAAGCTGCGCGGCAAGTGTAATTAGCCGGATTGACGCGTTTGCGCGGCGCCAGGGCTGGCAAGCCGCGCCCGCCTGGCGTATGCTGCGCACTTCCACCGATTTATTACAAGGACTCACCGTGCGCTGCCTGGTCATCGAAGACGAAGCCGATACTTCCCGCTATATTTGCGCCGGCCTGCGCGACGCCGGCCATGAGGTCGTCGCTTGCGACAACGGTGTCGACGGCATGCGCCTGGCTTGTGGCGAGGAGTGGGATGCGCTGGTGCTCGACCGCCTGCTGCCGGGCGAGATCGACGGCCTGGCCATCGTCGCGCGCCTGCGCGGCATGGGCCGCAATACGCCGGTGCTGGTGCTGTCGGCGCTGTCCAGCGTGGATGAGCGCGTGCGCGGGCTGCGCAGCGGCGGCGACGATTATTTGTCCAAGCCGTTTGCCATCGACGAGCTGCTGGCGCGCATCGAAGCGCTGCTGCGCCGCGCCGCGCCGGTGCCCGACGCTACCCAGTTGCAGGTGGCCGACCTGGTGCTCGACATGCGCACCATGCGCGTGACGCGCGCCAACCGCCAGATCGCCTTGCAGCCGCGCGAGTTCCGGCTGCTCGAATACCTGATGCGCCACCAGGGCCAGTCGGTCACGCGCGCGATGCTGCTCGAAGCGGTGTGGGATTACCATTTCGACCCGCAGACCAACGTGATCGACGTGCAGGTCAGCCGCCTGCGCACCAAGATTGACAAGGAATTTTCGCCGGCGCTGATCCACACGGTGCGCGGCGTGGGCTATACCCTGGGCGTGCTGGAAAGCGGCCCGCATGCCTAAATCGATCGCGGCGCGCCTGGCGATAGGCTACGGCCTGCTGCTGGCCATTTCGATTGCCATCGTCTGCGGCGTGTTTTATTTCGGCACCATCGGCGTGCTTGACCGCAGCGTCGACCGCAAGCTGGCGATCCTGTCGGAACGCCTGGCCGCCTTGTACCTGCCCGAGGACAGCACGAAAACATCGGCCGAGATCGCCCATCTGCTGACCGACCGCACCGACAGCGACACGGAGATATTCCTGCTGGTCAGTGCGCAGGGAAGCCGCATTTCCGGCAATCTGTCGAGCTGGCCGGTGGCCGACAGCCCGGTCGGCAAGCTGCTGCACGTGCACGTCACGCGCGAGGGACGCGTGGTGCCAGCGCGACTGCTGATCCGTGACCTGATCGACGGCTCGCGCCTGTACGTGGGCCGCGCCATGCTGGAAAGCGATTCGATCCGCACCCTGGTGCTGCGTTCGATCGCCTATGGCGGCGGGGTGGCCGTGCTGCTCATGGTGGCCGGCGCCTGGCTGTTCCGGCGCCAGCTCGAAGCGCGCATCGGGCAGATACGCCGCACCGCCGCCGACATCGAAGCGGGCGACCTGTCGCAGCGCATACCGGTGGCCAGCGACGACGAATTCGGCAAGCTCAGTTGCGACATCAACCGCATGCTCGATCGCATCGAGCAGCTGATGGAGGGCGTGCGCCATGTGTCGAACGCCATCGCCCACGACCTGCGCACGCCGCTGGGGCGCGTGCGCAACAAGCTCGATGGCGCTCTGCGCCAGCAGCAGACGGTGGACGCCTGGCAGGGCGCGGCGCAATCGGCGATTGCCGACATCGATGACCTGACGCGCGTATTCGACAAGCTGCTGCAGATCGCGGCGGCCGAATCGGGCATGCGCCCCGAGAATTTCAGCGAGATCGACCTGCAGCAGATCGGCGCCGACATCGTGGAAATGTACGAGGCGACGGCCGACGAGCAGGGCGTGCTGCTGGTGCAACTGCATGGCCCGGACCTGCCGGCACGCGGCGACCGCAACCTGCTGGGCAGCGCACTGGCCAGCCTGGTCGACAACGCCATCAAGTATGCGGGGCAGGGCGCCACGGTGGAAGTGTCGTGCGGCCAGGACGGCGCTGGCGCCTGGCTGGCCGTGCGCGACAACGGCCCCGGCGTGCCCGCCAGCGAGTTGCCGAAGCTGACGCAGCGCTTTTACCGCCTCGACAAAAGCCGCCATTTGCCCGGCAATGGCCTGGGCCTGTCCATCGTTGCCGCGATCGCGGCCCTGCATGGCGGCAGCCTGGAGATCGAGGATGCGGCGCCGGGCCTGTGCGTGCGGCTGCGCCTCAATCACTAGCTGCATGGCCGACCGCATGGACCACCGCATGGACCACATTACCAACTTGTAACCCCCCTGGTTTTTCGTCTCGCCTATCATCTGTGCTACCCGTCGCGGAGCGGCTGCACCCCGGTGCGGCCGCCTGGTCCGGGCTGCTCGCGGCCACGGCCGCGCATCTGTACACGACTGCACGAGCGCCGAAGAACCGTTGCCATGACATCCTTTATCGCCGGCCTGGCGCCGCAAGCGCCGCCCGCCCTTGACCGGGAAGGCCACCATCTCAAGGCCATGCTGGGCGCGCTGGTGTTTCCCCGTCAGCGCGCGCGCTGGCAGGCTTTTATCAGCGACACGCCAGGCATGGCGGCGCTGGCGCAAGAGCATCCCTGTTTACTGTACAAGATCTACCGCCCCTACGCGCAGCGCGGCGCCGGCTGTGCGGCCCGCGTCACTTTGCTGCAAGGACATTACCGCTTTTTATGGCAGGCGGGCGCGCGTCCGCTGGTGGAATATGCGGCGCGGCGCGCACTGGTGCTGGCCAGCGTGGAAGGGCGCGATGGCGCCTTGTACCGGCTGCAGCTGACGGCCATCCACGAAAGCCACCGGGAAGGGGAACTGTGCCTGCGCCTGATGCGCAACGGCGAACCGCTGTACTTGGCCTGCTTCCTGTTTCGCCCGCACCGCGCCGGCGCCAGCGTGCAGCTGGGCGCGCTGCAAGGCTTGCGATCAAGCGCCGGCGCGCAGGCCGTGCGCGAGGCCACCCGCGCCTTGCACGGCTGCCGGCCGAAAAACCTGATGGTGGCGCTGCTGCGCGACCTGGGCGACTTTTACGGCTGCCGCCAGCTCGAACTGGTCAGCAACGCCAACCGCATCGCCCTCAATGGCCGCCGGCGCCGGCAGATCTCGTCAGACTACGACCTGGCGTGGGAAGAGCTGCATGCATTGCCCGGCAGCGATGGCAATTACCGGCTGCCGTGTACGCCGTGCCGGGAACCGGACCTAGCCGATGTACCGTCAAAAAAGCGCGCCGACGCGCGCCGACGTGGCGCGATGCTGCTGCAGTTGTCGGCCACCATGCGCTGGCAGTTGTCGACCCTGCGCAGCCTGCCCGCCGAGGTCGCGGCCAGCATGCCGGCACCGCGCCATGCCGCCGTTTCTTGAGGCAAGCGCGGTTTTTTGAGGCCGTACCCGGCGAAGCTGGCGCGATGGGCGTATACTTGCGGCGTCTTTTAACTAGAAGCCAGTCACCCCCATGCCAGCAACTTTCCCTCTCTCGCGCATGCGCCGCCTGCGCGCCAACCCGCAATTGCGCGAACTGTTCCGCGAAACCGAGATCAATCCGCGCGACCTGGTGTTGCCGATCTTTGTCGACGAAGGCGCCAGCGATTTTGTCGACATCAAGTCCATGCCCGGCGTGCGCCGCATCCCCGAAGCGAAGCTGGCGCAGGAAGTGGAGCGCTATGCGCGCGCAGGCCTGCGTTCGGTAATGACCTTCGGCATTTCGCACCACAAGGACAGCCACGGCAGCGACACCCTGAATCCGGACGGCCTGGTGGCGCGCATGTCGCGCATCATCAAGGACGCCGTGCCTGAAATGGTGGTCATGTCCGACACCTGCTTTTGCGAGTACACCGATCACGGCCATTGCGGCATCCTGCATGGCGACACGGTCGACAATGACAGCACGGTACTGAACCTGGGCAAGCAGGCGGTGATTGCCGCCCGGGCCGGCGCCGACATTATCGCGCCATCGGCTGCGATGGATGGCCAGGTGGCGGCGATCCGCAGCGCGTTAGATGCGGCAGGTTTCCACGACACCCCCGTGATGGCCTATTCGACCAAGTTTGCCTCCGGCCTGTACGGCCCGTTCCGTGAGGCGGCCGGCAGCACTCTCAAGGGCGACCGCAGGACTTACCAGATGGACCCGATGAACCGCCGCGAAGCGATCCGCGAGTCGCTGATCGACGAAGCCGAAGGCGCCGACGCGCTGATGGTGAAACCGGCTGGTGCCTACCTCGATATCATCCGCGACCTGCGCGAAGTGACGCGCCTGCCGATCGGCGCCTACCAGGTCAGCGGCGAATACGCGATGATCAAGTTCGCCGCGCAAGCCGGCGCCATCGACGAGCGCCGCGTGGTGCAGGAAACCCTGGGCGCCATCAAGCGCGCGGGCGCCGACATGATCTTTACATATTTTGCGATGGATGTGCTGAACAACCCATATTAAGCGTGATCGGGCGCGCGCCATTCTGGGCTATCATGGCGCGCTGCCTTTCCCGATACTTTTATGCCCCTGAAAATCTCCCGCATCCTGCATGCCGGCTATGTCTTCGACTGCGACGGCAGCGCCATCGCTTTTGATCCCATCGTCGAAAACCCGTTCAGCCGCAACTGCCACGCGTTTCCCGACGTGCGCTTCGACGTTGAGCAAGTAAGACAGCTGCGCCTGGACGCCGTGTTTATCTCGCATTTCCACGACGACCATCTGTCGCTGGAAAGCCTCGATTTTCTCGACCGCGCCACGCCGATCTACCTGTACTGCATCTTCGACGAGCTGTTCGACATGATCCGCGCGCTGGGCTTTGCGAAAGTGGAGCGCCTGCACGTCGACGTGCCGGTACAGATGGGCGCGATCGAGGTGATACCGCGCCGCGCGCTCGACGACGATGTCGACTCGCTGTTCCAGGTACGCGCGGCCGGCATGAATGTGCTCAACGTGGTCGACTCCTGGATCGGCCCCGAGACATTGGCGCAGCTGGCGGCCCTGGGGCCGTGGGACATGGTACTGTGGCCGTTCCAGACCATGCGCGAGGTGGCCGTGATCGCGCCCCGGCTGGCCGGCCCGGCGCGCCCCACCTTGCCCGACGACTGGCTGGAACAGCTGCAAACGCTCCATCCCCGCTATATCGTGCCCAGCTCCTGCCAGTTCGTGCAGGAGCCATGGTCCTGGTATAACCACGCGATGTTTCCGGTGACGTACCGCCGGTTCGCGCGCGAGGTAGTTACGGCGCTGCCGTCAGCCACGGTGCTGCGGCTCGACCCGTCGGTGTCGGTGCTGCTCGATGCCGATGGATTGACGCCCGCCGCGCCGCTGCCGTGGGTGATTCCGGTGGGGCCGCAGGAGGTCGATTTCGATTACCGGCCGGGTTTGGCGCCGCCGCAAACCGCGGACATCGCGCGCCGTTTCCCGGCACTGAGCGCGCAAGATGCTGCGCTGGCGCTGGACTTCTGCCGCCATGGCTTGCTGGAGCGCTACCGCGACATGGAGCTGTTCGAGGACAGCTACTTCCAGCAGCCGCGCCTGTGGCGCTTGTCGCTGTATGGCCACGATGGCGCGGCCACCGTGTTGCATTACCGCATCGATGGCGACCTGATCGACCTGGTGCCGCAGACCGATGAAGCGCCGTCGTGGACCACCGAGGCGCCTCTGGCGAAATGCCATGCGGCGCTGGTGCTCGGCGAGTCGCTGACCTCGATGTACCTGCGCATCAACGATGCCGATTTCGATGCCGCCACCCTGGCCGAGTTACGCGAAGCCGATATCACCGACGACCCTTTGATACGCTGCCTGTTCAATGACGCGATAGGCGCCTACCAGGCGGCGCAGCTCAGGCGCCTGGGTTACATTGTGGGCACGCACTGAAGAAAATCGCCGGACGCGGTAAGATAGCTTATCTCTGAACAAGGACACCACTATGGCAAATACGACTGAAACTGCAATCCTCGCTGGCGGCTGCTTCTGGGGCGTGCAGGACTTGCTGCGCCGCTATCCTGGCGTGGAAGCGACCCGCGTGGGCTACACGGGCGGCGACGTGGCCGACGCCACCTATCGCAACCACGGCACCCACGCCGAAGGCATCGAAATCACTTTTGACCCCAGCGTGATCAGCTACCGCCGCCTGCTCGAACTGTTTTTCCAGATCCACGATCCCAGCACGGAAAACCGCCAGGGCAATGACCGCGGCACCAGCTACCGCTCGGCCATTTACTACACCACCGATGAACAGAAGCAGGTGGCCGAAGAAACCATTCGCGACGTCGACGCCTCCGGCCTGTGGCCAGGCAAGGTGGTGACGGAAGTGGCGCCTGCGGGCCCGTTCTGGCAAGCCGAACCCGAACACCAGGATTATCTGCAGCGTTTGCCGAACGGCTACACCTGCCATTACATCCGTCCGGACTGGGTCTTGCCGCAACGCCAGCAATAAGGAGGGCAGGGCCGTGCGCTACTGGCGGGTCGAACGCAAGCATTCGGAAGGCCAGCTGGACCTGGGCCGCGCCTTTGACCTGATGAGCGCCATCGGCCATCTTGATGTCAACGCCATGGCCGGCGCCATCCTGAAAACCGTGGCCAGCGCCGCGCCCATTGTCCAGTGCACCATCTTTGCCTATGAATTCGGCAACCGGCCACGCACGGTGGCCGTGGCCGACCGGCGCGGCGGGCGATTCCTGCAGGACATCGCCGACAGCTACGCGCGCCACTACTATGCGCTGGACGGCAACCAGCGCGTGATCGCGCCGGCCTCGCCCAGGCAGGATTGCGCCATCGTGCTGCACCAGCAGGCCAGCGACGAAATCGATCACCCCGGCTACCGCGCCGCCTGCTATCAACGGCCGAATGTCTCGGACCGCTTGTCGCTGCTGGTGCAGCCGGCCGGCGATATCTGGCTGTCCGTCAATTTTTACCGCGACAGCGCCCAGGGCAAGTTCGCGCCCGGCGAAATCGCCGCCATCGAAACCCTGGCGCCGCTGTTCGCCCACGGCGTACAACACCATTACCGTCTGAACGGCCAGCCGCTGCAAGGCGCCGGCCCCATGATGCTGGCCAGCCTGCGCCGGCATTGCCCCGAGCTGAGCAAGCGCGAACTCGACGTTTTACGTGGCGTGCTGGAAGGCGCAACCGCCGTCGAGATCGCCGACGCCATGGGTTTACAGCCCTCGAGCGTGGTCACCTACCAGAAGCGCGCCTACAAGCGCATGGGCATTTCCAGCCAGCGGCAATTGTTTGCGCTGTGCCTGGGGCCGCAAGCGGCCTGAGCCTTCATACGTCTTTCGAACCACGGATGTCCCCAAAATGGGGACAACCAACGACGTAGGCGTCTGCATACTGTGTCTCAAGCCGGGATCACCCGGCAGCCCACGCCAATAACAATAAAAATCGCGTGGCAAGGACCTTATGGAGACAAGCATGACCCTGGCCACCGCCACGCATTCCCCCGCGCGCCCCATCCGTGACGCCGCCGCCACGCAACTGGAACAGCAGGTGATACGCAAGGTATCGCGCCACCTGTTGTGGTTTCTGTTCCTGCTGTTCGTGTTTTCTTTCCTGGACCGCATCAATATCGGCTTTGCCGGCCTGACCATGATGCAGGACCTGGGCTTGTCCGGCACCCAGTTCGGCTTTGCCACCACTTTGTTCTATATCGGCTATATCGCCTGCAGCATTCCCAGCAATATCATCCTGGCTCGCCTGGGCGCGCGCCGCTGGATCGGCTCCATCATGATCGCCTGGGGCCTGGCCTCGACCGCCACCATGTTCGCCAGCAGCCCGGCCAGCCTGTACCTGCTGCGTTTCCTGGTCGGCGTGACGGAAGCGGGTTTCTTGCCCGGCATGCTGCTGTACCTGACGTTCTGGTTTCCCAGCGCTTACCGGGCGCGGGCCAATGCCCTGTTCATGATCGCCATGCCGGTGACGGCCGCCATCGGCTCGGCCCTGTCCGGCCTGATTTTGGGCATGGACGGCCAGTGGGGCCTGTCTGGCTGGCAATGGCTGTTCCTGCTTGAAGGCCTGCCGTCCGTGCTGCTGGGGCTGGCCGTGTATGGCTATCTCGACGATGCGCCGGGCAAGGCCAGCTGGCTCAGCAAGCTGGAACAGCAGGCGCTGGCGCGCATGCTGGAGGCGGAAAAACCGGCCGTGGCGCCAGCGGCGGCGCTCGCCAAGCCATCGGTGGTGGCCGAAATGTGCTCGCCCACCGTGCTGAAATTCGGCCTCGCGTATTTTTGCCTGGTCAACACCCTGGCGATGGTGGCCGTATGGACGCCTTTGATCGTGAAAAGCTTTAATAGCGGCGCCAGCAATACCACCATCGGCCTGCTGGCGGCCATTCCCCAGGTCTGCACCGTGATCGGCATGATCGCCTGGGGCCGCCGCTCGGACCGGCTGCAGGAACGGCGCTGGCATATCGTCTGGCCGATGCTGCTGTCGGCCTTGGGCTGGCTGCTGACCGCGTACTCCGGTCATCCTGTGTTGCAGTTGCTCGGTATCTGCATGGCCTCGACCGGCGCCTATACCGCCATGTCGGTGTTCTGGACCACGCCCGACGGCGCCCTCAGCTTTGCCGCGCGCGCCATCGGCATTGCCGTCATCAATGCGACCGGCAATATTGGCTCGGCCCTGAACCCGGTGGTGGTGGGCTGGCTGAAAGACTATACGCACAGCTTCGCCACCGGCCTGCTGTACGCCAGCGCGCTGCTGGTGGTGGGCGCGGCCATCGTGCTGACATTGCCGATCAAGCGTGGCAAGGCCACGGCATCCATTTGAAAGGACCATCATGACACCCGAATTTCAACCGTATCCCCATGTGCCCAAGGTTTATCCGCCGGGCAAGCCAACCGGCAAAGGCATCGAACACGCGCCGGTGCTGATCGTCGGCGGCGGCCCGGTCGGCCTGGCCACCGCGCTCGGCCTGGCGCACCATGGCGTGCGCTCGATCTTGATCGAAGCCGACGATGGCGTCTGCACCGGCAGCCGCGCCATCTGCATTTCGCGGCGCAGCCTGGAAATCATCGAACGCCTCGGTGCGCTGGAAGGCTTTTTGGCGAAAGGCTTGCCATGGGCCGGCGGGCGCAGTTTTTATCGCGACGAGGAGGTGCTGCACTTCAGCATGCCGCAAGATGCCAACCAGAAGCTGCCACCGATGGTCAACCTGGCGCAATACCATATCGAGCAATACCTGCTCGATGCGGCCGAGCGGCATGCCGGGCTGATCGATATCCGCTGGCAGACGCGCGTCACCGCCGTCGAACAGCATGCGACTGGCGCCACCGTCACCCTGGCCACGCCGGACGAGACTTACCAGATCGATACCGACTGGCTGGTGGCCGCCGATGGCGGGCGCAGCGTGGTGCGGGAGGCACTGGGATTGAAACTGCAGGGTACCAGCTACGAAGGGCGCTATGTAATTGTCGATATCCACCTGAAAAGCGATCGGCCGACCGAGCGCCTGGCGTATTTCGACCCGCCGTCGAACCCCGGTTCGACCGTGCTGGTGCACAAGCAGCCCGACGATATCTGGCGCATCGACTACCAGCTGCGCGACGACGAAGACGCGCAGGCGGCGGTACTGCTGGAAAACGTGGCGCCGAGAGTCGACAGCCTGCTGGCCATGATGGGGGAAACCGCACCCTGGCATCCGGTGTGGATCACCATCTACAAGGCCAATGCCTTGACCCTGGAAAAATACCGCCATGGCAGGGTGCTGTTTGCCGGCGATGCAGCCCACCTGGTGCCGATTTTCGGCGTGCGCGGGGCCAATTCCGGCATCGACGACGCCGACAACCTGGCCTGGAAGCTGGCCTATGTGGTGCAAGGGCAGGCGGGCCAGGCCTTGCTGGACAGCTATTCCGACGAGCGCGTATTTGCCGCGCATGAAAACCTGCGCCATGGCACCAAGAGCACGGAATTCATGGCGCCTCCCACGTTTGCCTTTGAATTAATGCGCACCGCCGTGCTGGGCCTGGCCGGCAAGCATCCTCAGGTGCGCTCCCTGATCAACCCGCGCCAGACCAGCGCGATTGCTTATATGCAGTCGCCGCTGAACGCGGCCGATACAGATGAATTTTTGGCCGGGCCGGCGCCGGGCACGGTATTGCCCGAGTGTCCGCTGGTGCTGCTGGAGCATGACAGGCAGGCGGCGCGGCATATTACCGACCTGGTCAACCTGGGCCAGGGCCGGTTCACCGGCCTGTACTTCAGTGACGATGGCGCCGTGCCGGCCGAACTGCAGGCCTTGACAAGATCGTTGCCGCTGCATGTCGAGGCCGTGCGCCTGTCGCCGCAGCTGGCCGCGCTGTTCGGCGCGCGGCATGGCAGCGTGTACCTGGTGCGGCCCGACGGCCATGTGCTGGGGCGCTGGCACGATGCGACGGCAGCTCAGGTGAGCGGGGCGCTGGAAAATATCATCAGCAAGGAGGCGGCATGACCGACATCGAACTGGACAATCTCTACACTGAACTGTGCCACACCATGGGCGCCATTGGCGAAGCGCGCTCGCCACTGTTCCTGGCCCGCTTTGCCTTGCTGGCGATGGGCGCCGTTGGCGATGCGCAGGTCGTGCAGCGTTTGCTGCGCGAGGCGGCCGCCAGCGAAGGTGACGCCCGGCAATAAACGAACGGCGCAAGTCGCTGGCGTGCTCTACAATTACGGATCAAGCAAGTTTTTGCATACTCCGTAGTTGAAGGGAAACCCCCAGTCGTGACTTCCAAGCCGATCAAGATAGCCGCCACCCTCGTGGTGGCGCTGGCCGCAGGCGCCGGCATCTATACATTCACCCGTCCCGCCACGCCGGCCCAGCCGTCCGCCGAAACGGTAGCCAAGGACGCGGCTGCAAAGAAAGCCAGCACCGATGCCGCGCTGGTCGCCGCGCAGTTGCGCGAACTGCTGGCCAATTTCCGCAAGATTATCGTACTGCTGGCAGACGAAGACAGCCAGCCCGAAGGCGCGCGCGACGAAGCGAGGAAAGTGGGCCAGGCGCTGTTCCACGACAACCAGGAGCGCACGGCAAAGCTCGACACCCTGCTGGACCAGCTGATGGCGCCCGGCAACCCCGACCGTTTCAACGCCATCGACGGCTTGCTGACGTATATCGAATCGGACGCCGGCCTGTACGACGCCGACCGCCTGGCGTTTCGCGAACTGCTGCAAGGCTTGCTGGCCGATGTGGCGAAAGACGGTTCCTTGCCGGCGATCAAGCTGCACAAGCGCATTTCGGAAGATCTCGACGCGCTGGCCGAGATCGAGCGTAACTATGAGAAGGAAATCCGCCAGATTTTCGGCAACATGGGCCAGCGCGCGATCGAACTCAAGCGTGAACGCTGGGACGACTATGTGGCGCAACTGAAAAAGCGCTACAACCGCGAACAGATCCTCAAGGAAAACGGCATCGTCACGCCGTACGCCAAGCCACCGGCCGGGTCCATACCGGAACCCAAACCTGCTGTAAACAAAGAGGATGCGGAAATTTTCGGTTTGAATTTGCCGAAAAAAACCATCGTGCTGACTTTTGACGATGGCCCGCACCGGCGCTACACGGAAGAAATCAGCGCGATTTTGAAGCAATACGGCGTGCCGGCCGTGTTCTTCAACGTGGGTCGCAACCTGGGCAGCCTGGACGCCCAGGGCCACGCCAAGCTGGGCGCGGGCGCCGAAGTGAGCCGCAAGCTGATGAAAGAAGGCTATGCGGTGGGCAACCACAGTTTTACCCATGCGCAGTTGTCGAAGGAGACCGGCGACAAGCTCAAGGGCGAAATCCTCGGCACCGACACCTTGTTGAAAGCCATCAGCCCCGAGCGTGCCGCGCTGTTCCGTTTTCCTTATGGCGCGCGCAACAGCGAAGGGATGGCCGCGCTGGCCGACGCGCACCTGAAATCGGTAATGTGGAATATCGATTCGCTGGACTGGGCCGACCCGGTGCCGAGCTCGATTACCAACCGCGTGCTGGCTTCGGTCGACAAGGCGGGGCGCGGCATTATCCTGTTCCACGATATCCATGAGCGCACGGTAAAAGCCTTGCCGGCCATTCTCGACCGCCTGGTGGCCGAAGGCTATCAGTTCGCCGGCTGGGATGGCACCACCTTCAAGTCGGCCAAGGGCGAGGCGCCGGCGCCCGAGAAGGTCGCCGTCCAGGCCGGCTACGCCAATTCCTGGGCGGTCGTGATCGGCATCGATGACTACGCCAAATGGCCCAAGCTGCAATATGCGGTGCGCGACGCGCAAAGCATCCGCGAAACCCTGATCGAGAAATTCGGCTTTGCGCCTGAGCGCGTGGTGACCTTGAAAAACGCGGAAGCGACGCGCAACAATATCCTGGCCGCCTTCCACGACAAGCTGGCCCATGGCGGCGTGCAAAAGAACGACCGCATTTTTGTGTTCTTTGCCGGCCATGGCGCCACCCGCAAACTGAGCTCGGGGCGCGACCTCGGCTATATCGTGCCGGCGGACTCCGACCCGGCGCAGTTCGCCACGGACGCGATCCCGATGACGGAAATTCAGAATATCGCCGAAAGCCTGACGGCCAAGCACGCGCTGTTTGTCATGGACGCCTGCTACAGCGGCCTGGGCCTGACCCGTGGCGCCGGCAACAGCTCTTTCCTGCGCGATAACGCCAGGCGCATCGGCCGGCAAATGCTGACGGCCGGCGGCGGCGATCAATTGGTGGCCGACGGTGGCCCGAACGGCCACTCGGTCTTTACCTGGACGTTATTGCAAGGCCTGGCCGGCAAAGCCGACCTCAACGGTGACGGCCTGATCACGGCCACCGAACTGGCCGCCTATGTGGCGCCGGCCGTCTCCAGCGTGTCGAACCAGACGCCGGCCTTTGGCAGCCTGCCCGGTTCCGAAGGCGGCGACTTCGTGTTCGAATTGCCGGGCGAGACCGAATTCCTCAGCCCGAACACCACCCAATTGTCGACCGAGGCGATCGCCATGAACAGCAAGCTCGACGCCAAGCCGGCAGCGGCCAGCGTGACGGTCAAGGACTTGCAGGGCGGCGAGCAGAAGATCGTCACGCCGGGCGCCGTGCCGAGCACCACGCGCCAGCTGGCCCAGCGTGCCAACGACCGTGGCTTGCAGCACTACAAGGAAAAGCAGTACGACCTGGCCGAAGCGCAATTTACGGAAGCGCTCAAATTGCGTCCCGACTTCGCCCTGGCCGCCAACAACCTGGGCTTCGTGTTCTACAAGCAGGAAAAATACCGCGAAGCGGCACGCTGGTTTGAAAACACCGTCAAGATCGACCCGTCGCGCGCGATTGCCTACCTGAATCTGGGCGACGCCTACTTCAAGGCCGGCGACGGCGCCAAGGCCAAGCTGGCCTATAAAACCTATCTGGAACTGGCGCCGACGGCCGCCACGGCGCCGGCCGTGCGGCAGAAGATGGAGAAGCTGTAAGCATGGCGGCGGTTGACCCCATCGTCCACGTGTTTACGGCCAGCGGGCGCTTTACCAGCCGCGAAGCGCTGCAACTCTATCTGTTGCCCGGCTATACGGATGATGGCGACCTCGTGCCGTCACCGTTTTTGCTGGAAACAGGACTGAGCGGCTACGAGCCCGCATGCATCGAAAGCGTACTGGCGCCTTCGCCGCAGCCCTTACAACAGTTGCTGCAGAGCATGTCGTATGGTGACAGCTGGCTGGCGCTGGCGCTAGCCGATGCGAACGGCCTGTTGGCCGATACTGTTGTATGCGTGTATGCGCCAAATATGCTGGCGCATCCGCAGCAATGCACGCTGGCCCGCCTGGGCGCGTATCACTACCACAGCGCTGATTAGCGCTCCTCGCGGATCAGCTGGTTCACCGCCGCCAGCAAACTGGTGCCCGAAGTCGTGATAAAGCGGGCGCCGGCCGCTTCGGCTTCCTTGCAATAGCTGGCAACGGTATTCTTGCTGCAATAGACGATAATTGGCAGCTCCGGCTGGGCCACCCGCACCTCGCGCACCGTGCGCACGCCCGCGTCCTTGAGGCGCTGGCCGCCTTCCAGGCGCGCCATGTCGGTAATCAGCAGGGCATACTGGTTCTTTTGCAGCAGGCTCATGGCTTGCGCCAGCGATTGCACCAGGTCGACCTTGATGTTTTCGCGCACCAGTTGTTCCACCAATAACGTGTTGTTGCGCGGATGGTCGTCCAGCCACAGCACGCGCGAGGGCGGCTTCTGCGCCCTCGGCATGCTGGCCAGCGACGCCACGGCTGGCTGGCCGTCGTCGTTTGTACGCGCCAGCAGCAGGCCAGTCACCGCTTCCTGCATGTCTTCCAGCGATTTCTGTTGCAAACGGCTCAGCTCCGTCACCTCGATTTCCCTGCCACTTTCCAGCCTGATCGATTCGTTCTGGACCAGGGTGTCGGCCTGCTTGATCATGATGGACAGGTAAATACGGGTAAGCAAGTAGCCGATCAGGAAGCCGTGGACGGAAAAAAACAGCATGACGCCGCCCACCACGGCCCTGGCCGTATCGGCATCGATGGCCAGGCTGGGTGCGATAAAGGCCGCTATGCCCCGTGCCGTTGCGGGCAGGCTTTTTAGTTCGATCAGGCCCACGCCGACAATGATCTTGGTCAGCCAGTCCGATACTTCCACCAGGTTGGAATTGATTTCCATCGGCGAGGGCGTGCCGAGAAAAATGGTATTGCTGGCGCCGGCCGCCGCTTCCATGGCAGCGGGCTCGTCGCTGGCACGCCGCTTGCCATTGGTGCGCTCTTCCGCCGGCGGCATATTGACGGTGCCCGAAGGCAGGCTGCGCGGTATGCCGAACAGAAACCCCAGCAGCATGCCGCTGACGCAAAAGCCCAGGCTCCACAGCAGAGCCGGCACGGCATGGTAATACGGTGGAAACAGGGCGCCGGCGAGCACCGCCAGCATGCCGGCCAGCAAAATCGACAGCAGGATATACGGCAAGACATCGCGCTTGGCGGAGATGATGCGCCTGGCCGGCTTGGCCGCGCTGTCGGTCTGGTCCATGGTCATTCCCTACTGGTCAGAAAAACAAAATTTTTGAATCCAGCAAGCAAGTCGTCCCGTATATTGATATTGCATGAGACACATTCACAAGCCCGCTCTTACATCATAAAAACTGGAGACGAGATGCATTTGAGAAAAAGCAAACTGGGGGCAGCTTGCCAGTTGGCGCTGCTGTGCATGGCAGGCCAGGCGCTGGCCCAGTCCGATGGTGCGCCGGCCGACGAAGCGCGCACTGTACGCGTGGCGGGCCACTATGACAACGCCGTTGGCACCTCGGATGCGGCCAGCCAGGGCGTGATTACTACCGACCTGATAGTCAACCGGCCGGCTTTGCGTACCGGCGAACTGCTCGAATTCGTACCCGGCCTGATCGTTACCCAGCACAGCGGCGACGGCAAGGCCAACCAGTATTTCCTGCGCGGTTTCAACCTCGACCACGGCACCGATTTCGCCACCTTTGTCGACGGCATGCCGGTCAATATGCGCACGCATGCCCACGGCCATGGCTATTCCGACCTCAATTTCCTGATCCCGGAACTGGTGCAGCGCATCGATTACAAGAAAGGCCCGTATTTTGCGGGCGAGGGCGACTTCGCCTCGGCCGGGGCGGCGCGCATCCGGCTGATGGACAAATTGCCGCAAGGCACTGCCAGCCTGTCGGTGGGCCAGCATGGCTATGTGCGCGGCGTGCTGGCAGATTCGGTGGCCGCCATGCAGGGTACCTTGCTGTATGGCCTGGAACTGAACCGCAACGACGGCCCCTGGGACAGCCCCGAGCGCGTAAGAAAATACAGCGGCGTGTTGCGCTACAGCCAGGGCACGCAGGACGACGGTTTCAACGTCACCGCCATGGCGTACAAAAACAGCTGGAATTCCACCGACCAGATACCGTTGCGCACGGTGCAGTCCGGCCAGATCGGCCGCTATGGCGCGCTCGACCCCAGCGACGGCGGCGATACCTCGCGCTACAGCCTGGCATGGGCCTTGCGCAAGCGCACGGATAATCGCTTGTTCGAATTCGACGCCTATGTGATCCGTTCGCAGCTTGATTTGTACAGCAACTTTACCTATTTCCTGGCCGACCCGGTGCTGGGCGACCAGTTCCAGCAAAGCGAGCGGCGTACAGTGGCGGGGGTGAACGCCAGCGAAAGCTGGAATACCGAGCTGGCCGGCTTTGCCATGCGTAACAAGATCGGCGTGCAGGCGCGCTACGACAAGCTGTCGCCGGTCGGCCTGTATGGCACGCAGGAAAGAGTACGGCACAATACAGTGCGCGAAGACCGGGTGCGCGAAGGCAGCGTGGGCCTGTATGCTGAAAACAGCACGCAGTGGCTGCCGTGGCTGCGTTCGGTGGTGGGATTACGCCATGACACCTACCGTTTCAATGTCGCCAGCAGCGTCGAGGGCAACAGCGGCAAGGCCAGCGACGGCATGACCTCGCCGAAACTGTCATTGATTTTCGGGCCGTGGAGCAAGACCGAATTCTTCGCCAATGTCGGCAAGGGTTTCCACAGCAACGACGCGCGCGGCACCACCCAGACCCGCTTGCCCGACGGCACGGTATCGTCACCCGTCACGCCGCTGGTGGCAACCCGCGGCATGGAGCTGGGCGCACGCACCGAATGGCTGCCGGGCTTGCAAAGCTCGCTGGCGCTATGGCGCCTCGATATCGCTTCCGAACTGCTGTTTGTCGGCGACGCCGGCGAGACCGAACCGAGCCGCGCCAGCCGCCGCCACGGCATCGAATGGAACAACCATTATATTGCCGCGCCCTGGCTGCTGTTCGACCTGGACCTGGCCGCCTCGCGTTCGCGCTATACGCAGAACGACGCTGCTGGCAATTTCATTCCCGGCTCGATCGACAAGGTGGCCTCGTTCGGCGTGACCCTGACCGACCAGGGGCCGTGGTCGGCAGCCTTCCAGCTGCGTTACTTCGGCCCGCGCCCGCTGGTGGAAGACAATAGCGTGCGCTCGGCCTCGACCACTTTGGCCTACGCGCGCCTGGGCTACCAGCTCAATCGCCAGGCCCGCGTTTCGCTCGACATATTCAATCTGTTCGACAAGCGCGCCAGCGATATCGATTACTACTATGCCTCGCGCCTGCCTGGCGAAGCGGCCGAAGGGGTGGAAGACCGGCATTTTCATCCGGTCGAGCCGCGCTCGGTGCGCTTGACCCTGGCGTACGCTTTCTAGCAAACCGGCTCTGCTACACTGCGGGCATGACAGATCATTTAGTTAAAACCAGTAAATTTCTTTCGCTGATACTGCGCCATGCGCCCGAGACCATCGGCTTGACCCTGGACGCCAACGGCTGGGCCGAAGTGGACCAACTGTTGGCGCAAGCGGCCAGCCATGGCAAGGCCATCTCGCGCGCGCAGCTGGACGCCGTGGTGGCGAACGACAGCAAGACGCGCTATGCCTTCAGCAATGACGGCCTGCGCATCCGCGCCAACCAGGGCCACTCGCTGGCGGCCGTCGATATCGACCTGCCGCCGGCAATACCGCCAGCCCGGCTGTACCACGGCACGGCCAGCCGTTTTGTCGAGTCCATCCGCAGCCAGGGCCTGATCCCAGGCAGCCGCAACCATGTGCATTTGTCTGCCACCGAAGACACCGCCGTCAGCGTCGGCAGCCGCCATGGCAAGCCGGTGGTGCTGGCGGTCGACACGGCCGCCATGCAGGCGCAGGGCCATGTGTTTTACTTGGCGGCCAATGGGGTGTGGCTGAGCGACGCTGTGCCAGCCGCGTTCATCACTTTTCCATCAGATGGCGCAAGCGCGACTGCGCCTGGCCTTGCCGCTTGCGCCGCCACACCAGCACGCCAGTGATGCTCAGCATCGCCACCGCCAGCCCCATTACGCTAATGAACAGCTTGAACGCCCAGCCCCACATCGAGGCCATGTGCAGCGCGCTGAGCCAGCTGCGGATGGTGTCGCCGCTGGCCGTGCCGGTCGGCAGCCAGCTGGCCAGCAACTGGCCACTGGCGGCGTCGAAGAACACGGTGGTCAAGCCCTTGTGCGCGCGCACGTCGCGGCTGCTGCGCACTTTGTAGCTGTACACGCCCAAGCCCGGTTCATACGCCAGCGCGTTTTCTTCGATAATGGTGAAGGATTGACTGCGTGCCAGCTCGCTCATCAAGCTGCGGCCCTGGCTGCGCGCTGCCTGCCAGCTCAAGTGCGGGCCGGGCGTGGCCTGGTGGCGGCCGACGATTTCCTCGGCCGGCTGGTGCGCAAAAAAGGGGTTCATCACGGCTGCATAGGCGCCGTACAGGTTGAAGGCGACGCCGCTCCAGGCGAATACCAGCAGCATGGCCCACAGCCACAGGCCGCCCGCGCGGTGCAGGTCGAATACCAGCTTGTAGCTGCCGCCATGGCGCCGTACGCGCCAGGACGGCAGCCAGCGCGCCAGCCACGGTTTGCCGGTCGCCGGCCGTTTCTTCAGGCGGGCCGGAAAGGTCAGGGCGGCGCCGACAAAGCAGTCCACGGTCCATATAATGGCGACCAGGCCGAATACCAGCAGGCCGGTGTCGCCCAGGGCCAGCGAATGATGCAGCCGCTCGACAAACGGCAGCAGGTTGATCAGGCCCTGGCCGATCTCGCCCGATTTGCGCTGGCCCAGCACCGCGCCCGTGTAGGGATCGACAAATACCTCGTCATGCGCCAGCGGTGCGCCACCAGCAGCGCGCAGATAGAACACCATGCTGTGGTCCGGTGGCGCCGACAGCGGAGCATACAGCACCTGCGCCTGTAGAAAGCGCGCCGCGATTTGCTCGCGCAGCAGCAGCGGATCGAGCGGCATGGCGCCCTTGGTGGGCGGCGACACGCGAAATACGGCCGGCATTAGCGCGCCTTCCAGTTCGTCGGTCCACGCCAGCAGGCTGCCTGTCAGGCCTGCCACCAGCAAAAAGCCGGCCATCAAGAGGCCGGCGTAGCGGTGCATGGCCGCCAGCGCCGGCCGGAAAGCCAGCCGCATCAGAACTTGTACATGGCGCTGAGATTGGCCGTGCGTTCGGCGCTGCGGTAGCACAGGCCGGGCAGGTAGCCGCAGTCGAACAGCGTCTGCTTGTTCAGCACATTATTGACGTTAAGGCTGACATTCCATGGGCCGCGCGTGATGCCCAGCGCCGCGTCCCACTGCGTCATGCCGCCATTGCGGATATTCAGGCTGTCGCCATCGGAGTTCGACCGCATGGCGCCGATAAAGCGCATGCCCAGCGCCGCATAGGCAGGCACGGTATCGGCCACGGTGAACGACTGGCGCGCCCAGGCCGAAGCGCTGTGGCGCGGCGCGCCTTGCTGCTGCAGTCCCTGGTCGCCGTTGTTGCTCTCTTTGATGTCGGTAGCGAGATAGGTGTATTGCGCGATCAGGCTCAAGCGGCTGGCCAATTCCGTGCGCGCTTCCAGTTCCAGGCCGCGCGCTTCGACCTTGCCGGTTTGTACCAGGAAGCCCGGGTTGCCGGCGGCGGCAGTGGAAACGTTGTCGCGTGACAGGTCGAAGATGGCGGCCGTATAGCTGGCGCGCTGGCCCAGCGGCTCATAGCGCACGCCCGCTTCGAACTGCTTGCCGCGCGACGGTTTCAGCGCGCCGCCACCGACCGCCGTGCCCAGCTCGGGCGAAAACGAGCTGGCGTAGCTGACATACGGCGCCCAGCCATTGTCGAACAGGTAGACCGCGCCCAGGCGGCCGGTGGTGGCCGACGGCGACTGGTCGTAATCGGGCCGCACGGCGCCGGTCAGCACGCTGGTGGTGGTTTGCGACTGCGTGGCCTTGTCGTGGCGCAGGCCGGCCGTGACCACCCAGCGCTGCCATTTCAGCTGGTCCTGGGCGTACAGGCCCAGCTGGCGCGACGGCGCGCGCGCCTGCGTGGGATTGGTGCCAGGCTGCTTTTGCTGCGGCGCATACACCGGCTGGTACAGGTCGAGCGGCGTGATAAAGCCGACTTTATAGATATAGTCGTCGCGGTTGCGGATGTTGGCGTAGTCCACTCCCAGCAGCAGCAGGTGCGACAGCGCGCCGCTGGCAAAGCGCGCCTGCAGCTGGGTATCGGCAAACAGGCTGTTCGATTCCGTATCGACCGGGCGGAAATAGCGCTCGATGGTGGCATCGGTATTCAGTTCCAGAGGGAACACGTCGGTGCGCTCATTTTTCAGGTGCGTGTAGCGCAGGTTCTGGCGCAGCGTCCAGGTGTCGTTGAACCGGTGCTCGAACTCATAGCCGGTCATGGTATTGCTGCGCTTGAAACGGTTGTCATAGCCCATCAGGTTGACCCTGGGGTCGACCTGGCCGCGCGGGCCGGGTTCTTGCAGCTGATTCGGGAACGCGTACTGCTGGTTGTCGTGCTCATGGCGCGCCAGCAGGGTCAGGCGCGTGCCGGTGCCGATCTGCCAGGTCAGGGAAGGTGCGAAATACAGGCGGTTGTCGCGGTCGTGTTCCAGGCGCGTGCCCGCCTCGCGGCCCAGCATCACCACGCGGTAGGTCCAGGCGCCTTGCTCGTCCAGCGCGCCGCCGACGTCGGCTTTCAGCTGGCGGCGCTGGTAGCTGCCGTATTCCAGGCCCACTTCGCGCACCGCGTCCAGGCTGGGGCGCTTGCTGACGGCGTTGACCACGCCACCCGGCGGAATCTGGCCGTACAGCACCGAGGCGGGGCCGCGCAGCACTTCCAGGCGTTCCAGGCCATACGGTTCGATCGAGGCGCCAAAGGTGCGGCCCGAATTGCGCAAGCCGTCCTGCAGGATGCCGGCCGTTTCGATGGTAAAGCCGCGCAGCAGCGACGAGTCGTCGCTGCCCAGCGGGCGCTGGTTGGGCGTGACGCCGGCCGTGTAGCGCAGCGTTTCATCGAGCGACTCGGCATTGCGGTCGCTGATTTCATCGGCCGTGACGACCGACACCGATTGCGGGTTTTCATTGAGCGCCGTATCGGTCTTGGTGGCCGAGCTGCTGCGGCGCGCCACATAGCCGCGCACCGGGCCGGTGGCCGCTTCGCGTTCGGCGCTGGCATTGATGGTGATCGCCGGCAGCGTGGCGTTGATGGCGGCTGCCTGTGTTGAAGACTCAGGGGTGGCCTGCGCTTGCAGCGCGAATGCGCCGTTCGCACCCGCGACCAGGCGCAGGCCTTGTCCGCGCAGCAGTGCATCGAAACCCTGGCGCACCGTGTAGCTGCCGGCCAGGCCGGCGCTGCGCTTGCCTTGCAATAGCTGCGCCTCGGCTGACAATTCCACGCCGGCCGCGCTGGCGAAACTGGTCAGCACCCGTTCCAGCGGGCCGGCCGCGATCGCATACTGGCGCTTGCCTTCGGTGTCGCCGGCGGTTTGTGCCAATGCCTGTGCTTGTACTGTGGTGGCGGTGAAGGCCAAGGTGCCGCCCAGCAGCACGGCATGGATGGCAAGGGCGAGGGCAGTGGGGCGCATGACGGGAACAGGCGATTGCAGGCGGTGTGCCATGGGGACATCCTTTGTCGGTTGATTGGTGTTGTTCCTCGTATTCCGAACCAGAACAAAAAACCCTCAACTTATTTTTGATTATTTTTTAAAGGATGGTCAGTCAACCTTGGCGCGGGCGCACCGTGACCCAGAAACGCGTGCGGTAAGCGAGTTCCACCGGCAAGCTCAATGCCAGGTTGGCCAGCGAGCGGTCGATATCGCGCAGCGAATACACGCCCGTCACGCGCAGCCCGGCAATGCGCTCGTCGCAGCGCAGCACGCCGTGCCGGTAGCGTGCCAGTTCGGCCAAAAGGTCGGCCAGGCGCATGCGTTCGGCCACCAGGCTGCCCTGGGTCCAGGCTGCGGCACTTTCTTCGACCTGGCCATGCGCCTGCGCGGCGTGGTTCGAGTAACTGCCGCGCGACCCTGCCGGCAGTCGCAGCGCTGGCGCGCCTTCGTGCAGCGGGCGCATCTCGACCACGCCCTCGAACACCGCCACGTCGCTGCTGTCAGCTTCCGCGCGCACGATAAAGCGCGTGCCCAGCGCGGTGGCCGTGCCTTGCCGCGTTTGCACCAGCAGCGGCCGGTGCCTGCTGGCCGTGTCGGGCGCACTCTGGACCAGGATGGCGCCGGCGCGCAGCACGATGCGCCGCTCGCCGGCGTTGTACGCCACGTCAATGGCGCTGGCAGTGTCGAGCACCACCTGGCTGCCGTCTGCCAGCACGATGGCGCGGGTTTCACCGATGGCCGTGCGGTAGTCCGAGGTTGCCCGCTGCCATAGTCCCGTTTCATGCGCCAGCAAGGCCGCGCCGCCGCCGCTGGCGATCAGGCCCAGGGCTTGCAGTACGCGCCGGCGATGCTGCTGGCGCGGTGCTCCTGTCAGCGCGCCGCGCGCCACTTCGCGCGGGATGCTGTCGAATTGCTGCTCGAAGCGCTGCAGCCGTGCCCAGGCTCGCTCATGTTCGGGGTGGGCGGCGCGCCAGGCAGCGCAGGCGGCGGCGTCGGCCTCGCTGGCCTCGCCCGACCACAGCCGCGCCATCCATTCGGCGGCGCGCTGCAGCACGGCTGGCGCGATCGGCGTGGCGCTCATGCAGCTTGCACAGCGCAGCAGGCCAGCAGCGCGCGCACCATGTATTTTTCCACCGACGACACGGAAACGTCGAGACGCCGGGCGATTTCGCGGTAGTCGAGTCCCTCGACCTTGCACAGCAAGAAAGCCTGGCGCACCTTGGCCGGCAGGCTGGCCAGGACGGCGTCGATTTCCGTCAGGGCTTCGATAATCAGCGCGCGCGTTTCCGGCGTCGGCGTGGCTGCCGGCGGCAAATGGGCCAGCGCCTCCCTGTACGCCGCTTCGATATGACGGCGGCGGAACAGGTCGATCATCAGGCCATTGGCGATCTGTGCCAGGTGCTGGCGCGATTCTTCGGGCCGCGGCGCGCGGCCCCTAGCCAGGATGCGCAGATAAGTGTCGTGCGCCAGGTCGGCCGCGTCAAAGGCGCTGCCCAGCTTGCCACGCAACCAGCCCTGCAGCCAGCCATGATGATTGCTGTAGAGCACTTCGATTTGCTGATGCAGTTCCAGTTCGGGGCGGACCATGATGCTTCCTGGGCAAGCCGCTGGCGATGGGCCGGGCATTGATGCGATTGAGAATTGTTCGTATTGTAGCTCAATCGCTACCGTCTGCGCCTATCGTCAGGCGCTGATCAGTTTAATGTCGGCAATTCTCTCCACCAGCCATACCGCCGCCACCAGCGCGATCGCCAGCGAGCCCCAGGTAAATAACTGGCGGTAAAACCAGCTCTTGCGCAGCCACCAGGCCAGCGGCAGGAATACGGCAACGATCGCCAGCTGGCCGATCTCCACCCCCACGTTAAAGCCGAACAGGCTGCTGGCCAGTGCCGACTGCGGCAAGCCCAGGTCGTGCAGCACGCTCGCAAAGCCGAAACCGTGGATCAGGCCGAACACGAACGCCGCCACCGGGCGCCTGCCGCGAAACAGCGGGTACAGATTGTTCAGCGCGGCCAGCACCACCGAGGCGGCAATCGCCGACTCGACCCAGCGCGAGGGCAGCGAGACCAGCGACAGGCTGGCCAGGGTGAGGGTGATCGAGTGGGCCAGAGTGAACGCCGTGACGACTTTCAGTACGTCGATAAAGGCGGCGCGCAAGCTGGCCTGCTGCTCGCGCAGGCCCGGCAGCAGCACCGCCGGCAGCAACAGCGACAGCAGGAACAAAATATGGTCAGTACCGATCCAGATATGCCAGATCCCATGCTTCACATACGCGCCAAACTGCGCCACCCGGTCCGGCGCGGCCATCGACAAGGTCTGGCGTGGACTGTCCGGGTCGAAAATCGCCGTTTGCGTCTCGCCGTCGTGGGTCAGTTTCAGCAGGCCCTTGTGCTGCGGATCGAGGTCGGCGAACAGGGTATAGCCGATATCCAGGCTGGCGGGCGCGGCCTTGCCGGGGCAGGTGGCGCTAAAGCGCAGCACGCTATACGCGCCGTCAGTATGGTTGTCGATCAGCTGCTCACCAGGCTGCAGGGGGCACGCGCCCGCAGCGGTGGCGATATGCAGGCGCTGCAGCGCATACGCGGCTATTTGCGGATGGCGCGCGCGGATCTCGTCCCAGGTCAGCGCGCCGTCGCCGTTGCCGTCCAGGCCGATGGCGAAATCGAGGTCGCGCAGGGCGATATCCCATTGACCGGTGATCTGCTGGCCCTGCACGCTGATGGCCAGGTAGCTGTCGCTGGGTTTGTGCGCTTGCGCAGGCGAACACCAGGCGCACAGCAAAAACAGAAAGGCGATCAGGCGGGCGTTCACAGGACACCCGCTTTCTTCACCAACGCTTGCAGCGCCACGTCTTCAACGTGATTGGTCTTGATCCAGGCCAGCACAGGCTGCGCTGCGGCACCGTCGCGCGCGGCGACGGCCGCTTCCAGCAGGATGCGCATATCGGCAGCCTCCTTCTGGATCACCCAGTTCTTTTGCGCCAGCAGCAAGGCGCCGGGAATATCGCGTTGCAAAAACAGGGCAAAGCGTGCCTGTTCGCGCTGGTGTACGGTGTCGCCGCGCTGCATGGCGGCGTTGAAGCGGGCCGCCAGTTCGGCGCTGGCCGCTTTCAAGGCGGTTTCCTGTCCCGGCACGGCTTGCATGGCCAGCGCCTGGCGCAGCAGCAGGGCGTCGATGCGCTGCTGGTCTTTCAACAAGGTGATTACCTCGGGCGCGCGCCGCTGATCCAGC
Organism: Janthinobacterium sp. 1L-D-8-B-C4; assembly: GCF_057291295.1. Taxonomy (NCBI): domain Bacteria; kingdom Pseudomonadati; phylum Pseudomonadota; class Betaproteobacteria; order Burkholderiales; family Oxalobacteraceae; genus Janthinobacterium; species Janthinobacterium sp. 1L-D-8-B-C4. Next base: position 538,309 of record NZ_JBXAVX010000001.1, read on the forward strand.
AGAAAGTCGCTGTAGGCACCCAGCAGATAGCTGTCGCGCGGCTGCTGCGCCAGGGCTTGCTTGAAGCGCGTCTCGGCCAGTGTGCTTTCGCCACGGCGCGCGGCCATTTCGGCCAGCAGGCTCAAGGCCCAGTGTTCCAGTTCGGGCGCGGTGCCGGCGCTGCGCTCGAGGGTGAGGTTTAATAATTGCTCGCTTTTCGCGGCACGGCCCGTCACGCCCGCCACATTGGCGATGCAGGTGACGGTCACCAATTGGGTAGTGAGAGCCGACAGGCGTGCGCAGCTGGCGGTGGCTTTTTCGTAATCGCCCTGCACGGTCAGCACGGTGGCGCGGGTCAGCCAGGCCTGGGCGTTGGCCGGTTCCTGCGCGATGACCGCATCCAGGTCCTGCAGGGCGTCGCCGAAATGATGGGTGCTTTGCAAGATGGTGGCGCGCAGCAGGCGTACCGGCACCGGTGGCGCCGCTTGCCGCCACCAGGGCGCCAACGCCGCTTGCGCATAACCCAGGTAGCGCGGGTCGGTCTCGCTGCGCGACAGGCCGATATAGCGCTGCGCCAGGCTGGTGGCCAGCGCCAGGTCCTGCGGCTTCTGGCTCAGTTGCGCGCGCAGGCTGCGCAGTTCGCTTTGGGTGGTGTCCGCGCGGCGCGGCAGTTGTTCGATGACGGCATTGCCGTCCTTGGGGAGATACGGCGCGGCATGCGCCAGGCAAGGCAGGGTGAAAAATAGCAAGAACAATTTTCTCATCAGAGAGGGCTCCGGGCCTGCGGTCGGGTGATACGGGCCGCCGGGGCAATGCCCGGGCGGCCCGCTGTGCTGCTTACAACGGTACCGGTTCCTTGTCTTCCGGCGAAGTGGCAACGATGGCGTCGATGCTGACCGCGTCCTTGTCTTCGCTGGTGGTCAGGATGGTATTGCTGACAGCCACGAAAAACGTGTCGAGCAGGGCCACCGGTGGCGGATTGACGCCGCCGCTGCCGCTGTCGTCATTGTGGCTGCTGTGGCCGCCACCGCAGCCGGCCAGCACAGCGGTGGCTGCCAGGGCGGCAATTACATGCAACTTTTTCATGTCGGACTCCTGTGTTGGGTTCGATTACATCTGTGGCGAGCCGGCGATCGGGGTTGCCAGGTAAGGGAAACCTGGCGTGAACACTTTTTCGTCAAGGTAGGCGCCATCCGTGAAGTGCAGGCCGCCAGCTGGCGCATCGGCCGGTGCGCAGCCGATATTGAGGGTGCACAGCTTGCCCATCGCCACGCGCAGCACCACGTCGACCACGTCGTCGCCAGGACGGCGGCCGTTCGGGAAGCCGGCATTGTCGCCGCCGATGACGCCCAAGCGGTTTTGCGCGCCGACGGCGGTGGCCGCGATCGAGGTGTTCAAACGCAGCATTTCCGAGGCCGTCACCGTGGTCGGCTGGTTCACGCCCTTGATACCGGTCAGGAAAGTCGCGACCAGGTCATTGCGCGGGAAGTTGGTCGGGGCCTTGGCGCCGGCCGAACCGAACAGCACTTCGACCAGAGCCGGTGCGGTCGGGTTGGTCACATAGTCGGCAAACTGCGCGTCGCCTGACGGTTTGCTGGCATTGAAGCGGTCCTTGTCCTTCAGGCCGATCACCAGTTCATTCACCAACGGCATGCCCAGGCGCGATACCTGCACCCAGGCGCCGCCTTCTTTCGACGCGGTGGTGGTGGTGCCCGGCGCCGGGTTGAGCAAGCGGCCCTGGCGCAGGCTGGCGGTGGTCCAGCCGCCGATGACAGGGTCGGCGCCTGCCGTCAGGCATGAAGTAGGCACTTCCATTTCGATGGCGGTGACGTTTTTCTTGGCCAGGTCATCCTTGGTGGCCGATTCGGCGTTGGCGGCAAACTCGGTGGCGGGTGCCTTGATATTGATCAAGTCAAACGTTTCGCCCAGGTTCACCACGAACGGGTCCTTGCGCTGGCCGACAAACATGCGCGCCGGCGTGGCGCAGCCGGGAATATTGACGGCATACACGTGCTGGGCCGCATAGGCCGCATAGTTCGGGATCGACTTGTTGCCGATATTGTCGACCGGCTTGTCGAAGGTGGTGCCGCCGCCGGTGGCATTGGTGACCGCTGTGCGGGTGCCGCTGCGCCGGTCGCCGCGCACCACGGTGACGCTGTAGGTTTCACGCACGTTCAGGCCGGCCGGGTTGACCGTGTCGATGGCGCCGCCGTTGATCGCCAGCGGAATCGACACTTTCTTGCCGCCCACGGTGAACTGGGCGTCCTTGATGGTGTTGGTGAAGCGGAACTGGAAGGTGAGGTCTTCCTTGCCGTCGCCATTGTTATCGATATGAATTTCGTACAGCGCTTGCGGGTCCATGGTGAAGTAGTTCGGGCCGCCATAGGCGTCCTGCAGCGGCACATAGTCGGCCACCAGGGTGGTGTAGGCGCCACGGCCCGCTTCATAGCTTCGGAACATATAGAAGTCGGTGGCGTCGACTTTTGGGTTTTGCGTGATGAACGGTGCTTCGCGGTGGCTGGAAGCGAAGGCCGATGGCGCGAACGCCATGACCAGCAGATTGCCGAGGATGGCGGCGCCCAGTGCGGTTTTCGATTGTAACAATGACATGTCGATTCTCCCTGAATTGTTGTTCGCAAAGGCAATACTTCAATGAATTACGGAGCTGCCCAACTTGTACGGATGGCAAACGTGACCGGATTCAAATTCTTGCAATTTTTTTGGGGAAGAATCGGCATCGATCGGTTTGCGGGGCTGGCAGGCCCCCATCCAATCTACGCGTTTCTTTTGGTACAAGAAAAATAAATATTGAGCGAACAAGAAATAATGGCAGTCTGGCCATTCTTCAGCGCGGCCGCCAGCGTTTGCCGGGCGGCAGGGCAGCCGGGCCGCGAACACGCTGCGGCGCGGCCGGTGGGAATGCGTGAGTTTGTCGCTATGGAGTCGATAGGCTGGACTCGCCTGCCTCGCCGCGTGGCTACCAGGCCAGCACTTTGGGCCCCAGCAGGGCGCCGATGGCGGCGGGGACCAGCATGCCCAGCACATACCAGAAGCCGACAAAGCTGGCGGCCATTTCAGGGCAGTGCAGGCAATACACGAGGGCGGCCGTGCTGCCGGCGGCAAATCCGGCGGCCGCGCCCGCCAGGCGCAAACGGGTGGGCGCCAGCTGGCGCATGGCGCGCAGCACGGCGGCCAGCATCGGCAGCGACAGCAAGGCGATCAGCAGCGGGCAGCTGCGCCAGGTGGCGCCCCAGAACAGCTCGGTGCGCTGCTCGGGCGCCGCCGTGGCGACGGTGAAGGCGCCCAGCGCCCACATCAGCAGCAGCGGCACGGCCAGCCAGGGCAGCAGGGTATTGATATTGGCGCCAGGCACGCCCAGGCGGCGGCTGGCATGCCAGGCCGCCAGGCAGACGCTGGCGACAAACGCCACCTTGATCCAGAAGTCGGGCTGCAACGCCAGTTGCGCCAGGTTGGGGCGCACGCCAAGCAGGGCCACCATCAGGGCCACGCTGGCCAGCAGGCCCGCGCCCAGGGTGGCGGCGGTGCGCCAGCGCGCACCCGGCGGCGGCGCGGCGGCCACGTCGGGGCCGCTGGCCAGCATGGCGATCAAATCATCGGTTTTCATGTCGTTGTACTCCTTAAATTGGCTGCCAGCGCCTTCAGGCCGCGATGCACGGCCACTTTCACGCTGGCTTCCGAGATGCGCATGGCGCTGGCCGTGTCGCGCACCGACCAGCCGTCGAGCTTGGTATGCACGATGGCGTCGCGCTGCTGCGCCGGCAAGGTGGCCAGCAGCCTGGCCAGGTCGCGGCTGGCCTCGGCCGCATCCGCGTCGGCGCTTGAAAACAGCGCCTGCGCATCGTCGTCCTCGTCATACGGCGTGTGCAGCGCATCGCGCCGCGCATGCCGGCGCAGCCAGTCGATCAGCTTGTAGCGGGCGATCGCATGGATCCACGACGTCAGCGGCACGCCGGTATCGTACGTCAGGCGCTGGTTATGGATCGCCAGCAAACATTCCTGCACCAGGTCTTCCACCTCGTCCGGCCAGCGCTGCAAGCGCCGGCGCAAAAAGGCGCGCAAATGGGCGCTGGTCGCTTGCAAAAAACTGCGGTACGCCTGCGCATCGCCATCGAGTCCACGCAGCATCAGGCCATGCAGGCGCAGCTCGGTGCCGTGCAGTTGCTCACTGACAGGTATTCGTTGCATGTGGACCTTTGGTGACAGGCGGTGAACAATATTTTTAAAATAATCGACGGGGCCTGTAACCAATTGCGCTGCCGTGGCGAATTGAGGGGCAAGCACGCTTCTTTTTTACTATAACGGTTACTCATCATGAATATCAAGCACCGCCTGTCAGCAATCCTCGTACCCGTCCTGCTGTCGGCCATCGCGGCGCAGGCGGCCGCCGGCCCGCGCTGCGAAGTGGCCAGCGGCGAGCGCACGGCGGCGCTGGTGGAGCTGTACAGCAGCGAAGGCTGTTCCAGCTGCCCACCGGCCGACCAGCGCCTGAACGCCTTGCGCAAGGAAGCGGGCGCGGCCGGCCTGGTGGTGCCACTGGCCCTGCATGTCACCTACTGGGACCGCATCGGCTGGGCCGATCCGCTGGCGCAGCCGCCGTTCGACGCGCGCCAGGCCGAACTGCTGCGCGACCAGCGCCAGCACGTGGCGTACACGCCGCAGTTTTTCGTCGGCGGCAAGGAAGTGCGTGGCTGGGACGCGCAGTTGCCCGCGGCGATCGCCCGCATCAACGCGACCCCGGCAACCGTCAACCTGCGCCTGTCGGCCATGCCGGGGCAGGACGGCAAGCTGCTGCTCGACGCGCAGGCGGCGGCCGTCGATGGCCATACGGGCGGCAAGCTGTACCTGGCCATCAGCGAAAGCGGCATCGTCTCGCAGGTGCTGCGCGGCGAGAACCGCGGCGCCACCCTGCGCCATGACGCGGCCGTGCGCCTGTGGCTGGGGCCGGTGCCGCTGGTCCAGGGTCGCGCCAGCCTGCGCCGTGAAGTGAGCCTGCCAGCCGGCTGGCACCAGGACCGGCTGCAAGCCGTTGCCTTTGTGCAGCAGGCCGAAGGCAGCACCATTTTGCAAGCCGTCGGCATGGCGCCTTGCGCACGAGGCGCGCTGTGATGGCCGCCCACGCCGCAACGGGCGCCGTGATCCATCCCGCCTGGCTGCGCCTGACGCACTGGCTCAACGCGGTGGCGGTGGTGCTGCTGGCCACCAGCGGCTGGCGCATCTATAACGCGGCGCCGTTCTTCCCGTTCGAACTGCCGCGCGCGCTGACCCTGGGCGGCTGGCTGGGCGGCGCCCTGCAATGGCATTTCGCCGCCATGTGGCTGCTGCTGGCCAATGGCGTGCTGTATCTGCTCATCAATATCGCCAGCGGCCGGCTGCGCCGCCAGTTCTTTCCCCTGTCGCCAGGGGCGCTGCTGCGCGACCTGGCCGCCGCGCTGAAAGGCAAGCTGGCCCATGCCGATCCGCGCCACTACAACATGGTGCAGCGCGCCGCCTATCTGTTCGTCATGCTCGATTGCATCGTGCTGGTGCTGTCGGGACTGGTGCTGTGGAAATCGGTGCAGTTCCCCCTGCTGCGCGAGCTGCTGGGCGGCTACGAGAGCGCCCGCCGCGTGCATTTTTTCGCCATGGCGGCGCTGGTGGGTTTTGTGGTGGTGCACCTGGTGATGGTGGCGCTGGTGCCGCGCACCTTGCTGGCCATGCTGCGCGGACGTTAGGAGTTACTCATCATGAAAAAAACCATTATCGTGCACCAGCAGGGCCAGGCCATGCTGGCCGACGCCCTGCGCCAGGTTGCGCAACCGTCGCGGCGGCAATTCCTGCAGCGCAGCCTGAGCCTGGGCGGCCTGTCCTTGCTGACGGGCTGCAATATCGGCGACCAGGCCAGCGTGGACGCCGCCCTGGTGACGGTATCGCGCTTCAATGACAGGGTGCAGGGCTGGCTGTTCGATCCGTCCAGGCTGGCGCCGACCTACCCCGATTCCATGATCACAAGGCCGTTTCCCTTCAATGCCTATTACGGCGAGGACGAAGTCGAGCAGGTCGACGGCGACGCCTGGCGCGTAGAGTTGAGCGGCCTGGTGGCGCACAAAAAGCCGTGGAGCCTGCCGCAACTGCGCGCCTTGCCGCAGCAGACGCAGGTCACGCGCCATATCTGCGTGGAAGGCTGGAGCGCCATCGGCAAGTGGGGCGGCGTGCCGTTCGCCCATTTCCTCGACCTGGTCGGCGCCGACAAGACGGCGAAATATATCGCCTTCAAGTGTGCCGACGATTACTACACCAGCATCGACATGGCCACCGCGCTGCATCCGCAAACCATCATGGCGCTGAGCTGGGACGGCCAGCCGCTGCCGCCCAAGTATGGCTACCCCATGAAGCTGCGCATGCCGACCAAGCTGGGCTACAAGAATCCCAAGCATGTGCAGGCCATGTTCGTCACCAATACCTATACGGGAGGGTATTGGGAAGACCAGGGTTACAACTGGTTTGGCGGTTCCTGACAGTTTTTCAGCAGTACCAGTGGTACCTGTAGCACCTGTATCAAACCCGGGCATAGTCCCATCCAACCTCAAGACAAGGAATTATCATGAAAAATACCATCGCCACCATCACCGCCATTATCGCCACCACCATCTTCATGTCGGGCGCCGCCCTGGCCCAGGATGCCATGAAGAAAGATCCGATGGCCAAGGATGCCTCGGCCGACGCCATGCACAAGGACGGCATGGGCAAGGACGGCATGGCCAAGCCGATGCCGAAGAAACACATGAAAAAAGATGCCATGGCCAAGGACGGCATGATGAAAAAAGATGACATGAAAAAAGACGAGATGAAAAAGGATGAGATGAAGAAAGACGCCATGGCCAAATAAACGCCGATCGTGGCGTCATCGCCGGGCAGGGTGTAGACTGGCAACTCATCGCTTTTCTTCCTGCCTGGCCATGACCGAAACGCCCGCTGCCGCGCCAGCTTCACGTCCTCCGCTTACCCCTCTTGCTCCCATCGCTGGCGCTGAAAAATCCATGCGCCGCCGCTCCCTGTTCGCTGCCTGCGGCGCGCACGCCGTGCACGACGGCCTGACGGACGCCATCTATGTGCTGCTGCCGCTCTGGCAGGCGCAGTTCGGCCTCAGCTATGCCATGGTGGGGCTGTTGCGCGCCGCGTATTCGGGCACGATGGCCAGTTTCCAGCTGCTGGCCAGCCGCATGGCCAAACGCTGGGGGCGCGAACGCATGCTGGTGGCCGGCACGGCGCTGGCGGGCCTGGCCTATCTGCTGGCCGGCCTGGCCGGTGGCCTGGCGGTATTGCTGATGGCGCTGCTGCTGGGCGGCTTGGGCGCCAGCGTTCAGCATCCGCTTGCCTCGTCGATCGTGACCGACACGCATGAGGCGGGCGGCGGCGTGAAGGAGGCGCTGTCACAATACAATTTCGCCGGCGATATCGGCAAGACCCTGATTCCCGCGCTGGTCGGTTTGCTGCTGCTGGTGTGCAGCTGGCAGGCCAGTGTCGGCCTGCTGGGGCTGCTGGGCCTGGCCGCCGCCGGCTTGCTGTGGTGGCTGTTACCCAAGCCGGACGAGGTGCGGGCCAGCCAGCAAACCGTGCGCAAAGCCATCGCCGGCAAACAGGCGCGTGGCGGCTTTCATGCATTGCTGGCGACCGGCACCCTTGACAGCGCCGTGCGCATGGGGTTTCTCACCTTTCTGCCATTCCTGCTGAAAAGCAAGGGCGCCGGTACGGCGGGCATCGGCCTGGCCCTGTCGCTGCTGTTCGTCGGCGGTGCTTTCGGCAAGCTGCTGTGCGGCTATCTGGGCGCGCGCATCGGCATGATGAAAACCGTCTGGCTGACCGAATCGATGACCTCGCTGTTGATCGTGCTGGCGCTGTGGCTGCCGCTGGCCGCCGTCATGGCCATGCTGCCCTTGCTGGGCCTGGCGCTGAACGGCACCTCGTCAGTGCTGTACGGCATGGTGCCGGAACTGGCGGCGCCCGGCAAGCGCGAGCAGGCTTTTGCGCTGTTCTATACGGGCAGCATCGGCGGCGGTGCCGTCGCGCCGGTACTGTTCGGTGCGCTCGGCGACGCCACCGGCGTACCGCTGGCCTTGCTGGCGCTGGCCGCCATGCTGCTGCTGACCTTGCCGCTGGCGTGGCGCGTGCAACAGGATTTGCAGCCGTGATGCCTATGCGTTTTTGATTTCCTTTTTTGCCAAGGTGGTTTTTTGATGCGTACTTTGATATTCGGCACCGCGTTGCTGGCGTTTTTGTCTCCGGCCATGGCTGCCGGGGAAGACACAACCCAGGTGTACTTCAGCAATGGCCAGCTGGAATATATCGGTCCCATCAATCAGACGGCGAACCAGCAATTGACCGCGCTGTATGACAGCCTGGCGGAGAAGCCGGCCGTGCTGTCGATACGCAGTCCGGGCGGCGAAGTCAATGCGGGCATGGACCTGGGCGGATGGGTGCGCGCGCGCAAGCTCGATGTCCGGGTGATGGAGTTCTGCCTGTCGTCCTGCGCCAATTATGTTTTCCCTGCGGGAATCAAAAAGATCGTCAGCAACTTTGCCATGATCGGTTACCACGGCGGGCCGGGCAAGCTGGAGAAACTGACCCTCGATGACAGCGCCCAAAAGATCTATGCCGCCTTGACGCCAGAGCAGCAGAAAGCATTCATGGCCGAGATCGACAGTCTCAGCCGCCAGGGCGGCAACCGCGAAGCGCAGTATTTCGAGCAACTGGGCGTGCGCGCCGATATCAGCTCGCTGGGCCAGAACGAACGCTACGACCAATTCGTCAAGGCCAACCCGAATGCGGCCGGCTGGACGTATAGCCTGGAAGACTTCGCCCGGCTGGGCGTGCACGATATCTCGGTCATCAATCCGCCGTGGAAACCGGGCGGCGCCGCGCGCGCGATGGTGTTTCTGATGATACCGGTCGACAGCAAATAGATGAAGCCGCTGGACTTGCCCGCCAGCGCATCCATCGTCTACACTCGCCGCATGAAAAATTTTGAAAAGCGGCGCGACCGCTACGAGCTGTTCAGCTCGTTTGAAAATCCGCTGGTCAATATCAATTTCCTGCTCGACGTGCCGGATTTCCGGCCCTGGTGCAAGCAGCAGGGAATTCCCGTATTCCACTTCTTCCTGTATTGCGTGCTGAACACGGTCAAGCAAAGCGACAACTTCATGTACCGCATTCTTGATGGCGAAGTGATCAGGATCGATGACTTTCCCGCTTCCTACACCGTCATCAATGCCGACGATAATCTGAACTACACGCGCTTCGAGATGACCGACCAGCTGGACCTGTTTATCGCCCGCAGCCTGGACGCCAAGCGCATCGCCGAAGCTTCAGCCAAACTGATCAATACCGGCGAAGGGGAAAGCGTGCGCGAACAGCGCCACAATATCTTTATTACCAGCCTGCCATGGCTGGACCTGCGCGCCATCGAGCACCCGGTCTACCGCCATGGCGACGCCGATATCCCGTGCATCAGCTGGGGCAAGTTCGGCGCCGGCGTCGATGGCCGCATGGCGGTGCCGTTTTCGGTGCAGGCGCATCACGGCTTTGTCGACGGCTACCATATCCAGAAGCTGGCGCAGGCACTGGATCAGCGCATCGCCGCCCTCATCGCCTAGGGGCAATATGCGCTGGGCACCTGTCCCAGCACCCGGCGAAACGCGGCCGTAAAGGCGCTGGGGCTGGCATAGCCCAAGTCGAGCGCCACGCGGGTAACGGCTTGGCCGTCGGCCAGGCGCGCAATCGCCGTCAGCAAACAGGCTTGCTGGCGCCACTGCGCAAAGCCGAGGCCGGTCTGGGCGCGGAACATGCGCGTGAACGTACGCCGGCTCATGCCTGCCTGGCCAGCCACGGCGTCGAGGTCGTCATGCAGATGGGGTTGCCGCAGCAGGCTGGCGCACAGGCACGCCAGCCGCGCATCGTGCGGTAGCGGCGCACTCAGGGGCAGCGCCGGCATGGCGCCGATTTCATCGAGCAGCAAGGCCATCAGCCGGCCTGCGCGCGAGTCGGGCGCATACAGCGGCTCCACTTTGACCGCCTCAGCGAGCAACTGGCGCAGCAGCGGCGTCGCATCGAGCACCCGGCAGTCTGGCTGCAGTTGCACTCGGGCAATGGCGCGCTGGTCAACAAAAACATTGAGCATCGTCACATCACCATGCATGCGCATGGCGTGCTCCATGCCGGGCGGCAACCAGCAGGCGCCTTGCGGCGGCACCAGCCAGTTGCCTTGCGGCGTATGCACGCTGATGGCGCCGCTGGCCGCGCAGGCAAACTGGCCGCGCGCGTGGCGATGGCTGGGAAATTGCGTGCCGGCGGCATAGTCGCGCCTGGTGGTGATCAGCTCACGCGGCACCTCCGTATAAAAATCGCTCATGGCCCGAACTCTACAGTATCTGACCCGCTAACGGTAGCGGGCCGACTGCGTGACCGTTACCATCGCTGATTTGAAAGGTAACAATATGGTCAATTCCTGTCATCGCCATGGCAAGGGCGAGCACGCTGTGATCGTCCTGCACGGTTGGTTCGGCGACGCGCAGGCGTTCGCACCGATGGAAGCAGGGCTGGACGGCAATCGCTTCAGCTATTTCTTCATGGACAGCCGCGGCTATGGCGCCATGCGCGGCGCGGCCGGCGAATACACGATGGAGAAAGTCGCGCGCGATGCGCTGGCGCTGGCCGACAGCCTGGGCCTGGCCACCTTCAGCGTGCTGGGCCACTCGATGGGTGGCATGGCGATGGAAAGGCTGGCCTTGCTGGCGCCCCGGCGCCTGCGCAAGCTGGTGGCGGTGGCGCCCGTGCCCTGTTGCGGCGTGGCGCTCGATGCACCGGCGCGTGCGCTGTTTCTTGAAGCGGCCGGCAACTTGACGGCACGGCGCGCAATTATCGACCGCAGCACGGACGGGCGCCTGCCTGCGGCCTGGCTGGACTGGAAAGCGCAATACTCCTGGGCCAGCGCCGAGCCGGTCGCCTTTGCCAGGTATTTTGTTTCCTGGAGCGACACAGATTTCAGCGCCGAAGTGGCGCAGGCGCGGCTGGATGTACCATTGCTGGCGCTGGTCGGCAGGCATGACCCGCGTTTCGATGCGGCCCTGATGCGCCGCACTTATCTGGCGTGGTATCCGCAAGCAACACTGGCAGTGCTGGACAATGCGGGCCACTACCCGATGAACGAAACCCCGCTGGCGCTGGCGGCCAGCATCGAGGCTTTCCTGCTGGCTTAGGCCGCCTTGCTGCGCAGGCGCAACAAGCTCAGCCCCAGCAGCACGAAGGCGCCGCCCGAAATGCGGTTGAACAGCTTGGCGCGGCCGGGGCTGGCCAGCTGGCTTTTCAACAGGCGTGCCAGGGTGGCGTAGAACAGATGGGCCAGCATGGCGCAGGCGACAAACGAGGTCGTCAGCACGGCGAACTGGATAGCCACCGGCTCGCCCGGCGTAATAAATTGCGGGAACAGCGCCGAGAAGAACAGGATGGCTTTCGGGTTGGTCAGCGCCACCGTCAGGCCCTGGCGGAAAAGTTTCCAGTTCGAATGTGGATTGGCCGCGCGCGGCTGCAAGGAAACGTCCGCTGCGGCAACGATGCTGGTCTTGCTGCGCCACTGCTTGATTCCCAGGTAGACCAGGTACAAGGCGCCGGCCAGTTTCAACAGCATGAAGGCGGTGGCCGAGGTGGCCAGCACCACGCCCATGCCGGCCATGGCGACGCCGGAAATAATGAACAGTCCCACGCCATTGCCCAAGCTGCTGACCATGGCGCGGCGCGGGCCGACGGCGATCGAATTCGAGATCGCCAGCAGCACGGCCGGGCCGGGCGAAAACGTGACAAGCAGGGCAACGCCGCAAAACAGCAGCCAGTTCGAGAAATGCATGGGGTACCTGTATAAAAAATCAAGCGGCCCCTATTGTACGAAGTTTTGCCGCCGGCCGGGTCGCTTCCTCTTATTTAGGCCGTAGCGAGTCCAGCTGCGCATCGGGCGGCGCCAGGTTACCCACGCGCTGGCGTTTGACGGCTTCTGCGACGGCGCGCGCCACGTTGCGCACCTCTTCCTGCATCGCCGTGTCGCGGTCCAAGGTTTCATGGCTTTGCGCGTAGCTTTCGTAATAGCCGATATAGCGGTCCAGCCTTGCCTTGGCGCCGGCCGCGACCAGGCCCATCCAGTCGAGCCAGTCGGACAGGCCGCGCCGCACGCCCTCGATGCCGGCCACGTCGCCATGCACCACCAGTCCATAGGCGCGCCCGGCCAGGTGCTTGGGATAATCCCAGCCCTGCAATTCCAGCGCCTTGGCTTCGACCGCCTTCTTGCCATGGGTGGAGGTGGGGTCGGGATTGCCGCCGTCGGCGCACACCAGGCGGTCTATCATCTGCTTGAGCACGGCTGGCGTCTGGTACCAGTAGACAGGCGTCATGATGATCACGCCGTGCGCCGCTGTCCATTGCTCATAAATCGACGCCATCCAGTCGTTGACCTGGCGCTCGCCATGGTTGGGGTAGCAGCTGCACGGCCAGTGGCATAGCGGCATGGCGGTCGAGACGCAGCCCTTGCACGGGTGGATATGCAGGTCATACGAGGAAGTGAGCAGGCTCAGGTCCAGCAGTTCCACCACCACGCCCTCGGCTTCGAGGACTTCGCGCGCCCATAGTGTCATGCGCCAGGTTTTTGAAATTTCGCCAGGGCAGGTGCCGTCGTTGCGGGCCGACGCGCAGATCAGCAGCACGCGCGACGGCGTGGCCGGATCTTTCTGGCGCGCTTCGGCCGCCAGCAGGCGGTCACGGGTTTCCTTCCATTCCACCGACAGGTCATAGTCCGGGTCGGCAAAGCCGGGGCCGGCCTTTTGCGTGACGGGCGCTTTGCGGCTGTCCTGGTAATTGCTCCAAGCCACGTCTTCCACCTGAGCCAGCGCCGCGCGCACCTTGTCGAAGGTAGGGTCGGCGAACGAGCGCACGAATTGCAGATGGAATTCGTCGCGCTGCAATTTTGCGGGGGCCTGGCCCTGGCGTGCTGGCGGAATGGCTGGCTTGTCTTTCATCGCTGGCATGGCGCTCTCCTTGTGTGATGAATCATGCTGGCAGCGTGGGGCGGGTGGGTCTGTGCGTTGCGCAACGGTAAGCCCTGATGCTTGATAATTTTCCATTTATGGAATATATTCCCATATATGGAAAATACAGAACACGCTACTGAGCTGCGCCTTGCGCAGCGCTTGCGCCAGCTGCGCATGGAGCAGGGTTGGTCGCTGGACCAACTGGCTGCGCAAAGCCAGGTCAGCCGTGCCACCCTTTCGCGCCTGGAAAACGCCGAGGTCAGCCCCACCACCAGCGTGCTGGGCCGCTTGTGCGCCGTCTATGGCCTGAGCATGTCGCGCCTGCTGCGCATGGTGGAAGAGGACTTTCCAGCGCTGCTGCGGCATGCGGACCAGCCTGTCTGGAGCGATCCGCAAACCGGCTTTCGCCGCCGCTCCGTCTCGCCGCCGTCGCAGGCGCTGGCCGGCGAAGCGCTCGAATGCGAGCTCGACGCCGGCGCCCATATTGCGTATGCGACGTCGCCCCGGCCCGGCATGGAACACCATTTGCTGATGCAGGAAGGCAAGCTGGCCGTGACGGTCGATGGCCAGCGCCACGACTTGCTGCCCGGCGACTGCCTGCGCTACCAGTTGTCCGGCCCCAGCGCCTTCGATACGCCTGCTGACAGCGGCGCGCGCTACTTTTTATTGATTGTGTGATCACTTGTGAGGACCCCATGCAGCTTGTCACCCTGGACGCCGACGCCATTTCCGCGCACCTGCCGCAACTGTCCGCCTTGCTGCACGCCTGTGTGCACCACGGCGCCAGTATCGGCTTTATCCTGCCGTTCGGTCCAGGCGACAGCGATGCCTTCTGGACCCGCAATGTGATGCCAGCCGTGGCGCAGGGCAAGCGCCTGCTGCTGGTGTGTGAACTCGATGGCGCAATCGCCGGCGCGGTGCAGCTGGACTGGGATACGCCGCCCAACCAGGCGCACCGGGCTGAAGTGCGCAAGCTGCTGGTCCACCCCGCATACCGGCGGCGCGGCATCGCGCGCCAGTTGATGCAGGCGGCGGAAGAGCATGCGCGCGCCTTGCCGCGCCAGTTGCTGACGCTCGACACGTGCACCCACGACCACGCCGAACCCTTGTATGCATCGCTGGGCTACGATATTGCCGGCGTGATTCCCGGCTACGCGCTGGCGCCCGAAGGCGGCAGGCTGGACGCCACCACCGTCATGTACAAGCAGCTGACGGGGCATGGCCGCTGACGGCAAATCAGTGATCGTCCTACAGCGCCCCGCGGCGTGTTCTGAATGCCCGTCGTGCCTGCAGCACCTAAACTTCAGTGTTCATGTTCATGTTCATGTTCATGTTCAGGCCGGGCCTGCCGCGCGGTGATTTGAAGCGGGGCCTGCTGGGCCTGTTCGATCCACCTGTGCACCGGCAAGCTGCCGGACCAGCCCTGAACATTTTTCACCTGACCAAGGAGGCAGCATGCCTACAGGCACCAATCCCAAGCGCGAGCGCGAATTCAAACACCTGGAAAAAGAGTTCAAGCAGGAAGGGCGCTATCCGGGCCGCGAAGAAGAAGTGGCGGCGCGCATTGTCAACAAGCAGCGCGCGCAGCAGGGCGAAACGAAGCAGGCCAAGGAGGACGGCGATTTGCCGATCGACGGCTACCAGCACATGACGGTGGCGCAAGTGCGCGAGCGGCTGGCCGGCATGACGCCAGCGCAGGTCAAGCGCGTGCGCAGCTATGAGATGGCACACAAGAAACGCAAGGGTGTGCTGGCGGCGTTGGACGCTTAGATCAGCGTGAGTATCGCGCCGCACCGGGCAATCTCATTGTGTGCGCAAGTAGGCCAGCAGGTCGGCTACCTGCTGCGCGTTGCCGAGGCCCCAGAAACGCATTTTATTGCCAGGAATAAAATCGCCGGGCGCTTTCAGGAAGCTGGCCAGGTTTTGTTCAGTCCACACGATATTCGCGTTTTTCATGGCCGTCGAGTAGCGGTAGTCCGGCGTCGTGCCCGCCTTGCGGCCGATTACCCCTGTCAGCTTTGGGCCGAAACCGGCGCGCGCGGCAGGGCCAACCTGGTGGCAGGACGCGCATCTGTAAAACGCTTTTTGGCCGGCAACGGGGTCGCCTTTCAGTGCGGCGGCCGGCGCTGGCGCCGCGCTGGCGTGGGCGGCGAATAAAACGCTGCTCAGGCTCAAGGCACACCGCAGGCGCGAGAACGATATCGGGAAAAGAGTCATGGTATGTAGTGGTGCTTGCTGCGCGCATGGCGATGGGGTATTTTACAGCGCGGGCGGGTTCAGCGCTTCTGCGCCCCCAGCGCCGCCATCGCTGACGCCAGCACGATGCAGGCAATCGCCAGCCACTGCATCGAACTCAGATGCTCGCCCAGCACCGCCATCGCCGCCAGCGCGCTCACAGCCGGCGCGGCGCTGCTGAACATGCCGAACACGCCCTGCGGCAAGCGGCGCAGGGCGAAGATTTCCAGGGTATAGGGTAGCGCGCTCGACAGCATGGCGATCGCCAGCCCCATCAGGGCCAGCGATGACGACAGCAGCGCCGTGCCCGCATAGGCCGCGCCGATCGGCACCGTCAGCATGGCCGCCACCGTCATGCCCCAGGCCACCGCCTGGCCACCCTGCAGTGAAGAAGCGCGCTTGCCGAAGATGATATACAGCGCCCAGCAGGTGGCCGCGCCCAGCGCATACGCCACGCCAACCGGGTTCAGGCTGCCCGGACTACCCTTTAGCGGCAGCAGCAGATACAGGCCGAACACGGCGCAGCTTACTGCCAGCAGGTCGCGCGGCCGGCGCGACGACAGCATCGCCACCGCCAGCGGTCCCGTTACCTCGATGGCCACCGCGATGCCGATCGGTATCAGCGCAAACGCCCGGTAAATCAGCAGATTCATCAAGCCCAGCACGGAACCGTACACCAGCAAATTGAACACATCCTTGCGCGTGAGCGAAAAACGCCAGGGCCGGAACACCGCCAGCAAAAATAGCGCCGAAAACCCCACCCGGTAGGCCGTAATGCCCTCGACGCCGATCACCGGAAACAGGTTTTTGGCCACCGCCGCGCCCAGGTTGACGGAGATCTGCCCTCCCAGTACTGCCAGGGAAGGGAGCAGGATGCTGTCGGGAACGGGAGAGGTGGTGGCGGGCGAGGTCATGGGGCGTGATTTTAATACGCCACGCTTGAATAGTGGCTGGCTGATTGGATGTACGCGGCGTATGCTTGGCGAGCAGGTCGTCAAATTTGCTTTTCTACACGGAGCCCACATGAAACGAGTCACCGGCATCGGCGGTATCTTTTTCCAGGCGAAAGACCCGGCAATCTTGCGCGCCTGGTATCAGACCCATCTGGGCATCGATGTGCAGGACTGGGGCGGCGCGGCGTTCAGCTGGGCCGGGGAGGATGGCCAGCCCGGCGCCGGCAACACCATCTGGAATATCGCGCCGGCGCAGGACAATCCGTATGCGCCCGGCACGTCGTCCTTCATGATCAATTACCGGGTCGACGATCTCGACGCGCTGCTGGACGCCTTGCGGGCCGAAGGCTGCAATGTGCTGGAGGTGGGCGAGGCGTCGGAATACGGCAAGTTCGGCTGGGTGCTTGACCCCGAGGGCAACAAGGTTGAACTGTGGCAGCCGCCGCCGGGGCAGTAAGCATCGTCACTGCCGTGCTGCCAGCGCCGGCAAATTCCATGGCGTGACGATCTGGATCGCCGACAGCGACTGGGCCTTCTTCAAAGGTGGCAGCGCGCCCAGCGCGCGCAAGATATCCTGGCAGGCGCGGCGCATGTCCTGGCCCAGGTCATGGTGCAGCACGGCCTGGATGGCGCCAGCGCGCAGCAGCGCCAGGTTGTCCGCGTCGAGATCATGGCCGATAAAGACCTGGCAGCGCCGGCTCGCCTGGGCGAACGCTTCGACGATGGCTGCATTGCCGCCGCCTATCGAATACACGCCGGCAATGCCCGGGTGCTCCAGCAACGCCTGGGCTACCTGTGGCCCCGTGCTGCCATCGATGCCGTGGCCTTCGCTCACTTCGACGATGGACAAGTGCCGGTGGCGTTCACGCAGCGCGCGGCGAAAACCGAGCTCGCGCTCTTCCTCGCCGTGGTAGCGGTTGCTGCTGAGGGTGACCAGCACCTGCTGCTGCGTGCCCCCCATCCACTGGCCGATCAGGTAAGCCGCCGTTTCGCCGGCGGCGCGGTTGTCCATGCCGATGTACGTGCTGCGCCGCGAGCCGGGCAGGTCGGTCACCAGCGTCACCACGGGAATGTTCGCCTCCATCAGCCTGGCCACGGCGGCCGAGATTGGCGGCAGGTCCGGCGCCTTGAGCAGCACGCCATGGCTGCCATTCTTGCGTATGCGGTCCAGCAGCTCGACGATGCGTTCTACCTCCAGCGTTTCATGCAGGTGAAAACGCGAGCGCAGCACGGCCGGGTGCAGCGACGGCAGCTCCGCCTCCAGCGCCTGGCGCACCGAGTCCGTGAAACGCTGCGGCGCCACCATCAGCACATCGATCATGAATTTCTTGCCGGACAAGCCCACCTGCACGCTCTGCCTGGCCAGTTCCTCCTGCGCCTGCAGCACGCGGCGCACGGTCGAAGCGTGCACGCCCGCGCCGCCCTTGACGACGCGCTCGACGGTGGCAAGGCTGACGCCGGCCTGCAGTGCGACAACTTTCAAAGGAAAAGGATGGGCCATGGTTTGACGGTTTCTTGAGGGGTTTTCGGATCAAAAATGCGGGTTTCCTTGCTTATACTGATTTTACATTCAAAAAACACAGGAGACCTTCATGCACGAACACCTTGCCGCCAGCGCGCCGCCGCAGCCTTACTGGCTGTCCAGGCAGGACTGCGACCTTGACGCATTCCACCACCTGACCAGCCGGCAAACCGATATTGCCGATTACCCGCACGCAGCAAGCGTGCAGTCGAAGGTGCCGGTCTACGACTGCGACAGCGTGCGGCACCTGGGCCAGGACCCGGCAGCGTTGCAAGCGCTGCAGGCCGAATGGGGCAGGGCGCTGCTCAGCGGCCCCGGCGTGATCGTGCTTCAGCGCGCCGTGGCGGACATCGATATCCTGGAGCAAGTGAGTGGCGTGTTTCGTGAGCTGATCGCCGAGCAGCATGCCAGCGGCAGCGCCAGTGGCGACCATTTCGCCAAACCCGGCGCCAACGACCGCATCTGGAATGCCCAGCAAAAGCTTTGCCTGCGCGACCCTGCCGCGTTCGCCCGCTATTACGGCAATCCGGTGCTGGCCTGGATCAGCCAGGCCTGGCTGGGGCCCGGCTACCAGATGACGGCGCAGGTCAATGTAGTCAACCCGGGCGGCGCGGCACAGTCGGCGCACCGCGACTACCACCTGGGCTTTCAAAGCGAGGCCAGCAGCGCCAGCTATCCGGCGCATGTGCATCGGATGTCGGCGGCATTGACCTTGCAGGGCGCTGTTGCCCATTGCGACATGCCGCTCGAATCGGGGCCGACGCTGTACCTGCCGTATTCGCAGCTGTACCCGGCCGGCTACCTGGCGTATCACCAGAGCGCGTTCCGCGATTATTTCGAACAGCACAAGGTGCAACTGCCCCTGAAAACCGGCGACGCTGTGTTTTTCAATCCGGCGCTGTTCCATGCCGCCGGCCACAACCGATCAAACGACATCCGGCGCATGGCCAATCTGCTGCAGGTGTCGTCGCCGTTCGGCCGCGCCATGGAAACGCTGGACCGCCAGGCCATGAGCCAGGCCCTGTATCCGGCCCTGCTGGCGCTGCGCGCGCAGGGGCAAACCCGCGACGAAGCGGCGCACGCGGTGGCTGCCTGCGCCGAAGGCTATGCCTTTCCCTGCAACCTCGACCGCGACCCGCCGCTCGGCGGCATGGCGCCGGCCACCCAGCAGCAGATCATGCTGCAGGCGCTGGACGAACAATGGCCACCTGCGCGCCTGGCCGCGGCGCTGGCCGACAAACAATGGCGCCAGCAAGCCTGAGCATCTACCTGTAACCAAGAGAGACAATATGACCAATACCATCCGCATCGGCCTGATCGGCGCCGGCTACATGGGCAAGGCCCACACCATCGCCTGGAAATCCGTGCGCAGCATTTTCAACACCGAATTGACACCTGTCTGCGAACTCATCTGCACCAGTAGCGAAGAAGGCGCCGCGCGCTGCGCCCGGGAACTGGGCTGGAACCGCGCCACCGGCGACTGGCGCGTGCTGGTGGCCGATCCGCAGGTCGACGCCATTATCATCGCTACGCCGCCGCATACCCACAAGGAGATCGTGCTGGCCGCGCTGGCGCTGGGCAAACCGGTGTTCTGCGAAAAACCGCTGGGCTTTTCCGCCGCCGAATCCCTGCTGCTGGCCGAGGCGGCGGAAAGCGCCGGCGTGGCCAATATGGTGGGCTTCAACTATATCCGCACGCCGGCCAGCCAGCTGGCGCGCCAGATCATCGAAGCGGGCGAGATCGGCGAAATCATCCATGTGCAGGCCGAGCACGTGGAAGACTATCTGCACGACCCGCGCGCGCAGGCTTCGTGGCGCACGCGCGCGGCCACCGCCACCCAGGCCGGCGCCCTGGCCGATGTCGGCTCGCACCTGATCAACCTGGTGCTGCGCCTGGCCGGCCCGGTCGACAGGCTGGTGGCCGACATGAACGTGGTGCATGCGCACCGCGACGGGCCGAAGGGCCGGGAAGCGGTGGAAAACGACGACCAGGGCAACTTGATGCTGCGCTTTGCCAGCGGTGCCCTGGGCGCATTGACGTTCAGCCGCGTGGCGGCCGGGCGCAAGATGGGTTATACGTACCGCATCACGGGCACCAAAGGCGCGCTTGCCTTCGACCAGGAAAACCAGAACGAACTATGGCTGTACGACGCCAGCCGCCCTGCCCAGCGCCAGGGTTTCCAGCGCATCATGATGGGCCCTGCGCACCCCGACTACCTGGCGTTCAGCCAGGGCGCCGGGCACGGCACCGGCTATAACGACCAGATCGTGATCGAGGCGCGCGACTTCTTGCAGGCGATCGCCAGCGGCAAGGCCGTGTGGCCGACGTTTCGCGATGGCTACGAGGTCGACAAAGTGGTCGATGCCGCGCTGCGCTCGATGCACGAGCGGGGCTGGGTGTCGCTGGAATAAAGCCGTCAATCCAGCTTCAAGGCCTTCGCCACATCCCGCCACGCCACATATTTGAAGTTCTGCGGCCCGTCCGGCAAGCGCTTGTAGCCGTCCTGGATCACCAGCATGCCCTGCGCATACGGGCCGCCCAGGTTGCTTGAGGTCACTTCCAGGCCATCGGTCTCGGAGGTACCGTCGATGCCGGCGGCCAGGTTGAAGCCGACCTTGAAGCGCCCGCGCACCTTGTAGGGGGCGAGGGCGTCGAGCACCACGTAACTGCTGTCGCCCTGGCTCGATACCACCAGATAGCTGGCCGCGCCGTCGCGGCCGTGGTAGATGGCCATGCCTTCCACATCGGCCGCCAGGTTGGCGCCGACCGGCAGCACCATGGCCAGCGCATCGGGCCTGGCCGCGTCGGCCGAGGTGGTCCACACGCCGCGCCGCTCTTCGCCGAGGAACAGCCGGCCGCTGGCGTCATCGGCCACGCAGCCTTCGGGTTGGGTAGCGACCTTGAAGCTGCGCAGCAGGGTGGCGCTGAATTTGCCCTCAACCATGCCGATCCTGTACTGCTGGAACGTGCCGTCCTTGTCGTTGATGAAGGCTTCGACGCCACCCGCTTTTGGCTGGTACAAGCACATGCCGTAGATATCGTTCAGGCCGGTGGCAAAATTGCCGGCCACTTTGACTTCGCCATTGGCGGCGATGCTGAACAACATCATGGTGTTGTCGTCGCGCCGGGTGGCGACGGCCAGGTCGACTGTCGTGCCGCCCAAGTTAATTCCCTGGCGCACGTCGACATTGTTCAGCCGGCCCACTTCCAACAGCTGGGTTTGTTTGCCTTGCAGGTCGTAGACCAGCAAGCCCTGCTTTTTATTCGTGCCCAGGATGCGCGCATCGGCAGGGTTGCTGGCCAGCCAGATGGCCGGATCGTCGGCCGCGTCACCCTGGCGCGCCATCGGCTCCGTTTGCGCTTGCGGTTCGACAATGGCCATGGGCATGGCCTTTTCAGACTTGCCTTGCCATGCCAGCGCCCGCGACTGCCAGCCATTTTTGCCGCGCAGCAGCAACTGGCCCTGGTCCAGCGCCAGCTGGCTGTCACCCTTGCGCACGTCCAGCACCACGGTTTGTGCTGCCGAAGCTGTCCAGCGGCCGTCCTTGCGGGCCAGCAGATGCAGCTTTTCGGCTTTGGCGTCCAGCACCGCCACGCCGCCCGGCAGCACGGCCAGGGCGCCGGCGCCGCCGTCAAGCTGGCCGTAAGGACGGCGCAGGGCCACGGCCTCGCGACTGCCCATGCCTTCGGACTCGGCTTCATAGGCCCATACGCCCAGATTGCCTTCGCTGACCAGCAGCCGCTTTGCGCCATCATCGACCCGGCAATGCTTGACATGCGGCGGCAGCGCCAGCTTGCGCACCAGGCGGCGCTGCTCACCCTGCATCACCCATTGCTCGGCCTGGCCGTCCTTGGCGACCAGGAACAGATGATCGAGCTGCTGGGCGTCGCGGTACAGGCAGGATGCTTCCACCGAAAAGGTGGCGTCGGGAAACGGCGCCAGCCGCACCAGCTTGCCCGCTTGCAGGTCTACCGTGACGGGCACGGGGCGCTGGGTGTCGGCTTCGAGGAATACGGCCAGCACCTTGTTGCCGTCGATGCGGCTATCGAGCTGCTTTGCCCGTACGGCGATGCTGTCTTGCTCGCGGCCGTTGGCGTCGAACAGGTGCAGGCCGTGCTTGTCCAGCGCCAGCCAGCCACCGCCGGGCAGGCGCGCCAGTTCTTCGGCCTGTTGCGTAAAAGCGGGCAGGGTGGCGGCCAGCACGCTGGCCGGGGCAGCAAACGCGGCCAGCAGGGCGGCGCAGAGCAGGGATTGTTTCATGCTCGTTTTCATTAAAAAGCGCTCGCTTTCAGGCTCAGCTTGTAGGTGCGGCCGTATTGTTCGTTCTGCACGTTGAACTGCTTCGTGCCTTGATACACATAGTATTTTTCATTGTTCAGGTTGGCCGCTTCGAACGTCAGTTGCAGTTGCTTGCTGACCTGGTAGGACAGCGAAAAATCGAGCTGCTTCTGGCTGTCGACGATATGGTCCTGGCTTTGCTGCAGGATATCGCCGCCCATTTCCAGCAAATACGGCGACTTGTAGTTGAGCGCCAAACGGGCGCTGACCGGCCCCGTTTCATAGCCCAGCATGATGTTCATGACCTGGTTCGACTGGCCCGGCAGGCGTATCGTGCGTCCGATCTGGCGCCCGGCCGCCTTGTCAAACCGGCCTATCTGCGCCGACGAGGTGGTGAGCGTGCCATTGACGCCCAGCAGGAACTGGTTGAACGGCGCTGGCAACATGCGCAGCGGCTGCATATAAGAAAGTTCGATGCCTTTTACCTTGGCCGCGCCGCCATTCGCATACGAGCTGGCGCTGGTGTAGCTGGCCCACTGGCCGGTGCCGGCCAGGTTGGTGGTATAGGTGAAATTCTTGATGTCCTTGTAGAAACCATAGGCCGACACCACGCCGTCGTTGCCCAGCACGCGCTCGATGCCCAGGTCCAGGTTGTTGGCTTTCAAGGGTTTCAGGTCCGGGTTGCCGATCACCGCTTCCGTATTGCTGGCCAGGCTGACGCCGGGCGCCAGTTGGCTGAAGTTGGCGCGTACCACAGCCTGGGTCCAGGCCGCGCGCACGCTGGTTTTATGGTCGAGATCGTAGCGCGTTTGCAGGTTCGGCAACCAGTTGGTATAGGAACGTTCACGGCTCAAGGGCGTGGCGACGCCGCTGCTGTTCACTTGCGAGCCGGCGGCCTCGAAACTGGTGCGCTCGGCGCGCACGCCGCCCAGCACATGCCAGGCGTCAAAATCAACGCTGTTCTGCACGTACATGGCATCGATGTCTTCGTGCATGCGGTAGTCGTTGATGATGGATTCGGTGGACAGGCGCGCCTTGTCGCGGTCCAGCCCGGCGACGCGGGCGCGGATCGCTGCCGGGTCGAGCGCCACGCCGATAGCCCCCAGGTCGTAGTCGAGATTGCGGCCCTGCACGAACGCGCTCATGGCGGTGCTGCCGGCGCCCCAGTAATTGCCGCTGGTGGCCTTGCTGCTGTTATACGCCCATTGATTGGTGTCATTGGTTTTTTCGCGGCGGCTGGTCTTGGCGCCGAATTTCAGGGTGGTAATGTCGAACTTGCGGGTGAGATCAATGCGCGCATGGTGTTCCGTGTCTTTCGAATAGCGCTGCTGCAGGGTAATCGCGTTCAGCGCATAGCCGGCCGGGTCGTACAGCGCGGCAGGGCCAGTCAGGAGCGGCTGCTGGCTGTCGGTAAATGCCACGCCGGCGATATTGCTGGTGGCGCGAAAACGTCCGTCGTTCAGCGACTCGGGCGTGTCTTCGGTGGCGCGGCTGGCGCCGCCCTTGATATCAAACGTCCAGTCGCCCGCCTTTTGCTGCGTGCCCAGTACCATGGACCTTACCTGCTGCGTGTATTTGCGCTGGCGGATGCGGCGCTCGGCGCGCGCCGTGCCGGTTTCGCCTTCGGCCAGGCTGCCGCCGGCGATATTGCTGATGGTCAAGCGGTCGCGCACTTCATTGTCGGAAAACTCGCTCAGGAACGAGCGTAGGAACCAGCTGTTGCCCGCTTCCGGACGGTAGTCGAGATTGACGGCCAGCGCGCCGCGCTTCCTCACCGGCAGATAGTCGCGCAGTTCCACGGTGCTCAGGCGGCCATTGGCCCAGGCGCCGCCGGTTTCCACGTCATCGGAGCCGAACGAGCGCTTTTCGGCGCTGATGCCGGCCGCCACGCCCAGTTTGCCGTCGAGAAAACGCTGGGCCCACAGGGCACCGCCGCTGGGGCTGGTCTTGCCGGTTTTTTCATCGTGGCTGGCGGCGACATTCGCCGACAACAGTTTGCCGGGCACGTCGAAGGCCGACAGCGATTTCACTTCCACCGTGGCGCCCAGCGAGTTGGCGTCCATTTCCGGCAGCAGGGTTTTCGATACTTCCAGGGTGCGGATCAGGCCGGCGGGCAGGATGTCGAGCGCGACGGCGCGGCGGCCCGCTTCGGGCGAAGGCACCAGCGCACCATTGATGGTGACGGCGTTCAGGTCCGGCCCCAGGCCGCGCACGGTGATATAGCGGCCTTCGCCCTGGTCACGCTGCACGGAAACGCCGGGCAGGCGGGCCAGCGCCTCGGCCGCGTTCTTGTCGGGCAGGCCGCCGATATCGTCGCTGCTGATCACGCTGACGATATTGTCGGCCTTTTCCTGCGCCGCAATCGCGTTGCGCAGGCTGGAGCGCTGGCCACTGACGACTACTGTAGCGGACTCGTCCAAAGTTTGAGCCAGGGCTGGCGCGTTACAAGCGGCCATCACGGCCAGGGCCAGCGCGGACCGGCGCAGCGGGGTGGACATCGAAGAAGCAGTGCAGGTTTTCATGTGGGGCTCGGTAGGGTAAGAGGAAGGAACCGGGCGGATTCTAGGCAGCAAATATGACCGATGCATGACAGCGCTTGCCGCAAACCCGGGCTGGCGGCGGCTTTTGCGCATGGATGAGCTGAAATGACCCGGCCGGGCAGGGGCCGGGGTGGCGGCGCGCTGTTTTTGCAGCGACTTTCGCTCTTGCCGTGAGCCGTTTGCACCTGTGCCCACCGCGCCACGCGCATGTCATCGTGCTGTCATGGCTGGCCGGTATGGTGGTCGCACTTGTCAAAAAGGGTAACGCCATGCTGCAACTTCACCGCAACAGTCTGATCGCCGCCGTGCTGGCGCTGCCGGTCTTTTTCCTGCTGTATTCCACCCTGGGCGTGGCCAAGCCGTTTCACGCCTGGAAATGGATGGACATCGTCTGCGAAGGCGGCACGGCCGTGATGGCGGGCATCTGGTTTTTGTTCACCCTCAGCAGCCGGCCGCGCGGGCTGGTGACGCGCCTGCTGGCCGGCGGCCTGTGCGCCATCATGCTGGGCTCGTGGGCCGATTGTCTCGATGAATTTTTTGCCGTCGACAAGCAGGCGCTGTGGGACAACTGGCTCGAGGCGCTGATCCCGTTCGGCATGCTGCTGGTGACGGTGGGCATGTATTACTGGCGCCATGAACAGTTCCGCCTGAACGAACACCTGCAAAAACGCGAGCGATTGTTCCGCGATCACCGCGCGTTCGACCGCATCACCCAGCTGGCTGACGCCAGCTATCTGCGCACCCAGCTGCGGCTGGAACAGGAGCGCCGGCCCGGTGTCGATTGCGCGCTGGTGCTGCTCGATATCGACAAATTTCACTTGATCAACCGCGAACACGGCCATGCCGAAGGCGACCGCGTGCTGCAGGCGGTCGGCCATATGCTGCTGTTGAATTTGCGTAATGACGACCTGCTGTGCCGCTATGCAGGCGACCGTTTTGCCGTGCTGATGCCGGGCGTGGCGCGCGCCGATGCGGTCGAGGTAGCGCGCCACCTGTGTTATATGGTCGGCCAGATGCGCCATTTTGCCCGCGATGGCGAAGTGCGGCTGAGCTTGCGCCATGCCTGTTCGATGACTGATGGCGTGCCCGAAGTGGTGCTGGCCGAGCTGAGCCGCGCGGTGGAAACGCCGCTGCGCGCTGCGGCGCCTGCTTGAGCCGCCCGGTGAAGCTGACACAGGCCAATGACCCCGGCATTGCGGCGCGGCACCAGCCGGCGCTGGTGCTGGGCTATGCGCGCTCGCGCGATGCACCCGCCGCGCCGCTGCTGCGCGGCACCGGTCTGGGCAGTGCCGATGATGCCTTGGACGACAGCCTGCTGTCGGCCAGCCAATACCTGCAATTGCTGGGCAATGTGGCGCGCAGCCTGGCCAGCAGCGACACCAGTTTCATGCTGGGCCAGCAAATGCTGCCGGGGCACTATGGCGCCGCCAGCCATGCGCTGCTGCAGGCGCAGAATCTGCGCCAGGCCTTGGCCGTGCTGTGCGCCAGCCATACACGCTTGAGTCCGCTGCTGCAGCCGCGCCTGCGCGACGCCGGTGCCCTGCAGGTGCTGTACTGGACCGACGCCTTCGGCGCGCCGAGCCAGCTGCCGTTCCTGGTTGAAATGCACATGACGGCATTGAGCGCCATGTGCCGCTGGCTGGCCGGCGAGGCGCTGCCATGGCGCTACTGTTTCAACCGCGCGCGGCCGCGCCATGTCGAGCAGCACGAGGTGCACCTGGGCATGGAGCTACGCTTCGAATGCCAGCTCGACGCCATGCTGATCGATACGGCCTGGCTGGACCGGCCCTGGCCGCGCGGCAATGCCACCGCCGCCGCGCTGGCGCAGCGCGCCGCCAGCCTGGAAGCGGCGCCTGCACCCAGCCTGCTGGGCGGCCTGTACGACTACTTGCTGCGCGAACTGCGCCGCGCACCGACCCTGGAGCGCACCGCGCAAGATTTCGGCGTCAGCCCGGCCACTTTGAAGCGCCACCTGGCGCGCCACGGCAGCCACTTCCAGGCCGAGCTCGACCAAGTGCGTGCGCACCAGGCGATCTACCTGTTCCAGGCCCATGGCTACGATAACGATGCGGTGGCCGCCTACCTGGGGTTTCACGACGCCACCAATTTCCGCCGCTCTTTCAAGCGCTGGACCGGGCAGACGCCGCAATTGCTGCGCCACGCGCTCGGTTTGTTCGTATCGGGATAAGCGGCCGGCCTGTGCGTAAATAGGTTCCTGAGTGAACAATTGCCCTTCCGGCTACATCCATAGTACACTCGACAAGAGCCAGAAAAGGCGCTGGAAAACGGCCAGCCCGGCCACCAACCTGATAACCTCAATCGTGTATTCACAATCGCAAATCGATCCAGTCGTCAGTTTCCGCAATACCGAGGGTGAAGTGGTGCGCGGCACGATTTTCAACCTGCAGCGCAATTCGCTGGTGATGGAAATCTATAATCCCCATTCGATCGTGCAGGTAAGCGAAATGCTGGCCGAGCTGACCGTGCGCATGGGCGCCAGGAACGCCTACGTTGGCAAGGCGGTGGTCATCAGCAGCGTCAATACGGGCCTGACCGCGATCGTTTCGGTGACCTTGATCGATGAATGGCGCGAGCTCAGCGAAGTGGTGGTGATCAAGGGCGCCATCGGCCGCGAATCGTCGGCCTTTATCGCGGGCTGGAGCGAACGCTCGCGCATCGGCCGCGACTACCAGATCGTCGTCAACGAGATGCGCGCGTTTTTGTCGGAAGTGGCGCGCTGGGTCGAGCAGGTCGACCTGTCCGATTCGCTGCCGAAAGAAAATGGCCGCCTGCGCAACGATATTTTCGATGAGCTGGCGCAGCCGCTGATGGCGCAGACCCAGCTTTACTTGCGCCAGCTGGAAGCGGCCGCCGCGCAAGTGCCCGACGAACATGCGCCGGCCCACCGCGCCTTTGCCCAGGCCGCCCTGCATCCCTTGATACTGCGTGCGCCGTTCGTGTATCGCACCTTTACCAAGCCGCTTGGCTATGCGGGCGACTACCAGATGGTCAACCAGCTGCTGGGCGATCCGCGCCAGGGTCCCAGCACGTATTTCCAGATCGTCAATGCGGCATTTTTGCAGGCGGCAGTGGCCACCGCGCACCGCAACCGCATCGACATCCTGACCGATTTCCTGGCGCAAAAAGCGGCCGAGGCGCGCGCCGCTGGCCGCGTGTTTCGCGTGCTCAACGTCGGCTGCGGACCGGCCGTCGAGGTGCAGCGCTTTCTCGACACCTGCCTTGACGCGCAGTGGCTGTCGTTCGAACTGGTCGATTTCAGCGGCGAGACGCTGGACTGGACCCGCGCGCGCCTGGACGCCATCATGCAGCGCACCGGCCGCCCGACCATCGTCGACTACGTGCACGATTCGGTGCACAACCTGCTCAAGCGCCGCCACGGCACCGCGCGGACGCAGGCGCAGGCGCAGCAGGGCAGGGGCGGCGATTTCGACGCCGTGTATTGCGCCGGCCTGTTCGATTATTTGTCCGACAAGGTCTGCGCGCGCCTGCTGCTGCACTTTGCCTCGCGCGTGAGGCCGGGCGGAAGCCTGCTGGTGACCAACGTGCATGAAGACAATCCCGGCAAGTTCGGCATGGAGCATTTGCTGGAGTGGCACCTGATCTACCGCAATGAAGCCACCTTGTCGGCCCTGCTGCCCGGGCATGCGGCCGAGCGGCATATCTATGTCGACGCCACCGGCGTGAATGTGTTTGCGCAAGTGAGCATGCCGTGATGGACCGGCCAGGCCTGCATGCCGGCTACACGGCCGTGTTGCGCGACTTCCGGCTGGAATTCAGCCGTGGCGGGGCGTATACCGGCATCGTGCTGATCCTGCTGGGCATGGGCCTGGACTCGGCACTGTATCCGGACATGCAGCGCTCTTTCACGGGCGCACGGGTGCTGGTGGCGGCGCTGATCTTTTGCGTGGCGCTGGCCATGCGCACGCGCTGGGCGCAGGAGCGCATCGCCTGGATGACGTTTGTCTGGCTGTTGCTGCCGCAACTGATGATCGCCTGGATGATCGCCATGACCGAAGGCGCCGCTTCCATCTATTACGTCGGCATGACCCTGGCGATCTATTCCTCGGGCATCGTGCTGGCCTTCGGCCTGTGGCAGAACATGGTGTTCGGCGCCATTTCCTGCCTGCTGTACCTGGCCGCCTGCGCCTGGCATGCGGGCTCAGCACCCTTGTCGCCGGAATTCGTCGTCAATTGCCTGTTCCTGGTGATGTCGGCCAGCATCAGCGCCGTCTTTACCTACTTTAACGAGCGCGCGCGCTTCATGCTGTTCCAGCTGAAGGCCGAAGTGGCGCAAAAAAATTTGCAGCTGGAAAAAACCAACAAGGACCTGGCCGATATCAAGGGCCAGATGCTGCAGCAGGAAAAGATGGCAGCCATCGGCACCCTGGCCGCCGGCCTGCTGCATGAAGTCAACAACCCTGTCAATTTCTGCATGATGGCGATCGATGTCGCCATGGAAGAGCCGGCCGCGCGGCAAAGCGCCCTGATTACCGAATGCCTGGTCGACGCCAAGCAGGGCATGCAGCGGGTGCAGCACATCGTCTCCGACCTGAAGACCTTTGCCTACCGCAAGAGCGGCGACCAGCTCGAACGTGGCCACTTCCACTTCCAGCGCGCGCTCGAGTCCGCCATCCGGCTGGTTGGCCATGAAACCAAGAACGTCGATATCAGCCATGCGCTACCCGAGGACACGCTGGTGCGCGGCGACGAGGCGGCGATTGTCGGCGTGCTGATCAACCTCCTGGGCAATGCCGTGCTGTCGATGCGCAAGCGCAATCTGCCGCCGTTTGAAATTCGCATCAGTGCGCAGTGGCTCGATGACCGCCTGCATGTGAGCGTGCGCGACAACGGCCCCGGCATCGAGCCGGAAAACCTGGCGCGCGTGTTCGAACCATTTTTTACCACCCGCGAGGTGGGCCAGGGGCTGGGCCTGGGCCTGAGCATCAGTTACGGCGTGATCAAGCGCCATGGCGGCACCTTGTCGGCCGAGAGCGTGTTCGGTTCCTGGGCCAGCATGAATTTCGACTTGCAGCGCTCCGACTGGGAGGGCCGCCAGCATGGAAGCTGATAGCCGCGCGACGGTGCTGTATGTGGACGATGAAGAACTGGCGCGCAAGTATTTTGCCCATCTGGCCGCTGCGCGCTACCGTGTGCTGACGGCGGCCAGCGTGGACGACGCGCTGGCGCTGCTGGCTGAAAGCGGTGATCACATCGACGTGCTGGTGACCGACTACCGCATGCCGTGCCGTCCCGGCAGCGAGCTGCTGTCCGAAGTCGGGCGCGATCATCCGCACATCGTGTGCATGCTTGTCACCGCCTATGCCGACAAGCAGGTGCTGCTCGAACTGATTAATGCCGGTTCGCTGTTCCGCCTGCTGGAAAAGCCGCTGGAGACAAACGAACTGCTGCGCGCGCTTGAACTGGCGGTGCAGGCCGGGCGCGCACGCGCGGCGCGGCGCCAGGGCCTGAGCGCGATAGACGAATCGCTGGCGTTTCTTGCGCATGAACTCAATACGCCGCTGGCGGCGGTGGCCAATTTTGCACGCGGCATCGAACGGCGCGCCACCGCGCTGCATGGCGAGGAAGCTGAAATCGCCGAAGCGGCGGCGCTGATGCATGACAACGCGCGCTACTGCCTGGCGGTGCTGGCCAGCTTCGTCGACACCGTGCGCCTGGCGGGCGGCGGGCAGGGCATGCAGCAGCGCCAGCGTAGCAGCGGCGCCAGCGCGCGGCAACTGCTGGCCGGCTTGCTCGACAGCTACCCGATGACGCCGCGCCAGCGCGCCTGCATCGTGCTCGAAGAGGGCGGCGATTTCGCCATTGCCGAGTCGCCCCACTGCGTGTCGCTGATTTTGTCGTCGGTGCTGGGCCATGCCTTGCGTGCGCTCGGCAGCCATGCCAGCCCGGCCATCGTGCTGGCAATGGCGGGTGACAGCATCAGCGTGCGCCATAATGCTGACGCCGGCACTGTGGTGCCCGGCCTGGACAGGCGCCTGCTGCGCGACCCGCTGGCCACCGTTGGCCAGCAAGAGCCGGGCTGGGACCTGATGTTTTGCAAACGCATGATGCAATCGTTCGGCGGTACCATCGATATCGCCACCGAGCATGGCAGTTGCACCACCGTCACCCTGAATTTTCCAGTCCATATAAGGAACGAGCATGATTGACGCCTCCCTGCCTTTGACCGCCCGGCGCGCGCCGGCGCAAGCCTTGCCGACGATACTGTACGTCGATGACGAGGCCAATGCCCTCAAATATTTCCAGCGCGCCATGTCGCCGCTGGCCCATGTACTGACCGCCATGTCGGTCGAGGAGGGCAAGCGCGTGCTCGACGAACACGCGGACCAGATCGCCGTGCTGGTGTCCGACCAGCGCATGCCTGGCGCCTACGGCAATGAATTGCTGTCGTATGCCTGGGACCGCTATCCGCATATCGTGCGCATCCTCACCACCGCGTATTCCGAAATCGAGCACACCGTGGAGGCCGTCAACCAGGGCCAGATCCACCGTTATATCCAGAAGCCGTGGGATATCGCGGCGCTGCGCATGGAATTGAAGCAGGCGCTGGCGCTGGCCCAGCTGCGCAACGAGCACGCTCAGTTGCTGCGTGAAAAGCTGCTGGTGCGCCAGCGCCAGGCTGTCGCCAACCGCATCGGCTGCCTGTACAGCCTGTGCGCCAGCCTGGCCGGTCCGGAACAGCAATTGCCGGTGGAGGCGTACCTGTCGGCCGCGCTGACGGCCGGCGTGACTGCGCCCGAACCGGACTGGCTGCTGATGGATTATGCCGACCTGGTCGCTTCGGAAGCGTTCCGCAGCACCGCTTTCGGCGCCGATGTGCGGCGCGCACTCGACGCCCTGGAACAGGCCCATCCCGGACGCGGCGTGGAGCAGACCATCGACCTGCTGCTGCCGGTGTTTGGCGCGGCGGTGCGCGATGCGGGCGGCAGCGTGCTGTTCCTCGACAGCCGCTTGCTGACGGAATTCCTGGAAACGCCGACCGGCAAGCCGGTCTCGTCGGCACACGCTTTCTGGCTGGCCAGCCTGCTATGGCTGGCGCGGCGCGGCTGGTCGCTGCAGATCGACGCCAGCGAGCAGGGCCTGCAGGGCAAGGTGATGCAGGCCGAACCGGCGCTCACGCCCGATCACCTGGCGGCGTGGATCGAGCAGTTCTGACGCTTATTGTTCGGCCACCGCTTTCAGGTTCGCCAGGCCCTTGTCGAAATCCTTGCCGATCATGGTGTCCATGCTGACAAACACATTCATCACCTTGCTGACATAAGGGCTGGGGCCGGTCATGGTCCAGTTGACCCGCGTGCCGTCGCCCTCTGGCGCCAGGGTAAAGGTGGTGGTGTTGTGGCTGACGTAGGGCTGCAGGAAGTCGAGCTTGATCACGGTGCGTTCGGGAGCGGCCGCGTCGGTGATTTCCATGCGCCCGGCACCGACCTTGTCATTGCCTTGCCACGCATATTGGGCGCCCTGGCCGCTGGCCGGGCCGCTGTAGGTACGCGCCATGCCGGGATCGAGCTTTTCCCACGGCGACCACGCTTGCCACTGGCGAAAATCGGTCAGCAGCGCGGCGATCTTCGGCGGCGCCGCCTTGATGCTCGCTTCGCGCTGCACCGTGAAGGTGTCCGGCTTGGTGGTAGCAAAGCCGAGTACGCCAGCGACAAAAATGACGATCAGCAGCAAGGTTTTCTTGATCATATGCTCTCCGGATATTGAACAGGGATACGAACAAATCGGTTCAATCTTAGCAGATGCACGCACGGGCGCACGTGTCGTTTGTCGGGCACGGCAGACGTCCGCTAGAATGCTGCTTTGCAAGAACTTGAAACCAGGGAATCATGATTCAACGTACCATCGCCAGGCTCGGCCTGGCGTGCGGCCTGCTGGCGACAGCGCTGGCCGCGAACCCCGCCTGGGCCGCCGCTTGCCCCGCACATTACGTCGATGGCCGGCCGCCCGAAATCACCAACCCCAAGCTCGATGTATCGACCACCGAGCTGTGCTACACAGTCTTCGGCGTCATGCATTCCGGTATCACGCGCACGCCGCTTTGGTCGGCCGAGCACCTGACGGCCAGCAATGTGGAAGCAGCACAAGACCTGTCGCGTGAAAACTCGTTCCATGCCGAACGCCAGTTGCCCGCCGGCCAGCGCGCCGAACTGGCAGACTATGCGCGCAGCGGTTTCGACCGTGGCCATATGGCGCCGAACGGCGACATGCCGGACCGGCGCAGCCAGCAGGACAGCTTTACCCTGGCCAATATGGTGCCGCAAGACGCGCGCAACAATCGCTATGTGTGGGCCGGCATCGAAGGCGCGGTGCGCAAGATGGCCAAGAAAGAGGGCGCGCTGTATGTGATCACGGGGCCGGCCTTTATCGGTGGCAATTTGCGCAAGGTCGGCCGCGTGCTCGTGCCCAGCCACTTGTACAAGGCCGTCTACAGTCCGCGCCAGGGCGCCGGCGCCGCCTACTTCATCGCCAATACCGACACCAAGGACTACGAAGTGCTGAGCATCGCCCAACTGGAAGACAAGCTTGGCATCAATCTGTTACCGTCGCTGACGCGCCAGCAGAAGCTGCGCATGCTGAGCTTGCCCAAGATCAACAGCAAAAAATTCAAATAATTCAAACAAGGACAACCCATGTGCGCAAAAAAATTCGTCCCGTATGCCAATGAAAGCGACGTGCTCAATATCGGCACGCTCAGCGTGGAAAACCGCCTCGACCGCATCAGCCTGGCCGGCGATCTCGACCTGACTCTCGACCAGGCAGGCCTGGCGCTGGCCAGACAATTGCAAAAGCTGCTGGCCGAGGTGGTGGCGGAACTGGAAAAGCGCGAGCTGCCCAAGCAGTTGCCGCCGCCTGAAGTGACGTCGGTCGCCAATCCGTTCGAGTGACGCCGGCGATGGATGGCGCCCAATTCGCAGCGCACTGCGATGAGCTGAGGACAGAGCTGGTCAAGAGTTTCACGAACCCCGCGTCAGGCAGCGAAGTTGCCGCCAGGATCGCCGCACTGGGTCTCGATGAGGAGCAGGCGCGGCAACTGACCGGCATCGTCGACACGGTAGTGCGCGACACCGTCTACACACTGCTGCTGGCGCTGGACGGCGCTGCCAGCCTGGGCAGTTGCCAGCAGCAGTTCACGGTGACGGACGAGGACGGCAACGTCATCGAGGATATCGAAGCGGCGGCATGGGAGTGTTTCCATGGCGAGGCCGTTTCCGGCGGAACGCCTGGCTAGAAATCAAACCAGGCCGATATGATCATTCCATCCGTATTCGGGTCGGGCTGCGCCGTTCGCAGGCAGCGTCGCAGATCGTCGTAGCCATCAAAGCGCGCCAGCTCCTGGCGTGCGTCGTTCAGCAGCACGATGTCGGCGCCTGGGGTTGCCGCGTCGAGACACAGCAGATCGTGAAAATCGCCCGCAAGCGGGATCAGCTTGCCGGCAATCTCCCAATCGGCCAGCAAGGCGTGGGCGTTCGCTACTTCCTGCGGCGTGAGAAAAGGCGCGGGCAGGGCGAACCGGATGTCGCCCAGGCACAGTTCCTGGTCGGCAGGAATGGCCAGCAGTTGTGCTAGCCATGGCGGCGGTTCAATCTTCCAGAGTTGTAATGCGTGCGAGTAATCCATGGCCCATTATGCATCAAATCAGTCATGCTCTTGGAGCATGGCAATCAGTCCCGCTGCCGCATGCTCGCCGGTGAGCAGCCTGTGCATTTTATCGCCCTCCATGGCTGCCTGTGCGCTGCGGGCGAACATGGCGTGCTCATAACTTGCCAATGCCGCCTCGACATCGTCCGGCTGGGCGACCAGGGCCAGGCCCAGCTCGGCGCCATCGAGCATCGCCAGGTTGGCGCCTTCGCCATTCGGCGCGGCCAGGTGGGCCGCGTCGCCGAGCAGGGTGACGCCGCGCGCCCGCTGCCAGCGGTGCTCGGCGGGCAGGGCGTACAGGGGGCGCAACAGTGGCGCGGTGTCGCTGTCAGTAATCAGGGCCGTCAATGCCGGCGCCCAGCCATCGAACTCGCTTGCAATACGCGCGCCGGCCGCTGCCTGGTCCGTAAAATCGATATCGGCAAACCATGCCAGCGGCCTGGCCAGCATGACATAGGCGTGCAAGGTCTCGCCGCGTTCGCGATGCGCCATGATCGACTTGCCCTGTGCCGGCGCGCACATCTGCCCGTCGCCAACGAGTTGCGCGCTGGCCGGATGCCGCACCCTGGCATCGTGCAGCCACGTTTCCACATACGAGGTACCGATGTAGCCAGGCGTGTCGCCTGAAAGCAAGGGCCGCACCCGCGACCATGCGCCGTCGGCACCCACCAGTAGTGACGTTTCAAGCGTGGCGCCATGCTCAAACGCGACTGCGTGACGGCCATTGCCCAGCGAAGCGACACTGCTGACCTTGTGATTCCATTGCACGCTACCGGCCGGTAAAGAGTCGAGCAACATTTGCCGCAGCTCGCCGCGCTGCACTTCCGGGCGGCCACCCGAACCATCATCGGGCTGCTCAAACAGCAGCGTGCCATCGCAGTCCAGCACGCGCATCGCCTGCCGGCCTTCCAGGACCAGGGCTTGAAATTGTTCCATCAGGCCCGCCGCCTGCAGGGCCAACTGGCCGTTGTAGTCGTGGATGTCGAGCATGCCGCCCTGCGCGCGCGAAGTGGCGCCGGCTTCCGCTTCGTAGACTGTGGCGGCAACGCCGTGCAGATGCAGCACGCGGGCCAGCACGAGGCCGCCCAGGCCTGCGCCGATAATGGTGACTGTGGTGGCCGGTTTTTTCATGGTGATTTTTCCTGGTTGAATATGGTTTGGAACGTCGTTCCAATATATTGGAATGGAATTCCATTTGTGTCAAGATGCGGCATGACTGAAAAAACACCACGCCGTCCCCGCCGCGACGATGCGCTGTCGCGCGAGCGCATCATTGCCGCCTCGATCGAGTTGCTCGACAGCGGAGGCGAGGCCGCGTTGACCTTCCGCACCCTGTCCGACAAGCTGGCCACCGGGCCGGGCGCGATTTATGGGCATATCGCCAACAAGCACGACCTGCTGGTGGCGGCCTGCGACGCCATCGTCTCGCGCACGGTTGCGCTGGGCGCGGCTGGCGCGACGCCCGCACAGACCGTGCGCACGGTGGCGCTGGCCATGTTCGACGCGATGGACGCCCATCCCTGGATCGGTGCCGCGCTGAGCTGGACGGCGGGGCAATTGACGATGGTGCGCATCATCGAATGCCTGGGCCAGCAAGTGCGCGCGCTGGGTGTCTCACCGGAGAAACACTGGGCAACCATCTCGGCCTTGCTGAACTTCATACTGGGCGTCGGCGGCCAGAACGCCGCCAACGCCCAGGCCGCCCGTGCACGCGGCGCCGAGCGGGCGGAGGTGCTGGGCGCGGTGGCCAACAGCTGGTCGCAGCTCGATGCGCAAGCCTATCCCTTCGTGCGCAGTGTCGCGGCGCAGATGAGCGCGCACGACGACCGTGCTGATTTTCTGGTGGGAATCGACCTGATCCTGCAAGGCATGGTGGCGGGCGCCGGCCACTGACATCGGATCTGTCTGGCAATTCTTTTCCGCATGCTCTAGAATGCCCAGGTCGGAAAAGGCAGATTTGGTCATAGGTAAGCCCAAATCCTTTCATTGGCTCCCATGAAAGTACTGTTCCTTGCTTCGCGCATGAGTCCCCTCGACGAATCTGGATGCTGTTTCAGCATCCATGGTTCGTCCGTGTGGTTCTCATGTTGATGAACTGCTCCGGTCGGACCATGACCAGGAGCAATTCATGCATTATTCCCAAAGAGCGCGCGCGTTTGCCGTTCGCCTGTCTGGCCGCAGCGGCGTGGTGCTGCTGTCGGTATTTCTCAATTTCGCCGGCTTTACCCTGATTATTCCCGTGCTGCCGTTTCTGGTCGCGCGTTACGTTTCCAGCGCCGATGTCGCCTTCTGGGTCGCGCTGATCCTGGCCGCGCATGCGCTGTGTTCGTTTGTTGCCGCGCCCGTGCTTGGCGCACTGAGCGACCGCCATGGCCGGCGCCCGGTACTGCTGCTGTCGCTATGCGGCTCGGCCGCAGGTTTTGCCGTGTTCGGCATTGGCGGCGCGCTGTGGGTGCTGGTACTGGGCCGTGTGATGGAAGGCCTGACAGCCGGCAGCATTTCAACCCTGTACGCGTATGTCGCCGATACGCATGCGCCGGCGCAGCGTGGCCCTGCATTCGGCATGCTGGGCGTGGCCGGTGGCTTCGGTTTCATGCTGGGGCCGGTGCTGGGCGGCTTGCTGGGACAATTGTCGCTGTCCGCGCCGCTGTATGGCGCCAGTGCGCTGGCGCTGGTGAACGCCTTGCTGGTCCAGTGCTGCTTGCCGGAAAGCCTGCCGCCCGACCAGCGCCGCGCGCGCTCGCAAGCCGGCCGTTTCAACGCGATCTCCCAGTTGGCTGCCGTCCTGCGTGAGCGCAAGTTGCGCCGGCTGTTCGGCGTGGTGTTCTGCTTTGCCTTTGGCAGCGTGCTGCTGCAATAGAACCTGGCGGTGATGCTGAATGACCTGCTGGCTTTGCAGCCTGCCGCCATCGGTTTCGTGCTGGCCGGTATTGGCGTCATGGATATCATCAGCCAGGGCCTGGTGGCAACCCGGCTGTTGCCGCGCTTTGGCGAACGGCGCGTGGCCCGTGCCGGCCTCCTGGTCAATGCGGGCGGACTGGCGCTGCTGGCGGCCCTGGCGGTGTTCCCCGTGTTGCCTTTGCTACTGTGCGGCATCGCCATGTTCACCTTTGGCGATGGGCTGTTCCAGCCGTCGGCCAGCGCGCTGATCGCCGACGCGGCGCCAGGCGGGCGCCAGGGCGAAGTGCAGGGCGCGAACCAGGCGCAGCAGTCGATTGCGCGCATGGCCGGCCCGCTGGCTGGCGCCTGGCTGTATGGCCTGCATGCAGGCCTGCCGTATGCGGTGGCAGCCATCAGCGTGTTACTGGCTGCCACCGCATTGCGGCGGCCTGCAGCCGACCTTACTTGTCAAACACCTGTGCCGCCGGTGTCACAGTGACCGCCTCTGGCCTGATGCCGAGCTTCATGGCGCCGATCACCTTGTCCTCATCGAGCAAGGCTTGCGGCTTGTTGCCGTCGTATTTGATCGGCGAAAAGGCATCGCTGACCAGCTTTTCCTTCAGGCCAGCCGCATCCTTGGCCACCATCACCACCGACAGGTTCTGCGCCGACAAATGCTGCTTGATGGCGCGGTTGACATCAAGCACCGTCAGCTTCGACAGGCCGTCACGCATCAGCTTGGTGAATTCCGGCGTGCCATACCATTGGGAGTCGAGCGCATAACCGAGCTGCTGGTCCTGGGTCGAGGTCATGACGAACACGTTTTTCATCAGGTAGCCGCGGGTGGTCTCGAATTGCTCCTGCGTCAGGCCCTTGTCGACCAGCTTGCCCAGTTCCGTCAGGGCCACGCGCAGGGCGAAGTGGGCGTTTTCCGGGGCGACCGGGCGGATCCAGATTTCAAACAGCTGCGCCTTGCGGCCCAGGTTGGGGCTCGGGAAGAACTGGTTCATGCCGCGTGGGAACGCTTCGATATACGCGTAGTCGCCATAGTTCATGCCGCGAATTTCACGGATGCGCTGGTACAGGTAGGAATTCGAGGCGCGGTGTTCGCCGAGCCAGGTTTTCGCCAGCCACAGGGCCGGGAAGTCCGGGTGCGTGCGCGTCACGTCGAGCGGCAGGCCAAAGGAAATGGCGGTGGCGCGCGTGTTTTTCTCGATGATCTCCACTTGCAGGCCTTGCTCCTTGTGGCCCACCGGTTTGACGCTGGCCGGCAAGCCAGGGCCACCCGGGAGCTGCGCCAGCGCCTGCGTCAGCGAGGCCGTCATGCTGTCGGACACATCGCCAGAGATACCGACCTTGACCGCGCCTTGCGCGTAAGCGCTTTTCCAGAACTGCTTGACGTCGTCCAGGGTGATGGCGTCGATGCCGGCCACGGTGCCCAGCACCGGGTGGCCGTATGGCGTACCCGCATAGACATTCGTCTGCAGGCGTTCCTTGGCGAACTCTTCCTCGTTGTTGTCCTTCAGGTCGAGCAGCAGCGCGTTCTTTTGCGCGTCCTTCAGGCGGCGGAAGTCGTCTTCGCGGAAACCGGGAGACAGCAGTTGCGGCAGGGCGATCTGGTTGAACTGAGCCCAGTTGTCCTTGTGAATCGAGCCTGTAAACGTCGTCATTTCCTTGTCGGTCTGCTGGCTGAAGCTGCCTGCCAGCGGGAACAGGGCCTGGTTGATCTCGTCGATCTTGCGCTCGCCCGAACCGCCGGACGCGACCATCGCGGCGGTCAGCGCGGCCAGGCCTTCCTTGCCCTGCGGGTCCTGTGCCGAACCAACCGTAAACAGCAGCTTGTAGCGAATTTGCGGCAAGTTTGATTTTTGCACCAGCATGTCGAATTTCGCCGTTGGTGCTGCGGGCAGCAGGCTGGCCAGGGCAGGCGTGGTGGCGATCGCGGCCGGCATGGCCTGGTTTGACAGGGTGGTCACCACCAAACCTTCGTCCGTCAGGTATTTGCGCGCGGCCGCTTGCAGGTCGGCGGGCGTGAGCGAGTCGATCAGGCGGTAGTACTGGTTGATGGTGGCATAAGACCGGTCGAAATGCACGAAGGAGGCCAGGGTGCCGGCGATCTGCTCGGTATTGTCGAGCGAGCGGATCAAACCATATTTTTCGGCCGACTTGGCATCCTGCAGGTCTTTGTCGCTGACTGGCGTGTCGCGCAATTGCGCCACGGTTTTCAGGATCGCGTCGCGCACGTAGACGGCGTCGGCGATGTTTTTCACGCGCGCGCCGATCACGGCCAGCGTCGGGTCGACCCGTTCCGGCGTCATGTCGAACAGTTGATCGACCTTCTGTTCGTTCTGCACCAGGCGCTTGTACAGCGGCGAGGTACGGCCGAACGACAGCGACAGCAGGGTCGCCAGCGCGGCCTGGTCCTTGTTCTGCACCGAAAACGCGGGTGCGTGGAAGCCCACCGCCACCCAGGGCAGGGTCGGCGTCGGCCAGGCTACATGGCTGTAGATGGGGCCGTGCGGCGCCGGTTCTGCTGGCACGGCCGCCTGCTGCTTGCCGCGCTGCCAGCTGCTCCAGTATTTTTCCACCAGCGCAATGGCTTTTTGCGGCTCGACGTCGCCGGCGATAATGATGGTGGTGCGCTCGGGCCTGTACCAGCGGTCGAAGAACAGTTTCGAATACGCATACTGGTTCGGCATGTCTTCGATGTCCTTGATGAAGCCCATCGTCGTATGCTTGTAGGTATGCGTGGTGTAGGCGATGTCGCGCATCACTTCGAACAGCTTCGAGACCGGATTGGCGCTGTTCTTGTTGTACTCGCCCAGCACGGCGCGCGATTCGGTCTTGAACGCGTCTTCCGGATAATCGAGGTGCTGGAAGCGGTCGGCCTCCACCTTCAGCACGGTTTCCAGGTCATCCTTGGCAAACGTGGTGTGGTAGTTGGTCAGGTCGTCGCTGGTATAGGCATTCTGGCGCGCGCCGGCCCTGGTAATGATCTCCTGGTATTGCTCGGGCGGATAAGCCTTGGTGCCACGGAACATCATATGCTCGAAAAAATGCGCAAAGCCCGATTTGCCTGGCTCGACTTCATTGCGCGAACCGGTCTGCACGGGAATCTGCAGCGAGACGATATTCGGAAAACCGGTCGGCACGACGATGATTTTCAGGCCATTGGCCAGGGTCTTTTCAGTTGCCTTGAACGGCAGCAAATCGGTCTTGCCGGCGGCGGCGCTTTTGGCGGCAACTGGCTTGACAGGTGGCGTGGCGGCGGTTTGCTGGGCCAGCGCGGAAGATGCCATGGCCGATAAGGCCAGGGCAAAGGCAGGGATCATTCTGGACACGGACTCTCCTTCTTTCTCGTTGTAATGAAAGTGCAAGGCAGCAGCATAGAATAATCGGGCTGTCGTGCATAGGGGAGTGGCGGCGGGGGCCTTAAGATACTGGGCGCAGGATGCGGTTGGTGAGGTGATCGAGGAAATTGCGCTGGGTGGGCAGGAACATGCGGATGTAAATCGTCGCGCTGGTCTTGTCGTGGTGATAAATCACACGTGCCTGCTCGCACAGCCGTTGCTGTATCAACAGCCCGACCTGGCGCGCTTCGGCGATGGGCGTGCCGCTGTCCGGAAACTCTTTCAGATCGGCCAGCAAGGCCTTGAACGCGGCCTTGAAGTGGGCATGGGCCGGCGCGCCATGGTGAGCCTTGAAGTCGCTGCACAGTTCCTTGAAGTCCAGTTCGGCACTTTTCAGAATGACGATGCGCGTCATCTCAATCCCGGCCGAGCTGGGCCAGGAAATCTTCTTCCGTCACCACGTCGCCACGCGCGATCTCGGCGTTGCCGATGGCGATCAGCTTCATGAATGCGTGCTGCTCGCGCAATTGCCGCAAATGGCGCTTGTTTTCCTGGTAGGCGTGCATCGACAGCACCACCATCTTGGCTTCGCCGTTTTGCGTGATGATGATGGGATCATGCTGGCCGCCATCGAAACCGCTGACGATTTCGGCTGTATTGGCTTTCAAATACGAGATGGGTTTGATGCGTTCGGTGGCTTCCATGCTGGCTCCCCTGATAACGATGCGTTGACAGGACCAAATATACACCAAATTTGGTCTTGTGGCGTGTCAGCAGCTTGCCACTTCCGGCAAGCTGATGCGATTGCGTCCCAGATGCTTGGCCCGGTACAGCGCGCTGTCGGCCGTATGGATCAGCTGCGCCAGCGTCGTGGCGGGGCCGGGCAGTGCGGTGGCGGCGCCGATGCTGACGGTCACGCATGGCGCGCCAGCAGGTTCGCGCGGCAGTTGCAGCCGTTCCACGCGGTGGCGTATGCGCTCGGCGACGATGGCGGCGCCTTTCAATGACTGGTTCGGCAGGATCACGGCGAACTCTTCGCCACCGTAGCGCGCCACCAGGTCATTGCTGCGCATTTCGCTGGCTACCGCGCCGGCCACCTTGCGCAGGCACTCGTCGCCCTTCATGTGGCCGTGGCTGTCGTTGTATTGCTTGAAGTTGTCGACGTCGACCATCAGCAGCGACAGCGGCAGCTGCTGACGCCGGGCACGCTGCCATTCCGCGTGCACGGTATCGTCGAAACAGCGGCGGTTGGCCAGGCCCGTCAGGCTGTCATGCATGGCGAGGCGTTCCAGCGTGGCCTGGGCGCGCTTTTCATCGGTGATGTCGCGCAGGGTTTCCACCACCGCGATGATCTCGCCCTGCTTGCCGTAGATCGGGCTGGCGTCTACCGCCAGGTAGCGGCGCCGGCCCGTGCGCGGCATGTCGCACCAGTTTTCGGCGCACAGGTTCTCGCCGGTGCTGCTGTGGCAGGGCTGCGGGCCGTATTGCGCGCGCAGCGTGCTGCCGCGTCCGGCCAGCAGCAGGTCGGCCAGGGTGGGCCGCTGCTGTGCGTGGAAGCTGCGCCAGTGCTGGTTGCCGCCCAGCACTTCGGCGGCCGGCACGCCCGTCAGCTGTTCGCAGGCACGGTTCCAGATCATCACCTTGCCGTGGGCGTCGAGTACAAAGGTCGGCACGACCAGCATTTCCATCATCTTGACGGCAAAATCATGCGATGCGACATGAACAGGTGGTGCCGCGTGCATGCTTGCGTGGGTGTCCGGCATGAGTGCTTCCTTGCGAGAGGTGGTGAGCGGGAGTGGGACAGAGGTTCATGATGCAATGCGGCCGGCAATAGTTATTGATAAATGGCAACAATCAATCGACTCGCGCCGTCGCCTTGCCATGCTGCGCCGCCAGCGGCAGCGACAACTGCAAGCTGGTGCCGCCGCCCGGG
Source organism: Janthinobacterium sp. 1L-D-8-B-C4 (assembly GCF_057291295.1). Taxonomy (NCBI): domain Bacteria; kingdom Pseudomonadati; phylum Pseudomonadota; class Betaproteobacteria; order Burkholderiales; family Oxalobacteraceae; genus Janthinobacterium; species Janthinobacterium sp. 1L-D-8-B-C4. The sequence continues at coordinate 580,725 of NZ_JBXAVX010000001.1, forward strand.
CTGCTGGCAATGCGCAGAGCGCCGCCGGCCTCGTGCAGGCGCTCTTCCATGCCGGCCAGGCCACAGCCCTGGCGCGCCGCCGCGTCCGCCATGCCGATGCCGTTATCAACGATGCTCAAATACAGCTGGGCGCCCTGGCAATGCAGGCGCACATCCACGCGCGTTGCCTGCGCATGGCGCGCAATATTGGCCAGCGCTTCCTGCAGCGCGCGGTACAGCACGGTTTCATGCCGATCGAGGCTGGCCTGGGCTTCGTCAGCAAGCACGAAAGCATGCTTGGCAGTGATGCCGCTGGCCCGTGTAAAATCGGCCAGCAGATGCCGCATGGCGGCCAGCACGCCGTGTTCCAGCGCGGGCGGGCGCAGGCCCGCGACCACGCAGCGCAATGCCGCGATGCCATGCTCGATATTGCTGGCCATCAGCTGCAAGGTGCGCGACAGCCGTGGCTTGGCGCCGTCATCGCTCGCTTGCAAGCTCGCGACGTCCATCTTGAGCGTCAGCAGATGCTGGCCCAGGTCGTCGTGCACATCGCGCCCCAGGCTGCGCCGCTCCTGGGCGCGGATCTGCCGCCGCTCGCCGTCGAGCCGGCGGATGCGCCCTTGCGCGCCCTGCAGTAATTGCTGCGCTTGCAAGCGCAACGCCCGTTCAGCCTGCAGTTGTGCGTGCTGGCGGCGCAAGCGCCACAGCAGCAGCAGGGCGATCAGGCCCAGCAGGGCGGCGCAGGTACTGAGCAGGTTGACGGTGTAGGTGGCGACAGGCATGTATTTCCCCGAGCGCAAAATTGTTTTCCATTCGGCAATTTCATTATCTGAAAATACAGTTGCTAGGTCTGGCAGAGTTTGTGCAAACGCAAACACTGCGACGATTACGGCCGCGCAAGGTGGCCGTTGTTGTTTCCCTGCCCGCTCTGGCAAGCACGGCTTTTGCACGGGAAGCGCCGCGCCAGCATATAATAGAGGGTTGTCAATCGGCTTTTGCGGCCCAGGCCAGGTTTTGCCCGCCCATGCGCGAGGGCGCCGGCCAGCTCTTAGGAAATACAGTGACTTATAGCATCAAAGAGATTTTTTACACCCTGCAGGGCGAAGGTGCGCATGCGGGCCGTCCCGCCGTGTTCTGCCGCTTTTCGGGCTGCAACCTGTGGACCGGCCGCGAAAGCGACCGCGCCAGCGCCGTGTGCCAGTTCTGCGATACCGATTTTGTCGGTACCGATGGCGAACTGGGCGGCAAGTTCAGGACGCCCCAGGAACTGGCCGCGCTGATCGACAGCCTGTGGCCAAGCACGTACACGGCCAGCAAATATGTAGTGTTTACGGGCGGCGAGCCGCTGCTGCAGCTCGATACCGCGCTGATCGATGCCATGCACGCGGTCGGCTTTACCATCGCCATCGAAACCAATGGCACTTTGCCGGTCCCCGAAGGCGTGGACTGGATCTGCGTCAGCCCGAAGATGGGTTCCACTTTGGTGGTGCACAAGGGTAACGAGATCAAGGTGGTAATCCCGCAATTCCAGCAAGACCTGGCGGCCTACGAACAGCTCGATTTCGAGAACTTCTATGTGCAAGCCATGGACGGCCTGCTGGCCGCGCAAAACATGAAGCTGGCCATCGAGACGTGCAAAAGCAATCCGAAATGGAAGCTGAGCCTGCAAACCCATAAACTCCTGCAAATACCTTGATAGAAACATTATGCTGACGATTACACGCAAGCTTGAATTTGACGCGGGCCACCGCATTCCCGACCATAAAAGCCAGTGCCGCAATCTGCACGGCCATCGCTACACGGTGGAAATCACCCTGGTCGGCAAGGTCATCGAAGCGGAAGGCAATTCCGACAACGGCATGATCATGGACTTTTCCGACGTCAAGACGCTGGCCAAGCAGCACCTGGTCGATGTCTGGGATCACGCCTTCCTGGTGTATGAAAAGGATGTGGCCGTGCGCGACTTCCTGGCCAGCCTGCCCGACCACAAGACGGTGGTCATCGACCGCATTCCCACCGTGGAAAACCTGGCGCGCATCGCCTTCGAGATCCTGAAAGCGGCGTTTACCGACCATTTCGGCACTGGCCTGCACCTGCACAAGCTGGTGCTGCATGAAACCCCGAATTGCTGGGCAGAAGTGACCGATGACTGACACGCCGGGTCCTGACGCGGATCAACACTTCATGCGCCTGGCTTTGGACCAGGCGCAGCATGCCTGGGACTTGGGCGAAGTGCCGGTCGGCGCCGTCGTCGTCAAGGATGGCGAGGTGATTGCGGTGGGTTACAACCAGCCCATCGGCAAACACGATCCGACCGCGCACGCCGAAGTCAATGCCTTGCGCGCGGCGTCGGAAAAGCTGGGCAACTACAGGCTGCCGGGCTGCGAACTGTATGTAACGCTGGAACCGTGCGTGATGTGCTCGGGCGCCATGCTGCATGCGAGGTTGTCGCGCGTGGTGTTTGGCGCATCGGATCCGAAAACCGGCGCCTGCGGTTCGGTCGTCAACCTGTTCGAACAGCCGGCCCTCAATCACCAGACCGACATTGCCGGTGGCGTGATGGCGGAAGAGTGCGGCGCCTACCTGCGGGCATTCTTTGTCGAACGCCGCCGGGCCCAGGCCGAGGCGCGCAAGCTGGCCAATAGCTTGGCCGGCTGAAAGAGTGCAGGGCGGCTCGCCGTGGCCACTCTGTATCAATATGCCTTGATAACTGTTGCAAAATAACATCTGGATAGATGATATTGTCATTCTAAAATGAGAATGATTCGTGTTACAGTATTGCTTCTCCTTCTCCTTCGCCAGCGAACTGCCCGCGCACCCATGATGCGCCCCGGACCAGAGCCAGCCTTCACTCTGACACCGGACCATCATGACTATTGTTCTACTGCCGCGTAGCGCTGCGCCTGTCGTATCCCCATTCCTTCCCGCCCGCCGGCCCAACCTGGTGCTGCGCGCCGCCTTGCTGGGCCTGTTTGCCGCGCCGCTGCTGACGGCGCATGCGCAGACCACGGCGCCGGTGGCCGTGAATGCCGGCACGGCGGCGCAGGAGCCATCGAAACTGCCGACCTTTCCGGAAATCGTCGTCAATTCGCGCCAGGAATACGAGCGCCGCGCCGGCACCAGGACCGTGATCCGCAGCGAAGACCTGGAACGCCAGAACGTGACGGAAATGGGCGGCATCGTGCGCTACCAGCCGTTGATCAGCGCGCCGGTGGCCAACTCGGGCGGCGGCAATGTATGGGATGGCGCCGGCAATACGGGCTACAACATCCGTGGCCTGGAAGGCAACCGGGTCAGCCTGGACGTCGACGGCATTGCGCTGCCAGACGCGGCGCCGAAACCGGACGGCTCGACCCTGAACGCCTTCGGCACCGGCCGCGATTATTTTGATCCTGAAACTTTCCGCGAAGTGCGCATCGAGTCGGGCACCACCGCGGTCAGCGGCGCCAGCCCGGGCCTCGGTGGCGGCGTCAGCTTCATGACCAAGTCGCCGGAAGACTACCTGGGCGAAGGGCAGGACACGTATATCGGCTACAAGTTCGGCCGCACCACCGCCAACCGCAGCAATGCCCATACGCTCACCGGCGCGGCAAAGATCGGCGCGACCCTGCAGGGCCTGGCCGTTTATGTGCGCCGCGATGGCGATGCCACCGACAGCGCCGGCAGCACGCCGGAAAATCCCGACGACTGGCACTCGGACGCCTTGCTGTCGAAGCTGGTGTGGGCCTTGCCGGGCGAACAGAAGCTAGACCTGACGATCGACATGTTCGAGCGCAAGAACCAGCGCGACGTCAACAACAAGATCACCGCCGCGAGTTACCCCGACGGCATTTTCCAGGATTCGACCACGCGCCGCACCCGGGTCAGCCTCGGTCACGACGTGGTGCTCAGGGACCTGGCCCTGTTCGAGCGTTTGACGTCCAAGGTCTATGTGCAGAATTCGAAGATCGAGGACCACACCGACGCACGCTATATCTCGCAGCGGGTGCTGTACCAGCGCGCCATCGACACCAGCTTCAAGAATGACACCATCGGTTTGACGACGGAGGCGTTGAAACAATTCAACGAAGACCATGCACTGGTCTACGGCCTGCAGATCGAACAGGGCCAGGCGCGCCGTCCGTGGCTGGAAGACCGCATCGTGGTGGCCACCGGCGTGCACCAGATCACGCGCAAGAACCGCATGGCCGACATGGACAGCAGCAAGCTGGCGCTGTATGTGCGCGACGACTACAGCTTCAGCCAGGGTGGCAAGAAGGCCGTGCTGACTCCTGGCCTGCGTGTCGAACGGCGTACTTTGGAGCCGAAGAATCTGCAGAACTATGTGATTGCCGTGCCCGCCGCGGCGAAAGAAATCCGCAAGGAAAGCGATACCACGCTCACGCCGAGCCTGGCGCTGTCGGTCGAAGTGCTGCCGCAGATTGACGCCTACGCCACATTTTCCCGCGGCACGCGATTGCCGACGGCGGCCGAGCGCACCGGCACTTATGATTCGTTCAGCTATACCGGCACCGGCACCGGCTACGCCGTGCTGGGCAATCCCAACTTGCGCAAGGAAACCAGCAATGCGTACGAGCTGGGTTTCAAGGGTGATGTGGTGAAGGGCCTGGCGCTGCATCTGTCCGCCTACCGCACCGATTACAAGGATATGGTCGAGTACGTGGGACAGGCGCCGGACCCGGTCAATTACCCGACCATCGTGCAAGGACTGTTCCGTCCTGAAAATATCGGCAATGCCCGCACCTGGGGTGGCGAGCTGGCGTTGCGCGCGCAGCTGGGCACGTTTGCGCCAGGCCTGCAAGGCTACCGAGTCGACCTGGCCACCGGCGTGGCCAAGGGCCGCGCCACCAATACCGGCACCGGCCTGCGCGACGGCTTGGCCTCGGTGGCGCCGGCCAAGACCGCGTTGACTTTCGGCTACGACCATGCGAACCAGCTGTTCGGCCTTGCCCTGACGGCCGTGCATGCGGACAGCAAGCAGGCGCCGAATGACGTGATTTCCGGCGTGACGACGGCCCGCTACAAGGTGCCGGCGTATACCATTTTCGACCTGTCAACGTACTGGAACGTACACAGGAACGCGAAGATCATCGTTGGCGTGTACAACCTGACGGACCGCAAATACTGGGACTACGCTGCCGCGCGCACTCTGGCAGCCGGCACGTCGGCGGCCAACCTCAGCGAAATCGAGCGCTATGCCAAGCCGGGCCGTAACGTGGCGGCCAGCCTGTCGGTCAACTACTGATTTTTCACTTTCACTACTTTTTAACGACACTCCCATGAAGCTAAAGAAAATCGTTCTATCCCTGCTGGGCGGCCTGGCCATGGCACATGCCGTCGCCGCCACGGCGCCGGCCAACCTGGCCGAACGTTGGTCCACCTTGCGCACCGAGCAGCCCAAGCTGCAGATCCGCGATGCGGCGCGCGCCCTGGGTGCGTCGGAAGCGCAACTGCTGGCGACCAATCTCGGCAACGGCGTTACGCGCCTGCAGGCCGATGGCAACCAAGCGCGCGAAATCATGCGCGCCGCGCTGGACCTGGGCCTGGTGCAGGCGATCACGCGCAATGAAAACGGCGTGATCGAAACCACCGGCACCGCCAGCCGCCTGAAACAGCCGGGCGACAAGCCGGAGCAGGGTGACTTGAAACAGGACGCGGAACAGGAAGCGCGCCAGCGCAATATCGCCGGTGGCTACCTGGGCGGCGCGATTGACCTGCGCTTTCATTTTGAAAACTGGAAATATGCGTTTGCCGTGGCCCAGCCGGGCCGCGACGGCAAGCTGTCGCGGAGCCTGCAGTTCTTTGACGCCCAGGGCGATGCCATTCATAAACTGTATGCGCGCAGCGAAGCGGGCGTGGCCGTGTTCGACCAGCTGGTGGCCACATTCCGCGCGCCGCGGCAGGACAGCCAGCTGAACCTGCTGGCCGCCGTGCCGAAGGCGGTGGAAAAACCCGATGCCGAGATCGACCTCAAGGAATTCCAGCTGGCCTGGAAAGAAATGACGGACGTGCACCAGTTTGCGCAAATCCTGCGTGAATTTCACCTGACACGCGAACAGGCGCTGCGCCTGGCGCCGGCCGGCATGGTCGAGAGAATTACGCCGGAAGCGCTGCGCACCCTGCTGGAGACTGCGGCGAAAGACAAGGTCGCCATCATGGTCTTCCTCGGCAACCAGGGCCTGACGCAAATCTACAGCGGAAAAATCGGGAAAACCATGGTCGGCGGCGGCTACTACAATGTGCTGGACCCGGACTTCAATCTGCATATCCGCGATACGGCCCTGCGCAGCGGCTGGGTCGTCAAGCGCGGCGGCGTTACTTCGATCGAGTTTTTCGACCAGGAAGGCACGCAGGTGCTGACCTTCTTTGGCGTGCGCGAGCGTGGCCAGTCGCAGCCGCAAGCCTGGAACGAATTGGCCGCCAGCTTGCCGCGCGCACAGTAAAACCGCTACAGCCATAAAATGCTATGCTGATTCCACGGCTGCGGCGCTGGTGCTCGCGGCCGGTCAATCGAAAGGCAAACATGGCAACCACCCGGGCCAACGGCCTCGATATCGCTTACGAAAGCCATGGCGATCCGCAAGACCCTTGCGTGCTGCTCATTATGGGCCTGGGCATGCAGCTGGTCGCCTGGCCAGACGCCTTTATCGACGGCATCGTCGAACAGGGTTTTCACGTGGTCCGCTTCGACAACCGCGATGTCGGGCTGTCGAGCAAGATGACGCACGCCGGCAAGCCCAGCCTGCCACTGGCCTACCTGAAAAGCAAACTGGGCTGGCCGCTGAAAAGTTCCTACACCCTCGACGACATGGCCAACGATGCGCTGGGCCTGCTGTCGGCCCTGGGCATCACCCAGGCGCATGTGATCGGCGTGTCGATGGGCGGCATGATCGCGCAGGTGATGGCGGCGCGCGCGCCGCAGCAGGTGCTGAGCCTGGTGTCCATCATGTCGAGCAGCAGCCGGCGCGGCCTGCCCGGCCCGACCAAAGTGGCGCGCAATGCCCTGATGCGCCGCCCGAAGGCCGGCGCCAGCCAGGCCGAACTGGTGGCGCATATGGCGGCCACCGTGCGCGCCTTGGGCAGCCCGGCCTATCCGGTGGCCGACAAAGTGTTGCACCCGCGTATAGCGCTGGCGCTGTCGCGCGCCAATTGCCCCGATGGCGTGGTGCGCCAGATGGTGGCCATCGGCGCTTCCGGCGACCGGGTGGCCTTGCTGCCCACCATTGCTTGCCCGACACTGGTGATCCATGGGGCGGCTGATCCCCTGATACCGGTCGCCTGCGGCATCGATACGGCGGCCCTGATCCCGGGCGCGCGGCTGGCAGTGATCGAAGGCATGGGCCACGACCTGCCGCCGCAGCTGATCGAGCGCATCCTCGCCTTGATCGATGTACATCTGCACGGTAATATGGCGCCGCAGATGCGCTCGCAGCCAGCCTGAGCATCACCTTTCCACTCTTGGCCCGGAACCAGCAACTTGATCACTCCTGAAATCGGCATCGCCATCGTGGCGCCCGGCGGCTACGCGCCCGACGACGCGGCACTGGCAGGCGGCATTGCCCGCCTGCAGGCGCAAGGCGCCACTGTCCATAATTACTACGATCCGGCGCACAAATTCCAGCGCTTCGGCGGCACGGAAGCGGGGCGCCTGGCGCAACTGCATGCGGCCGCGCACGATCCCGCAGTGCAGGTGGTGCTGGCCCTGCGCGGCAGCTATGGCATCAGCCGCATCCTGCCCGAGATCGATTTCCAGGCCATGGCCGACAGCGGCAAATTGTTTGTCGGCTACAGCGATTTCACCGCCTTTCACATGGGCCTGATGGCCAAAACCGGCCGCGCCAGCTTTGCCGGCCCCATGATCTGCGATGATTTTATCCGTGACGAGCCGGAACAGTTCACCCTGGACCAGCTGTGGAGTTGTCTCGCCGGCCCCACGCACACCGTGACCGGCGTATCGAACGGCAATCCGCAGGTCGATGTCAACGGCAAGTTGTGGGGCGGTAACCTGGCCATGCTGTTGCATCTGCTGGGCACGCCGTATTTCCCCGAGATTGACGGCGGTATCCTGTTCCTCGAAGACGTCAACGAGCACCCTTACCGGGTCGAACGCATGCTGCTGCAACTGCTGCATGCAGGCGTGATAGGGCGCCAGCAAGCCGTGCTGCTGGGCGACTTTTCAGGCTATAAACTGGGGCCGATGGAGAATGGCTACGATTTCGACGCCATGCTGGCCTATGTGCGTCAGCGCCTGCCCGTGCCGGTGCTGACAGGCCTGGAATTTGGCCATATCCGCCGCCGCGTCACTTTGCCGTTTGGCGGCCATGCACGCCTGACATCGAACGAGGCCGGCTTTACCTTGCAGATCGGCGACTACCCGACCCTGGCGCGCGCCGGCCGATGAAGGCCAGGCAGGGCAGGCTGGCGCAACTCGATGTGCTGCGCGGCATCGCCGTGTTTGGCATATTGCTGGTCAATATCTGGGGCTTTGCCTGGGGCACTTTGTCCTTGCGCTACGGTACCTTGCCTGCCGCCGCGCCATGGCTGGACCAGGCCGCCATTTTCCTGGTGGCGGCGTTTGCCGAGTTCAAGTTCTATCCCATCTTTGCATTTTTGTTCGGCGCCGGCTTTGCGCTGCATACGCGTTCGCTGCGCCAGCAGCTCGGCAGCTGGCCGGCGGCGCAAGCGGCGTACAAGCGGCGGCTGCGCTGGCTGCTGTTGATCGGCGTGTTGCACGGCCTGCTGGTGTGGAGCGGCGACGTACTCAGTTCCTATGCGCTGGCCGGCATGGTGATCCTGTCGCTGGCGCCGGCCAGGCTGGCCCGCATTCGCACCCTGGCCTGGCTGCTGGCGGGCGGATTTTTGCTGTTCATGTGCCTGCTGTACCCGCTCGGCCCCGCCAGCGACGCAGCAGCCACGGCACATTCCTTGCAGGAGTTTGCAGGCCGTTATGTCGTCTACACGCAAGGCAGCGCGCTGGCGATCGCAGCGTTGCGCATGCGCGACTACGGCATGCAGATGCTGTTCGTGATCGTGATGCTGCCGCATATTATTATCTTTTTCCTGCTCGGTATTGTGTCGGTGCGCCTGGGCTGGCTGACGCAGCCGGCGCGCCATCGCCACGTGTGGCGCCGCGTCTGCACAGTGGGCATCGGCATCGGCTTGCCGTTCAACCTGCTGGCGGCCACGGCGAACCTGTGGCAAACCGTCGATCCCTACCAGACGCAGTTCAACACCATGCTGCTGGAATTGCTGCTGTATGCGGGCGGTCCGCTGCTGGCGGCCGGCTATGTCGCGGCGCTGATGCTGGCCGGCCCGGCCATCATGGCGGCGCTGGCGCGCTGGCTGGCGCCGGTCGGGCGCATGGCGCTGAGCAATTACCTGACGCAGTCGATCGTGGGCACGTTTTTGTTACAGGGCTGGGGGCTGGCCTGGGCTGCGCAACTGCGGCCGGTCGGGATGCTGGGCCTGACCCTGGCCATCATGGCCGTGCAGGTCCTGATCAGCCGCTGGTGGCTGGCGCGGTTCAGTCAGGGACCGGTAGAAGCGCTGTGGCGCCGCCTGGCGCGCTGAGCATTATTCGCCGCTCCAGTCAAACGAGGTCTGTTCCGCTGGTGGTGCCGGCGTCCTTTTGGCGCGCGCGCTCGGTATCAGCGGATTGTCGACCGCATGCCAGGCGAACAGTTCAGTGTCGAGCATGCAGGTGCGCGCCAGGTGCAGCGCTTCGTCCGGCGTCAGTTCCGGCGCCAGCCAGCGCCATGCGTCTTCGCGGCTGACAGCGACTGGCCGCCGGTCATGGATATCGACCATGCCGCCCAGGCTGTCGGCCGTCACCAGCACGAAACCCGATTCCTCGCGGTGGTGCTTGAACGGGCCGAAATGGGCCAATGCCAGCAGGAACAACGGTGCGCGGTCCTTGCGGTGGATATGCCACGGCTGCTTCGAGCCCTTTTCACCGGTCCATTCATACCAGCCATGCACGCAGACGATGCCGCGTCCGTTGCGCAGCAGCGGCTTCCAGTAGCTGCCGGCCAGTTTTTCCAGGCGGGCGTTGATGGCGATCGGGATTTTTTTCCTGCCAGGCGCCGGCTCGGCAGCCGTGGCCCAGGCAGGGCGGTAGCCCCAGAACACATCGTCGACACGGCGTACGCCATTGTCGACATGCATCACGGGGCGGTAAGTGCCGGGAGACACATTCAGGTGCGGCTCGGCCTCGCTGTCAAAGACCGCGTCGGTCCAGCCGAAGCTGGAAGCCTGCACCCTTGCCGTGTCATTTTGATCAAATCGTCCACACATGGCGAAATCATACCTGATTCAGTAGTGGGGCGCGTGCACATGCGGGTAACGTGAGCAACCGCACAGACCGCCATGCTGCGCTGCGGCACAATGGCCTCAAGTCAGGTGGCTGACGTTTTTTTTAGCGGAGGAAATTATGATGTCGTTGGAAAATCCCACCATCCACAAAGGATTCACCATCAGTGCAACCGCCTCCCAGCGCCGCGACGGCCGCTGGGTCGGCTCGTTTGTCAGCCAGAATCTTGCCTGCGGCGCGTATGAGGACACCTGCGATTATGATGATTGCAGCAACGAAAAAGAAGCCCAGCAGGTGGCCTTGTCGATCGGCTGGCGCCTGGCGGACAGCGCGCCCCTTCGTTGATGCTGTTGCAGCGGTGATGCTTGCGCCGGAAGGCGCATGGCAGGCACACGACTGAAGTTGGCAATGCCACCGGCAGCTTGAGCGCAGGCGCGGTGGCGATCAAATCACTGGCGGTAAATTCACCTGTTCCATCGGACTCTTCAAGCGGCGTATCGGCGCGGCGTCACAGGCGCTGAAATTGCCGCTAGCCAGCCCGGATCGCGCGGATCTGCAGCGCCGTTTCTTCGATTTCGCGGTAGGCCTCCTGCACATAGCCGGACACCGGATGACCATCGAGCCAGGCAAAATACGCGGCTTCGTCGTCGGTGACGGCAAACGGCACGTGGCGGTCCCGGATCGACTCGGCCGTTTCCCTTACCAGGGACGCAAACAGCAGTTCCAGTGTTTCCATGACAGCCTCCTCGCGGCGATTCAATACACAGCCATGAATCTAGCACGGGTGAGAAGGCCGCTGTGTGCGTTCGCGTACCTAACTCAGTCTTCGCGCGTATAGCGCCGCCGCTCATAGCGCACGATCTCGAGCGCGTATTCGGGATACGCCTGTTCGAACAAAAAATGGTCTTTTTCGTAGACGCAGAATACCGCCAGCGGCTTGTCGTCCTGCGAGAAGTAATTGACGTCGACGCAGACCACCGTCATGTCGGGGCCGCCGCACTTGACCCGTACAACATCACCTTCATTGAACTGGCTCATGGTTGCTGCTTTCAGGGCGCGAGGACAGGCCTGCCAAGCGTTGCGGCAGTGTCGTCATCATAAGCGAAACCGGTGCTGCTGAACAGGAGAAGCCTGCCTTACCGCTCACGCGGCCGGGTGGCCCAGGTGCTCGTACAGGATCAGGCAGCCAATCACGATCAGTATCAGGCCGCCGACCAGTTCGGCGCGCCGGCCAGCCACCGTGCCCAGCACGCGGCCCAGCATCACGCCGATGGTGACCATCACGAAGGTGGAAAAGCCGATGGCGGCGGCCGTGACGAGGATATTGGCGCCCAGCAAGGCCAGCCCCGCGCCCACCACCATGGCGTCGATGCTGGTGGCAAAACCGGTGACGGCCAGTACCCAGAAAGAATGGCTGCGCGCCGGCGCTTCTTCTTCATCGGCGTCGGACAGTGCATTGCGTATCATCAGTACGCCGATGACGCCCAGCAGGCTGAAGGCCAGCCAGTGGTCCCAGGCAGCCACGTAAGGCGCGGCCACGCGGCCCAGGGCCCAGCCGATCAGCGGCGTGATCGATTCGATCACGCCGAAAATCAGGCCGGTGCGCAGCGCTTCGCGCCATTGCGGCTTGTGCAGCGCAGCGCCCTTGCCGACGGCGGCGGCAAAGGCGTCGGTCGACATGGCGAGCGAGAGGGCGGCGGTGGCGGCAAAATTCATCGTTGGCTTTCAGTAATACCTGGCTGGGATGGACGGGCGCAAATCGGCCCGCCGCGATTTTACCCTACCAGCAGCACCACCGCCGAGGCCGCGATGCAATAGAAGCCGAACAGATGCCAGCGTCCCTGTTCCAGCCAGCTCGACAGCCAGCGCAGCGCCAGCAAGCCGGCCACGAAGGACAAACACATGCCCAGCAGGCTGGGCGCCAGCAAATGCATCAGAGGCGCGCCATGGCCCACCGCGCCAGCGTGGACGGCCTGGTAGAAGCGCCAGCCTTCCTTGACGATCACCGCCGGCGTCAGCACCACCGCCAGCGCAAAGCTGAATTCCTCGGCGCGCCGCTGCGGCACGCCAACGGCAATCGCCGTTGAAATGGTGGCGCCGGAGCGTGAAAAGCCGCGAAAGGGCAGGCACAGGCCCTGCACCGCGCCGACCAGCATGGCGCGCGGCAAGGTCAGGGCGCCATCGTGGCGCGCTTGCAGGCGCGACGACACCATGATCAGCACGCCGGCGGCGGCCAGCGCGGCGGCCATCAACTTCGCGTTGCCGAAAAGGTGTTCGATCTCGAAGCCTGGCGTGCCGGCCATCACCACATGCGTGATCAGCTTCAGCAGGCCATAGCCGACGATGCCGGTCATCAGGGTTGCCGCCGCCAGCAGCAGCACATTGCTGCGCAGCGCCGTGGCCGAGCTGAAATAGGTCTTGCGCCATGATGCCCAGAAATACACGATGACGGCGAACATGGTGCCGGTATGCAGCATCACCAGCAGCATGGTCAGCTCGGGCGAGGTGGGATCGAGCCCCATCAGTTTTTCCGCCATGATGACGTGGGCGGAGCTCGATACGGGCAGCAGCTCGGCAAAGCCCTGGACGACGGAAAGGATCAACAGCTGCAATAAGGTCATGGAAGTGTTTGCGGGGGACGGGCCTGCATTTTACTGGCGCGCTTCACTCCGTGATCTGCGGCGACGATTACAGTTTGTCCATCTTCGGCGCAAACACGGCGCGAAACGCTTTCAGGGCGGCAGGGTGGTAGATGGTACCGTGGCTTTCCTGCGGCATGCTTTCCACGTGCCAGTCCAGCGCCTTCGGCGCGGATTGCGCCAGCACCTTGGCCAGGCGCTGCACTTCGCTGGCGATGCCCGCTTCGCTGCTGCTGGCAATATACAGGCTATGCCTGGCATTGCCCTGCCTGGCCAGCAGGCCGGCCGCCTGGCCGGCAAGAAAGCCGCGGTTCCACCACAGGCTGGGGTCGAACGCCAGGTAATGGTCGAACAACTGCGGTTCGAGCAGCAAGGTCTCGACGACAAACAGGCCCGCCAGTGACTCGCCGACGATGGCCGTTTCGCCCGTGCCACGGTAGCGCTGGCGCACTTGCGGCATCAGTTCGTTGCGGATAAAGCTGCGGTAGGCAGCCGCACCACCGACCACCGGGGCGATGGCGCGGTCTTTGGCATCAACGGTGGGTCCGGTCAGGTCGCGCCGGCGCTCGGTGTTTTCGATGCCGACCAGCCGGAACGGACGCATGGTGCCATTCGCCACCGACACCTGCAGCAGGCCGGCGATATGCAGGAAATCCTCGGCGAGGCCGCCGTCGGGCATGTACAGCACCGGCAGCGGCGCGTCCGGCGGCGTATCCCAGGCACGCGCCGCGTACACATTGATATGGCGCGTTTCGCCCAGTACCGTCGAGGCAATGGCGAAGCTCTCGCCGATGACCAAGGGCGTGGCGGCCGATGGCGCTGCTTCCAGCGCCGTGACGGCAGGCGCCGCCAGGCAGAGCAAGGCGCTGAACAGCAGGTGGAAAGGGCGGAAGCGTGGCATGGGGTCTCGACAGTTCAAATGACAGAAAGAATGGATAGTTCAGCGTTGTTTCGCCGCCGCCTGGCGCAGCGCCCTGGCTTCTTGCTTGTTGGGCACATGCGGGCGCTTGGCCAGCTCTGCCTTGAGGGCGGCTATCGCCGCGCCGAACTCCTGCTGCGCCTGTGCCTCGGTGGCGCCAGCATAATGCAGCAAGTTCGACTGCGCGGCGCGCAGCCGGCGCAGCCGGGCCAGCAATTGGCGCACGTGCAGCCCGGGCAGGTTTTGGGCCAGCATGTCGGCAGCCAGGGCGCCTGGCGCATGGCCCGGTTCCAGCAGGCGCAACAGGGCCAGGCGCCGGGCGGCATCCTGCTCTGGCGAAGTATCAAAAATTGGTATTTGAGTAATATTGCTTTTGGCGCTATTCATCTGTCGCATTGTAGCTGCAGAAACTGGCCAGGTCGATCACGCATGCAAACACTTCTTTATGTACGGTAGCAGACGGTAGCGGCGCAACGAGCCGATTAGGCTGGAATGATGCCTCTCCCATTTCACCGCCTGCCGCAGTGCGCTGCATGGCGGCAAAGGACGTTCCATGCCATATGAAATCCTCCGCAACAGCGTGGCGCTTGATCGAGCCGACGGCGCCGTCACCTTTCACCTGGCCGCGTTTGGCGCCGACAAGATCTGTCGCGTGACCTCCACCGCGCTGCTCAGCCTCGGAGGCGGCCATCGCGACGCCTTGTCTGTCTTTGAAACACACCGCCTGCGGATCGCCCAAAGGGCGTTCGCCTACCTGAGCCGCGACCTGTTGGCCAGCAGCGTGGTACTGCGCGCGCTCGATTTCTAGCGCGGCTAGACGACGGCATCAGTGGCGGCGGTTTCAGCTACATAAGGGCAGCGTCAGCTCCTACAATGCAGAAATGAAAGATTGTTAAAATATGCAAACAATCTTTGATATGACGCATCAGCAGGAGGGAAAAGCATGTATAATTTCAACGAAGCAACCTTATTCTTTCAGTCACCATCCCTGGCTGGAAACCAACCTGCCGCCTCGAACCTGCTGGCATACAAGCGTTGACCCTTGCCGGACAGCGCGTATTTACAGCAGGCTACAATGGCAAACCAACTTTCATCCTTGCGTGTCATGGTCGTCGACGACAATCGCGACGCTGCGGATCTGATCGCCGAATTCCTGAACATGTGCGGGCACGAGACGCTGCCCATCTATGGCGGCGCCGAGGCGATCAAGGCCGCTGACGCCTTCCAGCCCGACGTCATGCTGCTTGACTTGGGCATGCCGGAAATTACCGGTTTTGATGTGGTATCGACCCTGCGCCAGGCGCCGCGCTTCAGGCATACGCGCATGATCGCGCTGACCGCCTGGGGCGATGCCCACACGCGCGAGCGCACCCAGGTCATCGGCTTTGACCATCACCTGGTCAAGCCGGCCAGCCTGGATGACATCCTCAACGTCGTGTCACCGCGCCAAGCGCCGTAAGGCTGGCCAGCAGCTCCTGGCGCCGGCCCTGCGCCTTGCGCGCCAGCGCGGCCAGTTTCTCCGGCTTGCCCCAGATTGCCTGCAGCACATGTGCCACCTCATGCGCCTGCAGGCCTTGCAGCTGGCGGTGCAGCAGTTCCAGCATGGCGTCATCCTCGAATGCCGGTGCCATCTTCAGTTTGAGATTGTCGGTGCAGTGGCGCAGGCACGTGATCAAAGCCGCAAGCGAGGTTTCGCTCACGCCGTAGCGTGCGGCAAAGGCCGCCGTAAAACTGTCCTGCACGCTTTGATGCTCTTCATCGACGGCCCCCATATAGTGTTCCAGCAAGGAAAACCAGTGTGGCTCGGCCAGCGCCAGGCCGAAGACGGCGTAGCTGCCCGGCATGCAATTTCTTTCATCTTCGGTATCGGCATAGAACTCATATTTCGCAATCGCCGCGCGGGCATAGCGCGCCAGCTGCGGATGCAGTTCCGGCCAGGCCAGGGCATTGGCGAAAAAGCGGTGCGTATCGGACTTGGCCAGCCCTTTTACCGGCAGGTAATTCCTGGCCGTCGATTTCAGCTTGATCTGATAGCTTTTTGGAAAACCGTTTTCCAGCAGATGGGTCACGAAATCGAGCGCCTGGGCATAGGCTGCGGCGCCTTCTTCCTTGATCACGATATGGATAGTGGCGAACACATCGTTCGCGTTGCAGCTGACCTGGCCGGTTGCCAGGGCGATGGCGTCCTGCGCAAAACTGCCGCTGCCCTCGGTCAGCATGCGCGCCGCGCGTTCGCTGCCCAGTTGCGTGGCCAGTTGGATGAACTGCAGGCCAGCCGGCTTGGCGTAGCCGGGCTCGTGGCGCAATATCATCACGGCAATATACAGCAGCAGGTCGATCTGGCCATCGCCGGCGCTGTCCTGCGCACCTGGCTTGATGGCGTATTCGTTTGGCTGGTACTCCGAGCGCCGCACCTCGAAATAGCGGGGCAGGAAGCAATCCTCGGCCCAGCTGGTGCCAGCGCGGATGAGATTGCCGCGATGCTCGGCCAGCGCCGCCTTGCGGCCGGGGCGCAGCTGCTGCATGTGCTCGAATTGCGCGATGGTCCAGGCTGCGTCCAGGGCAGGGAACAGCCTTGGATCGAGCAGGTGCCGGCTGAGGAAAAACGATTCCAGCGGCTTGCCGTCATAGCTGCCGGCGCGCAGCTTGCTGTCGATATACGTGTTGATGCGCGCCAGCAGCGCTTGCCGCTTGGCTTCGTCGAGCAGTTCGAGCACCAGCCATTCCCGCTGGCCTTCGGTGGTAGGAATGGTGGCGCGCAAGCGGAAATGATAGTCCAGCAGCGCCGGGTCGGCGCTGGCCAGGGCTTGCCGGAAGGCCAGTGCCAGCGCGGGCACGATAGCGTCCCCCACTTGCGCCGGCGTCAGGAATGGCGCATGCGCCGATGGCGGCTCCTGGCCGAAACCCAGGTCCACGTCCAGGCTGGTGCGGCCCGGCTGGTAGTCGAGCAGCAGCTCGTTGAACACGCCGATCTGCAAGGTGGTGCGCGCCACGGTCTTGCCCGGCTCCCTGCGCGCCTGTTCGTCGAACCACGTTTGCATGGCGGCCTGCATCTCTTGCAATGCCTGATCTTGATTCATCGCTGTCTTTCATTTTGTTGCCTGTAAAACAGATGATGCCTGAAATTGGTGACCAGACCTGTTCCGCCAGACACCAGCGCGGCGCGGGAAAGGACGATTTCCCGACACATCGTCAAGTAAATGCAGGTATGGCTGGACGGACATGGCGCACACCGGTATTCTGCCCATCTGATACATATTTCTACATAGAAATACGATTATAAAAAGCACGGATAAAAAGTACGAGAGGTTGCCCATGAGCGCAGAAAAGGATGTTGTGTACGGTACAGAAGATTTGTTGATGAGTTTGTGCAACTCGGTGGTCCGGGTGCTGAACGTCGCAACGCAAAGCAGGGTCAATTATTCCGGCATGGTGCAGCGCATCACCAAGACCGGCCTGAAGCCCGATATCGGTTGCTTCGTCATGTTTGACGGCGGCTTCACGGGCCTGGTGGTGCTCAATTTCGCAGCCGACACGGCGATGGAAATCTACGAGCGCTACATGTTGCACATGGGCATGCCAAAGTCGGAACTGGCGGCGTTTTACACCTCCGATGAAGTGTCGAACATTATGGGCGAGCTGATGAACCAGATCGTCGGCGACTTTACCGGCAAGGTGCGGCGCGAACTGCAAACCAATATCACGCAGAGCCAGCCAAAAATGCTGGTGCTCAACAAGCAGGTCATGCTCAGCGTCGATACGCCGCTGGACCGCCCTGAAATGCGCCGCGTGACGTTCTATACCGAAAAGAACAATATTTTCTACCTGGAACTGGCGATCGACCGTACCGAGTTCATCAAGCTGCACGATTTCGACTCGCAGGAAGTCGACACCGACTCGCTGATGGACTCCGAATTCGCGAACAAGGCCAGGGATGCGACCCCCGCACCGGCGCCCGCTGCCGCGGACGACGACAACGAAGACCTGCTGAAGTCGCTGGGCATGTAGCAACGGGCCGTGACCCGCCGCTATTACCTGGTGGCGGCCATGGCCTTCGATATTTCCAGGCCACTCAGTTTCCAGTTCCACAAGCCATGGCGGCGCAAGACCAGGCCGCCGCCATCGTCCTGATTGCTTGTCGGACGGATCACGAAGCGGTCCCAACCCGCATACGCCGCGACGTAACGCCCCTTGGCTTCGGCCCTGGGCGCTTGCGCCGTATCGGCGCCGTCGACCTTTTCCTCGCTGCTGACCACGCTCCTGTTGACCAGCGCCACCACGCCGACCGGCGAGACCATCGCGTCCACCATTTTGTTCGTCATGCTGCTGGCAAAGGCCTGGCCCATGGCGGCAAACGGATTGTCGGCGCCGACAGTGGCCTTGACGCTCTCGGCCATGGCGCCATTGATCTGCTGCTTGACGTTTTCACGCAGGGCAGGGAAGTCGACATGTTCTGCCAGCGCGGTGGCGTCGCGCTCTGCCAGTGCGGCTTTCATCTGGTACAGGGTGTAATAGGGTGAAGCATAGGTCACGGCGCCCAGGGCAATGACGGCGATGGCGGTGGCGACGAGGATTTTTTTCACGGGATGTCTGTCAGGGTGAGTTGAGATTACGGCATCGACAGTGTAGCGAGATGCTGCAGGACTGTCATGGCTTTTTGCCCGGGAATACTGCGTGGCAGGTACTGTATAATGGAGAGAAAGTATTCAACACCCTGTTTTCACTGGATAAAGACCCGATACCACATGCTCAGTACAGCTAATATCACGATGCAGTTTGGCGCCAAGCCATTGTTTGAGAATATCTCCGTCAAGTTCGGCGACGGCAACCGCTATGGCCTGATTGGCGCCAATGGCTGCGGCAAGTCGACGTTCATGAAAATCCTCGGCGGCGACCTGGAACCGTCGGGCGGCAATGTCATGCTCGATACCAATGAGCGCCTCGGCAAGTTGCGCCAGGACCAGTTCGCGTTCGAAGAGATGCGCGTGCTTGACGTGGTGATGATGGGCCATACGGAAATGTGGGCCGCGATGCAGGAACGCGACGCCATCTATGCGAACCTCGAAGCGACCGACGACGACTACATGAAGGCCGCCGAGCTGGAAGGCAAGGTCTCGGAATATGACGGCTATACAGCCGAATCGCGCGCCGGCGAGCTGCTGCTGGGCGCCGGTGTTGCCATCGACCTGCACCAGGGTCCGATGAGCAATGTGTCGCCAGGCTGGAAGCTGCGCGTGCTGCTGGCGCAGGCGCTGTTCTCGAATCCTGATATTTTGCTGCTCGACGAGCCCACCAACAATCTGGACATCAACACGATTCGCTGGCTGGAAGACGTGCTCAACGAGCGCAACTCGACCATGATCATCATTTCCCACGATCGCCACTTCCTGAACCAGGTTTGCACACACGTGGCCGACATGGACTATGGGACCCTGAAGGTTTACCCGGGCAACTACGACGAATACATGTTCGCCTCGACCCAGGCGCGTAACCAGCAGCTGGCCAACAACGCGAAAGCGAAAGACAAGGTTGCCGAGCTGCAGGAATTCGTGCGCCGCTTCGCCGCCAACAAATCGAAAGCCCGCCAGGCCACTTCCCGCGCCAAGCAGATCGAGAAGATCAAGGTCGACGACATCAAGCCATCGTCGCGCGCCTATCCGTTCGTGCGTTTCGACGGCGAGAAAAAGCTGCACCGCCTGGCGGTGGAAGTGGAAAACATCTCGAAAGCATTCGACCGCCAGCTGTTCAAGAATTTCTCGATCATGGTCGAAGCGGGCGAACGCATCGCCATCATCGGCGCCAACGGCGCCGGCAAGACCACCATGCTGCGCTGTATCGCGGGCGACCTGGCCGGCTTGCAGCCAGATCAAGGCCGCGTGAAATGGGCGGAAAACGCCAACGTCGGCTACATGCCGCAAGACCCGACCGAAGACTTCGCCAAGGACACCAACCTGACCGACTGGATCGGGCAATGGACCAAAGAGGGCGACGACGACCAGGCCGTGCGCTCGATCCTGGGCCGCCTGCTGTTCGGTGGCGACGATGTGAAAAAGGCCGTCAAGGTGCTGTCCGGTGGTGAAAAAGGCCGCATGATGTACGGCAAGCTGATGCTGGGCCGCCACAACGTGCTGCTGCTTGACGAGCCGACCAACCACATGGACATGGAATCGATCGAATCCTTGAACATTGCGCTGGAAAAATACGCCGGCACCCTGATCTTCGTGTCGCACGACCGCGAATTCGTCTCCTCGCTGGCGAACCGCATCATCGAGATCAAGGAAGACGGGATTGTCGATTACAGCGGCAATTACGAGGATTACCTGAAGAGCCAAGGCATCGATTAATTCGATGGCTTGCCGGATGGCGCACGCAGCGCCTCCGGCATGCAGTGTCGCAGGCTGGGCAATCGGCCTGCCGATATGCCATCGTGTATTCTCACCCAGCTACCCTACGCCATGCAAACTCTAGCCATCAAATCCGTCGAGTACGAACATCCGCAAGACGGCGCCAGCTGTACCGCCCACGCCTGGGCGCGTACGCCAGCCACGCCTTCCCCGTCTGAAAAAACCGAACTGATTGCCCGCATCAAGCGCCTGCTGGTCGAGCGCGAAGCGGTGCTGGTCGCCCACTATTATGTCGACGCCGACCTGCAGGACCTGGCCGAAGAAACCGGCGGCTGCGTTTCCGACTCGCTGGAAATGGCGCGCTTCGGGCGCGACCATCCTGCAAAAACGCTGGTGGTAGCCGGCGTGCGCTTCATGGGCGAAACGGCGAAGATCCTGAGCCCGGAAAAAACCGTGCTGATGCCCGACCTGGACGCCACCTGTTCGCTCGACCTCGGTTGCCCGGTCGATGAATTCACGGCCTTTTGCGACCAGCATCCCGACCGCACGGTGGTGGTGTATGCCAATACCAGCGCGGCGGTCAAGGCGCGCGCCGACTGGATGGTAACGTCCTCGATCGGCCTCGATATCGTCGCCCACCTGCATGCGCAGGGCAAGAAAATCCTGTGGGCGCCCGACAAGCACCTGGGCTCCTACATTCAGAAAGAAACCGGCGCCGACATGCTCCTGTGGCAGGGTTCCTGCCTGGTGCACGACGAATTCAAGGGCATCGAACTCGACCTGCTGAAGGAAGAGTATCCACAGGCCAAGGTGCTGGTGCACCCGGAGTCGCCGGCCAATGTGGTCGCGCTGGCCGACATGGTGGGCTCGACCTCGCAAATGATTGCCGCCGCGCAAACGATGGACAGCGACACCTTTATTGTTGCCACCGACAATGGCATTTTGCACAAGATGCGCGCCGCAGCGCCCGGCAAGCGCTTTATCGAAGCGCCCACGGCCGGCAACAGCGCTACCTGCAAAAGCTGCGCGCATTGCCCATGGATGGCCATGAACGGCCTGCGCAACCTGGCCGAGACGCTTGAAAACATGCAGAACGAAATTCATGTCGATCCGCAAGTGGGCCAGCTGGCCGTGCGTTCGATCAACCGCATGCTCGACTTTGCCGCCGCCAAAAAGGCCGGCGTGCAGCCAGGCGCCGACCTGGCCAAGGAAGCTCAACTGTTTCAAGGAATTGGTCCCGCATGAGTACTCTCGTAAATTCTTTTGCCCCGTTTGACGCCGCCCTGGCGCGCGCCTTTGAAGCCAACCTGCTGGCCGCGCTGATGGAAGACGTGGGCCAGTGCGACCTGACTGGCGAGCTGGTGCCGCCCGACGAGATCGTTACCGCGCGCGTGATCGTGCGCGAAGCGGCCGTGCTGTGCGGCGCGCCATGGTTCCAGGGCATCATGCATAGCCTGGACCGCAACATGATCATCGACTGGCATTACGCCGAGGGCGACCTGATGACGGCCGACAGCGTGGTGTGCAGCATCGAGGCGCCGGCGCGCGCCTTGCTGACGGCCGAACGCAGCGCGCTGAACTTTTTGCAGCTGCTGTCGGCCGTGGCGACTGTCACGCGCCAGTACGTCGACGTGATCGCCGGCACCAAAGCGGCGATCCTGGACACGCGCAAGACCCTGCCTGGCCTGCGCCTGGCACAAAAATATGCGGTGCGCGTGGGCGGCGGGCAGAACCAGCGCCTGGCCCTGTACGATGGCATCCTGATCAAGGAAAACCATATCGCGGCCGCCGGCGGCATACGCCAGGCACTCGACAATGCGCGCACGCTGGACGCCGGCGTGCCGGTACAGATCGAGGTGGAAACGCTGGCCCAGCTGCAGGAAGCACTGGATGCCGGCGCCGTGTCGGTGCTGCTGGATAATTTCAGCAACGACATGATGCGCGAGGCGGTGGCGCTGACCGCCGGGCGCGCGCTGCTCGAAGCGTCGGGCGGCATCAATTTTGACACCGTGCGCGCGATCGCCGAAACCGGCGTCGACCGTATCTCGATCGGCAGCCTGACCAAGGATATACGGGCCACCGATTACTCGCTGCGCATCGTCGGCTGATGAACCGGGCAGGGCAGCGCCGCTGGCGCCGGCACCTGCCTGGACTGGCCCTGTTGCCGGTCCTGTTCGCGCCATTGCCGGCGCAGGCGCGTGAACTGCTGGCCGTGGGCGCGCAGTTCGAACGCGTGTTCGACTACCAGAGCAATGGCCAATACCAGGGCCTGGGCGCCGAACTGGTACGTATTCTGGCGGCGCGCACCGGCAATACCGTGCGCTTTCGCATGGTGCCGTGGGCGCGTGCGCAAGCCATGCTGGCCCAGGGCCAGGCCGATATCCTTATCGGCCCGTACAAGGCGCCCGAGCGTTTTGCCAGCATGGCCTTTTCCGAGAAGCCGTTTTACCAGGACCAGATCGTCTTTTATACGCGCCAGGACGCCGGTTTCAGCTGGGACGGCAACTATGCGACATTAAAAAATCGCCGCCTGGTGATGCTCAATGGCTGGGCCTACGGCTCCGACCTGGAACGGGCGCGGCCCACCTTGCACGTCAGCGTGGCCAACAACGTGGAAAATGGCTTGCGGATGCTGGTGCATAACCATGTCGACCTGTTCGTCACCAACCGGCGCAATACCGAACCCGTGGTGGCCCGCCTGGACATGGGCCGGCAAGTCAGGATATTGCCGCGCGTGCTGGAGGTACAGAACGGCTACCTGGCTTTTCCCCGCTCGCCGGAATTCGACCGCCTGCGCCTGCAGTTCGACCAGGAATTCAATGCCCTGGTCGAGAGCGGCGAATTGAAGCGCCTGGGCCGGCGCTTCGAGGTCACCATCCCCTAGGCTTTAGAGTTGCTTCGCTTCAAACGTATTGCACTGCGAAATCCGGCCCGATTCGATGCCCTTGCTGAACCAGCGCACACGCTGCTCGGAAGTGCCGTGGGTAAACGAATCGGGCACCACATGGCCTTGCGCCTGGCGCTGCAGCGCGTCGTCGCCGATCGCCGTGGCCGCCTTCAGGGCCGCTTCCACGTCACCCTGTTCCAGGATCTTGCGCTCGGCATTGGCGTGATAGGCCCACACGCCGGCAAAGCAGTCAGCCTGCAGTTCCAGGCGCACCGACATGGCGTTGGCCTGGCGCTCGGTGGCCGTGCGGCGCGCATTGTCGACCTTTTCGGACAGGCCCAACAGGTTCTGTACATGGTGGCCCACTTCATGCGCAATGACATATGCCTGCGCAAATTCGCCCGACACCTTGAAACGCTGCTGCATCAAGTTGAAAAAATCGAGATCGAGATAGACTTTCTGGTCGCCGGGGCAATAGAAGGGCCCGGTAGCGCTCTGGCCGGTGCCGCAGGCGGTCGGCGTGCTGCCTGAAAACAGCACCAGCTTGGGCCGCACATAGCTGCCGCCTTCGGCCTTGAACAGGGTGGTCCAGGTATCTTCCGTATCGGCCAGCACAGTTTTCACGAAGCGCGACATCTCGTCGTCCACCGGCGGCTGCCGGGTTTGCTGCGTCGGTGCCTGCGTCTGGGTGGTGACCTGGCCGCCACCGCCGCCGCTCAGCAGGCTGAGGATGGTCATCGGATTGACGCCCAGCACCCAGCCGCCGACCAGCGCGATGACGATGGTGCCGATGCCGATCGAGCGCCCGCCGAAACCAAAGCCGCCACCACCGCCCCCGCCGCCTTCGCCACGGCGATCCTCCACATTGTCGCTCTCGCGGTTGCCTTCCCATTTCATGATGTTTGCTCCTGTTACCCGGGTATTTGTTGATGCCGCGCACAATGTGCCGACACGTTTTGTGATTCCAAGTTGATATTATCCCAGCAAATGCTGGCCGGCAGTGTTCCGCTCAAGCGAGGGCTCTGGCCAGGTATGGCGCCGTGCGGCTGCCCCTGGCTTTTGCCACCGCTGCTGGCGGCCCGCTGGCCACCACCAGGCCGCCATCGTCGCCCGCGCAGGGGCCGATATCGATGACCCAGTCGCTGGCCGCCAGCACCCGCATGTCGTGCTCCACCGCAATGACTGTATTGCCGGCCGCCACCAGGGTGTCGAGCTGGGCCACCAGGCGGTCGATGTCGGCCGGGTGCAGGCCGGTGGTCGGCTCATCGAGGATATACAGGGTGTTGCCGTGGCTGCTACGCTGCAGTTCGGTGGCCAGTTTCACCCGCTGCGCCTCGCCGCCCGACAATTCGGTGGCCGACTGGCCCAGCCGCAAATAGCCCAGGCCCACCTCGGCCAGCACCGACAGCGGCCGCTCCAGCGCGGCTTCACCGGCGAAAAAGTCCAGCGCATCGTCCACCGTCAGGCGCAGCACTTGCGCGATATTCTTGCCGCGGTACTCGACTTTCAATGTGTCCGCGTTATAACGCGCGCCGTGGCAAACGGGGCAGGGCGCATACACGCTGGGCAGGAACAGCAATTCGACCATCACTTGCCCTTCGCCTTCGCAGGTGGCGCAGCGGCCCTTGCTGACATTGAACGAAAAACGTCCCGCGTCGAAATGGCGTTTCTTCGCTGCCGGGGTGGCTGCAAACAGCTTGCGCACATGGTCGAACAGGCCCGTATAGGTGGCCAGGTTCGAGCGCGGCGTGCGGCCGATCGGCTTCTGGTCGACCGTGACGAGACGGCGCACATGCTCCAGCCCGCTTGCAATGCGCCCGCCCGTGGGCAGCACTACGGGCGCCAGCGGCGAGTCGTCATCGGATTCGGCGCTGACGGCCTGGCCCAGCTGGTTGGACACCAGTTCCACCAGCGCCTGGCTGACCAGGGTCGATTTGCCCGAACCGGACACGCCCGACACGCTGCACAGCACGCCCAGTGGAAACCGTGCATCGAGTCCACGCAGGTTGTTGCGCGTGACGCCTTCCACCGCCAGCCAGCCGGCGGGCGTGCGCGGGGTGCGCTGCGCCGGCTTGCCTTCGTCGAACAGATAGCGGCGCGTCTGCGACTGTTTGACGTCGCGCAAGCCCTCCGGCGCGCCACTGTAGAGAATCTGGCCGCCGTGCTCGCCTGCCTGCGGCCCCACGTCGACTATCCAGTCCGCCTGCGCGATCACGTCCAGGTCATGCTCCACCACGAAAAGGGAATTGCCCGAGGCCTTCAGGCGCGCCAGCGAACGCAGCAGCGCTTCGGTGTCGGCCGGATGCAGGCCCGCCGACGGCTCGTCCAGCACATACACGACGCCAAACAGGTTCGAGCGCACCTGCGTGGCCAGGCGCAGGCGCTGCAATTCGCCTGGCGACAGCGTGGGCGTACCGCGGTCCAAGCTCAGGTAACCGAGGCCCAGATCCAGCAGCACCTCGAGCCGGCCCGCCAGGTCCTGCGCGATGCGCTGGGTGACGATGGCTTTTTCCGGATGCGCGCGGCTGTCGCTTATGGTGGCCTTGCCCGTGACATAAGGGGCGAACAGCGCTGCCAGCCTTGCCAGGCTCAGGCGCGACAGCTCGGCGATATCGAGGCCGGCAAAGCGTACCGACAGCGATTCCTGGCGCAGGCGCTTGCCCTTGCAGGCCGGGCAGTCGGCGCCCAGCATATATTGCGCCACGCGCTTTTTCATCTGCGCGCTGGGACTGGTGGCAAAGGTTTGCAGCACGTATTTGCGCGCGCCCGTAAACGTGCCCATGTAGCTCGGCGGCAGCTTGGCCTTGAGGGCTGCCTTGGTCTCCTTCGGCGTCAAACCCGCATATACCGGTACCACCGGCTGCTCATCGGTAAACAGGATCCAGTCGCGCACTTTTTGCGGCAGTTCGCGCCACGGCGTATCGACGTCATGCCCCAGGGTGGTCAATATGTCGCGCAGATTCTGGCCATGCCAGGCGGTGGGCCAGGCGGCAATCGCGCGTTCGCGGATGGTGAGCGTGTCGTCCGGCACCATTGAATGCTCGGTGACTTCATACACGCGGCCCAGGCCATGGCATTGCGGGCAGGCGCCTTCGGCAGTATTGGGCGAAAACGACTCCGCATACAGCAGCGGCTGGTCCTTGGGATAGTCGCCGGCGCGCGAATACAGCATGCGCAGCAGGTTGGCGACTGTCGTGACGCTGCCCACCGACGAGCGCGTGGTGGGTGCGCCGCGCTGCTGCTGCAGGGCCACGGCCGGCGGCAGGCCGTCGATGCTGTCCACTTCCGGTACCGCCATCTGGTGGAACAGCCGGCGCGCATATGGCGAGACCGATTCAAGATAGCGCCGCTGCGCTTCGGCGTACAGGGTGCCAAAGGCCAGCGAGGACTTGCCGGAGCCGGACACGCCGGTGAAAACCACCAGCGCATCGCGCGGGATATCGACGTCGACATTCTTCAGGTTATGCTCGCGCGCACCGCGCACGCTGACGTGGCCGGGCAGGGGGGCGGATGGTGAGATCGTTCGGGACATGAAAGCTGGCCTCGTCATTGTAAAAGGCCAGTCTGGCAGTGGCGAACAGGCTTGTCCGTTCCCCCACGCACATTATAGAATTTGCCATTCCTACAGGAGAACCATGAATACTTTCACTCCCACCGACATCGTGCAAGCCCAGCTCGACGCCTACAATGCCCACGACGTGGATGCGCTGCTTGCCATCTACGCCGATAACGTCCAGCAGTTCCAGCATCCCGACACCTTGCTGGCCGAAGGCAGCGCGCAGATCGCCGCCCGTTTTACGGCCCGCTTTGCCGCCAGCCGTCCGCAGGCCAAGCTGCTCAACCGCATCGCCTGCGGCAAGCTGGTGATCGATCATGAGATCGTCACCAGCGTCACGGACCAGGGTGCGACCGAACAGGAACTGGTGGCGACCTATGAAGTGGTCGATGGCCGCATTGCGCGGGCCTGGTTCAGTTTCGCATAAGCACTTACCATAAAAAAAGCGCTCCGAAGAGCGCTTTTTGCGAGCAGGGTCAAATTACTGAACCTTGGCTTTTTTCATCAGTTCGTCGCGGTAGGCGGCGAGTTTTTTCTGTTGAATCGATTCAGAGACCTGGCCTTTGACTTCTTCCAGTGCCGGCAGCTTGGTCGGACGGGTTTCTTCCAGCTTGATCACGTGGAAGCCGAATTGCGACTGCACCGGCGTTTGCGTGACCTGGCCTGGCTTCAGGGCCACCAGGGCGTCAGCGAATGGCTTGACGTAGGAGTTCGGGCTGGCCCAGTCCAGGTCGCCGCCATTGGCTGCGGAGCCGTCTTTCGAGACCTTGGCCAGTTCTTCGAACTTGGCGCCGCCCTTGAGCTTGGCGATGATGTCTTTCGCTTCGGCTTCGGTTGCTACCAGGATATGGCGCGCATGGTATTCCTTGTCGCCGGCCTGTGCCTTGAACTTGTCGTACTCGGCCTTGATTTCAGCATCCTTGACCGGGTTTTTCTTGACGTAGTCGGCCAGCAGGGCATTGATGATGATGCTCTGGCGTGCGTTGTCGAGCTGGGCCTTGATTTCAGGGCGGGTGCCATAGCCTTGCTTGTCGGCTTCCTGGATCAGCACTTCGCGGCCGATCAGGTCTTTCTTGATGGCTTCGCGCAGTTGCGGCGAATCTGGTTGCTTGCCCTGGGCGACGACTTGCTTGACGACCTGGTCGACGCGCGATGCCGGAATGGCCTTGCCATTGACGGTGGCGACGTTTTGCGCGAAAGCTGGCACGGCAGCAACGGCAACCAAAGCAAGAATCAGGCGGGCTGGCTTCAAAATCATGTTTATTCCTATAAAAATACAATAACGATGTTAGTTCAAACGCACAATACACGACCGGCGCCGAAAGGGGCGCCGGGGTGGTTGGTTCTTATTGAACCTTCGCTTTTTTGATCATGTCTTCCTGGTAAGCCTGCAGTTTTTTCTGCTGCAGCGCTTCGGAGATCTGTGGCTTGACTTCTTCCAGGGTCGGCAGTTTTGCCGCGCGGGTGTCGTCGAGCTTGATCACGTGGAAGCCGTTAGGCGTTTGCACCGGGGTGTCCGTGACCTGGCCTTTTTGAAGTTTCACGAAGGCGTCCGAGAACACTTTCGGGAAGGACGAAGGCGCTGCCCAGTCCAGGTCGCCGCCGTTGTCGGCCGAACCCGCATCTTTCGATTGCTTGGCCAGGTCTTCGAACTTGGCGCCGCCCTTGAGCTTGGCGATCACGTCTTTCGCTTCGGCTTCCGTGCCGACCAGGATGTGGCGCACATGATATTCCTTGTCGCCGGTCTGGGCCACGAAACGATCGTACTCGGCCTTGATATCGGCGTCGCTGACCGGATTCTTTTTCAGGTAGTCACCGACCAGGGCATTGATGACGATAGCCTGGCGTGCGTTCTCGATTTGCAGTTTGACAGCCGCATCTTTACCGAAACCCTTGCTTTCCGCTTCCTGCATCAGCACTTCACGGCCGATCAGGTCTTTCTTGATCGCCTCGCGCAATTGCGGCGAATCCGGCTGCTGGCCTTGGGCGACGACTTGCTTGACGACTGCATCAACGCGCGACGATGGGATAGCCTTGCCATTTACAACGGCAACATTTTGCGCAAAAACAGGTACAGCGGCTACGGCGAGTAGTGCGATCAGCAAGCGGGCTGGCTTAAAAGTCATTATTAAATCCTGTTAGGGAAAGTTTCGTAAAAAACGCATCAAAATTTTTGTGTTTATCGCGTTTGCTGCAGCGTCATGCCGGATCACCGGCCTACGCCAAAAACGCCATCCATATCATGCTTCGGAGGGCGCCAATGCGACAATAGCCAATGCATGGATCTCATTATGCATCATATCGTGCACGGAATCATACACCAGACGATGGCGCATGACGAGCCTGAGCCCTTCAAATTTGCTGGAAATAATGCGTACATTGTAGTGGCCTCCGCCAGAGGCGGCGCCGGCATGGCCGCGGTGGCTGGCCGAGTCGTCTTCAAGCACGCATTCCACAGGCGACAGCGCCGCTTCCAGGCGGGCGCGGATGCGTTCCATGCGCGTCGCCGGCGAGTTGTTCAGTTCGGTACTCATGCGTCTTCCTTGATATGTTTGGACAGGAACAGGGTTTGCGCGACGATAAAGGCAAAGAAGATGCCGGTGGCGCCAAACGCCTTGAAGCTGACCCAGGCCGCCATGTCGCCCTTGTACAGCACGAAGGCCACGAACAGGTTCAGTGCGCCGATGGCGCCGAAGAAAATGATCCAGGCCGCCAGCAGCTGGTTCCACACGGCATCGGGCAATTGCACTTGCGCTTCCATGGTCTTGCGGATCAGGTTTTTCCTGAAGCCCACATGGGCGATCAACAGGGCCAGGCCGGACAGCCAGTAGATCAGGGTCGGCTTCCATTTCAGGAAGAAATCGTCGTGCAGGTAGATGCTGGCGCCGCCGAACACCACGAAGATGAACAGCGACAGCCACAGCATGCCGTCGACCTTGCGTCCGCGCAGCAGCAGATAGCTGACCTGGCAGGCGGTGGCGACGATGCCGACCAGGGTCGCCAGTACCCACGGCGCCTGTTCGGGCTGGATCACGCCGCCGGAAACGATGCCGGACAAATACTGCTGCACGAAGTCGTGCGTCGCCGTTTCATACATGCCGCCCAGTTTGAAGGCGGTGAAGAAGGCGATCAGCGGGAAGAGGTCGAAGAGAAATTTCATGACAAGACTTTACTATGGTCAACAAAAAAGCGCCTTAGGAATGGCTTAGGCCATCCCCGTGCTTTGCTCAAGGCTGCGGATCGAAGCGCAAGGAGGCGGAATTGATGCAATAGCGCAGCCCTGTCGGCGGCGGACCGTCCGGAAATACGTGGCCCAGGTGGGCGTCGCAGACGGCGCAAATGATTTCGGTGCGCACCATGCCATGGGTGCGGTCGACGATTTCCTTCACATTGGCCGGATCGAGCGCCTGGAAATAGCTGGGCCAGCCGCAGCCGGAGTCGAACTTGGTATCGGAGGCGAACAGCGGCGTATTGCAGCACACGCAGGTATAGATGCCGTGTTCATGGTGATCCCAGAACTTGCCCGTGAAGGCGCGTTCGGTGGCCGCATGGCGCGTCACCTGGTATTCCATGGTGTCGAGCATGGCACGCCATTCGGCGTCGGTTTTTTGTACTTTGCTGGTGGTCATGTTGACTCCTTAGGAAGAGCAGCTTACTTCAAGATGGCTGGCCCAGTCGGGCGGCAGGGCCGCATAGTGCTGGTGTTCGGGCTGTTCGTCAAATGGCTTTTGCAAAACCGCCAGCAATTGCGCCACTTCCGAGTAGTCGTGCTGCTGCGCCTTGTCGATGGCGACCTGGGCCAGATAATTGCGAAGCACGTATTTGGGGTTGACCTGATCCATTGCAAGCTTTCGCAACAAATCGTCGCTCTGTTCCAGCACCAGGCGCGCGCGGTACTGCAGAGCCCAGCCATCGAACGCCGGGCGATCGATGAACATGTCGCGCAGCTCGGTGTCATGCTCGGGCGCGCCGACCTGCAGATTGCCCAGGGCACGGAAGAAATTGGTAAAGTCCACATGGTTGGCCTGCATCACGGCAAACATCGCGTCGAACAACTGGCTGTCGCCGTCTTGTTCCGTACGCAGGCCCAGCTTGGCGCGCAGCAATTCGTTCATTTTGGACGCAAACGCCGGCTCGTAGCTGTCGAGCGCCGCCTGTGCCAGGGAAACTTCGCCGATCAGCGGCAGCAGCGCCTGGCCCAGCGCGTAGCAGTTCCAGTGCCCCACCTGCGGCTGATTCGCATACGAATAGCGGCCCTGGCTGTCGGTATGGTTGCAGATATGCTCGGCGTCAAACGCTTCCATGAAGCCGAACGGGCCGTAGTCGAGCGTGAGGCCCAGGATCGACATATTGTCGGTATTCATCACGCCATGCATGAAGCCGACCGCCTGCCAGTGCGCGATCATGTGCGCCGTGTGCACGCAGACTTCCTGCAGCAGCGCCTGGTACGGGTTGCCATGCGCGCGCAGTGCCGGGTAAAAACTGTCGATCACATAATCGGCAAGGATTTTCAATTCATCGGGTTTCTTGCGCGAGAACCAGTGTTCGAACGAGCCGAAGCGCACGAAACTGGGCGCCATGCGGGTGACGACGGCGGCCGTCTCCACCGTTTCGCGCATGATGCCCTGCTGCGAGCCCATGATGGCCAGCGCGCGCGAGGTGGGAATGCCGAGCGCGGCCATTGCTTCCGAACACAGGAATTCGCGGATCGACGAGCGCAGCACGGCGCGCCCGTCGCCCATGCGCGAATACGGCGTGGCGCCGGCGCCTTTCAATTGCAACTCCATCGGGCCAGCGGGCGTGGCAATATCGCCCAGCAAAATGGCGCGGCCGTCGCCCAGCTGGCCGGCCCACACGCCGAACTGGTGGCCCGAATACACGGCGGCCAGTGGCTGCGACTGCTGGGCAACAGTATTGCCGCTCAATAGTTCCACGAAATCGGCTTCGGCCAGGCGCGCCGCATCGAGGCCGATGATGCTGGCCGCTGGCGCGCTGGCGGCGACAAAATACGGCGCAGGCAGCGGGGTCGGCATCAAACGCGTGTAGAACGCGGGCGGCAGGGCCGCAAAGCCATTGTTCAGGGGCAGGGTCGATGCGCTAATGGGTGTTCCAGTCATGTTGAGCTCGCAGGCAGTTGCAATAGGCGAAACGGCGATTTTACCGCAGCGCGTGGTTCTCTGCGGCGCGCTGCAAAACGGAACCGCGCATTCCATGTTGCGGCGCAATATCGAAATGCGTTGACCTGAATAGCACGAGCGGTCAAAACTGGGCGGAGTTAGTTAAACCTTAAGAGTCGAGGAGACGCGATGTCGGTATTTCAGGTCAGTCCGGTGATGGGCCAGATGATGAATCAGCCCCTGTTGATTTCCAGCATAATCGAATTCGCATCGCGCCACCATGGCGCCAGCGAGATCGTCTCGCGGCGGGTGGAAGGCGACATGCATCGCTATACTTATCGCGATTGCCACCAGCGCGCGCGGCGCCTGGCCAATGCCCTGCATGGTCTCGGTGTCGGCATGGGCGACCGCGTGGCCACCCTCGCCTGGAACGGCTACCGTCATCTGGAAGCGTATTACGCCGTGTCCGGCTCGGGCGCCGTGCTGCATACCATCAACCCGCGCCTGTTTCCCGACCAGATCGCCTATATTTCCAATCATGCCGAAGACCAGGTGCTGCTGTTCGACCTGACTTTTTTGCCGGTGGTGGAAAAAATCGCCGCCAGCTGCCAGTTCGTGCGCCATTTCGTGCTGATGTGCGACCGCGACCGCATGCCGGAAAGCACCACCATCCCCGATTTGCTGTGCTACGAGGACCTGATCGCCAGCCATTCCGACCAGTACGAATGGCCGCTGTTTGACGAAAACGCCGCCGCCACCCTGTGCTACACCTCGGGTACCACCGGCAACCCCAAGGGCGCGCTGTATTCGCACCGCTCGACCGTCTTGCATGCCTACGCCTCGGCCATGCCCAGCGGCCTGAACGTGCGCGCCTCGGACACGGTGTTGCCGGTGGTGCCGATGTTCCATGTGAACGCCTGGGGCCTGCCGTATTCCGTTCCCCTGTCCGGCGCGCGCCTGGTGTTTCCCGGCGCGGCGCTCGACGGCAAGTCGCTGTACGAATTGTTCGAAGCGGAAAAAGTGACGTTTTCAGCTGGCGTGCCAACTGTCTGGCTGGGCCTGCTCAACCATGTGCTGCAGAACCAGCTGACGTTTTCCACCTTCCGCCGCACCGTGATCGGCGGCGCGGCCTGTCCGCCGGCGATGATGGATACCCTGATCGACCAGTTCGGCGTGGAAGTGATCCACGCCTGGGGCATGACGGAAATGTCGCCGCTGGGCACTACCGGCGGCCTGCTGGCCAGGCACCTCGACTTGCCGAAAGACCAGCAGCGCAAGATATTGCAAAAGCAGGGCCATGCGATCTATGGCGTGGACATGAAGATCGTCGATGACGATGGCAAGGAGCTGCCGTGGGATGGCAGCAGCTACGGTCATTTGATGGTGAAAGGACCGTGGATCATTTCATCGTATTACAAGGACGAGGGCGGCGACGTGCTGCAGGACGGCTGGTTCCCGACCGGCGACGTGGCCACTATCGACGCCGATGGCTATATGCAGATCACCGACCGCAGCAAGGATGTGATCAAGTCGGGCGGCGAGTGGATCGGCACGATCGACCTGGAAAACCTGGCCATGGCGCACCCGGCCGTGCTGCAGGCGGCCTGCATCGGCCTGTTCCACCCGAAATGGGACGAGCGCCCGGTGCTGGTGGTGGTGCAGCGGCCCGGCATGACGGTCTCGCGCGCCGAGCTGCTGCAGTTTTTCGATGGCAAGATCGCCAAATGGTGGACCCCGGACGACGTGCTGTTTGTCGACGCGTTGCCGATGGGGGCGACCGGCAAGATCCAGAAGAACAAGCTGCGGGAGCAGTTCAAGGGGCATAGCTTGGTTTGATAACCCGTGCATTCAAGGCATGTAGGTCGGATTAGGTCCGCAGGACCGTAATCCGACGCCATTGTTGGCGCGGCCGGTGGTGGTGTCGGATTACGCGCTTGCGCGCTAATCCGACCTACGCTGCCTCCTGCCCCAGCTTGTCCAGCAGCCGGTCACAGCGAAACACGCTCAAGGTCTGCCGCTGTTCCGCCGTGCCGATATCGATCATCTCTTCCATTTCGCTGCGCAGGTCGTCCTGGTTGCCATTGCGGATCAGTTGCGGCGCCGAAAAGCGCTGGCTGTCGGAAATCGTCATGATGTTGTTCACGGCGTCGACCAGGAAGCCGTAGCGTTCCTCGCCCCGCTCGATGATAAGGATCTTGGCATTGCTTTCGTCGGCCAGCGGCGCCATGCCGTACAGCTGGCGCAGGTCGACGATGCTGATCATTTGCTGGCGCAAATTCAATATGCCGCGCATGAAGGAGGGCAGGCCGGGCGGCCTGGTGATGGCGCTGCTGACATCGATGATTTCACGTACCTGCTTGATTTCAATGGCAAACGGATTTTCCACCGTAAAAGTGATGTAGACCTGGCGCTGCGCCTTGCGCGTGGCGGCGGCCTCTTCCTTGGTCGGATACAGCCGCGCATGGCCCTGCTGCATCTCTACAATTTCGGCGTGCGACAGGATTTCACGGTGGTCAAGCACGATGATGTCGCCCACGCCGTCTTTCGAGATGCAGCCGGCAAACATGGCGGCGCGCGCGCGGCTCAATAGCGGTATCGGCAGCACCTCGTCGCTAAAGTAATGGACGATGCTGTCGACCGAATCGACCAGGAAACCCACGGTGGCGTCATCCAGGCGCACCACGATCACGCGCTGTTCCAGCGACGCCCCGACGCTGGTGCCAGGCGCCTGCAGCAGGGCGGCAAAGTCGACCACCGCCACCTGGCTGCCGCGAAAATGCATGCGGCCCAGGCACAGCGCGCTGTTCAGTATGGAGCTGTGCAGCTCGGGCACGCGGATGATTTCCTGGATCGCCGCCATGTCAAAGGCAAACGCCGAGCCGGCCGCATGAAAGCTCACGCACTGGCGCCGTTCGCGCTGCGCCAGCAGGCGCGCGGCCTGCTGGCCGTTGGCTGCCTGGCGCGCCAGCACTTGCGGCACGTTTTCGATGCGCACCAGGGCCTGCGGATCGAGTATCTGCAGCAGCCGAGCGCCGTCGTCCAGCAAGATGGTGCCGGCGACTACGGCATGCGCATCGCCGGCCGCATACTGCAGGGCCGAGCGCTGGGCTGGCTGCACGCGCATGATCTCCCCCGTGTCCTGGAACACGATGCCGATCAGCACCTGCTGGAAGTCGAGGATGGCGACCTTGTCGGCGGCAGCAGCAGCGGGCGCACCGGGCCGGAACAGGCGGCCCAGGTTGACCACCGGAATCACGCTGCCGCGCAGGGTGAACATGCCTTCCAGGTAGGCGGGCGAGAGCGGCAGCACCGTCATCTTCGCCGGATAATTGACCACCTCGCGGATGCAGCTGGCGGGCAGGGCGAACTCGTCGCCGCCCAGCCAGAAGGAGCCAAACAGTTCGCTGCTGGCCTGGCGGGCCTGCGCCACCACATTGGCTTCATGCATGTCCATGATGGACTCCCGCATAAGGGTTGACGGCCCGGCCCGGCCGCTGCCCGGAGGCGGCCACATCGGTGACGGCGTAGCTGTGGTCGGCGCAATCGATCAGCAACTGGCGCCCCTGCTGCCCGCCCAGGGCGCAAAAACCCACGTTCAGGCCGCAGCGCTCCAGGTACTTTTGTGCCGCCTCGACGTTTTGCCGGCCCACTTGCAGCCGTGCATTGCGCGCGCCAAACATGCTGGCGCCGCCCGCCAGCACCACCTCGATATCGGGGTAATCGGCTACCCGCACGCCCATCAGGCGCAGCAGCGACGGCACGGCCTGGTTTACATAGCGCGCACCCAGGCTGCCATCGAGCCTTGGCGCTTCCGGCAGCAAGCAATGGGCCAGGCCGCAGCGCCCGCCTTTTTTCCAGAGAAAGCCGATGCCGATGCAGGAACCCAGCAGGGCCTGCAGCTGGTCGTCATGTGCGCCCACGCTCAGCTGGCCCATGCCGACCTGCTTGCGCGGCGTATCGATCGTCAGATTCATCTAGGCCTCGCCTGTCTTGTAAATCATGGGAAACTCGAATTGATAGCCGGTGCCGAGGCGGGCGATCGTTTCCGATTCGCCCAAAATCAGCCGGCCATCGTCCTTCAGGCTGTGGCGTGCCTGGCGCAGCACGGTTTCCTGGTGCTCGGCGTCGAAATAAATCAGCACATTGCGCAGGAACACCACATCGAATTGCTGGGCCGGACGCAACGGTTCGAGCAGGTTGTGCAGCGCAAAGCTGACGTGTTGCCGCAGCTCGTCGTTGACCTGCACGCCATACGGCGAGGCCATGAAGTATTTGCGCAGCAGCTCGGGGTGTGACAGCCGGATGCGTTCGACCGAACGGCCGCTGTACTGGCCGGTGCGCGCGGCGTTCAATATCTGCTGCGAAATGTCGCTGGCCAGGATCTGGTAGCGGAAATCCGGCTGCAGCAACCTGAATTCTTCGCACGCCATGGCGATCGAATACAGCTCTTCGCCGCTGGCGGCAGCAGCCGACCATACTTTCAGGCAGCCGCCCGGATGCTGGCGCGCCCAGGCTGGCAAATAGCGCTCGCCAAAATACTCCCAGATTTGCGGCGTGCGGAAAAACAGCGTGTCGTTGGTGGTCACCAGGTCGATGAAATGGGCGACTTCCTCGCGGTCGCTGCGGACGCGGTCCAGGTAAGCCTGGTAGCTGTGCAAGGAGAGCGCCTGCAGGCGCGGCTGCAGGCGCCGCTCGAGCAGAATGCTCTTGCGCGGCGTCATGGCGATGCCCGTATGCTGGCGCACCATGGCGATCAGGCTGGTGAGAACTTCCGGTGTCAGTGTGGCGGTGTGGCTCATTGCAATGCGGCTCCTAGACAACGAAACCGGAGACGGTCTGGTTCAGGCTGCCGGCGCGGTCGTTCAGGGCATCGGTGGAACGGGCGATGCTGTCGACATTGGCGGCCGATTTTTCCGTTTCCTCGGCGATATACTGGATCGCGGTCGATACTCGCGCGCCGTCAGCAGCTGTTCGTTGGCGGCCTTGGAGATATCGGAAATGGCCAGCGTGGTCTTGCCCACGCCCGAAACGATCTTGTCGAAGGCGTCGCTGGCCTGGCGCGAAATCTCGCTGCCGGTGCTGACCCGCTTGACCGACTCGTTGATCAGTTTGGAAATTTCCTTGGTCGCCTGCGACGAGCGCTCGGCCAGTTTGCGCACTTCGTCGGCCACCACCGAAAAGCCCAGGCCATGCTCGCCGGCGCGCGCTGCCTCGATGGCCGCGTTAAAGGCCAGCATATTGGTCTGATTGGCGATCTCGCTGATGACCTTGACGATTTCGCCGATATCTTCCGAGGAGCGGTTGATCAGGTCCATCGCTTCGATCGACTTGGCCACGGCGCGCGCGCCCGCTTCGGCTTCCTGCTGCGTGGCGCGGGCCAGGTAATCGGCGCTTGAGACGTTCTCGGCGATGGAATTGATGGAAAAGGTCAGTCCGTCGATCGAGGCGTTCATCTGTTCGACGGTGGCGCCCAGCGCCTGCGTGCCTACCGCCACGCCGGTGGCACGCTCGGCGATCGCATGCGAGGAATCGGCAAAGCCGCCAGCTGCGGCCACCACGTTGGCGATCACGCCGCGCAGGTCGACGATCATTTTGCCGATGCCACCAGCGAGCAGGTCGATCGGTTCCTCGCCTTCCTGCACGATGGTGCAGGTCAGGTCGCCCTGGGCCGCGCGCGCCACCGATTCGAGCAGCACTTTGACCTTGCGGCTTTCATCGTGCGATTTGTCCTGGATGCTCGCTTCCAGCCTGACCTGCTCGGTAATGTCGATGGCATATTTCACCACTTTATATGGCTTGCCATTGAGGTCGAGGATGGGATTGTAGGTCGCCTGTATCCATACCACCTTGCCGTTGTTGCCGATGCGCTTGTAGCGGCCGCTATCGAATTCGCCGCGATTCAACTTTTGCCAGAACTTTTTATAGTCGAGGCTGTTGGCATATTCCGCTTCGCAGAACAGGCGATGGTGTTCGCCGAGGATATCGGCCAGCTCGTAACCCATCACTTCCAGGAAATTGGCATTGGCTTCGATCACATTGCCATGCATGTCGAATTCCACCACCGCCTGCGCCTTGCCGATGGCGCTGACCTTGCCTTCATATTCGGCATTGCGCATTTTGACGGCGGTCACGTCGGTAGCGAACTTGATGACTTTATATGGCTTGCCGTCGGCGTCGAAGATCGGATTGTAGGAAGCGCTGATCCACAGCTCGTGGCCATCCCTGGCGACGCGCTTGTAGTCGCCCTGGTCGAATTCGCCGCGCGCCAGCCTGGCCCAGAATTCTCGGTATTGCGGCGTCTTCACATACTCGGCATCGCAGAACATGGCGTGATGCTTGCCCTGCACCTCGTCGAGGGCATAGCCGACCACCCTGAGGAAGTTGTCATTGGCATACAGGATGGTGCCGTCGAGCTCGAATTCGATCACCGCCTGCACACGGTTGATGGCAGTGTTTATCGCTTGTAAGTCCAGATCCTGTGAGTGGCTGACATGGCTGGCTGCGTCCATAATGTTTCCTTGGTTCGAATCAACGTTTATATGTGGAGGGGATTATTGATATGGCCTGCTGAATTACATTGTTACATTGCGTGATAATCTGATGGGCAGTATTTAAATGTGACAATTGGTGAGAATATCGGCAATCCACATTGTATTTGGGTGGATATATTGTGCCATATGCGAGGTAGCATATAAATTGTTGATTTTTATCAATAATTTTATTATTCCTCAGGCTATATGGAAAAACAAGTGACATCCTGAAATAAGAAAAAAAGCGTCGCTATTGAGGATTTTTCCTATAAAAAACAAGCATCCCAGTTAATGCATGCATGTTTTGTATCTTGTGTTTTTCATATTGTTGCGGGTATTAATTTGATAGCCGAAAAGTTCGGCTGGCCGTTTCTGCCTGCCGATAGCGGCGGCCATCCTGTACCATGAGGACCAATAGCGCTCGCCACGACAAAAATAATACGAGCGTTCTTTTGTGCGGTATAGTGAAGCCGCAACGCTTGCCATACCTGAGACACCCAAACCAACAAGGAAGAGACAATGAGCGCCGAGTATCAAGTCAACGGCTCCGTAGCCGTGATCACCCTCGCCAACCCACCGGTCAATGGACTGGGACTGGCTACCCGCACCGCCGCAGTGGCCGGCATCAAGCAGGCGCTGGCCGACGACGCCATCAAGGCCATCGTCATTACCGGCGCAGGCAAGGCCTTTTCGGGCGGCGCCGACATCAAGGAATTCAATTCGCCCAAGGCCCTCACCGAGCCGACCCTGCACACCCTGATCAATGTGGTGGAACAGTCGACCAAGCCGGTGGTGGCCGCCATCCATAGCGTGTGCATGGGCGGCGGGCTGGAGCTGGCGCTGGGCTGCAATTACCGCGTGGCATCGCCCGGCGCGCAGATGGCACTGCCGGAAGTCAAACTGGGCATCTTGCCGGGCGCCGGCGGCACGCAGCGCCTGCCGCGCGTGCTGGGCCTGGAAATGGCGCTCAACATGATCGTCTCGGGCACGCCGGTGGCGTCTGAAAAACTGGCTGGTACAGCCCTGTTCGATGAAGTGACTGCCGCCGGCGCCAATCTGCTGGAAGCGGCCGTGGCGTTTGCCGGCAAGGTGGCCGATATTCGTCCGTTGCCGAAAGTGCGCGAGCGCAAGGTCGATTACCCGAACCACGAAGCGTTCCTGCAATTTTCGCGCAATACCGTGCAGGCGATGGCGGGCCCGTTTCCGGCGCCGCTCAAATGCGTGGAAGCGGTGGCCGCCGCCGTGACCATGAAATTTGACGACGGCCTGAAATTCGAGCGCGAGCTGTTCATGCAGCTGGTGCAGTCGCCGGAATCGAAAGCCCTGCGCCACGCCTTCTTTGCCGAGCGCGTCGCCAGCAAGGTGCCGGACGTGCCGGCCGACACCCCCGTGCGCGCAATCGCCTCAGCGGCCATTGTGGGCGCCGGCACCATGGGCGGCGGCATCGCCATGAATTTCGCCAACGCCGGCATCCCGGTCCAGCTGCTGGAAACGAAACAGGAAGCGCTGGACAAGGGCCTGGCGACGATCCGCAAGAATTACGAAAACACCGTCAAGAAGGGCAAGCTGACGCAGGAAAAAGCCGAGCAGCGCATCGCGCTGGTCACCGGCACGCTGGAGTATGCCGATATCACGCAGGCCGATATCGTCATCGAAGCCGTGTTCGAGGAGATGGGCGTCAAGGAAGCGGTGTTCAGGCAACTCGATGCAGTGATGAAGCCGGGCGCCATCCTGGCGTCGAACACCTCCACGCTGGACCTGGACCAGATCGCCAGCTACACCCGGCGCCCGCAGGACGTGATCGGCACGCATTTCTTCAGCCCCGCCAATGTCATGAAGCTGCTGGAAATCGTGCGCGGCAAGGAGACGGCCAAGGACGTGCTGGCCAGCGCGCTGGCGCTGTCGAAGAAACTGAAAAAAACCGGCGTCGTCTCGGGCGTGTGCGACGGCTTTATCGGCAACCGCATGATCGAGCAGTACAGCCGCCAGGCCGGCTTCCTGCTTGAAGAAGGCTGCTTGCCGGAGCAGGTCGACAAGGCAGTGGAAAAATTCGGCTTCGCGATGGGCCCGTTCCGCATGGGCGACCTGGCCGGCAACGATATCGGCTGGGCCATCCGCAAGCGCCGCTACGTGCAAAAGCCCGACGTGACGTATTCGAAAACGGCCGACCTGCTGTGCGAACTGGGGCGCTACGGCCAGAAGACGGGCGCCGGCTGGTACGACTACAAGGCGGGCGACCGCAAGGCGTATGCCTCGGAACAGGTGAACGCCATGATTGTCCGGCATTCGCACGATATCGGCGTGGAACGGCGCAAGATCAGCGACAAGGAAATCGTCGAACGGCTGGTGTACGCGCTGGTCAACGAGGGCGCGCGCATCCTGGAAGAGGGTATCGCCCTGCGCGCCTCGGACATCGACATGGTCTACCTGACCGGCTACGGCTTCCCCCTGTTCCGTGGCGGGCCGATGTTCTACGCCGATACGGTGGGCCTGCCGAATGTGCTCGATGCGATTGCCGGCTATGCCAGGGGGCGCCATGGCGAAGCGTGGACGCCGGCGCCGTTGCTGGTCAAATTGGCTTCTGAAGGCAAGGGTTTCAATAGCTGATGCTGCTTGAGGGCGAATGAGAAAGGGGCAGATTCATCTGCCCCTTTCTTTATTTCTTCTTCACCACCATCTTCACCGCCTCGTTGACGATCACCGGATTATCCTTCTGGATGTAATAGCCGGCGCCCGTGATGCGCTCGATGGCGGGCGCGCCCAACAGGCGCTGCCAGTCTTTTTCCTGCGCGCGCACCAGCGTTTCGTACGAGCCCATTTCCTCGATGCCGAACTTGTCGCGCACCAGCAGCATGGCCGGCGTGCGCAGCGGCGTTTTCATGTCGACATGCTGCAGGCACTGCGCCTGGGCGTCGAATTCCGCCGTTTCGGTGCTGTTGAACATCAGCTTGCGCCGGGTCTTCAGCAGCACGGCGTAGGTCGAAGCGTCCGTCTGCATGCGCTGCCACTGCTGTGGGTGGGTCGGGTCAAGCAGGATCAGGCCGGCCACGTCCTGCGGATACAGCTTGGCATACACATATTGATACAGCCCGCCCAATCCCTGGCCGACCAGGATATATGGCGGTGTCAAGCCAGCTTGCGCCAGCAGGGCGCGCTGCTGGGCGGCAATGGTGCAGGGGTCGCGCGGGGTGGTGGTCTTCTGGCTGGCGCCATAGCCTGGCCGGTCATACACCAGCACACGGTGGTGTTGGGCCACTTCCGGCACCACACCGGACCACACATCCTTGCCGTCGCCGAGGCCCGACTGGAATACCACCGGCAGTGCGCCCTGGCCGCTCAAGGTGTAGGCGATGGTGGCGTCGGGCAGGACGGCGCTGGCGGGCGGCGCCGGCTTCGGCGAAGACGAGGGCAACATGGAACAGCCGGACATCAACAGCGCTACACTGCCGAGGAGAATGGCGCGCGCAGGGCGGACGGCGGATAGATGCTGCATGAATCTCCTTATTGGTTCACGGATCAGTATGACGACACCCATTATAGGCACATCATACGAATGTGAAAACATTGAAGAGAGTAAATTCCAGTGCCATTGCGTCCAGCGTGCGCTGGCACGCGCTTTCAGCCATCTTGCGCCAGGTCAGGCCGCGCGCTTCAGGCGCAGCACGATATGCCGGCTGATGCCCTGGACATGGGGCGCGAACAGCATCACCGCGCAAAACGCCACCGGCCAGGCGGCCAGGAAGGCATGGCGCCAGCGTGCCAGGAAATCATTTTGCAGGCCGATATTGAGCCAGGTCACCCAGGCGCTCATCAGTAATGTCATCACCAGCGACATCAGGACGGCAAATACAAAACGCAAACGCAGGGCTTCGGACATGGCAGGCTTTAAAAAGTAAACAGACATGCAGCATAATCACTTGCAACAATCTATACTAGACGCATATTTTTAATCTGAAATTCCAAAAATGGAATGATGCGCCTGCCATGTTCGATGATCTAGCC
Organism: Janthinobacterium sp. 1L-D-8-B-C4; assembly: GCF_057291295.1. Classification (NCBI taxonomy): domain Bacteria; kingdom Pseudomonadati; phylum Pseudomonadota; class Betaproteobacteria; order Burkholderiales; family Oxalobacteraceae; genus Janthinobacterium; species Janthinobacterium sp. 1L-D-8-B-C4. The sequence goes on from NZ_JBXAVX010000001.1 coordinate 623,007, forward strand.
CTGTTTGTCGCCATTGTCGAAGCTGGCAGCCTGAACGCGGCCGCCGCCGCCGAGCAATTGCCGCCCGCCACCGTCACGCGCCGGCTGCAAAAGCTGGAAAGCCAGCTGGGCTACCGCCTGCTCAACCGCAGCGCGCGGCGCCTGCAGCCGACCGCGGAAGGCTGGCTCTACTACGAGCAATGCCGCCCGCTGGTGCACGCGCTGCGCCAGGCGACGCGCCAGCTCGACGCGAGCTTGTCGGCCGTGTCCGGCTCGATACGTGTATTGGCGCCCGTCAATTTCGCCAGCGGCCTGCTGACCCCCGCCTGGGTCAGCTTCATGCAGCAGTATCCCGAGATCCGGCTGGAACTGGAATTGTCGAACCGGCTGCAGGACATGGTCACCAGCGGCGCCGACCTGGCGATTCGTGTCGGCTCGCTCGAGGACTCGTCGCTGATGCAGCGCCGCCTGGGCAGCGCGGCGCTGGTGATGGTGGCCGCGCCCGCCTACCTGGCGCGCGCCGGCATGCCGCAAGACCTGGCGTCACTCGAACAACATGAACTGATCGTGGCCGAGCCGCTGCGTACCTGGCGCTTGCGCCGCCCTGGTGACGGCGCCGAGATGGTGCTGCAGCCGCAGGCGCGGCTGAGGGTCAATGAAATGCGCCTGGCAGTCGAGATGGCGGAGGCGGGCATCGGCGTGTTGCTGTGCCCGCTGCTGCAATGCCGCCAGGAAGTGGCCGGCGGCCGCCTGGTGCGCGTGCTGCCCGACTGGATGCCGCAGCCGCGTCATGTATATGCGGTGTGGACCCAGCGCCGCCATCTGCCCGCGCGGGTACGGGTGCTGCTGGAACACCTGGCGCAGTTTGCCGCAGACTGCCCGGCGCTCAACGACCCGGCCTAGCTTGCCGACTGCGCCTGCAACTGCTGCGCCAGCCAGCCGGCAAACGCGCGCAGGCGCATGACGAATTGATCGTCCGGCACGCTGGCCTGGCCCGCATGGGACATGAAAAAATCGATCTGTTGCTGCATCGCCGGATAATTGCTCAGGAACAGGGCCGCGTGCTGCTCCAGCGTTTGCGGCCACGACGGTTCGTTTTCCGCGCGCAGCACGCTGGTGGCGCGTAGCAGCTTGCGCGCCGCCTCGCGCTGGCGGCGCACCAGTTTGGCCGCGTCCATGGTGTGTTCCCGCAGTTGCTCGATCTCCTGGGCCTGGCGTTCGAGCACTTCGATTACATCGCCATTGACCGCCAGCGCGATGGTGCGCGACGGCGGGAAGGGCGTGAAACAGCGCGACAGGTCATTGCCCCAGATACAGCGGCAGTGGTGCTTGAGCCAGTAACCCCAGCTGTGCAGGTTGCGTGGCGCCAGCGCGTCGATGCGGGTGCCGATATCGAAATCGATCTTGCTCACTTCCGGATGGCGCGCCGCCAGTGCCAGGCGCAGCGCTTCAAGCATGCTGGTGTCGCGCGGCGCAGGCCGGTGGCGCAGGATCAGGGTCACGTCGAGGTCGGATACGCCGGGTGTGGCATTGCCGCGCGCCACGCTGCCGTACAGATAGATGCCATCGAGCAGTTCGCCGGCCTGCGCCAGCAGGGCGCTGCGCAGGTCGTCGATCAGCTCGAGATAGACTGGCTGGAAAGGGCTGCTCGGAGCGGGGGGAATCATGGGCGCTGTAACGGTCATGCGATGTGCTGGCGGTTGAAAAGGCGGACTGTAGCATGCGGCAGCGCAAGAGAGGCCGCTTACCTTTCCAAAATGTAAAACCGAGCGCTTGTACTTTCTGCCATGATCGCGTTAAGATAAAGCTGTCTAGCGGTCTTTATCGTGCAGTCCTTCCGCAGTTCACACCACCATGCCATGAGAGATGCAATGAAATATCTGATCGTTCCCTGTTTGTTGGCCATGACCGGCTGTGAGGTTTTGTATGACGCGAATCGGGACAAGATCGGCGAGTACTGCAACAGCCTCAACAATTTTGATGACCGCAACGCCTGCCGCAAGCGCAACCAGACCAGCTACCAGGAATACGTGCAGCATCGTGACCAGCTGAAGAAGGGCGCCAGCGACAAGTAATTGATTGTTGGTGCATGAAAAAACGCCGCCGGAAGCAATCCCGGCGGCGTTTTTTTGGCACCGGGGCTGGCCGGTGCGCAAAGCACATCAGTCGTTGGCGTAGATATTGTTGTCCTTGGTTTCACGCACGAACAGGGTGCCGATCACCACCGTGGCCAGGGCCACGATGATCGGATACCACAGGCCATAATAAATGTCGCCCTTGAACGCGACCAGCGCAAATGCGGTGGTGGGCAGCAGGCCGCCGAACCAGCCATTGCCGATATGGTAGGGCAGCGACATCGAGGTATAGCGTATGCGGGTCGGGAACATTTCCACCAGCATGGCGGCGATCGGACCGTACACCATGGTGACGTACAGCACCAGGATAAACAGCAGCAGCACCACCATCGGCTTGTTGATGCGGTCCGGGTCGGCCTTGGCCGGGTAGCCCGCTTCCTTGATGCCGGCGCCGATTTCTTTCTTGAAGGCCGCTTCCTTGGCCTTGCTGTCGGCGTCGAAGTTCAGGCCGTCGGCCGTCATCACGGCGTTAAACGAGGTGAATTCCTTCGCGCCGATACGCACCTTGGCTATGCTGCCGGCCGGTGCATCTTCCTTGGTATAGTTCACCGAGCTGTTCGACAGGAAGCCGGTGGCGATATCGCAAGAGGAAGGGAACTTCTTGGTGCCGGTCAGGTTGAACTGGAAGTGGCAGGAGGACGGATCGGCCACCACCACCACGGGCGAATTCTTCAGTGCCGTTTCCAGCTGCGGATTGGCGAAGTGGGTCAGGCCGTTGAAGATCGGGAAGTAGGTCAGGGCGGCGATCAGGCAGCCACCGAGAATGATGTACTTGCGGCCGATGCGGTCCGACAAACCTCCGAAGAACAGGAAGAATGGCGTGCCCAGCAGCAGCGCGATGGCGATCAGGATATTCGCCGTGGCCAGGTCCACTTTCAGGGTCTGGATCATGAAGAACAGGGCATAGAACTGGCCCGTGTACCAGACCACGGCCTGGCCGGCGGTCAGGCCGACCAGCGCCAGGATCACGATCTTCAGGTTGCGCCACTGGCCGAACGCTTCGGTCAGCGGGGCTTTCGAGGTCTTGCCTTCGGCCTTCATCTTGGCAAACGCCGGCGATTCGTCCATCGCCATGCGGATCCACACGGAAATACCGAGCAGCACTACCGATACCAGGAACGGCACGCGCCAGCCCCAGGCTTCGAATTCGGCTTCGCCGGTCGCCAGGCGGGTGCCCAGGATGACCATCAGCGACAGGAAGAAACCGAGCGTGGCGGTGGTCTGTATCCAGGCGGTAAAGGCGCCGCGCTTGCCTTCGGGAGCGTGCTCGGCCACGTAGGTGGCTGCGCCGCCATATTCACCGCCCAGCGCCAGGCCCTGCAGGATGCGCAGGATCACCAGGATGATCGGCGCGGCAATGCCGATCGAGGCGTGGCCAGGCAGCAGGCCAACGATAAAGGTCGAGCCGCCCATGATCAGGATGGTGATCAGGAAGGTGTATTTGCGGCCGATCATGTCGCCCAGGCGGCCAAACACGAGCGCGCCGAACGGACGCACGATAAAGCCGGCGGCAAAGGCCAGCAGCGCGAAAATGAAGGTGGTGGTGGGGTCGCCGATAAAGAACTGCTTGGCGATAATCGATGCGAGCGAACCGTACAGATAAAAGTCGTACCATTCAAAGACGGTGCCGAGCGAGGAAGCAAAGATGACCTTGCGTTCTTCCTTGGTCATCGGCGTCCCTTTGGCCGCAAATTTGCGTACGTCGGCCGAGCCGGATGGTGTTGCCATGGTGTTGTCTCCCTATGTTTTATAGTGAACCGTTGCCGAGGTCTTGCTGACCATTCTTGCAACAGCTAGGGGCAGTCTGTCCCTGGAACCTTACGCGGCGCTTACAACATCGGCCATTTGCAAAGGCTTTGCAAGGACTTTGCAAATTGCGAACGACCGTACTTATATATGCTATTCTCAATCACCTACTTACTATCACCCAGGAGACATAACATGAATCAAGCCGTCATCGTATCGACCGCCCGCACGGGCCTGGCCAAGTCCTGGAAGGGCGCGTTCAACATGACGCACGGCGCCACCATGGGCGGCCATGTGCTGGCCGCCGCGATTGCGCGCGCCGGCATCGAGGCAGGCGAAGTGGAAGACGTGCTGGCTGGTTGCGCCTTTCCCGAAGGCGCCACGGGCGGCAATATCGCGCGCCAGATCGCCCTGCGCGCCGGCTGCCCGGTCACCACCGGCGGCATGACGATCAACCGCTTTTGCTCCTCGGGCCTGCAGGCGATCGCCACCGCGGCGCAGCGCATCATCGCCGGTGAAGGCGATATCTATGCCGCTGGCGGGGTCGAGTCGATTTCCTGCGTGCAGAACGAAATGAACAAGCATATGTACCGCGAAGTGTGGCTGCAGGAAAACAAGCCGGCACTGTACTGGCCGATGCTGCAGACGGCCGAAACCGTCGCCCAGCGCTACAACATCTCGCGTGAACGCCAGGACCAGTACGGTGCGCAAAGCCAGCAGCGCGCAGCTGCCGCCCAGGCCGCCGGCCTGTTCGACGCGGAAATCGTGCCGATGACCACCACCATGGGCGTGGCCGACAAGGCCAGCGGCATGCTTACCACGCGCGAAGTGACGATATCAAGCGACGAAGGCATCCGGCTTGACACCACCTATGAAGGCGTGGCCAAGATCCGCCCGGCCATGCCGGGCGGCGTGATCAGCGCCGGCAACGCCAGCCAGTTTTCCGACGGCGCAGCGATGGCCATCGTGATGAACGCCAAAACCGCCGAAGCGAAGGGCCTGCAGCCGCTGGGCATCTTCCGCGGCTTTGCCGTGGCCGGCTGCGAACCGGACGAAATGGGCATCGGCCCGGTGTATGCGATCCCGAAACTGCTGAAAAAAGCCGGCTTGACGGTAGCCGATATCGGCCTGTGGGAGCTCAATGAAGCGTTTGCCGTGCAGGTGCTGTACTGCGCAGACACCCTGGGCATTCCGATGGACCGCCTGAACGTGAACGGCGGCGCAATTGCGGTAGGCCACCCTTACGGCGTATCGGGCGCGCGCCTGACCGGCCATGCGCTGATCGAAGGCAAGCGGCGCGGCGTGAAATACGTGGTCGTCACCATGTGCATCGGCGGCGGGCAGGGCGCGGCGGGATTGTTCGAAGTGCTCTAGCGTGCTGCAGGGCGGGCCGATAGCGGTTACAGTATCGGCTCCCTTTCCCTTTATCGCACCCATGATCAAGCACATCGTTTTCTGGAAACTCAAGGAGCACGCCGAAGGCGCCGACCGCGCCACCAATGCGCTCAAGCTGAAGGCCTTGCTCGACAGCTGTTCGGCTCTGGTACCCGGCATATTGAAATTCGAAGCGGCCGTGGCCCAGCCCGGCCTGGAGGCGACCTACGACATCGTGCTGTACAGCGAGTTCGACAGCCGCGAATCGCTCGACGCCTACCAGAACCATCCCGAACACGTGAAGATCAAGCCGTTTTTTGGCGCCGTGCGCGAAGCGCGCCAGTGCATGGATTACGAGATCTGAATCAACCGACAAGGAGCATACATGACCACCTTCCAACGCATCGTCCTTGCCTCGCGCCCGAAAGCCGAAGTCCAGCCCGACAACTTCCGCCTGGAAAGCGTCGAGATTCCCGCCATCCAGGATGGCGAACTGCTGGTGCGCAACCATTATCTGTCGCTCGATCCTTACATGCGTGGCCGCATGAGTGAAAGCAAGAGCTACGCCGCGTCGCAGGCGCTTGACGAGACCATGATAGGCGGCACCGTCGGCGAAGTGATCGAATCGAAGCATGCCAAATTTGCCGTTGGCGACACGGTCGTCGGCACCTTGGGCTGGGCCGAAGTGGCGGTGTCCGACGGCAGCATGCTGCGCAAGGTCGACACCAGCCACGTGCCGGAATCGGCCTACCTGGGCTCGGTCGGCATGCCCGGCATGACAGCCTGGTACGGCCTGAACCATATCATGGCGCCAAAAGCCGGTGAAACGGTGGTGGTGTCGGCCGCCAGCGGCGCGGTCGGCAGCGTGGTCGGCCAGCTGGCCAAGCTGAAAGGCTGCCGCGTGGTCGGCATTGCCGGCGGCCCGGAAAAATGCGCGTATGTGGTGGACGAACTGGGCTTTGACGCCTGCGTCGACTACAAGGCGGGCAACCTGGAAGCCGACCTGGAAGCGGCTACGCCAGACGGCATCGACGCCATCTTTGAAAACGTCGGCGGCAAGGTATTCGACGCCGCACTGGCGCGCACCAATGCGTTTGGCCGCATTGCACTGTGTGGCTGGATCGCCGGCTACAACGGCGAGCCGACCCCGGTCGACAATTTCCGCCTGATCCTGATCAACCGCCTGACGGTGCGCGGCTTTATCGTTTCCGAGCAGCCGGAACTGTGGCCGGAAGGCCTGGCCGAGCTGGGCAAGCTGGTGGCGGAAGGCAAATTGAAATTTCGCGAATCGATCGCCGAGGGGCTGGCGAATGCGCCGGAAGCGTTTATCGGTCTGTTGAAAGGCCGCAATTTCGGCAAGCAGCTGGTGAAGTTTTAACTGAGCTTGCCTGAAAAATGCACCATCGCGCTTCCAGTTCATGCTCCTGCAGCGCCCGCTGTCAATAGGGCGGGAGCGTGAAATCCTCGTCGATCTTGCGCGCTTGCGCCCTAGGGTTCGGTTTCAGCAGCGCCTGGATCAACGCGCTGCCGAAGAACCGTTGCAGCGTATGCGCGATGGCTATGCCGAAGCGCGTCTTCACGTGCATGAGGCGTATCAGCCGGGGGCTCAGCTCCTGCTGTGAACGCAGGACATACGGGCGCAAGATGCGTTCATAGGACTGGAAAGCCTGGGCATGGCTAGCGCACTTGCTGATCTCTCCGGCCAGCACATAGGCGCCCACCAGTGCCAGCGCCGTGCCCTTGCCCGTAAATGGCGTCGGGCAATGCGCCGCATCGCCCAGCAGGACCAGCCTGCCTTTTGACCAGGTCGATGCTTGCACCTGGCTCATCGGTCCGAAGTAGAAGTCCTGCACGGTACCGAGTTCGGCGATGATCCGGTCGGCAAGGCTGCCCCGGCCTGCCAGCGCCGCCAGCAGCATGTCGCGCCGCGATAGCGTCGACCGCCGCTGCGGGTCGGGTTCGCCGGCCGGAAAGGTGATCAGCACGGTAGTTTCCGTCGGGCCGCCAGGCCGCAGGTTGATCATGGTCCCGCCAATGCCGTTCACGGAGCAGGCCCACAAGTCGTCTTCCGGACGCCGGGGAATCTTGAAAAACGCCATGTAGGCGCCGAGGTAGCGCATGCGCGTGGCATCGGCAAGCGCCAGGTCGCGTGTCGACGAGCTCACGCCGTCGGCGCAGATCAGCAGCGCAAATTCTTCTGCCGAGCCGTCGGCAAAGGTCGCCCGCACACCATCCTCAAGCTCTTCAATGCCACTGACGGATGTGCCAAAACGATATTCGCAAGTGCTGCCGGTCGCATCGAACAAAATACGGGCGAAATCGCCGCGCAGGATTTCGAAATCGCTGGTCAGCCCACCGACGCTACCCTTTGGCAGAACAGCGACCACCTTGCCGGCCGCATCGAGCCACTTCTGTCCGCATTCCAGCGTGTTGCGCGCCTCAATCTGTTCCGCCAGGCCCATGCGCTTGATGACTTGCTGTCCTGCGCCTTTCACGTCGACGTTCTGGCCGCCGTCCCTGAGCGCGTCGGCCTTTTCGACGATGACCACCGAAAAGCCGTAGCGGGTCAGCCACCAGGCGCACGCCGGACCGGCGATGCCGGCGCCGCAGATCAGGATTTTCTTCGTTTGTTCCATGTGACAGCTTTCGTGGTTGTGATTTCAGCGCCCATGTTAGGCGCGCCACGTGTTGGCCACAATAATCCAGCAGGTCATGTTATATTGAATTCTTGCCATACTTGATTTCTCCTTGAAAGGTGCGCCATGCCTGTTTTCAGCGACGCTTCGTCGATCGAATGGGAGGATCCCGACTTCGTGCCCAGGCCGGTGGTCACGCTTGGCGCCGCTGGCGGCAATGACAGGCATCACATGGACAGCCGCGAGGAAGCGCATTTCCACCATCATCGAAAAGGTCAGTTCCTGCTCTGGATGCGCGGCGTGCTCACCTGCGAGGTCGACGGCGGCTTCTGGCTGGTGCCCCCAGGCAGCGCCATCTGGGTGCCCGGCGGGGTACAGCATCGCATGGAGGTGGCCGGCACGGTCGAGTGTTACGTGGTGTATGTCGATCCTGCTGCGGGCGACGCGTTGCCGCGGGCGTGCTGCACCTTGTCGACGACGCCGCTGCTGCGCGAGCTGGTGATCCGTTCAGCGGCATTGCCGATGCGCTACGAAGAGGGCGGCATGGCGTCACGGCTAATGACACTGCTGCTGGACGAGATGGCGCTGGCGCAGCCCGGGCAGGTTCATCTGCCCCTGACGACAGACAAACGGCTGCGCAAACTGGTCAAGTCGATCATGGCGCGTCCGTCCGAGCCGGGCAGCATCGAATCGTGGGCGCAGCGGATGGACGTCAGCGCACGCACGCTGTCACGCCTGGTGTCCCGGGAAACCGGCATGAGTTTCGGTCGCTGGCGCAGGCAGCTGCATATCCTGCTGGCCTTGCAATGGATGGCCAGGGGCGCCACGGTGCAGGACGTGGCAGACGGTCTCGGTTACGAGAACGCCAGCAATTTTGTGGTGATGTTTCGCAAGATTCTTGGTGAAACACCTGGGCGCTACCTGAAATCGAACGCTTGAGCCGCAGCACCTGCCAGGGCGTGGCAGGCCGTGCGACAATGGTGGCCTGTTTCCACTTTCACGCCATCATGAGCAACCATACTATCCGCCTCGGCGACTGGACCACCCTCGGGCCAGACGCCTCTTCAATCCGCTTTGAAGTCTTTGTCGATGAACAGAAGGTTCCCGCCGAGATCGAACTCGACGAGATGGACGCCGTCTGCCTGCACGCCGTTGCCTATGACAGGAACGGCCACGCCATCGGTACGGGCCGCTTGCTGCCCGACGGCCATATCGGCCGCATGGCCGTGCGCCAGAGCGGGCGCGGCACCGGCGTCGGCGGCGCCATTTTGCAACTGATTATGGAAAAAGCGCGCGAACGCGGCGATGCGGCGGTGGTGCTCAATGCCCAGACCGTGGCCGCGCCGTTCTATGCGCGCCATGGTTTTGTGCAGCAGGGGGATGAGTTTGATGAGGCGGGGATAGCGCATATTGAAATGCGGCTGGTGTTTTAACCGAACCCAAGAGCAAGGACTGGGGTCGGACCCTGAAGAAGGGTCCGACCCCGGCTGTTCAAGGGTTACGGGTTTAATTCTGCGCGTGCGACTGGCGCCATTTATCCAGTATCACCGCCAGCACGATGACCACGCCCTTGGCCACATACTGCCAGAACGACGACAGGCCCAGGATGGTCAGGCCGTTGTTCATCACGCCGATGATCAGGGCGCCGATCACGGTGCCCCAGACGGAACCGACGCCGCCCATCAGGCTGGTGCCGCCCAATACCACGGCAGCGATCGCGTCGAGCTCGTAGCCGGTGCCCCAGTTGCCGTTCGCTGCATACAGGCGGCTGGCCGACATGGCGCCGCCCAGACCGGCGAACAGGCCGCTGATCGTGTAGACAAACATCAGTACCAGGCCGACCTTGATGCCGGTCAAACGTGCCGCCTGGATATTGCCGCCGACTGCGTAGATATGCAGGCCCAGGGTGGTCTTGCGCAGGATAAACCACGTCAAAATCACCACCAGCGCGGCCAGCCAGATCAGCCACGGAATCGCCAGGAAGCTGCCATTGCCCATCCACTCGAAGCTCGGGATTTCCGTGTTCAGCACGCTGGTGCCGTCAGCCAGCAGATAGGCCGCGCCGCGCAGCGCCGTCATGGTGCCCAAAGTCACCACAAACGGGTTCAGGCCGACCAGCGCCACCAGCACGCCATTGAGCGCACCGAGCAGCAGGCCGACGATCAGGAAAGTGGGAATCGAGAAGCCGGCAAACTGCGCCGACAGCGACATCAGCATGCCGGCCACGGCCGACACCGCCAGCACCGAGCCGACGGAAAGGTCGATGCCGCTGGTAAGGATCACGAAGGTCATGCCGGAGGCCAGCACGATATTGATCGACACCTGGCGGAAGATATTCATGGTGTTGGTGCTGGTCATGAAGGTCGATTCGCCATCGGCCGAGAAATACACGGTCAGGCCGTACATGGCCAGGTAAAGCACCACCAGCACGGGCAGCATGCCCAGGCGGCGCATCAGGTTAGAGGCATTGAAAGGTTGGCGCGCGCTTGCCGCGCCGCCGGTGGTGGTAGTGGTCATGTTCATTCTCCGTTATTGATTTATCAAGCCGCGTCCAGATGGGTGGCGTAAGCGAGGATTTTTTCCTGCGTGATGTCGTCGCCCGTCACTTCGCCGGTCAGCCTGCCTTCGCACATCACCATCACCCTGTCGCAAATGCCGACCAGTTCGGCCAGTTCGCTGGAAATACACAGCACGGCCGTGCCCGCATCGGCCAGCTGGTGGATGATCTTGTAGATCTCGCTTTTCGCGCCGACGTCGACGCCGCGCGTGGGCTCGTCGAGGATCAGCACCTTCGGCTTGATCGCCAGCCAGCGCGCCAGCAGCACTTTTTGCTGGTTGCCGCCCGACAGGCCGCCGACGATGCCTTCCGGCCCCGATACTTTCACGTTCAGGCTGGTGATCGATTCACGCGTCAGTTTTGTCAGCGCGCGGCGGTCGACCACGCCGGCCGTTGCGTGCTGCGACAAAATATTCATCGACATGTTTTCCATCGCCGACAGCTGCATGAACAGGCCCAGGCTCTTGCGGTCTTCCGGCAGGTAGCCGATACCATGGCGTATTGCGGCCAGCGGTTCGGTAATATTGACTTCCTTGCCGTCGAGCCAGACCTGGCCCGATTGTTTCTTGTCGGCGCCAAAGATCAATCGCGCCAGTTCGGTGCGACCCGCGCCCACCAGGCCTGCCAGGCCCGTCACTTCGCCGGCATGCAGCACGAAGCTGGCCGGCCTGACCTTGCCGGCGCCGACGTTCTCCACCCGCAGGCGCTCGGCGCCGCGCGTGGTGCGCCTTTGGTGCGAATAAAAGTCGTCGGCGGGGCGGCCCACCATCATTTGCACGACTTTCTTCTGGTCGAGTTCATCCTTGCCCAGTTCGCCCACATAAGCGCCGTCGCGCAGCACCGTGATGCGGCGCGCCAGGCGTTCCACTTCGGCCATGCGGTGGCTGATGTAGAGGATGGCCAGGCCTTTGTCGCGCTGTTCTTCGATAATGCGGAACAATTGTTCGGTTTCACGGTCGGACAGGGCCGCCGTTGGCTCGTCCATGATCAGGATGCGGCTCTCGTGCACCAGAGCGCGGGCGATTTCCACCTGCTGCTGCTCGGCGATCGACAGGCTCGACACCATGGTGTCGGCATTGAAACGCGATCCCAGGTCAGCCAGGATGGCATTGGTGCGGGCGCGCATTTCGCCGCCCTTGACGGTCCAGAAAAGTCCCTTGGGCTCGCTGCCCATGAAGACGTTCTGCGCCACCGTCATGTTCTTGGCCACGCTCAGTTCCTGATAGATCAGGTTGATGCCCAGCGCGCGTGCCTCGCCCGGATTGCGGATCTTGATCGGCTTGCCGTCGAGGATGATTTCGCCGGCGTCCGGCGTGTAGACGCCGGACAAGATCTTCATCAGGGTACTTTTGCCGGCGCCGTTTTCGCCCATCACGGCATGGATTTCGCCGCTGCGCACCGTCAGGTGCACGCCGCGCAGCGCGCGCGTGGCGCCAAAGCGCTTCTCGATGCCGCGCATTTCAAAAATGATTTCGTCGCTCATGACTGTCCTTCCTTGCTTTGAAACTGGCGCCGCCTGCTCGCAAGCGGGCGGCGCCACGTGGTTCAGGTCAGCCAGATCAGTTCTTTACCCAGCCCGTGTAGGTAGCGACGTTTTCCTTGGTGATGGCCGGGGTCGGCAGCAGCACCATGGTTTGCTTCGGCGTACGACCGTTCATGATGTCGTAGCCCATCTGCACGGCGTCGGTGGCCATGCGGTACGGGTTTTGCGCCGAGGTGGCGGCAAACAGGCCGGCCTTGTTTTTCAGGGCGTTCTGGCCGTCCGGCGCGCCGTCGACGGCGGTGATCAGTTTCACGTCGGTGCGCTTGGCTTGCTTGATGGCCAGTTCGGCGCCAATGCCGGTAGGATCGTTGATGGCAAACACGCCATCGATCTTCGGATGGGCCGTCAGCAGGTTCGACATCACGGTCATGCCGCCGTCACGGCTGCCGCCGGCGTTCTGGTTGTCGGACAAGATCTTGATGTCCTTGAATGCAGCCAGGGTTTTCTTGCAGCCGTTGACGCGGTCGATCACGGAAGTGACCGGCGGGCCGTTCAGGATCACCACATTGCCTTTGCCGCCGATCTGCTTGGCCAGGTACGCGCACGAAACATCGCCGGCCATGGTGTTGTCGGACATCACGGTGGCCGAAGCGCCAACCGCGCCAACGTCAACGGCGATCACGATCACGCCGGCATTGCGCGCTTTCTTGATGGCCGGTGCGATGCCCTTGGAGTCGACGGCGTTGAGGATAATGATGTCGGTCTTGTTGGCGATAAAGTTTTCGATCTGGTCGACCTGGGTGTTCAAGTCGTATTTGCTCGACACGGTGGTTACTTTCACGCCAGCGCCGCCGATTTTCTTGGCGCTTTCTTCAGCACCGCGGCCAATCGCCACGAAAAACGGGTTGGCCAGGTCACCCACGCTCACGCCGATCGATTTCAATGGCTTGTCGGCAGCAAAAGCGCTGCAGGCGGCGGACAACAGCAAGGTGGCGGTAATTACTTTTTTCATGAGAATCTCCAAGGGTTCTTATTGTCAAAAACAAAGGGTACTGCGGGTGAAAACAATTTCTCAGGCTGCCAGACGCAGCGCTTCGATCATCTTGTCGAGCTTGGCTGCATCGACGGCGAAACCACGAATGCCTTCGGCCAGCTTTTCGGTCGCCATCGCGTCCTCGTTCAGGGCGTAGCGGAAAGCCGCTTCGTCGTAGCTGATGGCCGCTTGCGGCGCGCCATGCTCCTTGCCCAGCGCGGGTTCGAACGGCTCCTCGGACGCTTCGAGCTTGGCCAGCAAGTCCGGGCTGATGGTCAGCAGGTCGCAGCCGGACAGGGCCGTGATCTGGCCCGTATTGCGAAAACTCGCGCCCATCACCTGGGTCGCGATGCCATGCTGCTTGTAATACTGGTAGATGCGGGTGACCGACTGCACGCCCGGATCGTTGGACAGCGAACGGGCCGCTTCGTCCCACGCTGCACCGAGCGACTTCTTGTGCCAGTCGTAGATACGGCCCACAAAAGGCGAAATCAGACGCACTTTGGCGTCGGCGCAGGCCACTGCCTGGCAGAACGCAAACAGCAAGGTCAGGTTGCAGAAGATGCCGTCCGCTTCCAGTTCGCGCGCGGCCTGGATGCCTTCCCAGGTGGCGGCGATCTTGATCAGCACGCGTTCGCGGGTGATGCCGGCCGCTTCATACAGGGCGATCAGGCGGCGCGCACGGGCCACGGTGGCGGAGCGGTCAAAGCTCAGGCGGGCATCGACTTCGGTCGACACGCGGCCCGGTACCACTTTCAAGATTTCCAGGCCAAAACGCACCAGCACCTGGTCGACGATATCGTCGAGCGCAGCGGCCTTGTGCTCGGCAACCGTGCTGGCCAGCAAGGGCGCGTATTCCGGCTGCAGCACGGCTTTCAGGATCAGGGACGGATTGGTGGTCGCGTCTTGCGGCGCAAAACGGGCCAATTGCAGGAAATCGCCAGTGTCGGCGACAACCGTGCTCGCTTGCTTCAGTTGTTGCAGTTGATTCATCGTGACTTGTCCTTAAGTAGACGACAGTTGATGCAGGGCCTGAACGGCAGGAAAAAGGCTGCGGTATTTGTTATAGCGGATGCTCAAAGCCGCATATTGCGCCGCATCCGGTGCGAAGCTATTCTTGATCGGCAATCCCGTTGCCAGCAGCGCCGTTTCGCCGATCGCGGCAAAGCCGAGCTTGGCTGCGCCCATGCTGGCCGACAATTCGCTGTTGTGCAGGGTGCGCATTTCGCGGCCCAGCACATTGGCCAGCAATTGCGCCCAATACTGGCTGCGCGCGCCGCCGCCTACCAGCAGGCAGTGCGGCACGGTGGCGCCGGTCGACATGACGGCGGCCATCGCGTCGCGCAAGGCAAACGCCACGCCTTCCAGTACAGCATAGCCAAGCTGCGCCGGATTGCTATCATGGCCCAGCTGTAAAAACGCACCGCGCACTTGCGGGTCGTTGTGCGGCGTGCGTTCGCCCGACAGATAAGGCAGGAACAGCGGCGCCTCGGGCGACACTGTCTGGCTCAAGGGGATGTCGGCCTCGACCAGCGCCAGCAGCGCCGCTTCGCCGGCCTGGTTCAGCACGCCGGTGGCCCAGCGCAAACAGCTGGCGCCCGACAAAATGGCGCCCATCGCGTACCAGCGGCCGGGCAGGGCGTGGCAAAAGCTGTGCACGCCGCCGTTGGGATTGCCCAGAGGCTGTTCGGTGACCGAGACGATGGCGGCGCTGGTGCCGAGCGAAATAAAGCTGTCGCCCGCATTGACGGCGCCGATGCCCACCGCCGAGACCGGATTATCGCCGCCGCCGCCGGCCACCACCACGTTCTGTGGCAAACCCAGGCGCCTGGCGATAGCCTCCAGCACGGTGCCGGTGGCGGCATCGCCTTCGACCAGTGGCGGCAATTGTGCCAGCCGCAAGCCGCAAGCTTCGACGATCGGGGCGAACCAGGCGCGGCGCGCCTCGTCCAGCCACAAGGTGCCGGCCGCGTCGGACATGTCGGTGATTTTTTGGCCCGTCAGGCGCAGGCGCAGATAGTCTTTCGGCGACAGGACGCAATCGACGACGGCGAACGCCTGCGGTTCGTGTTTTTGCAGCCACAGCAGTTTTGGCGCGGTCAGGCCGGCCATCGCCAGGCTGCCCGTCACGTCGGCAAACGCCGGGTACTCGTGCGCCAGCTGCGCCGCCTCAAGATGGGCGCGCGCGTCGTTCCACAGGATGGCCGGACGGATGCAGGCGTTATCGCAGTCGAGCAGCACCGCGCCATGCATCTGGCCCGACAGGCCGATGCAGGCAATTGCCGCATACTCGTCAGGAGAGGCTGCGCGCAGCTGCGCCAGGGCCGCCACGCAGGCATCCCACCAGTCCTGCGGCGCCTGCTCGGACCAGCCCGGGTGCGGGCGCGACACGTCGAGCCGTACCGAAGCCTGGCCGCGGATGGCGCCGTGACTGTCCATCAGCACGGTTTTCAGTTCGGAGGTACCGAGATCGATACCGAGGGAAATTTTGTTGGTCATGGTCTTCAGGTAAGGGAATCAGGAACAGCCACACGAGTTGCGCACGCGCAGCACCGGCGACAAACGCTGCACGTATTGCGCGCGCTGTGGCTGGGCCAGGCGCTCGATCAGCAGGTCGACCGCCATCGCGCCCAACTCTTCGAGCGGCTGGGCCATCACGGTCAGGCGCGGGCTGAAGTAATCGGCCCAGTCGAAATCATCGAAGCCGGCCAGCGCCACATCTTGCGGCACGGCCACATGGGCGTCGCGCAGCGCATGCATGGTGCCGATGGTCATCAGGTTATTGCCGGCGACAATCGCCGTCGGCCGCTGCGCCAGCGCCAGCAGTTCGCGCGTGGCCGCGCCACTGCGCTCGAGATTGGAATGGCCCCATTGCAGCAGGGCAGGATCGAACGGCAGGCCGGCGCGCTGGAGCGCCAGGCGATAGCCTTCGATGCGCTCGTCGGTCGTCGACAGGCCCGGCGCGCCGGCGATAAAGCCGATGCGGCGGTGGCCGTGCACCGCGATCAGATGGCTGACCAGCTCGCACGTGGCTTCAATATTTTCCACGCCGACCTGGTCGAACGCCTGCGGCGACATGCGGTCCACCAGTACCGACGCGATCTTGTTACTTTGAAGGTATGCCAGTGCGCGGCCCTGCGGATCGCCCGATGGCGCCAGCACGATGCCGTCGACCCGGCGCTGGTGCAAGTTCTGCACCACTTTGAGTTCCTGCTCGGGGTCGTCATGGGTATCGGAAAACAGCATCATCAGGCCATGGCGCGTGCAAGCGGCCTCGATGGCGCGCACGGTTTCGCTGAAATAATGATTGGTAAAGGCAGAGATCGCCACGCCGATGGTGCCGGAAGACGAGCCGGCCAGGGCGCGCGCCAGCATATTGGGCACATAGCCAATCTGCTGCATCGCCGTGTTGACAGCGGCGACGGTTTTCGGGCTGACCTTGCGGGTGCCGTTGAGCACGTGCGAGACGGTCGACAGCGATACGTCCGCCGCCCGTGCTACATCTTCCATGGTGGCCATGGTGTCTCCTGGTGTTCTGTTTTTATTTTTATGCTGTTGATGTACGGCTTGGGCCGCGTTTGATGCCATCCTAAACAAAAGAAAGCGCTTGCGCAAGCGCTTTCTTTTTAGCGAACGCTTGCTCTTCGGCTGTTTTGTTCGATGTTTCCTGATGGGAATGGTGTATCGTGCACACTATTGCCCGGCTTGCTGGCAAGGGATGGAGAACGCTCAGGTGATGGATAAAATGAAGCTGACAAGGCGGCATATCAATGCAGCGGCAGTCCTGGCGCTGCTGGGCCTTGCCTGTGCTGGCCGTTCTGCTGCGCAAATGGCACCATCGGCAGAGATACCGCGCCTGATGCTGGTGACTGAGGAATTCGAACCGTTCAATTATATCGAGCAAGGCAAGCTGACTGGCTACAGCGTGGAAGTGGCGCGTGCGCTGGTCGGGCGTGCCGGCATGGCTTACAGCATGTCGGCCTATCCGTGGGCGCGCGCCTACCGCATGGCGCAACAATTGCCCAATGTGCTGATCTTCAGCCTGGCGCGCACGCCGGCGCGCGAAAAGCAGTTCCAGTGGATCGCCCCGCTGGCGCGGCGCCAGGTGTATCTGTATCAGTTGAGCCGTCGCAGCGACATTACGCTGCGCAGCCTGGACGACCTGCCGCGCTATATCACCTCGGTGAACCGCGACGATATTGCGCACACGCAGCTGGCGGCGCTGGGCCTGGCACAGAAAGGGCGGCTGGACCTGACCAACAATGCGCTGTCAGGCATGAATAAATTGCTGGTGGGGCGGGTCGACCTGATCGTCGGCAATCCGCACTCCATCCGCAGCCTGTGCGCCAGCGCCGGCGTGCCGGAGAGCGTTGTCAAGCGCACCATCTTGCTGTCCGACGATTCCGATTATTACGTGGCAGCCAGCCTGGGCACGCCGCTCGCCACCGTCGAGCGCCTGCGCGAGCAGTATCGCCAGCTGCGCGGCACGCCTTTCCTGCACCAGCTGGCCGCGCGCTACCATGTGGCACTACGTTAGTGGCTTACTGCACCAGCAATTCGTGCAACTCGCCCGGCGCGTCGGGGAACAGCTTGACTACCGTCGAGGTGCGCGTGCCGTAACCGGGCGTTTCGATGCAGACGGCCGACAATACCCGTTCCAGGTCCAGCGGCACGCCGGTGTCCGGCAGGCGGAAGTCCGGCGCGCGGGTGGTATCGGCCAGCATTTCGAAATAGGCGTCGTCGGGCGCGCCCAGACACATCAGGCTGGCGAACTGTGCCTTGGTTTTCAGCACCTTGGGCCAGGGCGCGTCGAGCAGGGCGTTCGACAGGCCGTAAATGCCCGGTGCCAAAGGCTGGCCATTGCGCGGGTCGCCGTCGCCGCGGTTGGAAAACCAGATCAGGGTAGTGGCGTCGCCCAGCACCAGGTTGTAACCGTTGTAGGCAGCGCAGCCGGGACGGATCTGCGCGATATAGTCCTCGGCCGACATCGAGCCGGCCAGGTAGTCGGCCACCAGCGCGCCGCGTGACGGCGCATCGGCGCGGTGGTCTTGCGGGCTGCGGATATTCGTGATGGCGGCAAAGCGCGAGGCGCCGCCCGCAACCTGGGTGATGCCCATCCAGCTGCCGCCGGCCTGCAGGTCGCGGCCCGCATACACTTGCGGGTGTTCCGGCCAGCTGCCGGCCGGGGCGCTGGCGCGTTCATAGAATTCGTCGCGGTTGGCGGCGGCAATCAGCGGTACGTGCGGATTGACTTTCCAGGCAAAAACGATCAGGCACATGGGGGCAGGTCCATGAAGGTTTCCACATGGCGCCCGCCGGCCGTCAGACTCAGCAAGCCGGCTTCGTCGGCGGCTGCCGCCAGCTGGCCGGCAAAGCCTTCGCCGACCACCGGGTAGATTTCCATCCAGGTCTGCAAGCCGTCACGGGTTTCCGGGCGGCGCTTCAGCTGCGGCGACACGCCCGAGTCGGCCGCCAGTTTTGCTTGCAAGGAACGCACGCGCGCTTCCAGCGCCTGCGCATGCTCTTCTTTTACCTGGTAATAGATATACAAGTCTTTCATGGCATTCTCACAGGTCGAGTGCGTCGAGCACATACGGCATGGCCAGGAAGCGCAGCGGCGCGCCTTCGCTTGAGCCGAGGCGCACCGCGCCTGGCGTGCTTGCGCCTTCTTCGATGGCCGCCAGCTTCATTTCCACCAGCGCATCGACGCCGCCTGCGCCATTGGCCGCCGCGTTGACGATCATGCCGCATGGCTGCTGCGGGTCGCTGACGGCAAACAGTTCGGCGCCGGGCCTGGCTTGTTCGCTATCGATGCTGACCAGCGTGGTACGGCGCTTGAGCTTGCCCAGATACTGGCTGCGCGCGACGATTTCCTGGCCCGGATAGCAGCCCTTCTTGAAATTGACGCCACCCAGCAATTCAAAATTGACCATCTGCGGCACAAACTGCTCTTGCGTCGCCTGGGTAATCTGCGGCAAACCGGCATGGATTTCCGACAACTGCCAGGCCTCATTGCCGCCCTTGGCGAGCTTTTCGGACAATTGGGGCCAGGCGGCTTCGGCATTGGCGGCGGAAGTGAGCCATTGATAGCGCGGCAGGCCAAACGCATCGGCCACGCGCAGCAGGGTGCCGGCATTGCCATCGACCTTGCTGAACGGCGCGGCTGGCAGGCTGTCGAACCATTGTGGCAACACGGCCGAGGCGTGCCTGCCGCCCAGGCCCAGGATCACCTGGTTGGCCTCATCCATGCTGGCGTCATGCAGCTTGGCCTTGGCCCGCAGCACGAACATCTGCAAGCGTTTCTGGATCGGCGCCTGGATGCCGCGCGAGACCTGCAGGTAGACGGTGCTGGCGTTTCGCCACATCAGAAAGCTGGCCAGCAAGCGGCCTTTCGGCGTGCAATAGCCGGCCAGGCGCACTTGCTCCTGGTCCAGGTGCTCCACGTCATTGGTCAGCTGGGCGTGCAAAAAGCTGGCAGCGTCGTCGCCGCTCACGCCGATCAGGCCCTGGTCGGTAATCGGCGCAACAAAGCCGTCCTGCAATTGGGCCACGCTCAAGGCGGTGCCAAAATCGGCAATCGCGGCCTCGCCGGTGTCGGCATGGCGGGCGCCTTGCGCCAGTAAAAATTGATTCCAGTTATTCATAATTTCCATTAGATCAGCAATTAAGCATTATGATTACGGGTTCATTATAGTGATGTCGCGTCAAACGCGTCGGCAACGGACAGAATCGTCCGGTTAGCGGCGCTTTCAGCGGGTTTTATTCACAAATGAAAGATCATGGTCAGCGCGCCCTTGACCTTGCTTGGCGCGCATCACAAGAATCGGAACAATGGCTTTCTTCAAAAAACTTGTAGTCTGTACCGTCATCGCCGCGATCGGCTTTGGCGCCACCTTTGTGTACTGGGCCGGGCAGCCCATCACGACTGAAGGCGAGGCGATCCCGTTCGCGATCCTGCCCGGCAGCGGCGCGCATGCAGCCGGCCAGCAGATTGCCGACGCCGGCATCCCGATCGAACCATTGCTGTTCAACCTGCTGGCCCGCATCGAAGGCAAGACCTCGAAGATCAAGGCCGGTTCCTATGAACTCAAGCCCGGCACTTCGCCGCAGCGCCTGATCACGCAACTGGCGCGCGGCGAATTCGCGCAGGAGTCGCTGACCATCATCGAAGGCTGGACCTTCAAGCAGATGCGCCAGGTGATGGCGATCCATCCTGGCCTCAAGCATGATACGGCGCAACTGAGCGACCGCGAGTTGATGGCGAAGATCAGCCCCGAATATCCGCAGCCCGAAGGCTTGTTCTTCCCCGATACCTATCTGTTCGCCAAGGGCGCGAGCGAGATGCAGATCTTCAGGCAGGCGCATGTGGCGATGATCGCCCGCCTGTCCGAAGCGTGGAACAAGCGCGATCCGGCCTTGCCCTACAAGAATCCGTATGAAGCGTTGACCATGGCCTCTATCGTGGAAAAGGAAACCGGGCAAAAGTCCGAGCGCGCCATGATCGCCGGCGTGTTCGTCAACCGCCTGAAGACCGGCATGCTGCTGCAGACCGACCCGACCGTCATCTACGGCATGGGCGATGCTTACCAGGGCAAGATCCGCAAGCGCGACCTGGAGGCGGACACCCCGTACAATACCTATACGCGCGGCGGCTTGCCACCCACGCCGATCGCCTTGCCCGGCGCCCAGTCGCTGACGGCCGCGCTGGCGCCGGCCCGTACCGAGGCCTTGTATTTCGTCGCGCGCGGCAATGGCACCAGCGAGTTTTCAAATAACTTGCCGGACCATAATCGCGCCGTCAACAAGTATCAACGTTAACATTTCAAGATAAGTTGCTTCATGACTCAGCTACCTACCGCCCGTTTCATCACCTTCGAAGGCATCGATGGCGCGGGCAAATCGACCCATATCGGCTTTGTTGCCGACTATTTGCGCCAGCGCGGCGTGCCACTGGTGTCGTCGCGCGAACCGGGCGGCACCAGCCTGGGCGAAAAGCTGCGCGAACTGCTGCTGCATGAAAAAATGCACCTGGAAACAGAAGCCCTGCTGATGTTTGCCAGCCGCCGCGAACATATCGCGCAAGTGATCGCACCCGCCCTGGCGCGTGGCGAGTGGGTCATTTCCGACCGTTTTACCGACGCCAGCTTTGCCTACCAGGGTGGCGGGCGCGGCATGGACCTGCGCAAGATGGAAGCGCTGGAAGACTGGGTGCATCCACACCTGCAGCCGGACTTGACCTTTCTGTTCGACGTGCCGCTGGCCGTTGCCAGGGCGCGCCTGGACGCCACCCGCTCGCTCGACAAGTTTGAACAGGAACAGGCCGGTTTTTTCGCCGCCACGCGCAATGAATACCTGCGCCGCGCGGCGCAGTTTCCGCAGCGTTTTCGCATCATCGATTCCACGCAAAGCATCGCCGATATTCAAGTCGAACTGGCAAAACTGCTTGATGTGTTGCTTGAGAATAGTTCTGTAAGTGATTGATTGAAAATGACTAGTTCACTCTACCCCTGGCAGCAGGACGCGTGGCGGCAACTGCAGGCGCTGCGCCCGCGCATGCCGCACGCCATTTTGTTCCATGGTGCGCAAGGCATCGGCAAGGCCGACTTCATCGAGCATTTCGCCCAGGCCCTGCTGTGCGAAGACATGCGCGCCGACGGCCATGCATGCGGCGCCTGCGCTTCCTGCGGCTGGTTCGTACAGGGCAACCATCCCGACTACCGCCGCGTGCGCCCTGAAGCGCTGGAAGACGACTTGCCCGAGGACGGCGAAGGCGAGGAAACCGCCAAAAAAAGCGCCAAGACCAAAACGCCGTCAAAAGACATCAAGATCGAGCAGATCCGCAACCTGGCCGACTTCATGAATATCTCCACCCACCGCCAGGGCTTGCGCGTGGTGGTGCTGTATCCGGCCGAGGCGCTCAATACGCCGGCCTCGAACGCCTTGCTGAAAACACTGGAAGAGCCGCCGCCGGGCACCGTGTTCCTGCTGGCATCGAACAGCCTGGACCGCCTGCTGCCGACGATTTTGTCGCGCTGCCGCAAGTTTGCCTTGCCGATGCCCAGCCACGAACAGGCGCTGGCCTGGTTGAAAACCCGGGGTTTGAGCGACGCCGACAGCTGGCTGCGCGAACAGGGCGGAGCGCCCTTGGCGGCGCTGGCCCAGTCCGAATCGGGTGGCCGCGAAGAAACCGAACAGCTGTTGCAGGTGCTGGCCCACCCTGGCGTGGAAGCGGCCCTGAAAGCTGCCGACAAGCTGCAGAAGTCGCCCTTGGTGCCGCTGGTGGCGTCCTTGCAGCGCTGGCTGTATGACGTGTTTTCCTGCAAGCTGGCCGGTACCATACGCTACTATCCGCGCCACCGGCGCGAGCTTGAAGCGCTGGCTGCGCGCATTAATATCAGCCGCCTGATGGCCGCCATCAAGGCCGCCAACGAGCGGCGCGCAATTGCCGATCATCCGCTGTCGCCGAAGCTTTTCCTTGAAGACATGCTGCTAGAATATACTTCAAGTTGCCAGTAATTCGTCTTTTAAAACAAACACTTGCCATTCATAGTTGATACATCACATGAGCTATCGCCACCGCATTGCCACCCTGGCCGACTTGCCTGCCATTGTCGCCATCTATAACACCACCATTGCTTCGCGGGAAGTTACCGCCGATACGGAGCCGGTCACGGTCGAGTCGCGCCTGGCCTGGTTTCACGAGCATACGCCGCAGAAGCGGCCCTTGTGGATCATCGAGTCTGCCGATGATCTGTCGGATGCGCCGGCGACCTTGGGGTGGTTGTCTTACTCGAATTTTTACGGCCGTCCTGCGTATTCCGGCACGGCCGAGTTGTCGGTCTATATTGCGCCGGAGGCGAGGGGCAAGGGGATTGGCGCTTATGGTTTGACCGAGGCGATTGCGCATGCGCCGTCCGTTGGTGTGCATACTGTATTAGGATTTATTTTTGGGCATAATGCGCCGTCGCTGGGCTTGTTTCGCAAGTTTGGGTTTGAGGAGTGGGCGAATTTGCCGAAGGTGGCTAATCTTGATGGCGTAGAACGGGATCTGATTATTCTCGGCAAGCGGGTAGGCTGAATCTAGGTAACCCTGAACAACATCTGGGGTCAGACCCTTAGGGTGTATAGCCGGGACACATAGGTAACACTTGTCGGGAGACATGGGTAACACCTTTTATGATGATTGCACCGCCACCAACTGGAGCGTGCAAT